>PNLP01000033.1 GCA_013823135.1 Planctomycetaceae bacterium
CACCGTCACGTCAACAGCGGGGGCTTCGGCCGGCTTCGCTTCCAGTGCGGCCTTCACAGAGTCCACTGCACCCGGACCGAACGCCAGGAACACCGCGTCCTTGGTAAACGCCACGGCACCCGCTGGCTTGTCGCCAAACACCTTGGCGAGCTTTTCGTGAGCTTCATCGGGGAACACGCGGTGGAGCGGGAGCTTGTGAATCCCGACCTCACCGACCTTCGCCACGTCGAACTCGAATTCCTTCCCGAAGTCCGATTCTTTCGCGAGCGCCCGAATCGCCTTCTCCACGGCTGCCGCATCCTCGAACGACAGCCCCGCCACGAGCGTAAACTTGCCATCGGCGTTCGGCCCGTTGAAGGCCACGGCCACGTCGCCCTTGCCGGCCTTCACCGTGCGTGCGATCCCCTTCAGCGCCTCCGCGACCACGGGCTTGAGCTTGTCGGGGATCGGCGTGTCCTTGAGATCGGCCCCCATCTCCTCGAAGTTCGTCGCACCGATTTCTCGCAATTCCTTCGCGAATAGCGGTGCCTTGAACAGCAGGGACGCGGCCGCATCCTTGGTCACCACGCCAGTGAAGCGATTGGTCGTCGGTGTCATCGCGGCGATTTCCGTGGCGAGTGGCGTGCCCGGTTTCGGGACGAGGCTCAGTTCCGTCACGGTGTCGCCGTTCGCGGGGTCGAACGTGAACTTTACGCTGGCCAGTTCGGCCTCCTTCAGCCCGGTTTCGGTGTAACGACGGACCAACTTTGGCCCTTCTTCGAGCAAGACTTTCAGTGCCTTCGAATCGCCGCCACCACCGCCCAGGAACATCTTGAGGCCCGCTGCGGCCTGATCCATTTGATCGAGAACGCCTGCAACCAACTTCGGCGGCACGCGACCTGGGAACAGCCTGACGGAAGCGAGCGAAACGTCGGCGTTGTCGAGCAGGTCGTTGATCGCGACGAGGTTCTTGGCGTCCGTCGGTTCGCCATCGTTCAGCGTGAGGTAGGCCCAGCCGTTGTCGGTGATGCGGAGGTGCGAACCCTTGGTGAATGGGATGTCGTCGGGCAGATCGAGTTCGAACAGCCCCTTTTTGCCTTCCACGGCGGCAGCTTTGATCTCGATCCGTTCGAGGAACGCGAGGAAATCCTTTTCGGTGGTCACCGGAACGACGAAGACCAGACCGCTTTCTTCAGCTTTCTCCTTGAGGACGGCGTAGATCGCAAGAGGACGGTTGATGTCCAGCCCATCGAATCCCTTTTCGCCGAGACCGTCCTTGAGAGATTTCTCGAACTCCTTCACCATTGCATCGCCCTGAGCGGTGCCGCCCACCTGCCGAATCATCTCCTTGAACTCGGCCAGCAACCGCGACACGGGTTGTGTCTGCACGATGACAGCCGGCTTGGGTGCCTGTGCGGATGCGATGCCCGAGAGGGCGAACATCACGGCCAGGCTGTAGACGAATCGCGATCTCATCGAGTTGATCTCCGGTGAGTTGAAGAGCGGCCCTCAAGAGGTACGCCCCGGAACGGGTCACGCAGCTATTCGTCGTGACATCTCATTTATTTCGGCAGCCCGGAAAAGAGCGAGAGGTGACACTCCCAGGATACGGGCGACCCGGGGCAGTTGCAAACGTCTGGCGAACGGGTACAAAACCCACGGAATTGAACTGCGTTGTGGAGGCTCCGAAATGCACGCTCGCGCCACCGAATTCTTTCGAGGCTTACAAGACCGTATCTGTGCCGGGCTGGAAAAGGCGGACGGATCCGCACGCTTCCGCGAGGACACATGGGAACGGCCTGGTGGCGGCGGCGGGCGGTCGCGAGTCATCGCGGACGGAGGAGTCATCGAGAAGGGTGGCGTGAACTTCTCGGAAGTCCACGGCGAGTTCAGCCCGGAGTTCGCCAAGCAGATTCCCGGCGACGGTCTGAAGTTCACGGCGGCCGGCGTGTCGCTCGTCATCCACCCGCGAAGCCCACTGGTGCCCACGGTTCACGCGAACTTCCGCTTCCTCACGCACGGATCGAAGGCGTGGTTTGGTGGAGGCGCGGACCTCACGCCGTACTACCCCTTCAAGGAAGACGTGGTTCACTTCCACAAGGTCTGGAAGCGCGTCTGCGACAAGCATTCACCGCTGGTGAACCACGCAAAGATGAAGCACGAGTGCGACGAGT
The DNA here is from genome assembly GCA_013823135.1 of Planctomycetaceae bacterium. GTDB lineage: Bacteria > Planctomycetota > Planctomycetia > Gemmatales > Gemmataceae > Gemmata. The sequence continues at coordinate 2,154 of PNLP01000033.1, forward strand.
ACTTCTTCCTCAAGCATCGCGGCGAGGCCCGTGGCGTCGGCGGCATCTTCTTCGACTACGCCGACGCCACCGAGCCGATGTTTGACTTCGTGCGCGAAGCGGCCGATGCGTTTGTGGAGTCGTACGTGCCGATCGTGGAACGCCGCAAGGGACTGGCCTACACGCCCGAGCAGCGATTCTTCCAGGAAGTGCGCCGCGGGCGGTATGTGGAGTTCAACCTGGTGTACGACCGCGGCACGATCTTCGGGTTGAAGACGGACGGCCGCACGGAGAGCATCCTGATGAGCCTGCCGCCGGTGGTGCGATACCTCTACGATTACCGCCCCGCCGCTGGCACTCCGGAAGCCGAACTCACCGACTACTGGCTGAAGCCCAAGGACTGGGCCGCGATGTGATGCATCCTGGCCCGAGCCCGAGCGCCAAGCGAGGAACAACGTCTGATCTCGGCGTCACTGGTCCGAGCCCGAGCGCCAAGCGAGGAACAACGTGAACCTCGCTTGGCGCTCGGGCTCGGACGGTATTACACGAGCCGTCATCGCTCCGGAAGTGAATAACCGCGTACATACCCCACTGCGGCGGCCGTGCTCAGCGTTGTCGTGAGCACCAGCAACCACATCGGGGTTTCACCCCACACGACCAAAACCAGCAGCACCGCGAACTGTGCGGCTGTCGTGCATTTCCCCAGCCACGATGGCCGCATCTGGCAGGCGGTTTGCCACCGACGCTGAAACACCACCACGATCACGCCGAGGAGCACCGCCAGATCCCGAGTGGCGATCCCCAACGCCCACAATGGATGAATCGCACCTTCCGCCAGCAATGTGCCCACCAGCATCAGCACGAACGCCTTGTCTGCCATGGGGTCGAGCATTCGGCCGAAGTCCGATTCCGCGTGGAGCAAGCGGGCGAGGAAGCCATCGAGGAAATCCGTGATCGCCGCGATGATGATGACCCACAGTCGCCACTCAACGGGAATGAACGGAAACACGCCCCCGAGCAGCAATCGGGCCAGCGAACACGAATTCGGAATGGCATGGCGAAGGGTTTGCGTCACGAAACGTCCCGGTGAAGCGGTGGTCCCGGTGGGGGCACTCTCTCACAATACCGACATCCAACCTCCCGGAGCTCGCCATGTCTACAGCGCGGAAAGTCGCACTCGTCACCGGTAGCGCCACCGGCGTCGGTCGCGCGTGTGCCGTTCGCTTCGCCAAACTCGGATTCGCCGTGGCCGTCAACTACTCGAAGTCCGAGGCCGACGCGCTGGAAACGGTTCGCCTCGTCGAGGAGTGCGGCGTTCCCGTCGTGCTGTGTAAAGCGAACATCGGAAGCGATGCCGAGGTCCGCGAGATGATTGCCACCACGGAGGCCGCTTTCGATCGGATTGATGTGCTCGTGAACAACGCCGGCATGACGCACTTCGTCGCACACACTGATCTCGACGGACTCACCGAAACTGTATGGGACGACATCATGCAGGTGAACGTGAAGGGGACGTTCTACTGCATCCGCGCCGCGATGCCGTTGCTCAAAGCTGCGAAGGGGAACATCGTCACCGTAACAAGCGTGGCTGGACTGACAGGGCAGGGGAGTTCCATTCCGTATGCCGCGAGCAAAGCGGCGTTGAACTGCATGACGCAATCGCTGGCAAAGGCATTCGGGCCGGATGTGCGAGTGAACGCCGTCGCGCCCGGGCCGATCAACACGCGCTGGCTCGCAGGGCGTGAGGCGCACATCGCGAAGTACCTGGAGCAGGCTCCGCTCGGCCGTGCCGCAGACCCCGACGACATTGCCGATGCGGTGATTTATTTGGCGACCGGCACGACGCTCACCACCGGGCAAGTTTTGGTGGTAGACGGCGGCAGAACGATGTGATGAGTTACACGGCGAGCGGGGTGGCGTAAGCCCCCCGAGTCTTTGTCTTCACTCAAACTCGGGGGACTGACATCCCCGCTCGCCAAGACTACTTCTGCGGGATCACGGCTGGAATCATCATCTCCTCGCCACCAATCACCGAACGGTTGCCGTTGTCCGTCAGGATTGTGCCACCCCGGAAGCGACCACCCTCACCCGGTTCGCCGCCCGGTGGTGAATCACGCCACCTCCCGTGATTGCGTGCCCATTCCGCACCCGCCTCGAACAGCACCGTCATCTCGGCGGGATTGAACGAGGTGCTTTCGACCGGCGCGGGCAGGTCCTTGGGAATCACCGACATGTTGTAGTTCATCCCCGTCACGATGCTCAGCAGAAACAGCTTGCTCAGGTCGTTCCGAGTCTGGTCGAAGAGAATGGTCGAGACTGCGTTCCCCGCGATCGCCAGGCTGCGCGACTTGACAGGCATCGGGTCGGGGTACATTTTCCCTGCGACGAGAATGTACAGGTTCGAGCCGTGCAACCACGTGAGCGGGAGAGTCTCGCGTTCCTCGGGTGGCACCCAGGGTGGTGCGAAAAACATCGAGGACGACACGCCGCCGTCGATGTGTCGTTCGACGTGCCGACGACCGTTCACCGTGACCTCGATGGGCACCGGCGGGAAGAACCCCGGGATCGCGGCTGAAGCCAGCAACACTTTCCGGAACAAGTCACGGGATTCCTGAGTGTTCCGCGTCGCGATCTCGCCCATATCCCAGAAGACGCCACGGCGCACGTCGAGGTCTGTGGTCCCAACGTAAAGCCGTCGGCCTTTCTCGTGTTCGATCGCGACTTGTTGAATAAGCGAGTCCGTGGCGTAGCGCTTGAGCAGTCCCACAAGTGGAGCGTTGTCGGCGAGCGACGACGAGAGCAGAGCACGCGGAATCCGGTGCTTGCGGAATACGTCGTCGTCGGTGATGGTCGTGTACGCCTGCTTGAGCTCGGCATCGACGGAAGAACCCAGGAAGGCGAAGACTGCGACGAGCGCTCCCGTACTGATGCCCGTTACCACGTCGAATGTGGGGCGGGTTCCGGCCTGAGTCCAGCCGTACAACACCCCGGCAGGGTACGCCCCGTACACACCACCACCGGAGATGACGAGAATATCCTTGTGGGGCGATGGCTTCGCGGGCTTGCGTGTCACCCGTACCTGATTCGCAAACGCAAGCATTTCCTCACGCGGGATGATGCTGCGACCCGCCGCGTGCGCTTTCTCGTCCACCCAGCCGACTGCGGATTTCAACTCTTCTTTCGAGCGGTTGTCACCCGGAGCGGGTCGGAATCGGGCGAACGGCTTCCGACGCTCACCCTCCGATTTCGCGCAACCAGCTATCGCAAAGCCAGCAACGATGGCCAAGCAGATCGCGAGCTTCGAAATCAGGCGTTTTCCAGGCATTGCACATCCTTGACCGCCTGAACCAGGTACGATTGGTGAGCACTGGGTCGCACTTGTGGGGTAGGCCGCTGGCCTGCCAACGCACACTGCAGGCCAGCAGCCTACTCCACAAACCCTCGAGACCAAGATCACTTCTTGAACGGGTCTGGAGGAACCGGAATCCCCTCAATCGTCATCGGTGGGAACCCTCCCCGCGGATGCCCGATGATGGCAGGGCCACCCCCGGCGCTCATGAGTTTTGTTCCACCACGGAACACGCTCAGTTCACCAGCTTCCAAGCCCGGTGGGGTCTTGCGCCATACCACGCCTTCACGAACCTGGCGAACTCCTTCGTTGAACATTTTCGTCATCGTGAATGGGTTGAACTCGGTACACGATGTCGGTGCGTCGAAGTCCTGCGGGATCGAGGCCAGGTGGTAGTTCATTCCGGTCATCAGGGTGACCGTGAACATTCGCTGGAGATCGCCACGAGCCTGGGCATATAGCACCGTGGTGATGGCGCTGCCCGCAACCTTCAGACTCTCATTCGCAACCGGTTCCGGATCGGAATAGAGTTTACCCGCCATGAGCATGTACAGATCCGAATCGTACAGCCAGTTCTTCGGGAGCTTCGCTTTTTCCTCGTCCGTGATGTATGGCGGCACCATGAACAGCGAAGCACTCACACCGCCATCCACATGGCGTTCCGTAGTCGCCTGCCCACCCGCAGTAACGGTGATCGGAACCGACGGGAAGAAGCCAGGTATCGCCGCGGAAGCCAGCAGGATGTCGATCACGAGATCGCGATCCGACGGGGTGCCGCGAATCGCAATCGCCCCGAGATCCCACACCACAGAACGGCGACCTTCGAGGTCGGTTGTCCCGACGTAGAGCCTTCGCCCCTTCATGTGTTCCTGGGCAACAGCGGTCATCACCTCGGGAGTCACGGTCTTCTCGATCTGACTACGAAGGGGTGCATTGTCCGCGAACGACTCCGCGAACAGTGCGCGCAATGGCTTCCGCTTCTTGTAAATGTCATCGTTGGTGACGGTCGTGTAGAACTGCTTGAGCTGGCAATCGTATGCTGGACCGAGGAACGCCAGCGGAGCGATCAAGGCTCCGGTGCTGATTCCGGTTACGACATCGAAATTGGGGCGGGTGCCGGTTTCGCTCCAGGCACAGAGAACGCCAGCGGAGAATGCACCGTAGGAGCCGCCGCCAGACACCGCAAGAATGGATCGCTTCGGAGGGATTTTGCCGCCTGGCGGCTTCCGGTTACCACGAATGATCTCGGCAACCTTGGCAAGTTCCGCCGTATCCCAGCCCGAACCTGCGTGCCCCACGGAGTAGTTCGGATCGAACCAGGTGGCCGTTTGGCGCAATTCCTCGGGCGCGCGACCACCTCCTATGCATCCCGCGAGCAAGAGCAGGCATATCGCCCCAATCGCCCTGCGGCGTGATACTCGTATCATTGTCGGCTTCCCCGTGTATCCCCCGATACAACCGGGGCGGATACCGTCGAGGTTCACCGACAGCAACTGTATTTTTTACTTTCGGTGACGAATCTTCGCACGCATACGTCGCTTCTTTCGGCCAACCTTCCGCCGTCCTTTACCGCCTCGCGTTGCCATAATCCCGCTCCTTATAACCGCGTGTGTTGGACTTACCCTTCAATGGGAAATCCAGATTTTAGGCCCGACATGCCGTCCTGACCAGGGAATCGCGGAATTGACAGGCAGTTCCGAGTGCGCCACTGGTTTTCGGAGTCGGCTTCGAGTGGACTTGCAAAGCCGCAAGCGGCTTCGCGGGTACTCACAAACTCCCAAAACGGTGTTACACCCGACCGTATTTGCTGCTTGGCTCCGCTGTTGCGGTTCATGTCTCGCATGATTCCGACGTGGATTCGGAGATGAATGGGGTTCGGGAAGCGCAAAGCGATCACGCAACCGATTTATGGAAAGTCAGTTACTGCGTTTCTGCAGGGCATGAAATTGTTCTAATGAACTTTCTTCCAGACGAATCGAACGGTTCCAGAACGGTTCCAGGGAAGGGTGTGCATATCGCGTGGAATCGATTGCCGACAGTCCGTCGTTTGCCTCGTGGTACGGATTTACACGGATTCTCTCGACCTTTGGGGTGCGTTGGCAGTTCTCGTGCGGGTGGAATTCGCAACAGGGGTGTTCGTTCACCAACCGCCGGCTATACTTTCTTCTCTTTTGATCAATTGTGGCCGCGAATCGGCCAGACCTGTGGGTCGCGTTTCGATGCGGTTTCACCTGATCGACCGGATCGAAGGCTGGGAAGCCGGGAAGTCCCTCAAGGCGTCCAAATTCCTCGCGCTCGGCGAAGAGTACCTGGCCGATCACTTCCCAAAGTTCCCCATCATGCCCGGAGTGTTGATGCTCCAGGCGTGTGTCGAGGCCGCTTCGTGGCTCTGGCGAGCCACCACCAACTACCAGCACCCCGTGATCGTGCTCCGCGAAGTGAAGCAGATCAAGTACGGGACGTTCATGCAACCGGGTCGCCGGATGGACGTCACAGTGGAACTGACGAATCTGGAAGGGGATACGGCGACGTTCAAGGCCAAAGCCACGAACGACGCCGGGCAACAAACGGTGGCGGCTCAGTTCATTCTCCACGGGTACGGCCTTGCCGCCCGTGGCGCAGCGGGAGCGGCCGCCGAAGCCAAACTGGTTGAGCAATGTAAAGCCCACTGGGCATTGCTCTTGGGTGAACTCTCGGCGAGCGGAGCACGTTAGACGTTAACGTCCGGTTGTCTGCATTTACCGGGAATTGCTGTCTCCCGCTCTCCAGTTTCAAGCTCAGGAAGCCGACATGATTCTGAAGGATCAAGTAGCCATTGTGACGGGCGGAAGCCGCGGGATCGGCCGCGGAATCGTGCTTGCTCTGGTTCGGGAAGGCGCCAAAGTTGCCTTCGTGTATAAAGGCAGCACGGAAGCAGCAACCGCACTCGAAGCGGAAGTCGCGGCTCTGGGTGGTGTCGCGAAGGCTCACCAGGGCGACGTTGGCGATCCAACCGCCGGTGAGCGGGTCGTGGTTGCTGTTTTGGCGGATTGGGGCCGGGTTGATATCCTGGTGAATAATGCCGGTGTGATCCGCGACAAGTTGTTCGTACAGATGGACGCGGAAGACTGGAACACAGTGGTGAACACCAACCTGACGGGGATGTTCTCCTTCTGTAAAGCAGTCTCCAAGCAGATGGTGTTCAAGCAGCGGTCTGGTCGGATCATTAATATCTCGAGCATCGCTGCCGAGCATGTGAATAAAGGTCAGTCGAACTACGCAGCGAGCAAGGGTGCGGTCAACAGCTTCACCCGTGTGCTCGCGGCGGAACTCGGTTCCCGAAATGTGCTTGTGAACGCGGTCGCACCCGGGTTCATCGAGACGGACATGAGCCAGGCAGTCCGGAATATGGCTGGTGAGGATAACCTCAAGAAGTTGATCCCGGTCAAGCGGTTAGGTAAACCCGAAGACATCGCCAACGTGGTGGTGTTTCTGGCAAGCCCGGCAGCAGCCTACATCACCGGGCAGGTAATTACCGTAGACGGCGGCCTCAGCCTCGGGGCAGTAACCTGAACCCTGGGACGGAGAAGGAAATTATGACGCACGACGAAATCTTCGCCAAGGTTCGGGTTACCCTCGTTGACGCTCTGAACGTCGATGACAACGAGGTCACCCCAACTTCCCGGCTCAAGGGCGACCTGAACGCCGAGTCGATCGACTTCCTGGATATCGTGTTCAGGCTCGAACGCCAGTTTGGGTTCAGCATCCCACGGGAAGACCTGTTCCCCGAGGCGATCTTCCAGGGCGACCCCAAGTTCGTCGCCGGCGGCAAGATCACCGAATCGGGGCTGGTGGAACTCCAGTCAAAGATGCCCTACGCCGACCTGACCGAGTTCCGCAAGGATCCGCGTCTGGACAAGATGGAAGACCTGTTCACGGTCGACCTGATCGTCAACTACCTGGAATCTCGCGTCAACAAGAAGTGAACACGGTTAACGCTCGCCCCACCGGGGCGATTCCGTGCGAGTCGCCCGACGGGGCGACTGCCAAACTCGCGCACCACCATCCTGCTCACCTGAGATCCGATGCGCTGGACCTGGATCGACCGCTTTGTTGCATTTGAACCTCGCAAATCGGCGGTCGCGGTCAAGAACCTGAGTCTGGCCGAGGATCACTTCGCCGATCACTTTCCCGGCTTCCCGGTCATGCCCGCCTCCCTCATTCTGGAAGGTCTGGCACAGACCGGCGGTATCCTCATTGGGCACGCCAACAACTTCGAGAAGAACGTCGTTCTGGCGAAGATGTCCGCGAAGTTCCACCGCGAAGCCGTGCCCGGCGAGCAGTTGACGTACACGACCACGCTTGTGGACCTGAACGATACCGGCGGGCGGGTCAACGGCACCGTTCACGTTGGCGACGGATTGGTGGCGGAAGCCGAGATCATGTTTGCACACGTGAGCCCGGCTCAACTGCCTCCCGGAATGCCGGACGCCAAGTTCGTGTTCAGTGGGGAACTCGCCTACCTCTTGAAAATGGCCGAGGCCGCGACGGGAACCGCGAAGCCTGCCTAGCGAACCGGTTGTGCTGATCGCACGCTGAAATCAGCCAAAGCCGTGCCAAGGTTCGTTTCGAAGCGGCAAGATACCGGCCGTTCCTTCCCGCGGCCTATACACTGTTCTAATGTTGTACGGGCTGCGTCCCGTGTGGAATTACGCCTGACCGAACCCACTCCTCGGGTCGGGGCGTTCCCGGCCGACAGGGTCTGGCCGGAGAAAGTGGGAGTTCACTGGCAAGCACGCCGGTGAGGCCGACGACAGTGAGGCAACACCGCGTGACGGACACGACGACCAACTCCCGACGCACCGTGCTGACCGGGTTCGGCGTCATCAACCCGATCGGCACCGGTCCCGACGCTTTCTGGCAAGCACTCCTCGCCGGCACACCTGGCGTTCATACCATCACCCAGCTCAATCCGCAGCATCTTCCATCACGAATGGCTGGCGAGGTGCGCAACTTCTCCGCCAAGTCGCTGATCGAGAAGTCGTACCGGCGGACGCTCAACGCGATGGCACGGACCGTCGAGTTCGGCGTGATTGGCTGCCAGTTCGCCATGCAAGACGCGGGCCTGACCAAGGGAAGCGTTCCCTCGGAACGGATCGGCGTCGAATTCGCCTCCGTGATGGGTGCAACCGAACTCGACGATTTGGGGCCAGCGAGCAAGCATTCCATCCAGAAGAACGGGGTCGAGCCCGACATGGCGATTTGGGGTCGAGAAGGCCTCAGCCAGGTTCCGCCACTGTGGATGCTCAAGTACCTGCCGAACATGCCCGCGTGCCACGCCACCATCCTGTACGACATGAAGGGACCGAGCAACACGCAGATCCCCGGCGACACGGCCGGCGGCGTTGCGATGGGCGAAGCGGTCCGCATCATCCGCCGCGGTGCTGCCGACGTGATGCTCGTGGGTGGCAGCGAGGCGAAGATTCACCCGCTGAGCTTGAGCCGTTTCAATCTGTTCGCGAGTTTCTCCAAGCGGAACGACAACCCGGAACGGGCCATCCGCCCGTTCGACCGCGACCGCGACGGCACGGCTCCAGGTGAGGGTGCCGCAGCCTTTACGCTCGAATCCCTGGACCACGCCCTTGCACGTAAGGCGAAAATCTACGCTGAAGTCGTTTCCTCTGCCAGCGGCGTCGATCGCGGCCTGTCGGGCACCGGAATGGCTCGCGTCATCCGAAACGCACTTGCTGCCGCCGGGATTCAGCCAACCGATGTCGATCACGTGAATGTCCACGGACTGGGCACAGTGCGCGGCGATGCGTTCGAGGCACGAGCGATCGCCGAGGTGTTCGGCAAGTCGGTCCCCGTGTACGCCCCGCTCGCTCAGTTTGGTAACCTTGGTGCGGCATCGGGGCTAATGGAAATGGCGTGCAGCGTGCTGGCTCTGAAGCACGGGCTTCTTCCCGGAACGCTCAACCACACCAACCCTGACCCGGCGTGCCCGATCACCGTCCACACGGGCGCTCCACGCCCCGTCACCAAGCCATACGCCGTCAAAATGTCGTACACCGAACTCGGTCAGAGCTCGGTAGTTGTGATTCGACGCTGGTCGGAGTAATGGATTGCGTTTAGCCGCGACCCATCGGGGTCGTGGGAGAGAGCCACACCGATGCGCAGAAGGGTCGTTATCACGGGAATGGGCGTCGTCACCCCGCTTGGGTGTACGGTGGACGACCTATTTACCAGCCAGATCGAGGGGCGAACAGCAGTCGGCCCGATCACGCGGTTCGACGCCCGCACATTCCCCACCACGTTCGCCTCCGAAGTCGTCGGGTTCGACCTCGGACGCTTCGTCCGCGATGCGGACCATTACAAGCATTGCGGGCTCAACACACACTTCGCCCTCGCTGCTGGCAAAGCGGCGATGGAAGACGCTGGATTGCTCGACCCTGCCAAGGGCGACCGCACTCGCATGGGTGTGTACCTCGGTTCGGGCGAGGGGAGCGACGAATTCCCGGCACTGGTCCGCGGCCTGGCACACGCGAGCCCCAAAGAGGGGAACGGTCCCGTCGATTCCGGCGAGTTCATCCGGGTCATGCTGGAGTGGATGGACGGGCCACGCGAAGGCGAGCAGGAGATGTACACGCCCGCCGGGCACCTCGCCGAGACATTCGCACTCGACGGGCCGAATCAAGCATGTCAAACTGCGTGTGCCGCGAGTTCGCAGGCAATTGGCGAAGCACTGGACATGATCCGGTGGGGCGATGCCGATGTGATGGTTGCGGGCGGGTCGCACAGCATGATTCACCCGCTCGGCGTCAGTGGGTTCAACCGCCTCACGGCTCTCTCGCAACGGAACGAGAGCCCGCGAACTGCGAGCCGCCCGTTCGACCTGAACCGCGACGGCTTCGTCATCGGTGAAGGGGCCGGGTTGATCGTGCTGGAAGAACTCGAGCACGCCAAGAAACGCGGCGCGAACATCTACGCCGAACTGACGGGTTATGGGACCACGGCCGACGCGTACCGAATGACCGACCCGCATCCCGAGGGCCGCGGGGCGATCCGGGCGATTGCGGAGGCGATTGCCGACGCGGGGCTGAAGCCCACCGACATCGGCTACATCAACGCCCACGGCACGAGCACGCAGGCGAACGACTCGACCGAAACCGCTGCCATCAAGAGCGTGTTCGGTGAAGGAGCCAAAAAGGTTCCGATCTCCAGCAGCAAGAGCATGTTGGGCCACTTGATTGCGGCCGCCGGCGTCGTCGAACTGGTCATTAGTATCGTGGCAATGCGCAAGGGAGTTGTGCCGCCAACGATTAACTACGAGACGCCCGATCCGGTTTGTGACCTCGATTACGTTCCGAACGTGGCTCGCGAAGTCCGCTTCCGGCACGTGCTTAGCAATAGCTTTGGTTTCGGCGGGCAGAACATCGCACTGGTGGCGTCGCTATTTCAGAAGTGATTTTGCGTAACTGGCTATTCATTCCTCGTTTTGCGTTCGTCAGTTAACGCCGGGGGTGCAACCTTGGTCTTCTGGTTCTGGGTCCTGATCACCGTTCTGGCCGTGCCGCCGATCGCTTACGGGCTGGTGATGGCCGCGTTGTACCTTTACGTCCGCTGGAACTACATGGGTTACCTGACCCGGATATTCCAGGAGAAGCCGCTGTTCGTTATCCCTCGCGGCGAAAAGCCGTCGTATGGCGAAGAGATTGCCATCAAGACCGAGGACGGGCTGACCCTTCGCGGGTGCTATCTCAAGACCACCGCACCGACACGCAAGGGTGTGATCCTCTTCGGGCTAGAGTTCGGCTCCAACCGCTGGGCGTGCCGCCCATACTGCGAGAAGCTGATCGACGCAGGCTACGACGTGTTCGCGGTGGAATCCCGCAGCCAGGGCGAAAGCGACAAGGACCCGAACTACGAACCACTCCAGTGGGTGACCGACCGCGACCTCGCCGACACCCGCACGACCATCCGCTACCTGCTTTCGCGGCCCGACGCTGATCCGCGAGGAATCGGCCTATTCGGCATCAGCAAGGGTGGCGGCACGGGCTTCCTCGCCGCGGCCGGCGAGCCTGCGGTTCGCTGCCTGGTGACCGACGGTGCTTATGGCACTCACACCACGATGATCCCTTACCTGAAACGTTGGATTCAGATCTACAGCGACCGCAAGATCATCCAGCGTGTGCTGCCGACGTGGTTCTATGGCATCATCGGCATGGTGGGTGCGAAGAAGGTCGCCAAGAACCGCGGCGTGACGTACCCGAGCATCGAGAAGGCCGTCGGCCGGCTCAACCGCCCGCTGCTCATGATCCACGGTGAAGGCGACAACTACATTCGCCCGGAGATGGCGAAGGCGTTGTTCGACCGTGCCCGCGGGCAGAAGGAACTGTGGCTCGTTCCGAAAGCCAAGCACAACGGCGCTCTGACCGTCGCTGGCGACACCTACCACGAGCGGTTGGTCGCGTTCTTCGACGCCAACCTCGGAAGTGGCGAGCAACCCACGCCAGCAGCAACATAAAATTCGCGTAGGCGCGACGCGCAGCGGAGCGCGCTACCTGATCCCATCGGTGGCGCGCTCCGCTGCGCGTCGCGCCTACGCGATGGGTATTCCGCCATGTCCCTCAAGCGGTTCCTTCTCGTTCGGGTCGGTCGGCTCATCTCGTACCCTATTCGTCGGCAACTGCGGCTCTTTGAGGTCGCATGCCAGGACCCCGAAGCGGTTCAGACGGAACTCCTCCTCAGCATCCTCCGCAAGCAGCAGAACACCGCGTTCGGCCAGGACCACAAGTTCGCCAGCATCCGGAGCGTAGCCGACTTCCGCAACAACAACCCGATTGCGCCATACGAACATGTCGCTCCGTACATCGAGCGCGTCATGAAGGGCGAAACGAACGCGCTCCTCTCGGCGAAGCGTGTGCACCTCTTCGCGCTCACGTCCGGCACGACGGCGAGTCGCAAGCTCATTCCTGTGACCGACGACTATCTGAACGCCTACAAACGCGGCTGGAACATGTGGGGCGTGAAGATGTACCGCGATAACCGCGGGCGGAAGGTCGCGATGCGGCCCATCATGCAAATGGCGGGCGACCCCGAGGAGTTCCGCACCGAGGCTGGCATCCCGTGTGGGAATCTGTCTGGCTACACGGCGATGGTGCAGAAGCGGCTCATTCGCGGGATGTACGCGGTCCCGTACATCACGGGGAAGATCAAGGACGCCAAGGCCCGCTACTACGTGGCGTTGCGGTGTTCCGTGACGCGGAATGTGTCGCAGTTCATGGCCGCGAACCCGAGCACGCTGGTTCAGTTCGCGCGCGTCCTGGATGCCGAGAAGGAACACCTCCTCCGCGACCTCCGCGATGGCACCCTGCGAACCGATCTCGATATCCCACCCGACATTCGCGCGGAACTGAGCCGCAAGCTCGGGAAGGACGCGACCAAGGCCGCCCAACTTGGTGCCATCGCGGAGAAGAGCGGTCGGCTGTTCCCCACGGATGTGTGGCCGGTCGAGGGAACCGTCATCAACACGTGGACCGGCGGCAGCATGGGGCCGTACCTCCGGCAGCTTCCGCAATACTTCGGTGAGCCTCCGATTCGCGACCTCGGCTTGCTCGCCAGCGAAGGCCGCATGACGATCCCGTTTGAGGCCGGCACCCCCGGCGGCGTGCTCGACATCTGGTCCCACTACTTCGAGTTTGTCCCCGAGAGCGAAATCGACTCGCCGCAACCCACGGTTCTCGGGGCACACCAGCTTGCGGAAGGGGAGAGCTACTACATCATCCCCACGACCGCATACGGGCTCTACCGCTACCACATTTCCGATCTCGTGCGAGTCACGGGTTTCTTCGGCAGAACGCCGATCGTCGAGTTCCTGGGGAAGGGCCACCGCTTCTCGAACATGACGGGTGAGAAGCTCAGCGAGTATCACGTCACCAAGGCGATGGATGCGGTCGTGAAGCGGCAGCCGTTGCCGATCACGGCGTACAGCCTCGCTCCGGTCTGGAACGAGCATCAATCGTACTACGGCCTGTTCCTCGAAGAAGCGGACGTGGCCGACGACGACGCGGTCCGGCGATTCCTCGGCGACTTCGACCGTCAACTCGGCCTCGAGAACATCGAGTACGCCGCGAAGCGGGAGGGTGGCAGGCTCGGCCCCGTGCGTGTCGTGGTGATCCCCACGGGCACCTGGGCGAAGTGGGATCGTGCTCGCCTGACGCAAACGGGCGGCTCACCGGAGCAGTACAAGCACCCGTGCCTGATCGGCGACCTGAAGTTCCGCGACAGCATGACCGTGCTGCGGGAAATGTGATCGCGAGCGAGCCGGGGTGTGCTCAGCCCTCAACTTGGTTCCAGGCGATATGCACACCCATCCCTGGAACCATTCTGGAAGCATAGACCTGTCCGGAAGAACGTTCATCAGAACAATTTCATTCGCCGCAGAAATGCAGTAAATGACTCGCCAGTAATCGGTTGCGTGATCGCGTTGCGCTCACAGAACCTAATTCATCTCCAAGTCCACATCAGAATCATGCGAGGCATGAACCAAGCTGCGGTTGGCAAGCAACAAATTGGGTCGGCGCTCAATTGCAATTCACGCAAAGATATGGGACAGTAAGTTGCCAAAGTGAGTAAGTCCACGTTTCCGCCGGCATCGCGTCAGCCGTACAAGACGCACAAGCATGGGTGTTCGGGTCGAAGTCCGCGACGGGGAATCCGTCGAACAGGCGTGCAAGCGATTCAACGAGTTGGTGAGGCGACACGGCCCGCCCGGGGCAGGTCGGAAACGCCCCAAGTGGCACAAGCAACCGCTCGATTACTACCTCAAACCTAGTGAGTTGGCCCGCCGCGACGAGTTACGCGACGCTTTTGAGACATACGCCGGAGAGTGTGCCCGCCGTCGGTTGGTCTGTGTCATCCATCGTCGAACCAAGCGGCGCAAGGAGCAGTTCGGGGACACCCCAGTGCTGACGAAGTACCCCATCCCTCGGCCCCTCCCCTGGTGGGCGTAGACTCATCTCTACAGCAGGTAACCGAAAAGCCTCATCGCGTTCGACACGTCTCTCGACATTCTAGCGCACGCGAACATCTCGACGCCATTGCGAATTGGCATTCCACCCTTGGGGATTTTGGCCGGTGAGCGGCGCACCGTAAGGTCGCCGGTGGTTTTCAAAAGCAGGATTAATCACCGGCGACCTTACGGTGCGCCGCTCGCCAAAAAATCAAGCCGCACCCCTCCTGTGTTCTCCGCTTGCCAGGGTTGCCTAGCCGCGGTATGACCCCCGGCTATTCGGAGACCCGTCCCGGCACGGACACCGCAATGAATCGCACAATCGCTCTCGTCGCTCTGGCGTCACTGCTCGTCGGCTGCACTCGATACAGCACCCGCGCGAACGGACCTTTCGCCAAGAAAACGAAGTCGAACCCGAACGCCGTGATCCCACCCGGACCGCCCGCGAATAACTCCCCGCTGGCGCTCGGGCCGACCACGCAACCGGAACCGCCACAACCGCCTGGCGCGGATCTCGTGATTCCGCCGCGAACGGGTGGCGTGGCCCGTGGAGTCGATCCGATCCCCGCTGCTCCGAGTGGCGACATTCTCCCCGCAGGGGGATTCCTCCCCGAAGACGCAGCCGCGTTCCCACCCAAGCGACGCCCTGAACCGCAGCCGGGTCAGCTTCCGTCGCCATTCGCCCCCAAGGAAGGTCCACAAACACAACCTGTTCAGCCCCAAGCTGTTCAGCCAACACCCAAGGCTCCGCCCGTTGAAACGGGACAGGCCGCGTTCGCTCGCAACATCACCGAGATCAAGAAGCTCACGGCTTTGGCGATCGCAAAGTGGAACACCGTGGACACTTACGAATCCGTGGTGACGCGGCGTGAGTTGTCGCCCGCGAAGGTGATGACCGAGGACGTGGTCTATTACCAGTTTCGCAAGGAACCGATGGCCGTGTACATCCGTAACATCGGCGAGTCGGGAAAGGGCCGCGAGATTCTGTACAACCCCGCGAAGCACGGCGACAAGATTTACGCTGTTGTGGGGCAGGGCGACGAGAACTTTCTGTTCAAGGTGGGTTCGCGGGCTCCCGCTGTGTCGCCGGATATGCCACTGGTGAAGGACAAGAGCCGTTACGGCATCCGCGAAGCGGGATATGGCACACCAATCAACCGCGTGGCCATGTGGACCTCGAAGGTGGAATCCGGCAAGATGCCCGCCGACGCAATGACGTACCTTGGCATCGTGAACCGCCCGGAGTTCTCGCGTCCCGTGGCCGGCGTGCAACTGAAGTTGCGCCCCGGCGACGACCCGTTGCTGCCCAACGGCGGCACCCGGCAGTGGTTCTACGACCGTGACGCGGATTCGCCGTCGTATGGGTTGCAGTTGCTGATCATCGCCACGGAGCCGAACGGCAAGGAAGTGGAGTATTACCTGTTCGAGAAGCTGAAGTTTAACATCAACTACCCGGAATCCGACTTCAACCCCGATCGCCTCAGCCCAAAGAAGAAGTGATGGATAATTGAGAGTCATCATCTCACTGGTGCGGCAGGTGAAGAATGCCTGCCCCACCAAACCCAATCTGGGTGGATTCCTAGCCGGGTGTGTTTGCTCAAGAATGTGCTTCTCCCAATCCTGCCTGCCAGCCTGTCAGCCGGATTTGACCCCCTGACAGGTTCCATCCCCCAATTCGCCTTCCAGGCGCACTTGATTTCCACCTCGCATCTCGCGTATTGTGCATAAGTTACCGCCGAGAACTGTCCCTCTCCAACGGTCCGGCATTCCCTTTGCAGTTCCCAATTTACGTAAAAGCCTCCGCTGGCGAGCGGGTCGGTCGGTTCACCGATCGTACCCCTGATGCGGGAGGGCGGTATGGTTACCGAAGCACCACACACTGAGTCTGGCAACGCTCCCGAACTCCGCCATCGGTTTTCGATCCTCATTGCGGACGATGACCGAGGCAATCGGGAAGCGCTTGGCGAAGTTCTCGAGAACCAGGGCTTCCGGACCGTTCTCGCCGAGGATGGCGGGCGGGCCGTCGAACTGGTGCAGGTGGAACTCTTTCACCTCATCCTGTTCGACATGAACATGCCCAGGCTCACGGGACTCGAAGCCGTTGCCGTTATTCGTCAATCGCTCGACCGGATTCTTCCGGCTGTACTCATGACGGCCGACGCGAACAACGATTTGATTCGCCGTGCGTTCCAGGCCCAGGTATTCAGCGTCATTCCGAAGCCCGTGAATACGAACATCGTGCTGAACACGCTGTCCCGTGCGCTGGCCAAGGTCTACGGCGTAACGTGGCCGAACCCGACAACACCAGATGACCACGGGGATAAACCCCGTGGCACGCCCGTACCGCCTACGTAAGTTGAAATTGACCTCCAAGGAGAATGGACCGATGAAGATTGTCCCGCTGAACGAAAAGATCCTCGTGGAACGTATGGAAGCCGACGACAAGACGGCTGGCGGGATCATTCTGCCGGACGCCGCCAAGGAGAAGCCCAAGCAAGGCAAGATCCTGGCCGTCGGCGAAGGGAAGCCACTGGAGAACGGCAAGCGAGCCGCCTTCCAGGTGAAGGTCGGCGACCGCGTGCTGTTCACGTCCTACGCCGGGAACGAAGTCGTTCACGAAGGCAAAGAGTTCCTCATCATGACCGAGGATGATATCCTCGCAGTCGTCGATTGAGTGAGGTCCAAGACAAAAGCAGTTTGATCCGCAGATTACACAGATGGACACAGATTTTAAGACAGAGGGGCAAAGAAGAGTTGTGTTCAAAACACCGCTCTCTCTGACTTGGTTTTGAAATCTGTGTAATCTGCGGATCACTCTTTTCATTCTGATCCTCTTCATCCGCGGTCTTATCCGCGAAATCCGCGTGCCATTGCTTCGTTTGCACAGTCGCCGTTTGCCACACGCTGTCGTAAACTGATGGAACACGAGTGCTCGCAAGAGACTCGCGACGGTCCGAACAACTCAATTTCCTTCACACGATCACGTTACGGGTGTTCCCGTCCGAATTTCGTTCTGTTCGCAAGGAAAAGTCTTGCGAGAGCGATTATGCGGTTTATATTACAGGCACTTTTACCGTGTCGCCTGACGCGGCAAGTGAGTGCTTGGACAATCCCGCGGTGAGTACCAGTTCGAGTGGTCGGACAGGGCCTGGGATGCTGCCGGCACGCAGCACGCAGAGTTCGGGTTTCGCATGCCTACCAACATCTACGTCGGTAACCTTCCCTGGTCCACCACGACGGACGAGCTGTACGCGATGTTTCAGCAGTACGGAGCGGTGACACGTGCTCAGGTCGTGACAGACCGAGAAACCGGTCGGTCGCGAGGCTTTGGGTTCGTTGAAATGCCCAACGAAGCCGAGGCAAACGCAGCAATCGCCGCACTGAACGAACAACCCATGAACGGCCGACCGCTCACCGTGAACATCGCCAAGCCCCGCGAGGCCGGAGGTGGTGGCGGCGGAGGTTACGGGGGTGGAGGCGGCCGGCGAGGCGGTGGTGGCGGTGGTCCCCGTGGCGGCGGCGGAGGCGGCTACGGCGGCGGGTATGGTGGGGGCTACGGTGGCGGTGGCGACCGATACTGAACCCACGATCGATAATTCTCACGCCCGGTGGACCTCGGACCCATCGGGCGTCGGTCATTCCGAAGACTTCTCACATTCACCACAGAGGTTCCGCGAGAATCGAGTATGCCGAAGGAAGATGCGATTGAGGTCGAAGGGCGGGTCAAGGAAGCCCTGGCCAACACGCAGTTTCGCGTCGAACTTGATATCGGTGGCGAGGTCATTGCCCATGTCGCGGGTAAGATGCGCAAGAACTTCATCCGCATCATTCCGGGTGATCGGGTCAAGGTGGAGATTTCGCCGTACGACCTGACACGGGGCCGAATTACGTACCGCGGCCGTTTCGGACAGTGAGTGAATCTTGAGTTAATCTTTCCAAATTCAGTGGATTTTTCTTGACCCTCGGCCGTCTCTCCGGCAATCTATCCCCGTCGCCTCAGGATGGGCGAGCACTCAAATCTCGATTGACCAGGGAGGGTCACAACCATGTTGATTCAAACAGAATCCCGCGCTCAAGGCTGGCGTGCCGTGGTCGTGTTCGACGACCGCCCGGACGCACTGATCTTTGTTGGCCGCTCGTCCACCCACATTCGCCAGGAATACGTCGAAGCGTACAACGAACTCCTCGACGACGAAGAACGCGAACACGCCACCGCAATCCAGCTTCAACAGTGGAGCGGCGCTCCCGATGCTGGCCGCTGGGTACTGAAGAACACGCTCAAGGTTCCCACCACCGCGAAGCTCCGCCTTGTTGCGTGAGTCACGGCAAAGTCAGCAACAGATTGCAGACGGGCCACCCAACGATCCAACGATGACACGCGTCGTCGGGGGTCATTCGGCGGCCCGCTCCACTTCTCAACCTCATTTCTCCATTCCACATAGACCACCGGCCTTGCAAGAGACTGCCCAGAACCGAACAATGATCTTGTGTGCCGTGTCCCTCCCTCTGCCCGCGTACGAGCGGACCGGTCCCACACAGCGCTGACGACCACGAGGATACAGCCATGAACTCCTACGCCTCGCTCTGCGACGACTTCGGGGTTTCGACATACGTCCACAGTAAGCTCGAAATGCCAACCGGTCGGGAAACCGTCCTCCATTTCTTCGAAGCGATCCAGAAGGCATTCCCGAAGATGACGGAATTCGAGAAGCGTTCCGACGACGAATTCTTGCTCGAAGAAGACCGCGACTCGGGGAGCTATCGCTGGTCGTCGCTCGACAAGCGCCGCCTCTGCTCGGGTTTCGTGAACCCGCCAAGCCTCGACGACGCCGACGCCCACAACGAACGGATCCTCGAACTCGCTCCGTTCCACCTGGACCTCTCCGGGATGCAAACCGAGTCGATGGACGTGCTGTACTACTTCGACTTCCTCTATCAGGGGAACCACGACGAGGTCGTAGCCGAGGCGCTCGCGACCGGCACGCCACTCGAAGGACTGGCCCAGATGCCTGCGGCCCGCGTGCTGCACTACCAGCCCACATTGATGATGTCGCTCGACGACGCCTGCCAGCTTCAGTGCCGCCTGAGTGTCGAGACCCGCACCACCGCGTATCAGGTACGAACGGGGAACTTCTCGGAGACGCCAATCTCGGTGTACTTCACAGTGCGGCAATTCTGGGGGAAGCAACCGTTCAAGACCTTCGCGGACTCGTACCACAACCAGCGCCGCATCCTCGACGAACTGGTGAACAGCTACGTGATCCCAAACGTGATTAGCCCCCTGGCGAAAACCATCAGCGCGAAGTGACGAGAGTGTGCAAGGACGCATTCAGTTTTCGGGCTAGCCTGCAACCCGACTTCGAGCTGCGGTATCCCGGAGATATCGCGGGCATCTGCATTTCCGCCCTCATGCGAAATGAATTTTGGCATTTTGTCTTACATAAATAACAATGTTGATCCTGCTGGGTTGGAAACTCGTTGACAGATCGAATGACCGTCGAGATACTGACTGTCCAGCAACGTGACACTTACTTTGGACTTGGTGCTAATTTGGTCACTCGATCGCGTGACTGATTCCGGCCAGTTGTGCCTCCACCTTTGCTGTCGCCAAGTTCATGCAGAGACCGACGCTGCGACCCCCCTCGGAGTGCGATTGTGCGTGACCCGGATCCAATCGTCGAAACCAACCTCTCCGCTGATGCAGTAACACGAGAACCCAACCTCGATGTCACGCTCACACAGGACTCAGTGCATCTTGCAGCTGTGTTGGCGGAGGCCAAAACCGCTTCGGCACCTTTTCAGGCAGTTCCAAACTCGCTCGGGGGTTATCGAATCGAGCAGCTGCTTGGCGAAGGGGGAATGGGCGCGGTCTACCTCGCGCGGGATGAACAACTCAGCCGACCGATTGCAATCAAGACAATCAAGCCATTGCACACCCACCCGGCGTCGATCGCCCGCTTCCTGCGGGAAGCCCGCGCGTCTGCCAGGATTGACCACGATAATGTCGTTCCAATCTGGCATGTGGGAACGGATGCCGACATCCCCTTCATCGCGATGCCGTTGCTCCGGGGTGAGTCGCTCGCAACTCGCCTTGAGCGCGATCCTGTACAGTCGGTAACTGTTGCTGTGAAGATTGGACGGGAAACTGCGGAAGGGCTGGCGGCAGCTCATGCACTGGGGATTACCCACAGGGATATCAAGCCCGCCAACCTCTGGTTAGAAGCACCGCCAATCGGAACACTGCTACCCGAGATCGGATTCACGCGAGTCAAGATACTCGACTTCGGGCTCGCCCGGATCTCGGATGATATCCAGCTCACGGCAGAAGGTGCAACCATGGGCACCCCAGCCTACATGAGTCCGGAGCAAGCCAAGGGCGAGGCGGTTGACCATCGCACAGACCTGTTCAGTCTTGGATCGGTTTTGTACCGCATGCTGACTGGGATACTACCGTTCCCGGGATCGAACACCCTTGCTGTGCTGTCTGCCCTTGCGAGCGACATCCCGCCTCCTGTCGCTTCGGTGAACGCTGAAGTGCCGCCTGCGCTCGCCGGGTTGATCGATCGACTGCTATCGAAAGACCCGAATGACCGTCCAGCGTCAGCTCGAGAGGTCGCCGATTGCCTCGCGAACCCTGACCTGCTTGTCGAGCGACCTCACACCCCAACCTCTGCTCACGCACGCAGACCTCCGATTCTGACCCGGCGCTGGAAGATCATCGGCACCGCCATTGGGGTTATCGTCCTACTCCCGACTGGGATCGTTCTGCTCGATTCAAAAGTGCCGCCTGCTCGCACCCCTGCGTCCGAACCAGTTGCCTCGCCACATTCCGAGGCCGTTAAGCCCAACATTGTTCCGCAGGTCACAGACTCAACGAAAGAACGACAGGCCGCTGAGTGGGCTGTCAAAACCGGAGCGATCGTTAGCGTTAATTACTCGAATGGCACCGGAAAGATGGTGACCAAGGTGGAGGAGGTTCCGTCCCAACCATTCCGGGTGACCAGCATCACGTTCGGCTCCAATTCGAGTCCAGTTACCGATGAAGGAATCAAAAATCTCCGCGGGCTCAGTGGGATTACCCATCTTCACCTGTCGCCATACACTTCGAAAGTAACCGACGCGGGGGTGGAGAATCTCGCTGGTCTCGCCAGCTTGACAGATCTTCATTTGGCCGGGGACGCGACGGAGAAGTGTATCGGGTTGCTCACACGCTTACCCGCGCTCAGGAACCTGTCGCTCCCGCAAACCGCATCCTCGGATGAAAGCCTTCGCCAACTCGCAACACACAGCGGACTACAGACCCTGCGACTGATCGGCGGAGGGCGTAAGACGGTGACAGACGAAGGACTGAAGCACCTCACCGGAATGGCAGGGTTAAAGGAATTGAGCCTGCGCATGACGCGAGTCACCGGAACCGGTCTATCGTCTTTGGCAGGGTTGCGGTGCCTGACCCAACTCGACCTGTCCGACAATCCTCTTACCGCTGAGGGGTTCAAGAATCTGGCACAGTTACATACCGTTGAGCAAATTTGGTTGAACGGTGTGTTGGTAAATCACGAAAGCCTGGCTGATGTTGCCAAGTTGCCAAATCTGACCATGCTGTCACTCCGAAACACCCCATTGACTGACGATTGGCTCGTGGTGCTGGTGGAGGCCAAGAAACTTAAGGACCTCGATGCGACTGCAAGCAAGGTGACAGCGAGTGGGATCGAGGCGTTTCGCAAGAAGTTACCGAACTGCAACGCGGCTGGTCCCTGAGTTTACCAATCGCACCCTTGGAGGATGATATGACTCGCCCTAATCAACTTTGGTGCCTTCGGTTCCGGGCCTTCACGCTGATTGAACTTCTTGTCGTGATCGCGATCATCGCGATCCTGATCGGATTGCTCCTCCCTGCCGTTCAAAAGGTGCGCGAGGCCGCGGCACGGATTCAGTGCAACAACCAGCAGAAGCAACTGGCGCTCGCATGTCACAACATGCACGACCAATACAACATCCTTCCATCCGTATGGGGAAAGTTTCCTTCCGCATCGGCGGCAGCCGACACCCCTCTGTTCTACCACCTCCTCCCGTTCGTCGAACAACAGAATGTGTACAACCTGGGGTTCGATGCGTGCAAACAGTCCGTCATCAAGCTCTGGTCCTGTCCGTCCGATACGAGTAACCCGACGAGCATGACACCGGCAGTGGTCAATTATGGGTCCACGGTGAGTTACATTGCCAACTGGCGAGTGTTCAGTGGGTCGGCAAACCAAGGAAACCCAACACCTGCATCGTGCCGCATACCCGCTTCCTTCGGAGACGGCACATCAAACACGCTCTTGTTCTCGGAGAGTTATCAGCAGTGTAACTCGACCTATCTTTACTGGGGTTACAACGGTTGCCCGACGAACTATTTCCGCCACCCACCTTCGTGGTCGACCGCGAGCTTTTACACCAGTACCCCGACCACTTGCTCGGCCTACGCCGCGAACACTCCACACGGGAATGTGATCGTGGCTGCTCTCGCTGATGGTAGTGTTCGCACGATTGCGAAGTCCGCAGCAGACACGACACTCGCCTCAGGTGCCACAATCTGGTACGCTCTGACCACTCCGGCTGAGGGTGAAGTCTTCTCAGTTCCCTGAATCCTCGCTGCGAGTCGGGATATTGAAGATCCGTGTTCAGCGCCCGCGGGTAGCCATCCGCGGGCGTTGTTCGTTTGATGACTTCACTCCCATCGCTTTTCTACCACGCACCCAGGCGGCACATCCATGAGTTCCCCCACGCTGTCCGCGTTCGCTCGTGGACTCGTCGCCGAAACCGCGTTCGATGTTCTCGCGGTTGCCAAGCGGCTCATCGATGCCGGCAAGGATGTCATCTCGCTTCAGATTGGGGATAGCCCGTTCCCAACCACCGCGTCGGCGATCACGGCCGGGAAGGCCGCGATCGATGCGGGCCGAACTCGCTACGCACCCTCTCTGGGATTGCCCGAGTTTCGCGTCACGATCGCCGCGACCGTGACGAGCGAATTCGGGATCCCGGCCACGGCTGAGAATGTCGTGGTTGCTCCGGGTGCCAAGCCGTTCGAGCAGTTTTTCTGCGAGCTGTTCCTCGAACCCGGCGACGCGGTGCTCGTCTTCCAGCCCGCGTTCCCGACCTATGAGCCGAACATCCTGCGGCGCGGCGCTGTTCCCGTGTATCGCCCACTTCGCCAGGAAACCGACTTCCGCCCAGATGTCGCGGAGATCGAAAAGTTCGTGAAGCACCATCCCCGCGCGAAGGCCATCTTCCTCAACTCGCCACACAACCCAACGGGCGGTGTCGCGACGCAGGAAGACCTGAAGGCGATTGCCGACATCGTCCGCGGAACGAACGTAGCGATCCTCAGCGACGAGCCGTATTGCCACATGGTGTGGGAAGGGAAGCACCACAGCATCCTGGCCGAGCCCGACATGCTGAACCACGTCGTGAGCGCGTACACGTTTTCGAAAAGTTACAGCATGAGCGGCTGGCGCTGCGGGTACGCTATCGCCTCGGCCCACAACATCGACCTGATCGGCAAGATGATTAACACGTCGCTTTCATGTGCGCCGCCGTTCGTGCAACTCGCGGGGAAGGCCGCACTCGAACACGACGCTGCCGAGCGCGATCAGGCCATGACCGCATTCCACGGCAAGGTGAAACTTCTGGTGGAGGAACTGCGCAAGGTGCCCGACGTGACCGTGCTGATGCCGAAGGGAACCTTCTACGTGTTCCCGCGAGTCGAGCCAATCTGCAAGCGGCTCGGCATCACGTCGCACGGGCTGGCCATGTATCTGCTGGAAGGCGCTGACGACAAGCGCGGCGTGGGTTGCCTCGGTGGCGAGTGCTTCGGAGCGGCGGGGCAGGGGTTCCTGCGCTTCAGTTGCGCCGAGCCCGACGAGCGACTCGTGCAAGCGGTCGCATTCTTCGCGGACGCCGTCACCCGCACCGACCGGGTGAAAGCGTACCTCGAAACGCACCCGAAGTACCGCGTATGAGCCCAGTCGTGCTCAGTTCACGATTTCGAGATCCTGCGGATTGAGCAGATCAAGCTGCGGGATATCCTTGTTCATCTTGATGACGCCGGTCGCCCGGATGGTCTTGCCCACGAACTGCTCGGGTGTTGGCTTCTCCCACTTTCCCACCTGAACCTTTGGTGAGAGGACCACGGCGAAGTTGTCCTTCGCGGTGAACTCCTTATTCGAGTTCAGGTACACGTTCACCTTCCCACCGATCGACCCCACCGTGTACTGAACGGTCACCCGTTCCCCGATCTTGCTGGCTGCATCCGCCAGTGAAACGACCACCGCGGAAGCCGGCGGTTTTACGGGCTGAGGGGGCTTAGGAGTGGGCTTCACCTCAGGTGGCGGAACCACGGCAACGGGCGGCGCTCCACTCGGCCAGAAGACACCCGCCACGATCACCGCCAGCAAGAGCGCACCCACGACCAGCCAGATGCCGACGCCTGCACGTGGGCGAATCTCCGTTTCCTCTTCCACGTCCTCTTCAACCTCCGCGGGCTCACTGAGAGTCTCACGTTCGTCGGCGAGGGTGTCATCCGCGCTCACCGAAATGGCTCCCGAAGAGCCCGCCCTCAGGCCATTCTTCGGAGTGATCTGCATCGATCCGCTACTACCAACAGAGCGAATCGCGGTTGGTGCCGGGCACAATCCCAGCCGGAACGACCGGGCGGAAACTTTCGGCATCCGGGCCGTGTCGGGCAAACCCGGAGCGGGGACGGCGAATTCCCGGAGAGCCTCGGCAACCTCGCCGGGAGTCTGAATCCGATTCTCTGGCTTCTTCGCCATCATCAACTTGGCAACAGCCTCCAACCCAGCGGGGACTTCGGGGCGGCGTTGTCGAATCGGAATCGGGTCGCGCATCTGATGCGCGAGCATCTTCTGTGTGAACGCCTCGGACTCAAACACGACTTTCCCGGTCAGGAGGAAATACAGCGTGCAACCCAGGCTGTAGATGTCCGCCCGGATATCGACCTGACTGCTGTCAATCGCCTGTTCCGGGGCCATGTAATCCACGGTGCCGAGGATCACGTTGGCGTCGTAAAGTTCCGTCACTCCCTGGTTGCGGCGCGAATCCACGAGGAAGCGGGCCAGACCCAGATCGAGCAACCGGATACCCCCGGCGCGATCGAGGAGGAAGTTCGACGGCTTGATGTCGCGGTGGATCAACCCGGCCTGGTGGGCGTGCTCAAGACCCTCAGCCGCCTGGCGAACGTACTCCGCCGCACGGTTGGACTCGAGCGGCCCGTGGACCGAAACATACTTGTCCAGATCGATCCCGTCGACGTACTCCATTACCATGAAGGGCGCGCCACGGGTTTGCTCCACATCGAACACGCGGATGATGTTCCGGTGGTCGAGCGCGGCAACCGCACGTGCCTCGCGATAGAACCGTTCGATCAGACCTTGCCCGGTCGTGGCACCCGCGCCTGTGGCACCGTTCACTGTGAGAATCTTGACCGCGACGAGCCGTTCCAGAATCAGGTGCTCGCAGAGGTACACCCGCCCCATTCCACCCGTGCCGAGGTGATCGAGGATCTTGTACTTCGTGGTCAGGAAGAAGTTCTGTGGCTTCCCTTTGAGGAGAACCTTCGCCTGGAAAGGGGTCAACATTCGATCGCGAATCAGTCGCGTTGCCAGCTCTGTGGCGGGCACATTTTGAGCCTGAGCAGTTCGATACTCGGCGAGTTGCTTGGCAGAGAGCAACTGAGTGTCTTCGATCAGCGTCAGGAAGTCGGTGCCCATTGTGGTGGTCTTCATGACAGCGGTGTGGGTGATGAGGAATCGGGGCGTGCCGCTGCGGACGATACTCCACTCTAGACCTGATTCCGGGGATTCGCTCGTGAAGAGTTCGCGAAGAGATTTGAGTGGTCGTAAGCTGACGAACCAAAAATGGATGTGAGCGACTGAAGGTGAAACGAAGCAACGGCACGCGGATCGCGCGGATGAAGCGCGGATCAAAAACTGATCAGACGAAATCCTTGCATGGAAATGCAATCTTGTCTGATCCTCTTCATCTGCGCTGAATCCTCTTCATCCGCGTGCCATTGCTTCGGTTTCATGCTTTCGCTCGCTGGCCCTTGCGGCGATGCAGTTCCTTCATCACATCCTTCAGTGAGCGGGTGTTGAACACGTCGTCCTTGGTGAGCCAGCCGCGCCGGGCGACATCGACACCATAACGGAAGAGATCGAGTTCACCCGGACTGTGCGCGTCCGGGTTGATCACGATCGGAATGCCCATCGCCTTGGCACGCTTCACGTGAACCCAATCCAGGTCGAGCCGCGAAGGCTGGGCGTTGATCTCGATCATCTTGCCATGCTCGGCAGCGCACTTCAGCACCGCATCAAGGTTGATCTTGTACCCGTCACGCTTCAGAAGAAGGCGGCCGGTGCTGTGCCCGAGCATGGTGACCGCGGGATGAGCGAGCGCCTTGCACACGCGAGCGGTCATCTCTTCCTCGGGCATCCCGAACAGGGAGTGGACGCTGGCCACAACATAATCGAAGCCCGCGAGCAGTTCGTCGTCATAATCAAGGGAGCCGTCTTCGAGGATGTCCACCTCGGTTCCCTTGATGATGGTGACGCCCTGCAGCTTGGCGTGCACGCGGTCAATCTCCGCCCACTGCTTGCGCACCACATTCGGCGGCAGGCCGCGGGCGATCGTGAGCGACTGCGAATGGTCTGCGACCCCGAAGTATTCGAGGCCGAGCGCCTTGGTGGCGAGCGCCATTTCTTCCAGACTCGCAGTGCCATCGCTGTAGGTGGTGTGATTGTGGAAGACACCGCGGATGTCGGACTCCGCCACGAGGGCGGGAATCTTCTTCGCCTCGGCCGCTTCGACCTCACCCGTGTCTTCGCGCAACTCCGGCGGAATGTATTCCAGCCCCAGCGCCTTGAAGATGTCGGCTTCGTCCTTCGCGGGAACGCGATGGGTCTCCGACCCCAGCCCGTACTCGTTCAGCAACCAGCCGTGGTCGATGGCTCGCTGTCGCAGTCGGATATTGTGTTCCTTGCTTCCTGTGAAGTAGTGGAGCGCGAATGGGAACTGCTCGTCGGTCACGACGCGGAGATCGGCGTTCAGAGTCACCTTCGTTCCGTCGAGGTGCATCGTCGCGACAATGCTGGATTTGGTCGGCCCTTGCCCGACAAGCTGTACCACTTCGGGCAACGCCACGAACGCATCCATGATGGGTTGTGCGTTCGCGCTACTCACCAGAATGTCGATATCCTTCGCGGTCTCCCGCCGGCGGCGAAGGCTGCCGCACAGCTCGGCACGAATCACGCCAGGCATTGCCTTGATCTGTTCCAACAGCGCACGCCCCAGCGGAAGCGCGAGGTCGATCCGGACGCGATTGCCGACCGTACCCAGGAACGCGATTCCTTCGAGGATCTTCTGCTGAGTCTTGGCCCCGAAGCCTTTCTGGCTCGCAACCGCACCCGACTCGCACGCGGCTTTCAGCTTGTCGATCGTGTCGATGCCGAGCGTGTCGTGAAGTGCCTTCACCTTCTTTGGCCCCATTCCCGGCAGGCGAAGCATCTGCACCAGCCCCTCGGGAATCGACGCCCGCAACTCGTTCAGGAACTTGTGCTGCCCGGTCTTCACGAGCGTGGTGATCTTCTCCTGAAGCGTGTCGCCTATGCCGCGAACCTCGGAGAGCTTCCCGTCGGCAACGATTTGCTTGAGGTCGCCATCGAGTTGCTGAACCGTGCGTGCCGCGTTGTGGTACGCATTGCAGCGGAAAGCGTTCTCGCCCTTCAGCGCGAGTAGCGTTCCCATCTCGTCGAGCGCAGCAGCGACCTCGTCCTTCGTCATGGTGTAGCTCCCGTTGTGATGTGTTCAGGATACCCGACGCAGGCGGGTGGAGAAATGTAGGGAGTACCAAACGTTTAGCGGCCGCCCCAGCGGGGCGGCCGAGCAATGAACGTGGCCCCGATGGGGCCACAGCTAAACGATGGTCACGCTGCAACGCGGAACGGTAACGTGGCGGGCATCGCCTCGATGCCGCGGGTGCGGGCTGGCGAGTGGAGCATGATCTCCATGCCGTTCACGATGCGGTCCGGGCCGCGGCCGTCGAATGTGTTGCGGGCACAGCGGGTCATCCCCTTCCGTTCCATCGGGTCGTCAAGCAATGCGCTGACCGCTTCGTTGAGGTTCTCATACGACACATCCGCAGCATCACCCAGGAACGTCGCCACGCCCTCGTCGTCCATCTTCTTGCCGTTCATTCCGTGGCGTTGGGTCTCGCTGATGATGAGTTGCGGGATGCCGACGACGGACAGTTCTGGCGACCACATATCCCCGGCAGTGACTGCGAAGTGAACGCGCACGAGTCGCGTCATCAGTTCCTTCACTTCGGTCAGGACTTCGATGGCCCCCTTCGAGTTGTCGGCCATGTCGAGGAGTTCATCGTAGCGCGGGTGGTGTGTGCGAACTGCGACCGACACCTTTGATACCTTCCCGGTTTCGAGAAGTTGCTGGGTGCGAGTGACCGCTTCATTGGCGTCGTCGTCACCCATCGCAACGAGAGCCCGGAATGGTGCCGGTGGCTCAGTTGCGCGGATGGTTCGCTGGCGACGGAAGATGCCTCGACAAAGTGCAAAGCGACTTCCGAGCAACCGCTGGCAGCCGGGGCCGACACGGTAAGGCTTTTTCCCGGGAGCGAGCAGCGGGTTCACGACGAGATCGCAAGGGAACTGCATCGAAGCCGTGGAGTCGAACGCCACGACCATCGCGCCGGTTTCCTTGAGGGCCGCGAGATAGTCGGGGCTCATCCCTTCGCCCGCAACAACCACGGCAGCCGCGTTCAGTTTGCGAACCTGGGCCAGTGTTGCCCGGAGATCCTGTTCCGAACCGAGTTGATGCTCGGCAGCGGCCCAGTCGTTGTTCCCCCGGTTGATGACCGTGGCGAGGGAAAGAGGATCGAGGTAGCTGAGGAAGTGGGTTCCCCGCCGCCGCCGCTGGAGTGCAGCAGCGAGAGCCAGGCACTGGTAGAGGGGCTCCCAACCACGAGCCTGGGTGCCGTCGCAACGAAACAGAATGGGACCGCGAATCGCATCCATGCGCAACGCTCCTGCACAACCATTGGTCGTTAATGTCGCGACGGTTCCGGCGAGCGGCAGGCGTGAGCCTGCTGTTCACGAAAGTTTGCGGAACAGCAAGCTGACGCTTGCCGCCCACCAATGCCGTCGCATGA
The DNA here is from genome assembly GCA_013823135.1 of Planctomycetaceae bacterium. Classification (GTDB taxonomy): domain Bacteria; phylum Planctomycetota; class Planctomycetia; order Gemmatales; family Gemmataceae; genus Gemmata. The sequence goes on from PNLP01000033.1 coordinate 31,689, forward strand.
GCCGGTTGGTGCAAGGGGTTGGACGCCGCGAGACGATCATCGCGAGAGAGCCGCGATGACGACGGGTCCTAGCCAGACACCTCTTCTCCGGTGGGCCATTTCAATGGCCCGGTTCGACGATCCGCCCGTGGGTTCCGGTCCTCGGGAAGGTCGTGCTCGGCTCGCGGGTTCCGGTCCGCGACTGAGCGGGGCGGATCGTAAGCCAAGCCTTGTGAATCGAACAAGGGCACTTTCTCGCGGATGGGTTTCGATCCGAAAAAATGCGCAGACTGCGGACTGTTCCGCATGGAACGATCGCGACCAATACGCACATCGCATCGACAGTTACGCCCGTTCCATGTGGAACGGCGCGGGCGAATAAACCCGGCTTCCCTGCGCCGACCGTCGTGGTATGAATCCGCCCGCACAATCACCCGGTCAACCGGGAGTCACCGAAGCCGAAAAGGGGATCTGGCATGGAAGCCACCATCAACAAACCGCGTCTTGGCCGCGGACTCAACGCTCTGCTCGGCGGTATGGGAAATGGGTCGGACGGTGCCGCGGAGCACGATGCCACCGTCTGCAAACTCAACCTTTCGCAGATCCAACAGAACCCACACCAGCCCCGCAAGCGGTTCGACGACGACGAACTCAAGGGGCTAATCGAAAGCGTAAAGACGCACGGCGTGCTGCAACCACTCGTGGTGCGGGCCGTGAACGACGGATACCAGCTCATCGCCGGTGAACGCCGCCTGCGAGCCGCAACCGCGGCCGGGTTGGGTGAAGTGCCGGTTCACGTGGTCGGCTTCGACGACCAGCAGATGTTCGAGGCCGCGCTCGTCGAGAACATCCAGCGCAGCGACCTGAACGCGATCGAAAAGGCCCAGGGCTTCAAGGAGTACCTGGACAAGTTCGGAATGACGCAGGAACAACTCGGCACGAAGCTCGGCCTGGATCGCACGACGATCTCGAACCTCCTCGGCCTGCTCAACCTCGCGGTCGAGGTGCAAGACGCGGTGCGGAACGGCCAGATCACCCTTGGGCACGCGAAAATCCTGAAGGGGATCACCGAGCAGGAACGGCAGATCTCGCTTTGCCGCGAAACGGTGATGAAGAACTACTCCGTTGCCGCCCTCGATCTGATCGTGAAGCAGCAGCGAGTGGAAGCCATCACGGCCGCGGTTTCCGATGGCGCGACGCGGCGAGAACCCGTCGAGAAAACCGCTCACGTCAAGGGACTGGAAGACGACCTCCGACAACGACTCGCCGTGAAGGTCGAGATCAAGGTGAAGGCGAAGGACAAGGGGCAGATCGTGATCGCCTTCGAGACGAACGACGACTTCGAGCGAATCATGGAAGCCCTGAAGAAGTGACCGCTACTGCTGGTGAAATGACAGAGCCCACGGACAGAAAGTCCGTGGGCTCTTTGCGTTGGTGGTGTCCGCGAAGCCACAAGCGGCTGTCGTGAGCCGCTTGCGGCTTCGCCCGCCTCGCTCGCCCGGCTTGCCGCGTCGAACCGGATCGGTTAGGCTCTGCACATTGTCCCAAGGAGGGTCTTGCAATGTGGACACGGAAGCTCACGGTTCTCGGGTTGGCAGTCGTCATTCTCGCTCTGGCCTCGGTCGCCAGCGCTCAACCACCGGAATTCAAGCTCTACGCCTCGACGGAAGGCCGCTACAAGGTTCAGTTCCCCGGTGCCGTCAAAACAGAAACGGTCCCCATCAAGGCCGACAAAGGAGAGTTGAACCTCACCATCGACCTTGTCGAACTCCGTGGAGGCACGTCGTTCCTGGTCACATTTGTGGACGCCTCCGATGAGGTGGCCAAGTTGCCGGCCGAGGGTCGCCTCGACAAAGTTCGCGACGGCAACAAGGGCACGGACGGGAAAGTGGTTGCAGATAAGCCCATCGCGGTCGGGGTGGAGAAGTATCCGGGCCGCGATGTGCTGATCGAGAAGTCGGAGGGCTTCCTCCGGAACCGGGCGGTCATCGCGGGGAACAGACTGTATCAGGTGATGGTCCAGGGCCCCAAGGACGTGGTCACTTCCCCGTCGGCCGACCGCTTTTTCGATTCGTTCGAGATCACCAAGTAACCTCTCCAAAGGATTCACATGCGCGGGTTCATCGCAGGGTTCGCAGTGCTGGTCGTCGCTGGTTCTCTGACGGCCCAGGCCGACAAACCTTACGACTCCAAGGAAGGCCGGTACTCGGTCGCGTTCCCCGGCAAACCAACGACGGATAGCAAGAAGGCTGGCGAACTGACGCTGAACACTGCTGCCGTGGAGGCCAAAGGTGTGGGCTACATCGTGATTCACTCCGACCTTCCCGCCGACACGGTGAAAGCCAGCAAGGCCGAGGATATCCTTGAGAACGGCGAGAAGGGCCTGGTCATGAACTTCAAAGCGAAGGTCACGAAGTCGCAGCCGACGACGTTCGGGAAGGAGAAATACCCGGCCCGCAACGTGACGGCCGAGGTGAAGGTCGATGCGACCACTCTCAAGCTGCGATTGCTAATCGTCCTGGCCAATAACCGCGTCTATCAGGTGCTGGCGGTTGGCAGCGAGGACGTGGTTGGCGGACCGATGACGGAGAAGTTCTTCGAGTCTTTCGAAATTCGGAAGTGAGGAAGTGAACTCGGGCTACCGCTTCGGTGTCCGAGTTAGTAAGATGTCACGGGGCGGGTGAAACACCTGCCCCATTCGGGGCGTAGCTCAGCCCGGTAGAGCGCCTGGTTTGGGACCAGGAAGTCGCAGGTTCGAATCCTGTCGCCCCGACTCTCTTCGCAACTCAGATCGCTTGCCGTATCAATAACGGCATGGTCACAACCCTCCCCCAATCCACTCTCCGATTCCTCCCGCTCTTCGCGGTCTCTCTCGTTGTGCGTCTCGCCGTCGTCGCAATTGGCGTGCTCATGATCCCCGTTCAGCCCGATCGCCCCGTGTGGGTGTTCGGAATCGGAGTCGCGGGTTACTCGGCCGACATGAGATCGAGTTCCGACGAGGACGGTCCCAAACAACTACGCGAGCGAATCGAAAGTACCTCGGCCGGAATCATCGAGCCCTGGTATCGCTGGGATGCGACGTGGTTCGCATACCTCGCGGAGTCCGGATACGCCGGGAACAAAAGCGGCAGGCAGGGGGCCGCGTTTCCGCCCGCGATGCCGCTGGTTCTCGCCAGCGCCGAAGCGATCGGGCTGAACCCGTTCTGGGCGGGATTGCTCGCGGCCAACCTCGCGGGTGCGGCCGGTGCGGCGCTCCTGGCCCAGATCGCCATGCGGCTGACCGCCGACCGCGAACTGGCGATCCGCACCTTCGTCCTGCTTCAAGCCTTCCCGACGGCGTTCTTCTTCTCGGCCCCGTATCACGAGCCGTTCGGCCTGCTCTTCACGGGATTAGCCATCACCGCGTGGCTCGACCAACGACCGGCACGAGCTGGACTCTTCGCGGCGCTGGGATCATTCGCGCGAATCGCGGGCGTAGCGATCGGGGCCGCGGCCGTCGCCCACTTCGTCGTGAATGACCGGACCCGGCGTGGTTTCTGGCTCGCGTTCGCCATCGTTGTGGGGTGCGTCGCGGGAATCGTGGCGTACTGGGGATACGTGGGGTGGGTGTTCAACGACCCCTTCTGTGGGCTGACGGCACATGCCGCATGGGGTCGGCGGAACTTCTCGCTGATGAACCCCTGGTATGCGATCGAGTCGATTTACGACCCCGCAGTACGCCGTCCCGGAATGGCAACCTCGTTTGGCTTGGAGGCGCTGGCAGCGCTAGGCTTCGTCGTGCTGGGAATCCGTGCCTGGCTCCGCCGCGGGATTTTCTGGGGGCTCCTGACTCTCATTCCCGTGGGGATGATCCTGATGTCGGGCACCTTCCTGAGTGGGCACCGTGTGGTACTCGCGGCGGTCCCGGCCTTCATCGAACTCGCCGATGTGCTTCGGAATCGCCTCTACTACCGCCTCACGGTTGCGTTCTTCGTGCTCGCCCAACTCGTGTTAATGAATCGGTATGTCCACTGGCAGTGGGCAGGCTGACCGAGTTGCAATCCCCCATACAACAATCCACCCAGGACACTTCCTGGGTGTTTCCGTTTTGTCTCCGAGGAATCGCAATGAAGATGCTTCTCCCGCTCGTAATGGCTTTGGGAATGGTCAGCCTGGCGACGGCCGAGGACAAGAAAGACCCAACCGCCGGCAAGTGGGTTGTTGAGTCGGTGACCAAGGACGGCAAGTCCGTGGATGCGCTGAAGGGTGCCGTTCGCGTCAATGAGGGTGGCAAGTACACCCTCACTCCCGCCGCAGATTCGAAGTACCCCGCATCGGCCGGAACCTACACCCTCGACCTGACCAAGTCGCCAGTCACGTTCGACGCCGTGGTCAAGGGTGGCAGCTACGACGGCAAGACTCTGTTGGGCATCCTGAAGGTTGACGGCGAAACGCTGACGCTGGCGTTCTCCGAACCTGGCAAGGAACGCCCGACGAAGTTCGAGAGCGCCGCCGGCTCAGGTGTTGTGGTGGCTGTGTACAAGAAGGCGAAGTGAATGAATTGGCCCACCCGCTCGCGGGTGGGCCGTTCGGTCAAGCGGTCCACGTCTGCTGGGACGTGGTGTGCGAAATGTGGATCGTCGGCCGTGGCGTCCCCAGTTGCATCTGAAACATCAACGGTAGCGCGGCGCTGGCGAGGACGGCCGAGGTTGTCGCGTCGGACGCGCCGACCAACACGAGCTTTCCGGACTGAAGTTGGTACAACTCAACCGCCCACGGATCACGGTCCACGATCAGCACCTCTCGGGTATTCACCGTCGCATAGAAATCGAGCTTCTGGCGTGGGTCTTCGCCAGGGCTAACAATCTCCACAGCGATATCGGGGCCACCAACCCAGTGCGTTCCGCAATCCTTTGCTGTTGTCGTTGAGAGATAGACTGCGACATCTGGCTCGCGATAGTTCTGCAACCAGTTCTTGTCGCGATCGCTCACATTGCAGCCGGGCAGGATGGAATTCACGGCAAGATTCACGACCGATGCAAATGCGTAAGCCAACGCGGTAACAAGACGTTGGTGTTCGTTGTTCGGCATTGGAGCCATGATCCGTACTCCGTCCCACACCTCGTCACGGTTATTGGGTAACTTCTTATCGCGAGCGGCCCGGACCTCGCGTTCCAGTTCGGGATCGTAGATCACCACTGCCATTGGTTGACTCCCGGAAAGCACCACGGGGATAAACCCCGTGGCTCACACGATTCTTCACTTCTTCAGCGGCTCCTTCAAGCTCGTCAAGAACTCGACGACGTCGCGGAGTTCGCGGCGAGTCATCTTCGTATGCAGGTCCGCGGGCATGGCGCTCGGCCCCGTGCGCCGCGACGCGACATCCTCGACCGGCACAACGACTTCCTTGTTCTCCGCGGTCAGCAGCTTGATGGTCTTCTTGTCCTCACTCTTGATGACGCCCGACACCGTGCGTTCGTCTTGAAGCACGAGAATCACCGTCTCGAATCCCTTGGCGATATTCGCGGACGGCAGCACGATCGACTCGAGCAGATAGCGGCGGTCCTTGTCCTTCTCGGCGGCGATGCCGTTGAGTTGCGGGCCAACCTCGCCGCCCTGACCATCGAGCTTGTGACAGCGCTGGCAAGACGCGGCGGCGTTGTTCAGGAAGACCTGCCGGCCACGATCCGCGTCGCCCCCGGCGAGCGACTCCAGGTAAGGCGCGAGCTTGTCGCCCTTGGGGTCGCTTCCGAGTTTGTTCTGGGCGGCGCGATACTTGTCGACCTTCGCTTTCAGCGGGGCGTGCAGCTTCAGCTTCCCCTTCGTGCGCAGTTCCGCCGCGTCGAGGAGATCGAGAACCACCTCGGCGGGCACCTTGGATGCGAGTACAGCATCGAGCCATTCATCGAGCAACTTGTCCGCGTCCTGCGATTCCTTCATCCCGGCCAGAACCGCAAAAGCCCCCTGCTTCTCAGCCAGGGACGTTTTCTCCTCCTTGAGCAGCTCGGGAAGTTCCTTCAGCACCCCGGTGGGATCGGTCTTCGCCTTGAGGGTGCGGCCCGCGGCACGAAGTTTCGGTTCCTCGGAACTCAACGCCAGTGCCACCAGTTCCTTGGTGTTAGGATCGTTAATCGCATCCACCGCGAACAGCGACTCGACCCGCAGCGAGGCCGGGGTCTTCGCATCCTTCACGAGCCCGGCGAGCAACGGCCCGAACTCCTTGATGGCGAGCTTCGCAACAACCTGAGCGGCCTGCTTTCGCACGACATCGGAACCTGCGAACACACCCACGCCCACGGTCTTGAGCGCCTCCGCAGCGGGCTTGGCCTCACGCGGGGGAAGGTCCATCGTGATACCGGTGATCGGATCACGACGACCGGGCTTGGCCCAGTTGCCGAGCAGGTCGAGCGCGAACGCGCGAATGTAGTCGGGTTCGCCTGCGCGACCCGCGTACTTGGCGATTGCTTCCGGCGTGGCGAGCCAGGAATTCGCGGCGATGGCACGAAACGCGGCTGCGTCCGGTAGGGCGGACTTGTCGGCGAGTTTGGCGAGCGCGGGGAGTGCGTTGGTCAGGCGGTCGTCGTAGATCGCGCGAGCGGCTTCCGAAACGATTCGCGGTTCCGGATCGTTTAGGAACTCGGCAACCTTGTCGCTGCCAGCTTTTCGAAGTGCAAGCAACACACCCATTCGCACGGAGGCGATGTCGTACTTATCCTTCGACAGTGCCCAGACATTCCACAGGTCAACAGGGTTGCGGGCCGCGTGGAAAAGCCCCATCACAACCGCATGGCGAAGGTATGGATCCTTGTCGTCGTTCGTCTTCAGCAATTCGAAGAGCGGGGCGTAATACGTCTGCTCAATGGTGGGAGCACGCTCAATGACCGGCTGTGGTTTACCCACTTTGCCGTAGGTCACCGCAGCGGCCGCCCGCACGCGGAGATCTGGGTCCGCCATGAGTTTGGTCAACTCGGCATAAAGCTCAGCTTCCCGTGGAGCACCTTGCGTGTTGCGAAGACCAGAGGCGTTCCCTAGTTGCTCAATCGCCGCACGACGAACTTCAACATCATCATCCTTGATGAACGCGAACAGCCGCGCGACCGGGTCGCGATCTTTCTGCTTCCGGGCGAGTGAACCCAGGCCCCAGATCGCGTGAAGTCGGGCCAGGCGATTCTTCGACTCACGGGCGACCTTCGCCAGGCGTCCGTCGGCTCCGAGAGCCACAAGCTCGTACTGTGCTTCCTGGCGAACCTGATGGTGTGGATGTTCGATCAGCTTTTCGAGTTCGTCCGCGGTCTTCTTGCTGAAGTCCTCGGCGATGAGCTTCTTCGCCTCGGCAACCGCGGGGTTCTTCATTGCTTCGGGATCGGTCAGGCGGAAGATGCGACCCTTGCCTGGCTTGTTCCACCCGTTCGTCCAGTCGCTCCAGTAGAACGCACCATCCGGACCGAACTCGCAGTCGGTCGGCAGCATGTTGCCGAGGAACTCCTTCGGGTTCCCGCCCACGATCTCGTAGGTCGCACCCTTCGGCTTCACTGCCAGCGTCCAGATCTTGCTCCCGCCGGGACCGCCCGTGAAGTCGCAGCAGAAGAAGTGATCCTTGTACTTGTCGTTCAGCCCGATGCCGGGGTAGTGCGTGATTCCTGACGGGCCGTTCCCGAAGTTCGCCAGCGGCGGCAGGATGTACGCGGGTTGCCCGTCCCACTGCGGCATCCACAGCTTCTCTGTGTTCCAGGGACCGCGGTTTCCCTGCGGCACGGCCGGTGTGTGATACCCGGTGCCGTACTGGAAACCGCAGCGCCAGCCGCTATCGCCACCCTCGACAATCTGAACCCAACGGGCGCGGTCACCCGAGTCACAGTTGTTCTCGTAGGTGAAGAGATTGCCGAGATCGTCGAACGCGAGTTCCTGCGGGTTCCGCAGACCCATGTGAACGATCTCGAGGTTGCTGCCGTCCGGATCGCAGCGAAGCACCGCACCGCTATCCGGGTTGAACAGCTTGCGCCCTTCCTTCGTGGTGATGTTCAGACCGCGGTCGCCAACCGACATGTAGAGCTTGCCGTCTGGCCCCATCCGCAGACCATGGAGGTCGTGACCAATGAACTGGATGTGGATACCGAACCCGCTTGCGAGCGAGGTTTTCTCCGTCGCCTTGTTCTCGCCCTTCGGGTCGCGGAGTCGGTACAGATCGGGAATGCACGCGAAGAACACGTCGCCTTTGCGAGCCAGCACCCCGGCAGCGATGCCGTCTTCGTAGCGGTTGAACCCCTCCGCAAAGACGCTATCCATGTCGGCCTTGCCACTCCCCGTGCTATCCCAAATGAGCCGCAGCCGTTCGCTGTTCTCGGGGTACTGGCCGTATTTGAACTTCTTGTAGAGCTCGACACGGTCCGCAACGGTGCGTGCGGCCAGATCGTCGTCGAGCCATGGCTTGCCACGGGTATCGGGGACACCCTGCGTGTGGCGGAATGTCTCGACGACGAAGCAGCGACCCTTCTCATCGAAGGCAAACGCAACGGGATTCGCGAGGTGGGGCTCACTGGCCCAGACCTCGACTTTCAAGTCTTTTTCCGCAACACGAACCCCGGCTGCGGCTTCATCGGCCGGTGCTTTTTTGGCTTGTGGGGCTTGTGCATTCGTTAGCGGCAAGCCAGCCGGAACGAAGGCGAGTGTACTGGCGAGCGCGAACGTCGTGGTCGCGCAGACGAGGCGGGACATCTTGAAATGCTCCAGGGTGGGGAGACAAGGCTCAAGTTGAGGCTACCGCAGATGGGACAAGGCGGCAACGGTGGGGGAGCTGAGATAGCTGGCGGGGTTGCGAGTTGATGCCCAAATGGCTAAGATATGACCACAGTCCGAATATAACCTCTCATCATCTCCATCTGTGAGTTTCGCGATGACATCCTGTCGTCTGCGGGCTCGGCACACCACAGCTCACCACACACAGGACGCCGAACAGCAGAACAAAGCGCATGGGAACCCCTGGGAAAGGAACCTCACCCATACCCACTGCGAGCGGGTTGAGCAACTCTCGGGGTTGGGGATGGGGCAGAAAAGAAGCGAACCGCCCACCGATAGATCGGAGGGCGGTTCGTCAGCGGAGCGGGAGGGATTCGAACCCTCGGTACGGTTACCCGTACACAGCATTTCCAGTGCTGCACAATCGACCACTCTGCCACCGCTCCGGCGGCACCACTTACCCGACACGTTGGCCGGGGAGGTGGTTCACACCGAATCAGCATAGTGGCCGGGAAAGGGTTTGGCGAGCGGTCAGCACATCGCGGACTTGCGCTTCTTCCCAACGCGGCCCATCTTCTCGATCTTCGCGATGTATTCCAGAGCGTCCGGCACCTTGCACGAGGTGTCGCCCATATCCACCTCGACCTTGCCGAGCGCCTTCGCGATCGCCTTGGCCTTCGCAGTCAGCGGCGCGACGTACCCACCAACAGCAATCACGAAGTTCACCATGCAGTAGCGAACACGATTCGCAGCGCTGCCGATCTCGGCTTTCACCTGTTCCATGAGCCGCTCAACCTCGGCGAGATCTAGTTCCGCATCGGGTTTGATCGCAACGAGCGACGAGTACGTCGCCCACCCGGCCGCCGCGATCTGTTCCTTGTCCGAAGCCATCCATTCCAGCGCGAGTTCGCGACCGTGCGGCGATTCGGAAGCCACCCACGGCACCGTGAAGCAACTGATCATGTACCAGTACGCACCCTTCGCCCACTTGCGCAGTTGAGCTTTCGTCATCTTGGCGGGATCTGAGATGAGCCCCGCGAGGTACATCGCATCGGAGTTGCCGCTGTCGAACAGAGCGAGCGAAAGGGCGTGATCCTTCTTGACCCGCTTTTGGATCGTCTTGAGATCGCCGACCTTCACCCCGAAGAACGGCTCCTTCGCACCGTGACGGAGGAACGTCTTCTTCGTCTGCTCGCTGCCGAGCGACTCGAGTTCCGCGAGCACTTCTTGTGCGGTCATGTGAACACTTTCCGTTCGGGTGAAAGAGCACCACCCAATTCTCCCCTGCGTCTCGCGGTGCCACAAGTTCAGGTAAACTGAACCCATGCGGACCATCTACCTCGACCACAATGCAACGACTCCACTGCTGCCGGAAGCGGCCGAATCCATGCGCCACACCGAGGCCGAGGCGTATGGCAACCCCGCGTCGTCGCACCATGTTGGTCGAGCCGCCCGCCGAGCCCTCGAAGATGCCCGCGAGCGAATCGCCGCTCTGCTGGGCGCCCACCCCGACGAAGTGACGTTCACCAGCGGCGCGACCGAGGCGAACAACCTGGCGGTGTTCTCGCTCGCAGCGAGCCGCGTTGCCGCATCGCAACTCGAACACCCGTGCGTGATCGAACCGTTGCGACACCTCGAAACTCGTGGGTTGGTTGTCGATTGGTGGCCGGTGAACTCACGCGGAATCGTCGCACCTTGCCCCGTCCCCCCGGACACGCAACTCGTCTGCGTCATGCTGGCGAACCACGAAACGGGGGCGATTCAGCCCGTTCAGGCAATCGCGCGAAGCCTGCCGCCCACCACGAAGCTGCACTGCGACGCGGTTCAAGCGGTCGGCAAGATTCCCGTGAACTTTCGCGAACTGGGTGCAACGACACTCACCGCGTCAGCACACAAGTTTGGCGGCCCAAAGGGTGTGGGGGTTCTCCTCACGAAACGTGGCACGAAGTTGCAACCGCTCTTGTTCGGCGGGCATCAACAACAAGGACGACGACCGGGGACCGAGTCCGCACCGCTCGCGGTGGGAATGGCCACGGCACTCGACTGTTCCGTGCGGAACATGACTGCGAACCTTGCGCGCCTCGAAGCACTCCGAGCGCGACTATGGGAACGACTGCTTGAATGCGGCCCCGTGGTGCTGAACGGTCCCGAGATCGGTGCGACGGACGTTGTTCCCACGACACTGAACGTGTCGTTCCCAGGCTGTCGAGCCGATCTCCTCCTGATGTCGCTCGATCTGGCGGGTGTTGCGTGTTCGACCGGTTCGGCCTGTTCAAGTGGCAGCTTGCTCCCGAGTCCCGTCCTGCGGGCCATGGGCATCCCCGAGGAACAGCTTCGTTCCGCATTGCGGTTCAGCCTCTCGCCAACGCTCGAACTGACCGACATCGACGAAGCCGCCACCCGGATTGCCACCGTGATTCGACAGATGCAAAGCTCTGCGAAAGTCGTCGGCTAACCTCGTTTCTCAGCCTCCTCAAACCGCCCAGAATTCACTTCCGAATTTTCGTTTCCATCTGGCTAATTCAAAAGCACTTGCGGCGCAGGTCTTGGGCTTTACCCGTGCCTCGGAAATCGCTATAATTTCCAGTGGAATGAGCACACCACGGCGGTCAAATTCTGGTGTCCGCCACGCACTCAAGGACGAGCGGCGAACGCACCCACCTGCCGACTCATCCCAACCACCCAAATTCGACCTCGGCAGCTTTCAGGTTCTCCCGGAAAATCGGTCCGCGGTTCGTGCCGTCAAAACGCTCGCTCGTGCCGTGAGCAACCACAAGCGTGTGCCGTTCTGCCCGCTGTTGCTCCACGGCACCCCTGGCAGCGGCAAGACGCACCTGACACGTTCGTTCCTCGCCGCGTTGATGCAAACGTCGCCGGAGATCACAGCACGTTCGGAATCCGCTGGCGACCTGGCCCGGCCGGATGTGATGACCGAGCAATCGGGCTTCGCAGACAGCGACCTTCAGGATTGCGATGTGCTCCTGCTCGAAGACATACAGCACCTTCCCGAACGCGCTGCCGACGGCGTGTGCGAACTGGTCGATCACCGGATTCGGCATCGGCAACTGCTGGTGATTACCACGAGTGTCAGCCCGGGGGAAATGCTCCACCTTCCCCGGCGACTCACCTCCCGGCTTGTGGCGGGTCTGGTCGTTCAACTGGAACCGCTGGGAATCGCGAGCCGGCGTGCCGTGCTGGCAGCGGCCGCGAAGGCACGGAACCTTCGCCTTGAAGCCGACGCCCTCGATTCGCTCGCGGCCCAAACCGGCGGCTTACGGGCGGCGCTGGGATTGCTCCAGAACCTCGCGCTCCTTGCGAAGAAGTTCCCCGGCCCACTCGATCTCGCAACGGTCGAAAACATTCTGACGCAAACCGGACAACCGACCTCGCGCGGCACCACGCTTGATGCGATCATCAAGCGTGTGGTTGCGGTGTTCGGCGTCACAGAGAAGACACTGTTCGGCCCGAGCCGCCTGCGGAACGTGCTGCTTTCTCGTCAGGTGGCGATGTATCTCGCGCGAGAACTCGTCGGGATGTCGTTGCCCCGCATCGGTGCCGCCTTCGGTCGCGATCACACGACGGTGTTGCATGCGTGCCGAAAGATCGAAGATGCCGTGCAAACCAATGCGGAATTGAGCTCGCGTGTGCGACAATTGAGAGGCGAACTGGCCTAGTGGAGAAGCGCTCCCAACCCTGTGGAAAACTTGGCGCGCAGATGGCGCGCACGCATTCACAGGTGGCGCGCACGGGGTTCAGTTGGGAACAGCGAACACGGGGGAGTGTTCGAGGCGCACAGGAAATCACAGGCGCGCCACGTGCGCGTCAAGTTTTCCACAGGCCATCGAGTCATCGATATTGCTGGGATTTGCAGGGAATTGTGTCGGTGGAGAATGCGTGCGCGCCAGAAACAGGCCACACCTTACTACCACTACTTGTTGTTTACAATTAAGGATTACATAAGAGGCTAAACCGCAAGGCGAAGCCAAGCCCAGGATGGGTGAAAGGACTTGGACGATGAAGCTCACGTGCCCTCGGAATGGATTGCTGACAGCGTGCCAGTTGGTCTCCGCTGCGGTTCCCGCACGAACCACAAAGGAAATCCTCAGCAACATCAAGGCAGTGGCCCAGGACGACGCCCTGACGCTGATCGCCTTCGATACCGAGGTTGGCATCCGTTACGAGCTTCGGGGCAATAACGTGAGCCGGCCGGGCTCAGCGATCCTCCCCATCAACCAGCTCTCGGACATCCTGAAGAACAGCACCGACGACGAGATCAGCCTCGACACCGGTCCCGAGGTCACCAAGGTGAAGTGTGGCACCAGTCGGTACGAATTGCCGACGCGACCCGTGGACGAGTTCCCGGACCTTCCCACGTTCGACGATGCCGGGCGCTATCACGAGATCACGGCGGGGATTCTGCGAGCGATGATTCGCCGCACAGCATTCGCCGCGGACAAGAAGGACAGCGGTGGCCGGTTCGCTCTCAAGGGTGTGCTGTGGGAAGCGGAAGGTCGCGTTGCTCGACTGGTGGCCACCGACACAAAGCGGCTGGCACTCTGCGAAGGCCCAGCATCGGTCTACGGACCCGCTGACACCGTGAAGGCCACGCACCTCGTGCCACCGAAGGCCATCGCACTGCTTGAACGCAACCTCACGGATGATGGCGAACTAGTCCGGGTGGGGTTGCGAACGAACGACGCGGTGTTCCAGACCGAGAGGGCGATGATCTACACCACGCTCGTGCAGGGCCGCTACCCGCCGTACAAGGACATCATCGGACAGACCCGCAAGGGTGCCGCGGTGCAGATCCCGTTGCCTGTGGATGGCTTCCTCGCTCGCGTGCGGCAAGCCGCAATCGTGACCGACGACGAAAGCAAGCGTGTCGAGATGCGATTCTCCCCAGGCAAGGTGGCAATGCAGGCCCGCGGTGCCGACACGGGTTCGAGCGAGGTGGAGTTACTGTTGCCAGAGTATGACGGCCCGGAAGTGAACATCGCGTTCGATCCGTCGTACCTCGTGGAGTTCCTGAGGGCACTGGAAGGTGAGCCCACGGTCATGCTGGAGATGACGGACGGCACCAAGCCGGCGCTGTTCAAGTGCGGCGATGGGTACGTTTATCTCGTGATGCCACTGGCGGGGTGATCCATGGCTGCCAACGATAACCGAGGACCGGAGAACATCGCCGACATTCTCGGCCGGCTGTTCACGTCCCGCGGCTGGGGGCGGAAGAACGAGCGGTTGCAGTTGGAATCGGCGTGGGCCGACGTGGCGGGAGCGGAACTGCTCAAGAGCACCCGCGTGCTGGGCCTGAAACGCGGCGTGCTGGAAGTCGATGTGCGGAACGCCGTGTTGATGTCGGAACTGACCCAGTTCCACAAGCGTGGCTTGCTTGCAAAGCTCCGCAAGGTGTTGGTGGGCGTCACGCTCACCGACATCAAGTTCCGCGCCGGCGCGTGGTGATTTCTATGACGCGACGTTGAGTTTAGCGGTTGCCCCGGCGGGGCAACCTGCGGACCCGGTGGGTCCGCCGCTAAACGGTTGTGATGACGCAAACTCGACAACATCCACAGGATGAACACCGATATGAGCACGGACCTTGCGGTTGATGCCTACGACGAAACGAACATGAAGAGCCTCAAGGATGCGGCTCACATTCGCCAGAACCCCGGCATGTACGTCGGCAACACGCAATCGGGCGGGTTGCACCACCTCGTCTACGAAATCGTTTCCAACTCCGTCGATGAAGCGCTCGGTGGGTACTGCACCCAGATTCGCGTGACCATTCACGGCGATAGTTCCGTCACGGTCTCCGACGATGGTCGCGGGATTCCCGTTGGCATCAAGAAGGACACGGGGAAGTCGGCGCTCGAAGAGGCGCTCACTGTTGCCGGGAACAGCGGCAAGTTCGACAACGCCGCGTACCGCGTGTCGATCGGGCTGCACGGCATGGGTGCGAAGGCGATGAACGCCCTCTCCGAGTGGTGCGAGGTCGAGGTGCGGCGCGACGGGCACATCTACAAGATGGAGTTCGAGCGAGGCTACGCCACGAGCCCGCTTCAGGATCTCGGAACAACGCCGGACAAGCAGACGGGCACGTCGATCACCTTCAAGCCCGACCCCGAAATGTTCGGGGATCTCACGTTCTCTTACGACACACTCGCGGACCGCTTCCGGGAAATCGCCTATCTGAACCGGGGTCTGCGGATCTCGTTGCAGGACGAACGCGACGGCCGCGGTGAATCGTACTGCTACGAGGGCGGCATCGCCGAGTACGTCGTCTGGCTGAACGAGAAGGAAACCCCGGAGCACCCGCCGATCTACATCAAGAAGGAAGTGGAATTCACGACGGGGGATCGCGGCGGGCTGATGATCTCCACGGAGATTGCACTCCAATACACAGCGGGTGAAGAGAAGATCGAGCGCTGCTTCACGAACGGTGCATTCAACCCCATCGGTGGCACGCACCTGTCAGGCTTCCGCGCCGGGTTGACGAAGGCTGTCAACGCTTACGGCAAGAAGGAAGGGCACTTCAAGGAAGGTCTTGAAGTTCGCGGCGACGACTTCCGCGAGGGTCTGACGGCCGTCATCAGCGTGGGGCACCCCGATCCCGTGTTCGAATCGCAAACCAAGGTGCGGCTCAACAACCCGGAAATGGAAGGGATCGTCAGCAGTGTCGTGTACAGCTTCATGACGGAATATCTGGAGAAGAACCCGAAGGATGCGACGCGAATCTGCAAGCGCATCGCCCTGTCGGCCGAGGCCCGCATCGCGGCCCGCAAGGCTGTGGACGCGCTCAAGGACCGCAAGAACATCCTCAGCGGTGGCGGCTTGCCCGGTAAGTTGTTCGACTGCACCACCCGCGAACGCGACAAGAGCGAACTGTTCCTCGTCGAAGGTGATTCCGCCGGTGGCAGCGCCGAGAGTGGTCGCGATCGCATGTTCCAGGCCGTGTTGCCGTTGCGGGGTAAGGTGCTGAACGTCGAGAAAGCGAAGCTCGAAAAGCTGCTGAAGAATAACGAAATCTCGGCCCTGATCGCCGCGACGGGTGTGGACATCGAGAACGTCGAGGACATCAGCAAGATCCGCTACGGGAAGATCATCATCCTGACGGACGCCGACGTGGACGGCCAGCACATCCGCACCCTGTTGCTGACGTTCTTCTTCCGCCAGATGCGAAAGCTCGTCGAAGAGGGGCACCTTTTCGTCGCACGCCCCCCGCTGTACAAGGTCACGCAGAAGAAGGAATCTCGGTTTGTGCAGACCCGCGAGGAGATGATTTCCGAACTCATGGGCCGCGGGCTCAAGGAAACGGTTCTTCACATCCAGGCCGTGAACGGTCGGGCGAACCGCGATGTCACGGGCGACGATCTGGCGAAACTGTTGCCGTTGCTGGCCGAGGTCGAGACGGCTGTGGTGAACCTGGAACGCCGCGGACACACGCTCGATACGTATCTCAAGAAGGCGAACCCCGAGGGTTTGCTGCCGTCGTATCACGTGCAGTTCGCGGGGAAGGAGCACTGGTTCTACTCGCAGGCCGAGGTCGATGCTTTCCGCGTGGAACAGTCGAAGAAGCTCGGCAAGGAACTGGTGCTGGCCCTCGATGTTGTGAGCACGCCGGAAGACCCCACGGCAGCGGAATCGGGTTCCGCACCGACCGCTCCCCACGCGGCGGAGCGCTACACGCAGGACGACTGGCACGAGGTGCGGGTGCTGAACCGTGCCATCGGGAAGTTGAAGGAAGCCGGGTTCGAGGCGGGCGATCTTGTGGCGTTGCCACGGATCGCGGGACGCGAGCCAGCGGTGCGGTTCGTGGTGGCGCACGGCGAGATTCGCCGCGACCTCTCGCACTTGCTGCTGCTCGTCTCCGAGATCCGCAAGTTCGGTGAAAAGGGGATCAGCGTGACGCGGTTCAAGGGTCTGGGTGAAATGGACCCCGAGGAGCTTTGGGACACAACACTTGACCCGCAACACCGCACGCTGCTGAAGGTGACGCTGAACGACGCGATGGCTGCCGAGAAGGAATTCCGCCGCCTGATGGGCGAGGACGTGGACGGACGTCGGCGCTTCATCTTCGACAAGCCGCTGAACAACCCCGAAGACATCGACTACGGGGCCTGACCAATTTCAGATTGCAGATTGATGATTGACGATTGAAAGGCACCGATTGGTTCTGCTCAATCATCAATCTGCAATCTGAAATCATCAATCCCGCGACTGCTCTTTTCCCATCTCCCCGTGCGCCGGTAGAATCCCCGCAGGTTACCGAAGTTCGCACGGGAGCACGCACGGTGGCAATTCGGGTTGGCAGTGGCCACGATTCGCATCGACTGGCCGAGGGTCGGCCACTGATCCTCGGCGGGATCACCATTCCGCACAATCGTGGGCTCGTCGGGCATTCCGATGCCGACGCCGTGTTGCACGCCGTCACGGATGCGCTGTTGGGCGCTCTCGGGCTTGGCGACCTTGGCGACGCCTACCCGGACACCGACCCGCGCTACCTGGGTGCGGATTCGCGGCTGTTCCTCACGGAAACGCTGACCAAGTTGAACCAACTGGGCTGGTCCGTGGTCAATTTGGATGTGACGATCTTCGCACAGGAACCGAAATTCGGCCCGGTGAAGGCTGCGATCCGCGACAACCTCGCGGCGCTGCTCGGCGTGCCGACGGATTGCGTGAACGTGAAGGCCAAAACCGGCGAGAAGGTCGGGCACATTGGCCGCGGTGAGGCGATCGCAACGCACGCAGTCGTGTTGATTGAACGTCTTCCCGGCGAATGGTCGGTGTGAGCGGTTTTTGTTTAGCCGCGACCGAAGGGAGCGCTGACGCTCTCTCAACGGGTGTAATGTCACGAAAGACAAGAGTTTCCCATGTTGCAAGTGTATTCGACGCTGACCCGCAAGAAGGAACCGTTCCACAAGCAGCCCGGCGAGTCCGTGTCGATGTACGTGTGCGGGCCGACGGTATACAAGCCGAGCCACATCGGGCACATGGTCGGGCCGGTGATCTTCGACACGGTGAAGCGCTACCTCACATACCTTGGGTACAAGGTGACGTGGGTCGTCAACATCACCGACGTGGACGACAAGCTCATCATCCGGGCACGCGAACTGAAGATGACGGTGCCGGACCTCGCGGCACAGATGACGGAAGACTACTTCAAGTGCCTCAAGGCGCTGAACGTCACGGGGATCGACCACTTCCCGCGAGCCACGGAACACGTCGCGGGGATGATCGAGGTGATTCAAAAGCTCGAAGAAAAGGGGTACGCTTATCAGGTGGATGACGGCGTGTACTTCGACGTGTCGAAGGACGCGGACTACGGCGCACTCAGCAACCGCGACCCCGAGCAAATGGAAGCGGGGGCACGCCTCGAAGTAAACTCACGGAAGCGGAACCCCGGCGACTTCGCGCTGTGGAAGGGTGCGAAGCCCGACGAGCCG
This sequence comes from Planctomycetaceae bacterium, assembly GCA_013823135.1. GTDB lineage: Bacteria > Planctomycetota > Planctomycetia > Gemmatales > Gemmataceae > Gemmata. The sequence goes on from PNLP01000033.1 coordinate 49,823, forward strand.
GTGGAGGTGCAGTACACGAGCCCGTTCAAGTGCGGTCGCGGTCGGCCGGGCTGGCACATCGAGTGCACCTGCATGGCGATCAAGATGCTGGGCGAAACGCTCGACATCCACGGCGGCGGCCTCGACCTACAGTTCCCGCACCACGAGAACGAACTTGCCCAAAGCGAAAGCTGGACCGACAAGCCGTTCGCGAAGATTTGGATGCACAACGGCCTGTTGAAGATGGGTTCAGCGAAGATGGCTGGCTCAGTCGGCAACGTCGTGAACATCGCGGACTTGTTGCAACGCCACAGCGCCGAAACCGTGCGCTTCTTGCTACTGAGTTCGCACTACCGCAGTCCGATCGAGTACAGCGAAGAACGACTCGATGAGATTTCAAGGTCTTTGGAAGGCTTCTACCGCTTCTTTGAGCGAGTCGAGCGTATCATCGGGAACAGTTTCTATTCGCTGCCTGTAGAGGAGTCTGTAACGGCGCAATCATGGGCGCAGGAGACAAACTTCGGCGGACATCTCGGAGCTCACTACACTCGGTTTTTGGAGTACATGAATGACGATTTCAATACAGGTGGGGCAGCCGGAGTTCTTTTCGAGTTGCTGGGGACACTAAACAAGTTTGCTGATGACCGTCGGCTTGATTCAGATACTTCAGTGCCGGGGTCGGTGGTGAAAAGCACCTTTCGAGCAGGTGCAATCGTCATGCGGACATTGGGAAACATCCTCGGTCTGTTCTGGGAAGCTCCCGCGAAGCAATCGTTAGGTGGCGGTGATGCACTCGTATCGGGACTCATGCAACTGCTGCTCGATCTGCGGAACAACCTCCGCACGGAGGCGAAGACGGCCGCGAAGGACAACCCACTGAAGAAGGCGCTGTTCGACCAAACCGACCTCATCCGCAAGCGGCTCGCGGAACTCGGCGTCACGCTCGAAGATCGCCCCGGTGGCACGACCTGGCGCGTGGGCTAGTGTTGGTTCGATGAGGGGTTAAGAGTCGGGTCCGAGCCCGAGCGCCAAGCGAGGGGCACACGGACCTCGCTTGGCGCTCGGGCTCGGACCCTACCGCGTCAAATGAAACGACAAAATTGAGGAATGCGATCATGGCCACAGTCAAACGCATTCTCGGTCTCGACCCCGGCCTGCAAGTCACGGGGTACGGCGTTCTCGAAATCACCGACAGCGGCCCGAAGGTCTGCGAAGCGGGCGTGATTCGCTCGGCCGAGGGTCGCGATCCTGCTGACATGGCTCGCCGCATCAAGACGCTTTACGATGGTTTGTGTGAAGTGTTGGAGCAGTGGAAGCCCACCGCGATGGCCGTGGAACAGCTTTACGCTCACTACGAACATCCGCGAACAGCCATCCTCATGGCACACGCTCGCGGGGCATACTTCCTCGCGGGGGCACAGCGGGACATTCCGGTGCTGAGCTACGCGGCCACGAAGGTGAAGAAGGTTGTGACCGGCAGCGGGCGTGCGAGCAAGGAACAGATGCAGTACGCCATCGCGCGTGAACTTCGCCTCGCGGGACCGCCCGAACCGCACGACGTAGCGGATGCCCTTGGCATCGCGCTTTGCCATTACTTTTCGAGTGGTAACGGCATCATGGGCGGGGCACGCGGCGCGACGTTCACCGGCGTGAATCGCGAAGCACTGTTCGGCTCCGACCCGGACAAGATCGAAGAACCCGACTCCACGGATGACGCGGCATGATTACCAAAATGACGGGTCTTCTCACGCGAGTGCTCGACGACGAAGTTCGCCTCCAGATCGGCGCGTTCGAGTATCAGGTGCTCGTCCCCGAGAGCGTTCGCCGCGTGATTCAGATGAAGATCGGGCAGGAAGTCACGTTCCACATCACGGAATACCTCGAAGGCAACTCCGGCGGCAACCGCTTCATTCCCCGCAAGCTTGGCTTCAACACCGAGGCGGAACTCGACTTTTTCGACCTTTTCTGCACGGTCGAGAAGATCGGATCGAAGAAGGCGCTCAAGGCGATGGCCCGCCCGGTGAAGGAGATCGCCGACGCGATTGCTCGCCAGGATGCACGCTGGCTCAGCACACTCCCTGGCATCGGTGCGACAACCGCCGAGCAGATCGTCACGACGCTGAAGCGGAAGGTGACTCAGTTCGCGATGGCAGCAACGGCACCGACGGAAGCGACTCCACCCGAGGAACCGAAGCCTAAAGCGAGCGCGAAGAAGAAAGCCGTGGCGGAACCGGTCCCAGAGTCGCAACCCGTTGTGATCGCAATGGAGACCGAGGGGCAACTGATCGAGGACGTATATCAGGCGCTAATGGGGTTAGGCCACAATCCTATCGAGGCCCGCACGAAGCTCGACGGTCTGCTGACCTGCGGCAAGCCGTTCAAAACGCTGCAAGACGCGCTCACGCTGATCTACAGCCAGAAGGGGTGAACTATGCGAGATCCCGCTCGCATCGAACCAATACTCGAGTTGATTCGCAAAGTATGGTCGGCCAGTCCAGACCTTCGGTTGAGCCAGTTGTTGGTCACCGTCATCCGACCTACCGAGCCTTGCCCGCAGGTGTTTTATTTTGAGGACACGGAGTTGTTGAAGCGACTCCAACACGCTGTGGCTGCAATCACAACACCTTCGACGGACTCAAACAATGGCCCGTGAAAAGGTAATCACCACCGTTCCCGACGACGACTCCAAGAAGCACGATGCGGCGCTGCGCCCGAAGCTCCTCAAGGAAGTCATCGGGCAGCGCAAGGTCGGCGAACGCCTCGAGGTCGCGGTTGCGGGGTGCAAGAAGCTCAACGAACCACTCGGGCACATCCTGTTCGACGGCCCGCCCGGTCTGGGTAAGACCACGTTCGCGACCGTGTTGCCCAACGAGCTCGGCACCACCATCCAGATGACCAGCGGGCCGGCGCTCTCGAAACCCGCGGATATGCTGCCGTTCCTCACCAACCTCGAAGAAGGGTCGATCCTCTTCATCGACGAAATTCACCGGATGCCGCGGATCGTCGAGGAGTTCATCTACCCCGCGATGGAAGACTTCCGCATCGACATCGTCCTCGGCGACGGCATGAGCGCCCGCACCATTTCGATGGCGCTGAAGCGGTTCACGCTGATCGGTGCAACGACTCGTAGCGGCATGCTCAGTAGCCCGATGCGTGATCGCTTCAAGATCCACGAGCACCTGGAGTTTTACAGCGTCGATGAGTTGGCCCGCATCGTCACGATCAACGCGGCGAAGTTGAACACACCGATTACACCCGGTGCCGCGTTCGAACTCGCACAGCGGAGCCGTGGCACGCCGCGAGTCGCGAATAGCCGGCTGTACTGGGCACGCAGCTACGCGGCGGCACGACACGACGGCAGCATCAACGAAGACGTGGCGCGTGCCGCACTCGACATGGCCGAGGTGGATCGCGATGGACTCGACCGCAACGACCGGAAGTATCTCGAAACGCTGATCGACCTGTATGGCGGCGGACCAACCGGCGTGGAAGCGCTCGCCGCGACGATGAACCTCGCGGCCGACACGCTCTCCGATGAAATCGAGCCGTACCTGCTTCGCGAGCAGTACATCAGCCGCGATCGTCGCGGGCGGGTTGCGATGCCGAAGGGATTCGCCATCCTGGGGAAGAGCGCTCCGAAACCGAAGCCCGAGGACAAGCCCGGACCAACGCTGTTCGATTGATTCGGGGTCTCGATCAGATTCAGGAAATGTGGTTCTCCGCCATTCATGGGGAAACACTGGTTTTGGGAGGGCGAGGCTCCTGCCGAGCCACAGGCCAACGGCTCGGCAGGAGCCTCGCCCTCCCAAATCCAGACTCTTCGTATTTCCTGAGCGCTCTCTACTTGTCTTTGATCGTCGGCACCACGAACACGATCGTGCAGACACCGATTGCCGCGAGACCGCCGATCACGCACTTCACCCACACGGGCAATCCGCCCAGCGTAATGCTCAGGCTCACCATGGTGACGACGAGGCACACCGCAACGATTTTCACCGGCCGGCGAATCCCGCGATGCTCGTGCCAGTCGCGGAGGAGTTTGCCAAAGATCGGCGAGCGTTTTAGCCAGCGTTCGAGCCGCGGCGATGATTTCGAGAAGCAATAGCTGGCCAGGATCACCCACGGAGTTGTCGGAAGGCCTGGCAACAGTGCCCCGAGGTATGCCATCCCGACGCTGAGTAGCCCGGCAACGACATACAAGACGCGACGAACGCCAGTGACCGGCCGCGGGTGAATGGGGCGCTCCTGCGAGCCACGGGGTTCATCCCCGTGGGTTTTTGATAGCGATGGAGATGATCCCGGGCTCGAAATGTCGGTCACGGAGTACGCGCGTCGGCTGGCAAACGGAGTTCGGTGCCAGCGGGGAGAATCTCATCAGGTCGCAGTTGCGGGTTCAGAGTGTAGATGTCGTTCCACCTCTGCTCGTTGCCCATCGTTAGTCGTGCAACAGCCCGCATGCTCATCCCGCCTGTCGGAATACGGAACGCCTTGTCTCCACCCGTTCTCGCCGCGGCCGACGGCGAGGCACTCCCCCATTCCGGCGTCGTGTTGATCTGGCTCACCGGCACAACACCCGATTGTGGTTGCGGAGTCTGTGAGTAACGCTTCAGGACGTGCAGCGGCGGCACATCAATTGGTCCGGAACCCTGGAGTGGCTTATTGCGGTTATACGCCCGGAGTGCCGCGGCATAGCGCGTGTCGTTGTAGAATTCGCGACTGATCGCCTCGTAAGTGTCGCCCGCTTTCGGCTCGTGGATGTCCACGTCGAACGAGGTTGTCGGCGATCGCTCGATCGCGGCAACAGGCGTGACCATTGGCTTGGGATCCGGTTTTGAAGATACCGGTTTGGTAAATTCCGGCTTCGTGAACTCCGGTTTTGAGCCAACATCCGTCGGTTTTGGTTTCAAATCTGGTGCCGGCATCACTGGCGGAGCCCCGATCGGTTTCGTTGGCGTACTCGCGGGCGGACCGAGGTCGGGTGGTAGCACAGGCACGACCGGAGAGCCATTCACCGGTGTGCCAACAACCGGTGCGGGCGGTGTGCTTGGGCCTTTTGCCGGTGGTGCGAACAGGTCGCCTGGCTCGGGCAACGGCATCTTTGGGGCTGTGCTTGGGTTCCCACTTCCTGGGCCGACCGGCGGAATCGCAGGCGTTGTCGCGGCGGGCAACTTCGGTGCGAGGTCGATCGGTGGAGGCGTTGGTGTTGCGGCTGGTGGGATCGCCGGAAGCGTTGGGGCTGCCGGGCCACTCGCTGCGGGAATCATGGGTATTGCGGGTGGCGTGCTGGCCGGGGTCGATGGCCCAGCCGACGGAATTGCCGGAAGGGGCGGAGTCGCGGGACCAGCGGCGGGAATCATCGGCAACGCAGCGGGAACCAACGGACCGGGTTCGGTACCGCCGGCTTGAGTAATCACAGGCGGCCGAGCAGGCGGTTCGAACGCCGGTGCCGGGATCGGGGTGTGATTCTGTTGGCCCGCACGCTTGTCCTGTTCCCACGTTGGGGCTGGCGGTGAACCCAGCGGACTTGCCGGTCCAGCACTGGGGATCGCGGGAAGAAGTTGTGCAGGTTCTGGCAATCCCCCCGGACGCGCAGGATGAGCCGGCGTCGCGATTGGTGCCGCTGCGACGGGAACCACTGGCAATTGTGTGGCCGGAATGGTTTCGTGCGCAGGTCGTGGCTGTTCCTGGTGAACCACGGGCTTCAGTTGTCCCGGCGTTGTCTCGCGGGACACGGATGCCACGGAAGGCGATGCCGGTGGAGTTGGGTCAGTTGGTGAGAAAAAGTGAACGGCTGCGGCACCAACGCCCAGGCTCAACAACGCCGAAGCCCCAACGGTCAGCTTCTTCTTGACGCTGCCCTTCTTTGGGGCTGACTTTGGAGACGCAACATCCGTCGTCGCGGGGGCACTTGGCATGGTCGCCACCGGGTTTGGGGTTGGAGCTGCCTTGGTAGGTTCTGGTGCCTTGTCCGCGAGTTTTGGCAATGGTGGCAACGGAGGCAGTGATGGAACCGCGGGTCGCGGCTTCGTCGGAATATCAACGGTGATGGGGTCGGTCATCCATGACCTCGCGTTTGTGGCGATTTGGGAGAGAGACCCGGTTTCGCCATTCAGGTTCGTGTTGCCACACGCAGCTTGGCACTTCGGCTGCGAGGGTTTCTGGCCAGTTCCTCGTCGCTCGCCTCGACGGGCTTTTTCGTGATCGGCTCCCACGTAGGTGAGTCGCGAAACGCCTGCTTCACCCGGCGATCTTCCAACGAGTGGAAGCTGATGATTCCCACCCGGCCGCCCTGTTTCACGATTCGCGGCAGCGCAGCGAGTAAGCGATCCAGCGCGCCGAGTTCGTCGTTCACCGCGATCCGCAACGCCTGGAACACGCGAGTTGCGGGGTCGATGCTGCCCGAACGGGGTACGCAACTCCGCACGACTGCCGCAAGTTCCGATGTCGTCGCGAACGGCTTCGTCGCACGCCGTTCCACGATCTTCCGTGCCACGCGGCGGCTGTGGCGTTCCTCGCCGAACTCGTAGAACACGTCGGCGAGCCCAGCCTCGCTCATCGTGTTCACCATGTCCGCAGCGGTCGCTCCGCCAGTGGGGTCGAGCCGCATGTCGAGCGGCCCATCGTCGCGAAAACTCAGCCCGCGTGCGGCCTTGTCCACCTGATCCGAGGCGAATCCGAGATCGGCCAGCACGCCGTCAACCTCACGGATTCCCTGGTTCTCCAGCACGTCAACCAGTTGGTCGAAGTTCGCGTGAACAAGAGTGATCTTCGTGCCGGTCACGTCCGCGAGTCTTGCCCGAGCGAGTTCGAGCATCGTGGGATCCTGATCGAGCCCGATCAGCGATCCCGACCCACTGAGCCGTTCAGCGATTAACCGCGAATGACCCGCAGCACCGATGGTGCAATCGACCCACGTCTGACCTGCGTGAGGGTCGAGCAACTGGAGAACTTCTGCCACAAGCACGGGCGCGTGTCGAGGCTCTCGGGGTGCGGACATACGGTGTCCCGGTAAGCGGGTCAAGGCGAGGTAGTTCCATAGTGAGTTTAAGGTTTTGACGCGACGAAGACGGCTGTCTTGTGGCGAGAAGTGAGGATTGACAGCTTTTTCGGCTGCTTCGATGGCAGTCGTCGGTCAGGTTAGACGCTGACGACCGGTTCGGAAGTGATGATGGTAGATTCAGGTTCCTCTCGGGCTGCGGGTTGGCCCCCGGAACCAACCATGGCCATCGCACGACATTCGAGTGTGTCAATGACCCGAGCAATCGCCGCGAACGCATCAGACAGGGGTCGAGCGTCTCGTGCAAGGGCAATCGCAAGTTGGCCAAGCGGTGTACCACTCTTGCCAAACAAGGGGATCTCTAACTGCAACAGTCGGCTTGGTTGAGCTTCGGCAGTCGGGCTGCTCCACCGTGCATGGTAGTTTTCACGCATCGCGGGTGCGTTGACGTCGAGGCAGAGCGATTGGATATTCATCCGGTCAGCGAGGGCGGTAAGTTCGTCCCACACTCGCTCCCAGTCGCGGGTGCCTTGCAACCGAATAGTCAATCCCCAGGCACTGGCATCGCCAATCAGGAGTTTCCGGACGAACTTCGACACCCTTGCCCGAATCAGACCGAGTTCCGCGTGTCCGAACAGTTTGCTGGCGACCAGTGTGGTGACCACTCCCCCGGCAGCCACCAGAGCGTAGAAATCGTTACTCCACACGATGCTCGCAAGAGCACCAATGGCTGCGAATACTGCCAGAACGGTAACAATCTTGAGGACATTCGAGGGGGTCAGCCCACGGTCCATCATTGTGTGGTGCATGTGCCCGCAGTCTCCTGCGGCGATCTTACGCCCGGTGAGTTTCCGTCGAACGATTGCGGCTGTTGTGTCGAACACCGGGAGGACGAGGATTGCCAGCGGTGCACACAGCGAGATCATCGCCGGCCCCTTCAGCGATGCCGGGATTGCGACCGCGCCGATCACCAGGCCGATCAGCATGCTCCCCGCGTCTCCCATGTATATTGTTGCAGGCGGCAGGTTCCACCACAGGAACCCGAACGCCGCACCCGCGAGTGCCAGGGCGACACTTGCTGCGAACACATGCCCGCCAATGGCCGCGATGATCGCCAGCGACACCAGGGCGACACATCCGACGGTCCCAAGCAACCCATCCATCCCATCAATGAGGTTCAACGCGTTCACGCACGCCAGGAGCCAAATCACCGTGAGTGGGATGTCGAATCGTCCGAGTTCGACCAAGTAACCGAAAAGCCCAACGCTGTGGATGACAAAGTCGCCCCCAACGACCAGCACCAGAACCGCCAGGACCTGGCCACCGAGTTTGTAGCGGGCTCGAAGGTTATACCGGTCGTCGATCACGCCAACCGTTGTGATGAGCACAGCTGCGGTCAGAAGTGCCAGCGATTTCCGGAGGTCCGCGGTAAGAGCAGCAGCAACATCCGCATCCACGAGAGCAACGGTGAAAAGCGTCAGGAGGGCAGAGGCAAGAACGGCAACCCCACCGGCAACGGGAACGGGTGCAGCCTGCTTTTTGCGAAAGCCGTCTGGCGCATCGAGCATGCCCACCCGTTTGGCAACGCCGCGGGCGAGCCGGGTCAGGACAATCCCGATTCCTGCCCCAGTGGCAAGAAGGGCGATGACGGTCACATGGGCGAACATTCCGGCTCTCGGTGGTGCAGAGTCTGGGCGTAGAATGTCACGTTGGGGGAGAGAGGTAGTCTGACAGGGTGCATCATAGCCCAGACATAGCGGTTTCCGTGCATGAAATCCGCAAGAAGTTGTCGCACGCATTGAATTCTAGGCGATTGATACAACTTTACTCAGAATTTTTGTAGATGTTAGATGGGAAACTGGCTGATTGGATTGGGCAGTCAGTGGTCGTTGGATCAAGGAGTAACGATCTACGCCATTGTATTATGGTGCCACGGAAATGCAAATGGTCCGGGGAAACTTCCCGGACCACCGCGGATTGAACCTGGGTTTTTCGCCTACTTCGCGGCGTAAGCCTTCTGGAACGCGGCGACGCCGGCTCCGGCTTCGACCTTGTAGCCGCTTTCGATCAGCACCAACTCGAGCGCGCTCAACGCACCCAGCACATCGAAGGCATCGGTGTACCCCATGTGCGAGAGCCGCCAGATCTTCCCCTTCATGTTGTCCTGGCCGTCGGCCAGTTTGAAGCCGTACTGCTTCTCCATCTTCTTGAGCGTCGCGCTGCCGTCGATCCCGGCCGGCACCGTGATGACCGTCAACCCGCTGTTCGGCCGTTCCGCGAACAACTCCAACCCCATGGCCTTCACACCCGCACGGCACGCGGCCGCGATCCGCAAGTGGCGTGCCCACAGGTTCTCAATTCCTTCAGCACGAATGCGCTTCAGGCTGGCTCGCTGGGCGCGGATTAGCGTGTTCGCAGGCGTGAATGGCGTATCGCTCTCGGCATACGTCTTCTTGTAGCGTCGCAGGTCGAAGTAGAAACTCCGGATCGGCGTCGCGTCGATCTTCTTCCAGGCCTTTTCCGACACGCTCACGAACGCGAGCCCTGGCGGCAGCATCAGCGCCTTCTGCGAGCCGGTCACGCAGATGTCGATACCCCAGGCATCGACCTTGCACTCCATCGCACCCATACCGCTGATCGCGTCCACAATCAGGATCGCGTCCGTCTTCGCCACCAGTTTGCCGAATGCCTCGACATCGTGACCAACGCCGGTGCTGGTTTCGCTCAGCGTTGCGAACACGGCTTTCGTGTCCGGGTTGGCTGCGAGCGCTGCGGCGAGCATCTCGGGCGTTACCGCTTTGCCGTAGGGCACTTCGACAGCGACGATGTTCGCGCCAAACGCCTTGAGAACGCCGCGCCAGCGCTCGCCCCAACGGCCCGCGGTCAGGAGAATCACCTTCTCACCAACGGCCAGTGCGTTCGAGACCGCTGCCTCCATCCCGCCCGTACCGGAACTCGTGATCGTGAAGACCGGTTGCGTCGTCTGGAAAACATACTTCAGGTCTTCCGACACCTCGGCCAGAATGGCTTTCGCCTCGGCCGCGCGGTGATACGTCACCGGTTTGGCGAGTTCGAGGAGCGTTTCCTCGGGAACTGTGGTCGGGCCAGGCGTGAACAAACGAGCCTTCATCACACGTCCTTTCAGCGGAAGAGAAAGCGGACACGGATGTTGTATATCCGTTCGGAGGACACGACACCCACCCAAAGGTTCAGTGTGAAGCTGTACCGGTTACGCAGGCCGTGTCGTGTCGATCAACGGGAAAGGCGCGAAACACCGGGTTGTGCAAGGAATGCTGGCCGGTCGATGTGGAAGGGTAAAGAGAGTTCAAGGAGTTTCTGATGGGTCGCGCCACACTTCTATTTGTGTTCGCTTTCATGTCGTCGGGGTGCGCGACCTTCGCGAAGAAGCCAGACACCCCCGCGGACGACCTCACGCCCGCACAACTCCTCGCAATGCCGGCTCCCCCGAACGAGCGTTACTACTTGCTCGTATTCGGGTCGCAATCCACGCCCAAAGTTGCGAAGTATACGCACTCGTGGGCCACGGTGGTGAAGGTGACGGACATGGGGCCGGGGGTTGCTCCCGCAATCGAACCGCAAACCATCAGTTGGATGCCCAGGACGCTCGACATTCAATCCCGGAACTTCCGGGTCGAGCCGGGCGTAAATCTCGATATGCACACCTCGATCACCGAGATGCTGAAGCACGACGAGAAGATCGTGATGTGGGGACCATACGAAATCTGGCACGGTGCCCACACGCGGTTCCTGACGCAAAAGGAGTTCATCGACTCGGGTGCGATCGGCTACCAGTGCGTCGATTCCATTGGCGAGGCCGCCCGCACCGGTCGCGGGTGCGATTGCATTCACGCGATCACCGACATGGACCCCATGTACAACCGGGGCCGATATCCGCTGGCGTTCTTTGGCGTGAGTGCGAGCCGTCACGCGGTTCGGCAGATTGTGAGCCGGGGTGCCGTGATCGACCCGGACAAAACCCAGGACTGGCTCATCCCCGCACTGTGCCTCGACAAGTACCCGCTCGAACGTGAAGAGTACCGCGGGCCGAAGAAGTCGTTCGATCCGCAGTTGATCATCGGAAATCGGTGAACCTGCGGCGGTTGATGTGTGTCCTCTCGCACGCCCACCCATCTTGGGTGGGCTTTTTGTTTGTCCGAAAGGAGGTGACCCATGCGTCCTCTTGCAATCACTGTTCGCAGTGTCGCATGTACTTTCCTTCCTTTCCGAGGCAAAGACTCTGATGAGTCGCAAACGGCAGAAGCCTGTTGATTTGACCACGCTCGCGGGCGATTTGGGCAGCGAGGACGGCAGCGATCCGAAGCAGTTTCACGCGAAACCGTGGAACGCGCCCAAGCAGGCCGGGCGGAAATCGCTCCAGCTTTGTACCCAGGTCAAGCACGCTCTGCACGGTTCGCTTGCCGCGTGTGCCGACCCCGTGCTGCAAGCGTTGACGGTGCTCTCAGTGGAACCCGCTCCGCACACGGGGCGGTTGCTGGTGATTCTGTCCGCGGACGACCCGGACCGGGCAGCGGTGGAAGCGTCGCTGACTCGGGCCACCGGGTTCTTGCGGTCGGAAGTGGCGTCGGCGATCTGCCGGCGACACGCACCCGAGCTGGTATTTGAAGTGCTGTGAAAACCACGCGGGCCGTCGGAGCAATCCGACGGCTCGCGGCGTTACTGGAACAGATTCAAGTCGAGCAGGCAGACAATGAGGTTGATTCGGCGTCCAAGAACTGTCGGATGGCGGCCATATTCGTTGTCCACTCGCTGACCTGCTCGCCCTCCTCGTTCGTCGTGACCCTGGGAAGGAGGTTTACGAAACTGCCGTCGAGCGAGAGCCGCTGCTGAATGTAGCATTCGGCACCCTCACCGTAGGCGACCCATGCGAATCGCGGGTCGTGCCGGAGGATGACTACCGGTTCGCCTTCAACTAACGCCCGCAGTTGTTCCCGCCAGTGTTGCTCCAAGCCGGTGAAGTCGTCAGAGTGACACGCAAAGGTCTCACGGAAGTCGCCAGCCACGATCTCGGCGAGTTGCTCACCATCATGGCTAACCTGTGTCGGGGATAGTAGTCGAATCGCAAACATTCTCCACCACCGAACTGAGAACTGATATGTGTCGGCGTTACGCCTCTTCGCTTTGCTGCCCGGCTAGGTCGCCAATGACGCGGTTGACCCCTTCGTGGTCGAAGATCGAGGGAACGCCACCCGGCCCGGCGAAGAGTGCGATACCATCCCGGATTGCGAGGGCGTCGGGGTGATCGACCTCCAAGCGGTCTCCGTTCGACATCGCCACTGTGAATGGGCGGAAGGGTGTGCGGTGCTTAAACGCGCAAATTGTTTGATCGAATGTGTCGCGGTCCATTGCTCATCTCGGGTTAGCGGGAGGAACGTTTGTATCCTACCTGCACTTATGTCGAACCGCAACAGTCGCCCATCGTAACCCTGCCGTGAGATATCGTAACCCTGCCGTGAGATTCGGGGACACCGAAAACGAGCCATGTACGCAGGAATCGGCTGCCACTTGATTTGCATTTCGCGTGTTCGTTGCGAATACTTGTACTGACGAACAGTACCTCTCGCGTTGATGGTTCATTTCCACGCTCGCCTCAAGACGACTCCCTTTGGGCGTGCGAGCGTGACCGCATCTGGTGACGATCACATCGAAGCCCCACCAGATCGCAACCACTAATTGAGCCGTCACTTGCGAGGCTTGTGAAATGCTGAACAACCATCGACGTGACCGGGTCGGTGACCTCATCAGGGGCTACCCATGCCACGACCACAATCCAAAAACATTGAATCGAAAAGAGTTGTGTCGCAGCCAGGTGGAGACCAGCAGCAGACACACAATTTTATTCGCGAAACGGTTTCCCTTTTGGGCCGGTTTCGAGGCATCTCCGCTCTTCGGGCATTCCTCCTAAGATCGACCCTGACTGTAACTCCTGCGCCGGGCTGCTGTAAGCCGACGGGTCATAAGTTGGTATCCTCTCGGCAACTCGCCTTGTCGCCGCCCGGAGCCGCCATGCTTCGTTTGTCCGCACTCATTCTCGCACTCACGTTGCCGTCCTCGTTTGCCCTCGCCAGCGACTGGCCCCAGTGGATGGGGCCAAATCGCGACTCGGTCTGGCCCGAAACGGGGATCCTGAAGGCGTTCCCCAAGGACGGCCCCAAGGTGCTTTGGCGCACGCCCATTTCGCCGGGCTACTCGGGTCCGGCGGTTGTGGGCGGGAAGGTGTACATCACCGATCGCATCCTCGGGAAAGGAGCGATGAACCCCGCCGATCCGTTCGACATCAAGACCCGCGTGGTCAGCACCGAGCGAGTGCTGTGCCTCGACGCCAAAAGCGGCCAGGAACTCTGGAAGCACGAGTACGACTGCCCATACCAGATCAGCTATCCCGCCGGTCCCCGCACAACCCCTTGTGTGAACGACGGCAAGGTCTACACCCTCGGGGCGATGGGCGACCTGATTTGCACAGCGGCCGACTCGGGCAAGGTCGTCTGGGCCAAGAACTTCCCGAAGGACTTTGAAGCGAAAGTTCCGACGTGGGGCTTCTGCGGGCACCCGCTGGTGTACAAGGATCTCGTCATCTCGCTCGTGGGTGGCGAGGGCTCCGTTGCGGTGGCGTTCGATAAGGCCACGGGGAAGGAACGCTGGCGAGCGCTGAACGCGAAAGAGACCGGTTACTGCCCGCCGACGCTCATCACTGTCGGGGGGAAAGATGTGCTGGTGATCTGGCACGCACAGGCGATCAACGGCCTGGAACCGCTCACGGGGAAGGTACTGTGGACAGTACCGCTGGAGCCGATGTTTGGCATGTCGATCATGGCACCGCGGCAGCACGGCGACAAGCTGTTCGCGGCCGGGATCGGCGGTGCCAGCGTCGTTCTGAAGCTCGACCCCGCGGGCGACAAGGTGACCCCGATCTGGCAGGAAGTCACCGACAAGGTGAAGGGGATGGCTCCCAAACCCCGTGGCATCTACCCGGTCAACATGACGCCATTCGTTGAGGACGGGATCATCTACGGTGTCGATCAACCGGGGATGCTCCGTGCGGTCGAACTGGAGACGGGCAAGAAGTTGTGGTTCACCTTCAAGCCAGTGATTGGCAAGGATGAGGCCGAAGACTTCAAGGGAGCCGGCTCGGGAACGGCGTTCCTCGTGAAGAACAGCGAACGCTTCTTCCTGTTCGCCGAGACCGGGGAACTCGCCATCGGGCGACTGTCGCGTGAGAAGTATGAGGAAGTGAGCCGGGTGAAGTTGCTGGAACCCACCGGCGCCGCGTTCGGCCGCAAGGTTCTGTGGAGCCACCCGGCGTTCGCCGACAAGTGTGTGTTCCTCCGCAACGATAAGGAAATCATCTGCGTCTCACTCGCGGAGTAGCTGCGAATGGGCCCGCATCGCTCGGAAATATTCTGATAGTCTTTCTTCCAGACAGGTCTATGGTTCCAGAATGGTTCCAGGCATGGGTGGGCATATCGCCTGGAACCAAGTTGGGGCCACAATCAAAAATCAAGTCGTCTCACGAAGTCTCTTGCATCTCGGGTCGCGAGGTGGAACAATTGACCTCCTCCCCACCTCCTCTCCATTTCAGGCTGCCTCTCATGTCCGGACTAACCCGGTGTTGTGATGCCCTTGGATCTCACCTGCCCCAAATGCCAGCGTGTATTCCCGATCGTTGAAGCCCGACACGCGATCGGGATCGAGTGTCCAAAGTGTGAGGCGGAACTCACCGTCGAGTTTCGGAATCCGCAGGGCAGGCAAACGCCTTCCCTACGAGTGACCCCTGGTTACCCCCGTTCTCAGGCTGCCTTCGGGCTTCTTCGCTCGAAGCGGAAGTCCGCAGCGACCCGAAAACGTGTGCGACAAATCAAGAGCGGGTCGATGCTGGGCGTGATGCTCGGCAGCCTTGTCATGCTCTTCGTCAGTCTCGGCGGTCTCGGTGCGACGGGATATTACCTGTTCACCAACCCACCCAACGGGGATACCGCGGCACTTGATTCGAGTCGTGGAACGCGGTCAACCCAATCGAGTCCGGCATCCAAGACCACCCTGAACAGCGATTCCGCAGGTCCGTCGTTGCCCTGGAGACCGGATAAGTTCGATCTCCGGCCCGTTGCGGGTGAGGTTCCGGCAATCAGGCCACCGACCCTCGAAGCCGACTTGACCACGCTGGACCTTACTCCATACGGAGGGAAGGTTGGGGCCATCACGGTGGGCGGCGGCGGTCGCTACATCATCATGCACTTCCCCGAGAAAGGAATTCTCAACGCCTTTGATGTGGCCGAGGGTCGGTTCCTGGGCGGTGTTGAAACGGATAAGGGCGATGTCAAACTTGCAGCGGGGCTATCGTGGGTGATCACGTCGCCAGCAGGAAGCACGTTTCGGGCGTTCTCGCTGCCAACCTTGCAGCGTCGCTACGACGCCTCGATTGAGTTGTTCGGCGGTGTGGGCGCGATGGCGATGGGCAACCGCACGAATGGGCCACTCCTCGTAAGTAATCCGTTTGGCGATGTGGTGTTGCTGGATATTGGTGTAACCGATTTGAAAGAGATCAGTGGGTCGAGGAAGAAGCCCGGCATTCCCGTCAGCAATGTGCGTGCGACACCAGACGGCACGGCCTTCCTGTGCTACTCGGTGAACTTCGACGTGGCTCAGGCTCGCAACGTGAAAGTGCTCACGGAGTCGTCGCGTGATTGGGTGGTTACAAACCTCGACCCTGCTGTGACCATCCCTGGCCCGGACGGGAACTTCTACGGGAGCTGGCCTTCACCTGTGGATCGTCTTGGGCAGACCGTGGCAATGAAGGCGACATTGAGCGTCAATCTCGGCCGGACCTGGTTTATGCCCCAAATCACCCGGACCGAAGCGCCCCTCTCAGAGCAGGGATACATCCTCCGAGCGATGACGATTATGCGATATGTGAACGTCCCGCAGCCAGTTCCCCAACCCGTCCCTCAACCTGCTCCGCTGCCCAACATGCAGCCCGGAACACAGCCCCGTCCGCGCGTTGTTCCGCCACCAGAGGCACAGGAGACGGCTCCGCCCGTCACTCAACCCGTGGTTCAGCCAGCACTTCAGCCTGCTCAGCCCGCTCAGCCCCCGATCCGCCAACTCAAGCCGAGTCTCCAGTTGACGATTCACGCAGCGGGGAACCTGTTAATGCTGGCGCCGAACACCACGGCTCTGTCGGGCTTGCCCGAATTCGACGGGATGCTTGAGCCGACCGGTGTTGGCCGCGCGGACTTCGATCAGCACTTCTACCTCATTCCCGAGGCGAAGTTGCTGGTAATCTTGAGTGGTGATCGGACGAAGCTCGTCCTGCGAAAGCTGAATCTCCCGCAACAATGAGTTCGGTCGGGAATGCAGCAATGTGACAAGCCGGGATTGGAATTACGCTCCCGGCTCGCGAATTTTGATGCTTACTTCACGCGTTGCGGATTGACGACGACCGGAGCCAGGCCCGGTTCGGCCGCTGGCGGAACTCGTGGCTTCACCTGCTCGCCCAGCTCGAACGGATCGGGGAGCGTGACTCGCAGGAACCCGGTCGGGACAACGATCACGCGGATTGTGGGCGACACGATCCCCATGTTGCCGAGTTCTGCGGTTGGGTCGTCGAGGCTGACCCGTTCGTTGAACGGTCGGCCGAGAATGGGCAACGCGGGTGGCAGTTTCACGTCTCGGGCACGCTCAGTGATCCCCGCGCTCACGGGAAACGTCGGCTTCGTGGGGATCGCATCCGCAAGAAGCCCAAGGTCGAACGGAACACGTTCGGCGGGCGGTGTCGGTTTCACCTCGGCGGGCTTTGCGGGCATAACTGGCGGCGGAACGTACTTGGCCTTCGTTACGAGGTCGGGGTCGAGAACGCGGTCCGAAGGCGTACGGGGCTTGGGAACAGCGCCAAACTTCTCCGTGGTGAGCGGCTTCCCAAGTGACGGCGTAACGGCCTTTTGAACGGCCTTCCCACCCAGGTCTGTCGGGTAGTCGAACACTGTCGGCGGTTCGGGTGGTTTCGGCGGCTGGGCCGCGATCGGCTCCACGGTTTGCGTGGTGGTTATCGACGGAGTCGGGGTTGCGACCACAACCGGTGTAGGCGGTGGCGATTCGGGCAGGGATTGCGAACAACCCGTCACACCGAGCGCGGCAATCAGTAGGGTGCGTGGAATCATGGTGATTTCTGGGACAGTGTTCGGGGTACGGTTAGCGGAGACCCCGAATGGGGTCTCCGGTGCGTTCACTTCTTATCCGTTGCCTCGATCACCAGTTTCACGGCGGTCCCTTCCTTGGGCAGCGCCTCGGGGTTCACGTCGAGCTTGAGGAACTTCTCTTCCTTCATGGTCCACGCGGTTTGCAGCACGACTTCGTCGGACACCGGGAACAGCACGATCAGGCTCCCGGTGACGTCGGCCCCGTACTTCTTCTCGTCGGGCTTGTTCGGGTCGGTCGCGGTCATGGTCGAACCCGTGAACACGAACGTCATCTTGGGCGGAGCCTTCTTCGTCTTCGGGTCCCAGAGGATCTTTTCGAGCGGCACACGCTTGGTGCCACCGGCCCCATCGGGCACTTCGATGAAGACGTTCACGATCGGCCCTTCGGCCTTGGCGTTCTCGCCGCGTGCGGGCTTCCCCGCCTTGAGGCCGAGCTTTTCGAGACCCTTGTGAACCTCGCTCGGGTCCACGTCGATCGAGACGACGATCTCGTGAGCCTTCTTCCCCTTGGGCGCTCCCCAACCTGCGATCAACTCCACGGGGTACACCTGATCCAGGTTTGGCAGCTTCCGCGGAGCGATCTTCGCGTCCACAAGTACGCACTTCTTCGCTTCATCGACGGTGACGCCGCTCGCCTTGGATGGGTCTTTCTTGTCCTGCGCGATCGTGCCCTCGGCAGAGAGCACCGCAGCGAGAAAACTGAACGCAATCGCGAGACGTTTCATATTTGTGGTTCCTTCACGCTCCCCTTCGGGTCGCGGCAACGCTTGGTTTGGATTCATCACTCACATACGAGACCATCCAGGCCAACTTGGTGGGTGTGATTGGTTTGGTGGCACAGGCCTCTGGCCTGTGCTTGCAAAACACAGGCCAGAGGCCTGTGCCACCAAACCCACCACCTTAAGCTGGCTCGACCACTACTTGCTGCCGATGCACACGATGACGGTTTCCTTGCCGGCCGTCGGGCCTTCGATGTTGCACGTCGCCACGATGATCTTGCCGCCGTGAACCGTGACGCCGCCATAGACCATTCCCGGTGCGCCGCCTTCCTTCGCGGCTGCCAGCGTCCACTTCGGGTTGCCAGTCTTCAGGTCGATGGCGTGAACGGTGCCGCTGAGGTCGGCCGCGTACACGACGCCTGCGGCCACTGCGGGTGGTGCGAACGTGGGCATCTTGCAGTCGTAGAGCCAGGCACGCTCGCCATCGGCCACCTTGAATGCTCGCACCTTGCCATCGGTCGCGGTGCAGACGGCAAGCCCGTCACTGACCGCGACAGCACCCACGACGCCACCGGTTGCGATCTCCTTCTTCCATTTCACCTCGCCGGTCTTCAGGTCGATCGCGGTGACATCGCCCTTCGCGCCCTTGATTTCCTTGAGGTAGTAGCCGATGGAACTCCCCGGCACGATCGCGAGGTCGCCGGCCACGGTCGCGCCGCCCCACGGGTTGAGTGCCAGTTCTCGCTTCCAGACGGTTTCGCCGGTCTCGGCATTCAGTGCATACAACGCTCGCTCACCAACTTTTTCCTTGTCGAGGAACGACGTCGGCACCAGGAGCTTGTCGCCGGCGAGGTTCACGGGGGCATCGACGTGCCACTTCATCTCGCCCTTCTGCCAGACCTTCTTCGGCGCGAACTTCAGGAGTTGGCTGTCATCGGGCGGGATGGCGAAGTCGTCCTTCTTGGCTTTGAGTTCCTCGTACTTCGCCGTCAGTTCCTTCCACTTGGCATCCTGCATCTTCGTGATCGTCGGCAGGTCGTATTCCTTGCCTTCGAGTGTGCCCTTCTCCAGTTCGACGCACAACACCCCCGCAGCGCCGCCGCCGATGTACACGCGATTCCCCGCGACAACTGGCCCGCCTTCGAGGTGGATCAGGTTGCCGGGCAGGGTGAGTTGCCAGAGTGGCTTGCTGGTGGTCGCGTTGATGCAGTGGATCAGGCCGCCCGAGTCCTGGTGCATACCGTCGCCGAAGATCAGGTAGTCCCCGGCGACCGCGGGCGAACTCACGGATGCCAGCTTGAGGTACGGTGCGGACTTCGACCACGTCGCTTGCGTGGGTGCCTTCGCGGTAAGTGGGAACAGCGTGACCGTGGGGCGGTTGAACGCGCCGACGCCGGAGAGGTAGATCGAGTCTTTCACGGGAACGGGCGCGGCCAGGAAGTGGTCCATCGACTTCACGGCCCAGAGCACGGTGGGTTTGTCCGGCCCGGCGACGTTATCGGTGTTGCCGGTGCGCTGCGGGTTGCCGCGATACGTGGCCCACGGGCCGGGGTCCGCGGCAGTTGATTCACCGCAGAGAACGCAGAGAACGCAGAGAGAAGACAGGAGAGATCGAAACGACATCGCGGCCCTTTCAAGAACTGGTTTAGGCTTTCTCTGCGGACTCCGCGTTCTCTGCGGTGAACACGGTTTTCGTCACTGAACTTTCACGTTCATCGGTGCGTTCGCCACGGTCACGTCCTTCACGATGGCCTTGCCGTCGGTGCTGATGAGTTCGACCTTGTACGCACCCGGTGCCAGCACGAACCGCGGAGCCTGGCCCGACTGCCCACCGCGACCATCGCCGCCAGCCATCGCCGAAGTTGCCACTGGCTTACCCGTCGCGTCCTTCACGACGACCTTGCCGCCGTTCAGGCCCGTGGTGCCGTTGAGCGTCACGGTTACCGCGGTCAGCGGTCGGCCCGGTGTCATGAGGCCGAACAACGCACACGATTCCTGGCCCTCGTTGTTGAAGATCAGGTCGAGTTGGCCGTCGCCGTTCAGGTCCGCGAATGCGGCGGCCTGCGAGTTGAACACCTTCTGCGTCAGGCCAACATCGGTCGTCTTGTCGCTGAAGGTGCCGTTGCCAGCGTGCTTGAAGTAGCGGTTGCTCCCTCGCAGGCAGCATACGACCAGGTCGAGCTTGCCGTCGTTGTCGAAGTCGCCCCACGCGGCTGAAACCGCTCCGGGGATGGCCTTCGCCAGATCGCCGGCATTCGCGATCACGTCGGTGAACTTGCCGGTGCCGTCGTTCTTCAGCAGCTTGCACTTCCCGTCGGTCTGCGGGATGAAGATATCCGTGTGGCCGTCGCCGTCGAAGTCGCACAGAGACGGGCCGACCTTGCCGGTCTTGTAGCTGATGTTCGCGTCCGCTTTGGGGACGAACTTGCCACTCTGGTTCACGAACAACGCGCCCGTGCCGGCACCGAGGAGGAAGTCCGGTTTGCCGTCGCCATTGAAGTCGGCCACCGCGAGTGAGTCGGCTTTCACGTCGGAGGCGAGGCCATTCGGCCCGAGTCCCCACGCTTCGGAAACGTCATCGAACCACGGTCCCGGCGGCCCACCAGCGGAGAGTCCCGTTGCAAACGTGTACACGTGCGGTTGATCGGCGTTCGTCATCTTGATGAGCAGCGTGCTTTTCCCTGCTGGCAGCTTCAGAGCCAGGCCGACCGGTTCCGGTTTCGCGGCTTCCTGCGAGTGAATCTTCTCGCCATTCACCCACACAGCGAACGGGTTCGCGCAGGTGAAGGTGACTGGCACCACGCCCGCGGCACTCATCTCCAACTCGCGGAACACGTACGCGGCAGAGTTGGCACCAAGGTCGGCGAGGTTGCTCGCTTCGCCGTCCTTGAACTCCTTCTTGGCCCATTTCACGGGCATGTCGCGCTTCCCCTTGTACTCCTTTTCCGGCGTGAACTTGTCCTTCTCGATGGGGAACTCGGTCTTGAAGTTCTCGGCGGGGTTGGCGGCTCGGAACATGCCGATGGCGTAGGTGTCGCCGAGCTTCGGGAGCACGACCTTCGGAGCTTCGGTGCGGTTGTTGCGGTAGAGCCGCAGCCCGTGGAAGCCGTTCGCGAGGAGGATGTCGGGCTTGCCGTCGGCGTCGAAGTCGCCGAACGCGGCGGCGGTCAGGTTGTACGCGAGTTCCTTGGGGAGCCGGGCACTTTCGTCGCGGAACTGACCCTTGCCGGCGTTCGCGAACAGCTTCGGACCGGTCGCGGTGGCCAGCAGCAGGTCGGGCAAGCCGTCGCCGTTGACGTCGGCCCACACGGCTGCACGCGCGCCACCAACCAGGCCGGGAAGCGCTGTCTCGATGAAGCCGTCGCCGCCATTCTGGAGCAGCGCAACCTTGTTCGCACCGCAGAGGCAGATGTCGGGCTTGCCGTCGTTGTCGAAGTCGATCGTGCTCACCGATTGTGCCTCGGCGTCGAGCTTGGGCAACGCGGCGTAGCGGTCGAAGCCGGGCATTCCCTTGAGGGCGCGAATGTCTTCGCCGCCCCAGCCGACGAAGTCGCGCTTCGGGTTGTAGTCGAGGTTCTTGAGGCTCGTCTTCAGCCGTTGAATGCGGGCCGTCTTCTTGTGAATCGCTTCCTTGTCGCCGTCCACCATGCAGGGCACGATCACTTCCTTGTTGTCCATGATGTCGGCGCAGATGCCGGGGAGTTTGTCCGGCTTGCCGGCGTAGCTGCGGAGCAGGAACGGTTCGCCGTGCGACATGCCCCACCATTCACCTTGCGGATATGCCTGGTACCAGGACGTGCCGAAGTACGTCTCGCTGGACCCGCCGTTGTGGAAGAAGGTGGCGAGTTTGCCGACCTCGGCCCACTTCATGATCTCTTCCCACTCACCGGCCCGCAGCCCGCCACGACCGATGTTGTGCTTGATCTCGTTCTGCGGGTGCTTCCCTTTGATGTCCTGGAGCTTCGTGAAGATGATGAGGTTCTTCTCGCGGTCCACCTTCGTCACCTGCATCTGGACGATGTTGGTGGACTGCTTGATGACGTCGGCGAGGGTGATGGGCACCTCGACGTATGCGGCGGCCCGATTGGGCGACGCGACGACCGTGGCGAAGGCGGCCGCAACGGCGACCACCCAACCCCGGCGAAGAATCGATCGGTCCTTCATCGCAGGAACCCTCCGTACTTGTTCGTTGCGGCGCGGTCGCGGCAACATCATGGAACCCGCAGCGTCAAGTGGTCGTCCGGCGAGCCACGGAGTTTATCCCCGTAGGCGTTTGGTTTTCACCCCGAAGGGGTGGGACAACATAGCCCAGGGCGAAGCCCTGGGTAAGCGATCCCTTGTCGCACCCCTTCAGGGTGCAACCTTCCAGGGGTTTACACCCCTGGCTATTAACGGTGACCCCCTTGGGGTCAAAACACCACGCACCGATCGAATGTCTTAGCAGCCCCAACGGGGCGGCTGATAATAGCCAGGGGTGTAAACCCCTGGTCCGCTATTTCTTCGGCGAGATCTTCTCCATGCGCTCGGTGGCGGCCTTTGTCCATTCGCTGTCTTTCGGGGCGTCCTTGATCACGCGCTCCAGCAATTTCGTGGCGGATTCGGGGTTCTTCTCCTCGTTCAGCACGCGAGCGTGCTCCAGCATCGCGGTCCACTTCAGCTCGGGGAGGTCGTAACCCAGGTACACTGTTTGGAACTCCGCGCCGGCTTCCTTCCACTTGTTTTGCTTCGCGTGGCACTCGCCGATCTGCAACCGGGCACGACCTGCGCGATCATCCTGCGTTGCCTGAGTGATCTGCACATACACGTTGATCGCGTCCGGGTAGCGGTTCTGGTTCTGGAGCGCGAGCCCCATGCCGTAGCGGGCGTCGACCGCCCACGGGTTGTTGTTGCCGTAGCGTGCGACGACCGTCTCGAACGCCTGACGAGCGGGTTCCCACTGCTTCAGTTCCAGGTAGGCGTGACCGAGCCGCAACAGAGCCCGATCACTCACGCCGGGGATGTTGTGGAACGCGCCGTTGTCGCGGAAGATCACGAGCTTCTTTGCTGCATCGTCGGCCTTCCCCTGTGCCAGCAAGCACTCGGCCGAACGATACAACCCCTGGCCGCGGTGTGGCGACTTCTCGTTGTTGCCGACGGAATCGAACTGACCCTGTGCGGCGGGGTAGTCCTTCTTGTCGAACAGTGCGCCGCCGAGCCGGAGGCGGATCCGCTCCAGCGATTCTGGTGGCGTGGCCTTGTCCGTCGGTTCCTTGTCGATGGCTTCCTTCAGCAACTTGATCGCGTCGTCGGGCTTTTTCTCTGCGAGGAGTTCGGCCAGTTCCAGACGGCTCTCGACTGCCAGCGCCAGATCGGGGAACTCCGCAATCAGTTTGGTGTAAGCGGGGGTCGGGTCGGTGTCGGCGGCGCGAGCGGTCCACGCGGCATCGTAGAGCATGCGAGCGCGGGCTTCACTCGCGGGAAGTGCGGCCTTGAACTGTTCCGCACGTTGAAGGAACTGCGTCGCGACGTTGTTCAGTTCACCCTTCGCGGCCTTCACCTTGTTGTCGATCTCCGCGATCTGTGCGGGCGTCAGGTTCGGCTTGGCCTTTTCCTTCTCGATCTCGACGATCTTCTTCTTGATCTCCTCGACGTTGCACTGTGCAGCCTTCAACGCAGCTTCTGCCGCGATCGGCTTGGTGCCGCCGGCTTGAATGGCCTGCTCGAACGCGGCGCGGGCGTCGGTCGGCTTGCCAGCCTCGAACAACGCGACCCCGTGGTGATACCGCAACAGCGGTACCCAGTCGGCGCGATCGCCGGTCAGCGATGCCTCGAACTTCTGGCGAGCCTGCGCCAGCGTGTCGGCTGCGGGTTGGAACTGGTTCTGCTCGCGGAGCAGTGTCGCCAGTGTGACGTGCGCCAGTGCCGCGACCGGCGACTTTTGCAGCGGGTCGTTCGCGAACTGCCGCAGGACGTTGATGGCGTTGTTCTTGTCGCCCTGAAGAATCAGTACCTTTGCCCGCTCCAGGTGAGCAGTCCCAACTAGCGGCGACTTGTTGTAGCCCGGATCGTTGATGACCTTTTCGAGAGCGCCGCGAGCCTTGTTGAAGGCGTCGTTCTTTTCGTTACCGGGTGCGAGCTGGATGCCGAGCCGCTTCTGGCACAGGGCATACTTGATAAGTGCATCGGGTGCTTGTTCAGACTTGGGGTTCCCGGCCACGAAGCCATCGAGCAGGCCGGCGGCAGCACTCAGTTTCTCGCGAAGCATGTTGTCTTGCAGAGCGTCCTCGGCCTTCGCAGGGGCCAGACGGATCAGGCAGTCCGCGAGGATGTAGCTGACCGGAGCAAGGTCGCCATTGCGATCCGGCCCGGGGATGGCATCCAGTGCAGAGGCGGCCTTCTCCCAGTCTTCCTGAGCAAGTAGGCACAGCCCGAGCCCGTAGCGAGCGCGGCTGAGTCGCTCGAACTCCGGGAACTTGGCGACCACCTCTTCGTACTTCTTCGCGGCTTCAATGTAAGCGGCCTTGGTCGCAGCCGGGTTGTTCTGCTTGGCGATGTCCTCGGCCTTGCGGAAAGCGTTCTCGGCGCTGCGGTACATCACGAGCGGCGTCAGTGCGCTGTTCGGGAACTGCTGCCGGAAGGTTGCGATGCGAGCTTCGGAGTTGTTCACGTCCCCCGCGAGGTGGAACGCGGTGGCCGCTCGCTGAAGGATCTCTTCGGCCCGTGTGGGAAGCAACTTCTCATTCGTGATCTGGTCGTAAACCTGTGCTGCGGGGGCCGGTTGGTTCGCGGTCAGGAGTGCGTCGGCGAGTTCCAGCATGATTTCGGGGCGGCGGGCTTTCGCGTCGGGATCCTGCCCACCGAACTGGTTTGCCTTGTCGGCTGCCATGCGGAGGTTGTTGAGCGAGTTCGTGAACAGTTGATTCCGCAGATTCGGGTTGTTGATGTCGGTCGCGAGTGCTTGCCCGAGTTGTGCCTTGCCGAGCCAGTACAGCGCTTGATCGGCGAGTTTCGGATGATTGACGAGCGGTTGTAGCGTCTTTGATGCGTCGTCGTAGGCCTTGGATTGCACGAAGCAGAACCCGGCGCGAAGGGTGGCGTCGTCCTTTAACGGCGACGCGGCGAAGTCCTTGGCGAATGCCTGGAACTTCGGCAGTGCTTCGCCGAACTTGCCTGCCTCATAGTTGAGACATGCACCATAGAACGCGGCACCTGCGACGTAATCCGGCGCGGGGCTCTTCACGATCGCTTCGAGGCGTGCTTTCTCCCACGGGTCGTTCTTGAACTTGTCGGGTTGCTGCAAGGCAGCGGTCGCGGTCTTCTTCTGGTCCTCATACCCGGTCAAGACGGCGTTGAACGCGAGTGTGGCCTCGGCCTTCTGGTCGATGGCGAGAACGCGACCTAGTAGATACCGGGCGTGGAGACCAAAGGGTTGGTCGAACGGAGCGAGTTGGCCCAGTGTCTTCTCCGCGGTCGCCATGTCGTTCAGCAGGAACGCGGCGAAGCCGTGGTAGTACAACCCAAGCGGGCGGAACTTGCTCTTGGCGAGTGCGGCGTCCTTCGCGAACGGTTCGGTGGTGGCTCGGGCCTCCTTCGTCTTGCCGAGCCGCAACTCGGTCTCGGCCGTGTCGCAGCGGCTGCGTGCGGCCCACTCCGCATCCGGTGGCGTCTTCTTCTCGAACGCATCACGCGCCGCGGTGAAGAACTTGCCGGCTTCCGTGAAGTGCCCGTTCGCGTTGTTTTGCCGTTGCGGCATCTCGTTCGGCTTCGCAATTCCCTCGGCGAGTTCCTTCTGGGCCAGCCCGCGACGGCTCACGCCTGCGTAATAGAGCGCCAGCGGTCGATCGGGGAAGTTACCGTCGTTCGCGGCGGGGGTGATTGTTTCGAGTGCGGCCTGGTAGTTCCGGTCCGGCAGGTCGAGGATCGCGACGGTGAGCCCGAGCCTGGCCGATTGCGCGTCCTTGTGACCACCGAACTTCTGGAGGAACTCCTTGAACCGGTCCGCGGCGAACTGCGGGTTCGCCTCGGCGTAGGCCTTGCGGGCGATGTTCAGGAGCATCTCGGCTTGCTGGTCGGCTGTTGGCTGTGCTGCTAGGCGAGCAGGGGATGTGAGTCCTCCTGTGAAGACGAGCAGGCCGAACAATGCAAGCGCGGCGGGACCGCGGGAACGGGTGAGGGGCATCGGTGTGAATCACTCCCGCTGGAGGGAAAGGAAATCGTGGACCCAGGCACAGGGGGTGTCGTAACCCTGGCAGGGTTGTGGTGGGATCTACGGGGTCCGGTCGAGGGCGACGTTCGCGGGGCGTGGCAGAATTCGCCCATTGGGGTGGAACGTGGCCCGAAACCGTGGCAGCGATTTGGGTGGGCACCAACCAACAGCGCCTATTGTTGTCGTGCATGTGGTCGCGCGTCAACCATCACAATGGAGAATTTGTGAACCATAAGCGAAGTTTCATGAAACGGGGTTAACCCAGGGATTGACGCTGTGCCGTCTGGAGTCGTGGAGTGTAAAGCCGCGGATTAACCGCCGAACAGACGGGTGAACCAGCTACTCGATGGCGGCTTCGGTGGCGGTACGTGGACCGGTAACCCCTGCAACACCGACACGCCCCACAGGCTCGCGATTCGCTCGGCCGTGCCGCGACCGACCCACTTCACCAACCGCTCGAAACCTTCCGCCAACACCGGGCGTCGGCGATCGATGCCGTGGCCGTCCGAGCCGATGACGTGCAGGAAGCCCGCCGTTGCCCAGTGACGCAATGCCTTCTCCATGCCGGGTTCCCACGGGTCCGCGAGCGCCCACGCCGTTGCCTGAATCATGCACCCCGCTGCGATCCAGCGTGCCGTGCGTGCCGGATCGTAGAGCAACTCGGGGTATCGTTCCGCGTGGGCGATGATGAGCCTGACGCCGTGCGGCCGGAACGCTTCTGCGATGGGAAGCACGTCAACAAACATGCCGTGCGGCATCTCGACGAGTAACCATTTGTTGTGGTTCCCGACGGTGAGCAGTGTGCCGGCCTGCCAGTCTTCGAATGTGGTCGGCGACAGCATCACCTCGCCGGTGGGGTATACCGAGAGCGGAATAGACTTCGCGGCGAGTTCGCGTGTCAGTAGCGTCGTGGCGGTTCGGAGGCGCTGGGCAGTGTTTTCGGGGTAGCCTTCATTCTGATGGGCGAGTGCGGTTGCGTGTCGTGCCCCTTCGCTCACGAGGATCCGGCACATGGCGATTGCCTCGTCCATGCTCGGCGGCCCGTCGTCGAGGCCGGCGAGCAGGTGGACGTGTGTGTCGGCAAGCGGTGTCATGGGGAACCGGTTCGAGGAATGCGTCGAGTTAAAACAGCCGCTTGACGCTAGTTCCCCGACTTCGCCTGATCGGTGTAAGAATCCGAATACTGGTAGTCGTATTTGTACGTGTACCCATATCCGTAACCCATGTTCTGCTCCGTGGAGGCATTCACTACCACTCCGAGGATGTGGGCACTCACGGCGACCAGTTCCTCCTTCGCACGCTCGGTGTTCGGCCCGGCAGCGGGTGTCATCCGGAAGACGATTATCACGCCATCGGCGCGGGGGGCGACGGCTGCCGGGTCGGAGACCGCGAGCACCGGCGGCGTGTCGAGCAGCACGAAGTCGTAGCTGGCTCGCAGATCAACAAGTACCTCCTGAAACCGCGGGCTGGTGAGCAACTCGGCCGGGTGCGCAGGTCGCGGTCCGCAGGGGAGCAGTGAAAGGTTTTCGATCTCGCACGGCTGGATCGCGTCGCCAAGATCGGCCTGATCCGCGACGACGGAAGCCAGTCCGACATCCACGTTTTTCAGGGCGAACAGCTTGTGAACGCGCGGCTTGCGGAAATCGCAATCGACCAACACCACACGCTTGCCGGCCCGAGCCAGTGAGATCGCGAGGTTCGCGGTGGTTGTGCTCTTGCCGTCGCCGCCCATCGGGCTCGTGACCTGAATCACCTGGTGGTTCCGGTTCGCGAGGCTGAACAGCAACTGAGTGCGGAGACCGCGTACCGCCTCGGCTTCGCCCGACTTGGGGCGCAGGAACACTACCAGTGTCGGGTCGATGCCCGCGGTCGATTGCACCTCGGCGGGTTCCGTGATGCGGATCACCGGGATGTGCGCCAGGATCGGCAACCCGAGGCGGCGGCGGATGTCGTCCGGGGAGCGGAAGCCACGGTCGGCGAACTCGGCTCGCAATCCCAGCCCACCACCCATCAGCAGTCCGAGCACCGCCCCCAGCAGAAGGGATTGCGTCAGCACCGGTGCCACTTGATACCCGTCGGCCGGCTTCGAAACGTCGCGCACTTCGTACCCACCGCTCGTACGGCTGCCGCTGACACGTTCCTTGTCGCGCATTGCCGCCTGGAGTTCGATTGCGTTCTGCCGCAGGGTTTCCTCATATGTGCGGATGGCCTGTTGCTGTGGGGCCATGAGGCGGGCCGTTTCCTCGTCCGAGTCGATCTTCTTCGTAAGCACTTCGACCTGTGCCGCGATACCAGATAGTTCGCTTTCCAGCTTGCGACGGTAGCGTTCAAGTTCGTCGTCCGCCGGCCCGCCGCGAGCGACGATCTCGTCTTCCAGCAACTTGATCTGGCTGCTGAGGACGATCATGTCCGGGTGTCCTGGCCCGAGGCGGACGGACAACTCGCCCTTCTTGTACTTCAAGTGGGACAGCATCGACTCCGGGTCTTTCAGTTCGCCGAACACGAACGGCCGGTCGCTCTGGATGCCGAGTTTAGCCATCGTTGCGAGCCGCTCGCCTCGCGTCTTGCCGGCTTCGCGGATCTGTTTCAGCCGGTTATCGATGACGATCCGTTCGAGTTCGCGGGTGGTGAGTGCAGCGCGGTTGTCGCTCACGCGTTGTTGCACGCGTTCGGGCGATTCCTGGCTAATCCCTGGCACCAGAACCGCACCCGTGGCGGGGTCGATCACGCCGCGGAGTTTTCGTTCGGCCTCCTGAAGGAGAACCCGCACGTCGGTCTGCGACTTTGTGAGCCGGGCGATTTCCTCGTCGAGCCGTTTCAGTTGTCGCGTGGATGCATCCTCGTAGACGCCCGAGAGTTCATCCTTGTACGCGGCGATGATCGCTCGCAGATACTTCGGCGAATCGGCCGGGTGCAGCGACTTGAACGACAGGAGCAGCACGTTGCTGGGCTGGTTCGAGCCGGGTTCCTTCTCGCGGGACACGGTGAAACGCGACTTCAGATACCCGACGCGATCCGCGGACGCTTCCGGCGGTGGAACCTGGAACGGTTTCTGTTCGTCGAGTCGCTTGTCGGCCGCGACCTTCAGGATGGCTTCGGAGCCAAGCAAGATGACCTGGGGGCCAACGTAGTCCTCGACGTACTGCACGCGAGCGTCGCCCGCACCGCCGGCCACGAGATCGGGGCGACTCTTCACCACCATGAGCTGTGCAGACGACTGGTAGATCGGCGTCCGCTGCATGTGAAAGAGCAGGCCGAGAACAAGCCCGACGGACAGGCCGAGGACGAGCCAGGGCCAGCGCCGGAGCACGCCGAGCATCAGGTTCGGTGGCTCGGGCGCGGGGGCTTGCGCGGGCATCTGAACCGGGGCTTGTGGCATCGGGAGGTCGAGCAACGGGTTGGAAAGGGCCACGGAACGCCTCCTGAGTCACAGCACGGGCAGACCAACCCGTTCGCGTATTCTCACCAGAATCCGCGACTGAGCCAAGGCCAGTCCGCCCGAACGCTTTGCGTCCGGCGGCAGACACCGACCTCCGGGTTCGTGATTCGCTTGCTCATCGGTTCCACGCGAAATGCCCACCCATCCGTGGAACCGTTCTGGAACCGTAGACCTGTCTGGAAGAAAGATTATCAGAACGTCTCCGGGCCTTCCTGCGAAGAAAGTCGTACTCCCCGAGTGAGCCGATTTTCGCCCTGTTGCCTTTGTAATTTTTGCATGTCGGTGGGTTTGTTCCGGGCAACTGTAACTTCTACACCACTCGTTCGGCCTGTCGTTCCATTCGGCAATCTCCGCGAGATTCCGAACACCTGTCTGAATCGCACGTTAAGCGTCGAGAATTCTGCGCGGAACCGCACAGTTCCATTCCTGGCACACCTCTTGCGGTTAGACTTCCGACGCCCTTGCTTTACACCATTGCCGATCACCGGCTCGGCGTCGCTTCCACGGAGGTCAAGGGAATGACGCTTCGTAGGTTCTACCCTGCGATTGTTCTCGCGGTCCTGGCATCGCCAAGCGTTGCCACAGCCGCGAATTTTGAGACCGCAAACTTTGTGGTCGAAGCACCCTCGCCCGAACTTGCCCGCAAGTTCGGCGAGATGGCGGAGTTCTACCGGAAGGAAAAGGCTCTCGAATGGCTTGGCCACGAGATGCCCCAGTGGTCACGCAAGTGCCCCCTTCAGGTGCAAGTGTCGATGGGCTCCGCCGGCGGTGCCACCACGTTCACGTTCGGTTCCGACCAGAGCGGTCGGCCCATTGTGTCGTCGCAACGGATGGAAATCCGCGGCGACGCCAAGCAACTTCTCAACAGCGTTCTGCCCCACGAAGTGACGCACACCGTGCTGGCACAACACTTCGGCCGACCGGTGCCACGCTGGGCCGACGAGGGCGGTAGCGTCCTCAGCGAGAACGACGAGGAACGCTTCAGCCACGACGTGCGATGCCGCGAGATCTTGAACGCCGGCCGGGCCTTCGTGCTGCGAACACTGTTCCGCATGACGGAATACCCGCGTGACATGACCGTGCTGTACGCCCAGGGGTACTCGGTTACCGCGTATCTGGTGGACAAGGGCGGCAGCGGTCGCGAAGGTCGCGGCAAGTTGCTTCAGTTCCTTGGCACCGGGATGAACGGCAACACGGCGGAAAGCTGGAACGAGGCCGCACGACGGGTGTACGGGTACGAGTCGGTGGACGGGTTGGAGCGAGCCTGGCTCGACGCCCTTCGCACGCCTCCGGCTCGCACCGTGGCTCGTGGCACGCAGCCACCCGCTGGTGATAAGTCCCCGACTTTTGCAAACGCCACGTCGAACGGTAACCGCACGGAACTCCGCACCTCGGCCGCTCCGACGATGCCGTTACTGGAACCGCCGGTGCGTGCTGTTCGCGGTGCTGCCCCGGACCGCGAACCGATCCGCCCTGTGGGGGCTCGTCCGCAGGCTCCGGACTACCCACCGCCGGTGCTCGGTCCACCCGAGTTGCCACGAACCGGCCGATAGTGAGATGAACTCAAACAGCACAGCCTGGGGAAACCCAGGCTGTGCTGTTTTCCCGTTCCG
>PNLP01000034.1 GCA_013823135.1 Planctomycetaceae bacterium
TTCTTCCAGACAGGTCTACGCTTCCAGAACGGTTCCACGGATGGGTGGGAGTTTTGCCTGGAACCGATGAGAAGCACACATCCGCTTGCATAACAGCAAGCGTTGACTCCGGAAACCAGTGGCACACCCTTGCCCTGGATCCGAAGTGAACCTCGGTTGACCCGGCGCTCTGGGGCGGGTATCTACCGCGTCCCCGTGCCCGACTTCGGGCCGGCAAAATGTGCAAGGAAGCACTCATGCCGCGATCGCCTCTCTCCGCTTCTGCGGTGCTCGTCTTCGTCGTTTTGGTTGCCAGTGAAGCCACTGCGACCGCCCAGGATGTGAAGTGGCGACAGGACTACAACGCGGCTCGGCGTGAGGCGACCGAAACCGGTAAACCGCTCCTTTTCGACTTCGGCACGGAAGCGTGTGTCTGGTGTCGCAAGCAGGACGCCACTACGCTACGCGACCCACGGGTCGTGAAGTTGCTGAACGAGCGATTCATCCCGGTGAAAATCGACGCGAACCGCCACGAGAGGCTCACGAGTTCGCTCGGCATCGAAAGCTACCCGACGATGGTGCTCGCCACGGCCGACGGCAAAGTGGCCGGCCGACACGTTGGCTATGCGGACGTGGCCCAGATCACCACGCTTCTGAACAAGGCTCCGGCACCCAGCGCGACGGCACCCGTTGCTGCGGCTCCGGTTGCGGTTACGCCGCCAGTTGCGCCACCCGCACCGGTTCAACCCGTCGTGGCGAGCGTCGTCGAATCCGACGCGGACCGATGGCGTCGCGCGAAGGAACAGATCGACGCCGACCTCGCGGCCCTTCATCCGAAGATCGCGACCGCCCTCGACCGCTGATTCGGCAACTTGGTGCAGCCAGAACGTGCGGACCCGCTCGGGTCCGCCGTGACACATCCATTGAAATCTGTAACACAATCACATCTGGCCGGGTAACTTTCTCCCCGCTTCGCACGTCCGAATCGACTCCGAGGATAAACATGCGACTCCTGGCAATCGTTGCGGCAATCTGCGCATGGGCACCCCCCTGCCTCACCGCGGAGCCGAAACCCAAAACGGAGAACGTCATCCTCGTGATGCTCGATGGGCTTCGCTGGCAGGAAGTCTTCACCGGGGCCGACGAGGAACTTCTGCACAAGGAACGCGGCGGCGTGAAGGATGTTGCCGACATCCGCAAGCGATTCTGGCGAGACACTCCCGAAGCTCGCCGCGAAACGCTGATGCCCTTCCTGTGGGGCACGGTCGCGAAGGATGGCCAGATCTACGGAAACAAGCTCAAGAACAGCGTGGGTCAGGTCACCAACAAGCTGAACTACTCTTACCCGGGATACAGTGAGGTGCTGTGCGGCTTCGTCGATCCGCTGATCGTGTGGAACGGCAAGATCACCAACCGCAACGAGACCGTTCTGGAGTGGTTGAACAAGAAACCCGAATTCGAGGGGAAAGTCGCCGCGTTCACCTCATGGGAAGTCTTCCCGTACATCATCAACGACAAGCGGAGCGGTATCCCCGTGAACGGCGGGTACATGCCCATCAAGGGGGTTCCCGATTCGCCCGAAGTGCGGTTGATGAACAAGCTCATGACAGAGACCGCGCTCGACGGCGAAGAAACGCGGTACGATGCGTTCACATTCCGGGCGGCCATGCTGTACCTGAAGGCGAAAAAGCCTCGGGTAATGTTCATCAGCTTCGACGAGACCGACGCACAGGGACACGCGGGCCGCTACGACCGCCTGCTAAACGGAGCCCAAAAGAACGACGGTTTCCTGAAGGAACTGTGGGAGACCGTGCAGGAGATGCCAGAATACAAGGGGAAGACGACGCTCATCATCACGACGGACCACGGTCGCGGGGGCGCACCAGTCGAGTGGAAGAACCACGGCGCGAGGGTTGCGGGGGCCGAGTTCTTCTGGGCGGCGATCATGGGGCCAGACACGCCTGTCCGCGGTGAGATCAAGGACGCCGACGCGATTACCCAGACGCAGATCGCGGCCACGCTCGCCGCAGCATTGGGGCTCAACTACTCCGAATCCGTGACCCGCGCCGGCAAGCCGATCGCAGGCGCGATTAAAGTGAGCCCGTGATCGAGGCAAGTTCCTGGCAAGCGGGGCGAGTGTAGCAGAGCTATCGCGACTTTTCGCCCGGGTTCCTTGCACTCCTGGTGCGATCGTCTCCTTATTCCTTCCAGTTCATGAAATTCTCCGAAAGGTTGCGGCGTTCGGTGGCCATGTATTCCATGCTCCCCACGTCGCACGAACCCGGCATGTCGCCATTCGCGATGGGGAAAGAATACGCCCACGGAGAATCGCCATGTTCGCATTCCGCTCGTCCGCGTTCGTGCTCGCCGTTGCGGTCGGTCTGGCCCTCGCCTGCGGCACCGCTCTGGCCGACGAAGCCACCATCGACAACTGCAAGGTGGCCAAGGTGGAAGGCACGAAGCTCACTTTCGAAACGCCCAAGGGAGTCAAGTACACCGGCGAGGTTGCGGGCGATGCCAAGATCACCCTCGACGGCAAGGCCGCCAAGCTCAGCGACCTTAAGGAAGGGACGAAGCTCGTGCTCACCGCGAAGAAGGAGAGCGGAGCGATCACAATTCTGAAGGTCGACGGCAGCACGAAATGATCGGATGTGCGTGCGAGATGTGCGCAGAAAAACGCCCCGGGGAAGCCCGGGGCGGGAGACAATTCACAGCCCGTTGGCGGGCTTCACGGTCAGTTTCACTTCCTTGCCATCGCGTTTCACCACGACCACCGCCGCACGACCCGGCTTCACCAGACTCGCTGCGGTGAACGTGTCGGCAATCGAATCGGTCCAGCGGCCATCGAGTGTCAGGAGTCGGTCGCCGGTCTTCAGCCCGGCATCGGCCGCTGCAGAGCCCGCGAACACGTCCTTCACCACAACGCCCGCGTCCTCGTCCTTGTCCGCCTTGTCCACGCTGAAGCCCCACACGCCCGCAGGACTGGCCACGCCGGGCTCTGGCTTCCCCTTCGAGCCCTTCATCATCTTGTCCATCAACCCCTGCATCGCATCGCCAGGAACATAGCCATTCGGCGTGAAGGTGAGTTCCTTCTTCTGGTAATCCACCGAAGTTTTGTACTGCGCGAAGAACGGGAAGCCGATGATGCCGTCGATCGGCCCGAGCGCGTTCGAGATGGCGGTGACGGTCGGGTGATCCATCACCATGACGGGAACCTTCTCCATCTTCACGTCGCCGATTTCGAGCGTGTCCATCACCTTCGCGCCGCCCATGCCGAAGAGTGGCATCGCGGCCTTGTCGCCCTTCTTCAGCACTCCGGCGTCCTTGGCGAGCCGGTTGTTGACCAGGTTCGTCGGCGCGCCGGTGTCGAAGATCAGCTTGTACGGCCCCTTGCCGTTCACCTTCACCATCACGGCCATGTGTCGCGACTTCAACAACTCGAACGGCACAACGATCGCCTTCGCGTCGGCCTTCTTCACTTCCTCAGCGGTCTTTGGCTTTTCCTCGGCAACGGTCAGTGAGGGAAGCAGTGCGAACCCGGCGAGGAGCAGCAGTTTCGAGAGCGTGTTCATGGTCACAGCCCCTTTCCGAGTTCGATGCTCAGGTCTTCGGTCTTGTCGCCGCGTTTCACACTGATCCGGAGCTTCGTGCCGACGCCCGCCTTCGCGAGTGCCTTCGCCAGATCCTTGCTCGTCTCGACGTCCGACGCCTTCACGGCCGTGACGATGTCGCCCGTCTTGAATCCCGCTTTCTCGGCAGGGCTACCCGGCAGCACCTTCTTGATGACGACGCCGGCCTTGGTGTCGTCCAGTTCGATGCCGACGAACCCGCGAGGCACGACCTCGAAGTTCGGTTTGATGCCCGAGAGCGCCGCAAGCATCTTCACGAGTGGCCCCATGCTCTGAATGTCGTCGCCACCCTTCGAGTCGATTTTCTCCGGGCTTGGCGGCTCGAAGCCTTTCAGTTCCAAGAACGCGAGTTTGTCGCCCGTGAAATCGTAATCAATGCGGAATTTCGCGAGCACGTTGTACCCGATGACGCCGTGCAGTTCGACCCCCGCGAG
Source organism: Planctomycetaceae bacterium (assembly GCA_013823135.1). Classification (GTDB taxonomy): domain Bacteria; phylum Planctomycetota; class Planctomycetia; order Gemmatales; family Gemmataceae; genus Gemmata. The sequence goes on from PNLP01000034.1 coordinate 4,043, forward strand.
ACCCATGCTGTTCATGCCGTCGATCTGAACGAGGTCTTCAACGCGGGTCTTGACCTTCTCGACCTTCAGACCGCCTTCGACCTCGAACGCAGCGAACGTGCCCCAACCCTTCTCATCGACATCCACGCCGGCTTTCTTGGCGATCGGCTTGGTGATGAACACCGCCGGAGCGCCGGTGTCGAGGATCAGGTTGAACGGCCCCTTCCCGTTGATCTTGGCCCGCACCAGGACGTGCTTGGTGTCGGTGAGGCGGTAGGGGATCTCGTATTTCGTGGCCGGTTTGTCGTCGGCCGACAGGGCACTTGGTGCCAGGCCCAGGCAAAGTGCCAGGGCAATATGCCATCTCATGGAAGGTTCCTTTCGGGATTGGGCAGTTGATGGATTGTAGCAGTTCGGACACGCACACGTTTCGCGGTTTGGCGAGCGGGGCGGCGTAAGCCCCCCGAGTTCTTGGTTCTCGCTACACCTCGGGGGGCTTACGCCGCCCCGCTCGCCAAACCGCGAAACGCACAACCTGCCACAGATTCCCCGTTCGTCGTTCTGCGGACGGGTTCCTACCATATCTCGCGAACCGTCCCGGTGGGCGGTGCGTAGCATCTGTTGTCCGTACCCGTTGTACCCGCCGCGCCCCCTATGGGTTCCGGAGGCCGCATGGCCGAGTCCGATATCGTCGTCAAAACGCAGAGCCTGACCAAGGTTTACCGGGACTTCTGGGGCCGTAAGAAGAAGACCGCGCTCAACGCGCTGGATCTCACGATCCACAAGGGTGAGATCTTCGGTCTCCTAGGCCCCAACGGGTCCGGTAAAACCACCACAATCAAGCTCCTTCTAGGGCTGTTGTTCCCGACCGGCGGCGACGCATTTGTGTTCGGCGAGCCGGCCGCGAAGGTCGAAAAGAACGAACGCATCGGCTACCTGCCGGAAGAATCGTACCTGTACCGCTTCCTCAACGCCGAGGAAACGCTCGATTTCTACGGGCGGTTGTTCAACATCGACCCGGATACCCGCCGCAAGCGTGCGGCCGAGCTCATCGAGATGGTCGGGCTGTCGGCTGACAAGAAGCGCATCCTCAAGGAATACTCCAAGGGGATGCGGCAGCGAATCGGGCTGGCCCAGGCACTCATCAACGACCCGGAACTGGTGATTCTCGACGAACCCACCAGCGGCCTCGACCCGCTCGGCACCCGCTGGATGAAAGACCTCATCCTCGAACTGCGGAAGCAGGGTAAAACCGTTCTCATGTGTTCGCACCGTCTCGACGACGTGCAGGACGTCTGCGACCGCATCGCCATCCTTTATAACGGCGACCTTCAGACGCTCGGCAAGGTTTCGACTCTGCTCGAAGACGCCGTGCGACTCGAAGTGCGAGCGAACAAGGTCAAGGAATCGCCGGAACTCAAGGCCGACCTCGAAGCCCTGTTCAAGAAGCACGGCGGCGAGCTCGAAACCGTCGGCCACCCGACAACCACGCTGGAGGAACTGTTCCTCAAGATCGTGGAAGAGTCGAAGGCTCGCCCCGGTCGGCGGTACCTGCCCCCGACGGAAACGGCCGCGAAGCAATAACTTTTTGGCGAGCGGGGTGGCGTAAGCCCCCTGTTCTCGTGGGTGAACAGGGGGACTCACGTCCCCCGCTCGCCAAATCCCAAATTCGTGCGATTCAACTGGCAGAGGTTTCACCCGTGATGTCGTCGGCCCTGTTCGGCATCCTGCAACTCGACAAGGGCGAACCGCTCGGGTTCGCGCACATCAGCGGGCTGGCACAGTCCTGGCTTCAGGACGCTGGCGGGTTCGCCATGATCGGCCTCGTGGTGTACTTGCTGTACGCCATGATGACCCCGACCGATAAATCGCAGTCCGAAAAGATCCGCGTGCCGGTGTCGTTCTTCATGGTGGGGTGCGCGGCCCTGGCCGTGCTGTGTTACGCGAGCGTCGGCGGGTTGTATGCCCTCCAGGCCGCGGGCAAGACCGCCTTCATGGGGATGCCCCTCGCACCGCCGCCGTTGCCGCCACCGCCGCCGGGTATGCCGATCGTGCTTCCGCCGCCGGCATTCCAGACCGAACTCATCCCGATCATGCTCATGATCGCCGGCACGCTGGCCCTGCTCGGCATTGGCGAGCCGTTCGCCCGCGACATGGCGAAGATTCGTCGCCGCAACCTGACGATCGGCACCTCCGGGATTCGCCGCTTCGTGCAGTCGGTTCGCTCCTACGCGGGCGACCTCCTGAACGCTCGCCGTCTCATGGGTCTGGGCGTGTTCCTTGGCATCTACGCGGTGTTTGGTTTGCTGATCTTCGCCTTTGGCAGCGATCGTCTGTTCGGCATCTACCTCGGGGTTTGCATCGTCGGCCTGACGGTCTTCCTCCTCGCCACGCTGACGCTGATGCTGTTCGAGGCGGAAGGGCCTGTGTGGGCCATCGCGAAACTGAGCTTCAAGGAAGCGATCCGCAGCCAACTCCTGTGGGTGTTCCTGCTGATCTTCCTGCCGTTCCTGTTCCCGGCCCAGTGGTTCCGCGAGATCAAACCCTCCGACGAGCTGCGGGTCACGGTGGAGCGAATGGACCTGGCATTAACGCTCCTCGTGCTGATCCCGGCACTGCTGCTCGCCTCGTTCTACGGCATCCCCAACGACATCAAGAACCTGAACATCTACACGGTCGTGTCGAAGCCGGTTGAGAAGTTCGAGATCGTGCTGGGTCGGTTTGTGGGTTACCTCTCGCTGATGACGCTGGTGCTCATCGGGCTCACGGGGGTGAGTCTGGTGCTCATCATGAACACGTCGATTTCCCAGCGGGCGAAGGACGAGACGTACAAGGCTCGCGTGCCGGTCCGCGGAAAGCTCGAATTCAAGAGCGTGCAGGCCAAGTACCGGGCCGACAAGACCGAGTTCGAGGGGACCAACGTCGGCCGCGAGTTCGATTACCGCAAGTACATCCCCGGTGGCGAAGGTGCCATGCAGCGGGCGATCTGGAAGTTCCCGTCGATCCCCGCCAACATGGGGACCGCACAGGACGACCGCGTTCCCGTCGAGTTCACGTTCGACATCTTCAAGCTGACCAAGGGCGAGCAGAACAAGGGTGCGTTCGTCAGCTTCCGGTTCGTGACGCACAACGCCAAGCAGGAACAACCCACCGGAGCCGGCACATGGCCGTGGGCGGACAAACAGCGCGAGAAAGAGTACCAGGACCGGAAGCGGGAAATCTCGAAACGCGTGAACATCGAAGGCGCGAAGCCCGGCACCCCCGCGTGGGCCGAGGTGAACAAACTCGCTGAGGAATTCGGGTGCTTCGAGTACGGTAGCAAGGAAGTATTCGACTATCAGGTGATGGGGCTGGAGGTGCCGGCCGGGCTGTTCCGAAACGCCCTGCAAGGCAACCCCGGCACCGAGAAGGATCCCCGCACCGAGAAGGACGTCCCCGCACCGCGTGTCAGCGTGTACGTGAAGTGCGAGACCCCCGGCCAGTTGCTCGGCATGGCGGAACCGGACCTCTACCTGCTGGAGTACGAGCAGCCGTTCACGATCAACTACGTCAAGGGAATGGTCGGGCTGTGGTGCTGGCTGTGCATCCTGATTGGCCTCGCCGTCGCGTGCAGCACCTACCTTAGCGGCGTGCTCAGCTTGCTCGTCGTCGTCGTGATCTTCAACGCCGGGTTCTTCACGGACTTCATCAACGACCTCGCTGCCAACCGAACCGTGGGCGGTGGGCCGTTCGAGAGCATGTCGCGGCTCATGAAGGCCGAACAGCCAACGGCCCCTTCCAGCGAGTCGGCAGGCGGCAAGGCTCTGAGCGCTGCGGACAAGGGTTGGTCCTGGGTCGTGCGGCGAGTCTCGAAGGTGGTGCCCGACCTGCAATCGTTCGACTGGAGTGCCTTCGTCGCGGAGGGTTTCAACGTCGATTCGCAGTATATCGTGGTGAATCTCTTGATGATGTCCGGTTACCTGCTTCCGTGGGGAATCCTGGCGTATTACCTCATGAAATCGCGAGAAGTTGCTGCCTAGCGTGATTAGGGACGAGGTTTAGCGGTCGCCCCACCGGGGCGACACGCGGACCCGTTGGGTCTGCAGCTAGACGTCAATCGAAAGTGATCGAGCGAACCCATGAATCCACTTCAACGAGCCTCCTTCCGGCGGAAGGGGATGTACTTCGCGGCGATCCTCGCCCTGTTCACCCTCAGCATGTTCTGGCGGGGCACGATTCCCATTCCACTGAGCACGGCGCAGGCCAGTTCGCCCAGCGCGATTCAACGCACCGCCGAGCGTGTGGCGTCTCGCACCATCTTGAGTCAGGCGCTCAACCTCGACCTCCGCGAGCTTGAGGAAGGCGAACAGGAACTGGAAGGCTCCGCGTTCCGCCTCGCTCTCGTGGGTAGCCGTGGGTTGGTCGTCGCGTACCTGTGGAACTCGACCATCGAGGCCCAGAAGCGGAACGACTTCCACAAGATGGAAGGGCTGATCCGGCAGGTCACGCAACTGCAGCCGCACTTCATCACACCCTGGATTTTCCAGAGCTGGAACATCACGTACAACGTTTCCGTCGAGATGCAGGGCAGCGGCGACATGTACTTCTACATCGCCAACGGCATCTCGCTGCTGGCCGAAGGTGAACGCCGGCAGGGCAAGGTCGAGGCCGACGGCAGACGCCTCGGCTCGCCGGACATGCGCTACCAGATCGCGTTCTACTACCAGAACAAGTTCGGCGTTTCCGACAACGTCGAGGTGCTCCGCTGTCTGTTCCAGTTGTCGTGCATCTCGCCCGACGACCGCAACCCGGATGAACTGGAGGAACGGGATGAACGCGGCGAGCGGGTTGTGAACCAGAAGAAGTTTCGCGAGTTCTGCGAGAAGTATCCACACCTCGTCCGTCGGCTCCGAGGCGAGCGAGGAAGCGGCGGCGACCAGGCGACCGCGAAGAAGATCGAAGAGTCGCTGAAGTGCCCGCGACCCAAGGACGTGATCCAGTTCTTGCGAGACAACAAGGACGTGCAAGGCCGGTACAAGTTCAAGAAGGAACTGAACGACGCCTACAAGCAGTTCCCGGTGCTGCCTCCGAAGTTCGGTGAGATCGAGGCGAACCCCGCGTCCGAGACGGGTGACGACTTCACCGCGTTCAAGACGGCACGCGCGTGGTACTCCTACGGTTTGATCCCACTCCCGGACAACTGGCCACCGCGTGATGCGAACGACAAACCAATGCCTGCTGGCACTCCGCAACCGGGTGAGTACGATGCGGTGAAGTATCGCGTTCCTCGCCAGCCAATGCTCATCATCTTCTGCCAGGGCGGGCCGCGAGCACAGAGCTATCAGGCCGAGATGGAGCAGAAGGAAGGGTGGTTCGACGACGAGGGCTGGCGGATCGACGATCCGACCGACTCGCCTGCGAACTGGTGGTTCCCGGACGATCCCGTCCGTCCGACCCGACCCCTCGATGTCGTGGTTGGTAACACCCGGCGGTGGTCGCTCGATGAATGGCGAACGGCTGCCCGCATGTGGACCGAGCACGGCGAGCGATACGGGCTGGTGATCGAACCCGCACGCCGCGTTGCCTACGAGGCCGAGGCAGCACGCAAACCATCCGACAATGCCCCGCCGGACGTGATTCAGCGATGGCAGCAGGCGTCGAGCGCCATGTTCTACTACAACTCGAACCGGCAGGTTACGAACTTCCCGTACTTCCTGGCGGGTGCGCTGGGTGAATCGCGGGTCGATCAGGCCGGCCGACCAGTCACGGTGCTCGCCCGCAAGACGCTCTGGCAAGCCGAGCAAGCTCGGCGGTTGGGGAACAAGCTCGGGCCGCGTGGCGCGATTGCCCTGTATCGCCAGGGGCTCGAACTCTGGAAGCAAGTGCTGGCGGGCGACAAGGAGTTCCACCGCCCCGGTGCGTCCGACAAGACTGACGAGGAGACGTTCGCGTACGAGTTGGCGTATCTCCGCATGCTCGTGCAGGACGATCAGGGTGTGCGAGCGAAAGCGGCAGAAATGGGGCGAGACACCCTGGCGGTGTTCGGCCTTCTCCCCGCTCCGTTCCCGGCGTCGGGCCGCTTCACGGACCTGCGAGACGTGCAGGAAGAGTTCAAGTGGCACATCGCCGAGAAGGTCATCTCACCGTTCGCCAAACCAATGGGCGACAACGACGGTGTGACCGATGACCGGCGCGGCGGCCCGTGGGTTCGCGAGGATGTGAAGTCAGCGGTCCGCGTTCAACAGGGTGTGCAGCGCAAATCGCTGATCGCGCCGCCGCCTGGTGCTGCCGCTGAGGAACACCCCGGCGGTTGACCGCAAGGGAATCCTGCCGACAATAGCGTACTCTCCCTCAGCCCGGCCTCAACGCCGGGCTTCTTCACATTCAGGAAGTTGTCATGCCCAAAACGGCCCTCGCCATCCTCGCGCATCCCGACGACGCGGAATTCCTTTGTGCTGGCACCATGATCCGGCTTCGGAAGGAGCACGGCTGGGCGATTCATGTCGCGAGTATGACACCCGGCGACTGCGGTTCCGCCGAGCATACCCCGGACGAGATCGCCCGCATCCGCCGTGGTGAGGGAAAGGCCGCGGCCGAGGCGATCGGCGCGACTTATCACTGCGTCGAGGAACGCGACCTGCGGGTTATCTACAACGAATCGGCACTGGAAAAGGTCGTTCGGTTGATAAACGCGGTCCGGCCCGACATGGTGTTCGCACACAGCCCCGACGACTACCACATGGACCACGAGCAGTCGAGCAAGCTGGTTCGCGCCGCCACGTTCGCCGCCCCGATTCAGAACTTTCTGCACGGCCGCCACATCCACCCGCCGCTCGACCACATCCCGCACCTGTTCTACTGCGACCCACTGGAAGGGAAGGACGCGTTCGGCCAACCGATCGTGCCCGCGTTCCGCATCGACATCGGCAGCGTGATCGCGGACAAAGCCAAAATGCTGGATTGCCACGAGAGCCAGCGTGCGTGGCTTCGGAAACACCATGGGGTGGATAGCCTGGTCGATTCGATGCGCGAGTGGGGTGCGACTCAGGGCAAGGCCGCGGGAGTGGCGTTCGCCGAAGGGTTCCGCCAGCACCTGGGCCACAGCTACCCGCAGAACAACATCCTCGCCGAGTTGCTCGGAAAGGTGTGATTGCCTCACTGCAACGCGGTATACTTCCAGATGAACCTGTCGGGAGTACCGCCGTGCCCACTTCCGCCGTCGAACGTGCTGTTCGCGTTGCCCGTCGCCGACTGGCAACGCAACTCTGCTTCGATGCACTCATTCGCGGCTGGACCATCTCGCTTGCCCTCGCTGTCGTGTGGTTGCTTCTCGAACCGGGTCGGTGGGCGGTCCCCATTGCGTTGGTGCTTGTCGCCACGATCGTCGCCGTGGTTCGCGCTGCTCGTCGGTATCCCGCACAACTTACGGCAGCGCTGGAACTCGACTCTCGCTTTGGGTTGAACGAGCGAATCACCGCCGCAATCGAGGTGAATCGCGATCCGCGGCCCACGGTTGTCACGCAAGCTGTGATCGCCGATGCCGAATCGCACGCGGCCGGATTGCGAGTCGGCGAGCGGTTCCCCCTGGGGTTACGCCGTTCGGCGTGGCTCGTGCCGTTGTTCGCGGGAGTGCTCGCGATCCTGGCGTTTGTCTGGCATCCCATCACCGACACACATTTGTCCGCAGACAACCGGAAAAAAACCGACGACATCGCAAAGAAAGTTAGCGACAACGCGACTTCTCCGACCACATTCCCACAACCAAAACGGAACTCGCTGACGCCTGACAAGCCAAATGCCGAGAAACTCGCCACCATTCGTGCCGGACTCGATCGCCTCGAACGTGAGGCCAAGGCCAAGAACACCACGCCCCAATGGATCGCGGAGTTAACCGCCGCCGAAGATGCCGCCAAGAGTCTGGAGCGAGATTCGCTCGATCGGCTGAGCCGGATGGAGACGCAACTCAAGCAACTCGAACCGCTCGCGCAGTCGCCCGATTTCAAGGAAGGCCCAGCGCGTGACACCGCAATGTCACTGGCCAAGGGCGATCTCGCAAAGGCCGAGAAATCGCTCGCGGAGTTAGCCAAGGCGGCGGGCCTGAAGCCGAACGATCCGGAACTGCGGAAGCAACTCGACAAACTCAAGGACGAGATTCGCAAGGCTGCGGAGAACACTGCGACCCGCGAGAAGCTAGAAAAGCTCATTGAACAAGCCAAGAAGGAAGGTCGCGATACGAGCGGGCTTCAACAGGAACTCGACCGGGCCAAGGCCGAACAATCGCAACCGCTGAAAGATCTCGCCGCGAAACTGGACGAGGCCGCCAAGCAACTGGAGCAGGGGAAGGGCGACGAGGCCGCGAAACAAATCGACGCCGCAGCCAAAACTGTTGGCGAGATCCAGAAGGACGCACAAGCCGCGGAGGACGCTCAGGGCGAAGCCCAGCGAGCGGAGCAGATGCGAGCCGACGCCACGAAACCAGGCGGTGAGCAACCAGGAGCAGGCGGTGTGGGCGACAAGCCGCCTCCCCCCGGAAAGGAACCCAACAGCGGTAGTCGGGATGTGCGGGTGCGGGTGCCGTTCATTGATCCGAAGGGTGGTAAGACGCCTGCGGGTTCCGGCGACTTCGGCAACAACTTCACCAAGACCGATCCGACGCAACTCGCACCGGCGATCCAGAACGCGGCACGATCCGCCCCCGCTGCCGTGGCCGGCCAACCGCTCACACCCGCCGACCGCGCCGCCGTCCGCGAGTTCTTTGAGCGGTTGGGGAAATAACGTTTAGCCGCGACTCGAAGAGGAGCGCGACGGGTGTCGCGCTCCTCTTCGAGTCGCGGCTAAACCGTTCGGTTGTTGCCATTTCCCGACCAACGCCAACAATACCCCCATACGCCTCTCATCAAACGCACCGGGTTCCGACGATGCCCAACAGTTTCAGCAGCCTGGCCACCCTGAACGTCAACGGCAAACCGTACACCATCCACAAGCTTTCTGCGGTCGAAGCGATCCATCCGCAGGCCAAGAAGCTCCCCTTCTCGCTCAAAATCCTCCTCGAAAACCTCCTCCGCAACGAGAACGATCTGTCGGTTCGCAAGGCCGATATCGAAGCCCTCGCGCTGTGGCAGCCGAAGGCTGAACCCGTCAACGAGATCGCGTACACCCCTGCCCGCGTGCTGATGCAGGACTTCACCGGCGTGCCATGCGTCGTGGATCTCGCCGCGATGCGGGACGCCATGAAGACGCTCGGCGGCGACCCCGCGAAGATCAACCCGCTCGTGCCCGTTGAACTCGTCATCGACCACTCCGTGCAAGTGGACGAGGCCGGAACAACTGAGGCTGAGAAGGACAACGTGCGGCTGGAATACGAACGGAACGAGGAGCGGTACGTCTTCCTCCGCTGGGGGCAGAAGGCGTTCGATAACTTCAAGGTCGTCCCGCCCGGCACCGGCATCTGCCACCAGGTGAACCTCGAATTCCTGGCTCGAAGCGTGTTCGTGGACACCAAGGGGATGGCGTACCCGGACACACTCGTCGGCACCGACAGCCACACCACGATGATTAACGGCCTCGGCGTGCTGGGCTGGGGCGTCGGCGGCATCGAAGCGGAAGCCGCGATGCTCGGGCAACCCGTGTCGATGCTCATTCCGCAGGTCATCGGCTTCAAGCTGTCCGGCAAGTTGAAGGAAGGCGCGACCGCAACCGACCTCGTGCTGACGGTCACGCAGATGCTTCGCAAGAAGGGTGTCGTCGGCAAGTTTGTCGAGTTCTTCGGGCCAGGGCTGGCACAGTTGCCGCTCGCCGACCGTGCCACGATCGCGAACATGGCTCCCGAATACGGCGCGACGTGCGGCATCTTCCCCGTGGACGCCGAGACGCTCCGCTTCCTGGCCCAGACCGGCCGGCCTGCGGAACTCGTCGCACTCGTCGAGGCGTACTACAAGGAACAGGGCTTGTTCCACGACGCCAGCACGCCTGAAGCCGCGTACTCCGACACGCTCGAACTCGACATGGGGACCGTCGAGCCTAGTATGGCCGGCCCGGCCCGCCCGCAGGATCGCGTTGCCCTGAAGGACATGAAGAAGGGGTTCGCCGCCGCGCTGCCGAAGCTCAAGGAGGCCGCAAAGCCCAAGGCTCCGCTGGCGATGGCTGGCGATGCACCAGCTCAGACCGTCGCGATTGCACCGGGCGACGTGAAGGACGGCTCGGTGGTCATCGCGGCCATCACGAGTTGCACGAACACGTCGAACCCGTCCGTGATGATTGCCGCTGGCATCGTCGCGAAGAAGGCGGTCGCAAAGGGTCTGACGACCAAGCCGTGGGTGAAGACGAGCCTCGCACCGGGGTCGCAGGTGGTGACCGACTACCTCACGAACTCGGGCCTGATCGAGGACATGAACAAGCTCCGGTTCAACGTCGTCGGATACGGCTGCACGACGTGCATCGGAAACAGCGGCCCGTTGCCCGAAGCGGTGTCGAAGCAGATCTCCGGGCAGGGGCTGGTTGTATCAGCCGTGCTCTCGGGGAATCGCAACTTCGAGGGCCGCGTTCACCCCGAAGTGCGTGCAAACTACCTCGCCTCGCCGCCGCTGGTGGTCGCTTACGCACTCGCTGGCACGGTGGACATCGACTGGGATACCGAACCCGTTGGCACCGGCTCCGACGGGCAACCAGTCTTCCTCCGCGACATCTGGCCGACGCACGAGGAAGTCTCGGAAGTGATGGCGAAGTCGATCAAGGAAGAATCCTTCCGCCGCATTTACGGCAGCGTCTACGATGGCGACGCGAGCTGGAAATCGCTGAGCGTGCCAACGGGTGCCCTGTACGCGTGGGAACCGAACTCCACCTACATCGCGAACCCGCCGTACTTCCGGGGCATGACGACCGCCTTGCCTCCGGTCCACGAGATCACGGGTGCCCGCGTGCTGGCGTTGCTCGGCGATAGCATCACGACCGACCACATTTCGCCCGCTGGCAACATCAAGAAAGATTCGCCCGCGGGTGCGTACCTGCTCTCGCACGGCGTTGAACAGAAGGACTTCAACCAGTACGGGGCACGCCGCGGCCACCACGATGTGATGATGCGTGGCACGTTCGCGAACGTGCGGCTGAAGAACCAACTCGTACCCGGAACCGAGGGCGGCTTTACGCGGCACCTGCCAGAAGGCCCGGTGACGAGCATCTTCGATGCGTCGATGGCATACCAGAAGGACGGCGTGCCGTTGGTCATCATCGGCGGGAAGGAATACGGTTCGGGGTCGAGCCGCGACTGGGCCGCGAAGGGGACGAACCTGCTCGGCGTGAAGGCGGTCATTGCGGAGAGCTACGAGCGCATCCACCGGAGCAACCTGGTGGGTATGGGCGTGCTGCCGTTGCAGTTCAAGCCAGGCGAATCGGCCGCAAGCCACGGCCTGACCGGCGAGGAGGTGTTCGACATCGCCGGGTTGGTCGATGGGTTGAAGACGAACTTCTCGGGCGCGGCGAAGGAACTGATGGTCACTGCGAACAAGACCGATGGCACCTCCGTGGTCTTCCACGCGATCTGCCGCATCGACACGCCGCAAGAAGTGCTGTACTACCTGAACGGCGGCATTCTGCCCTACGTGCTACGACAGTTGCTTGCGACGAAGTGACCGCATTTGGCGAGCGGGGTGGCGTAAGCCCCCCGAGTCTTTCGACTTCGCGGAAACTCGGGGGGCTTACGCCACCCCGCTCGCCAAAAAGTCAAACGCCTTTGACGGGCACCACTCGTAGTCTGAGGAGTTGCAACCTACGCAGGCGAATTCGGCGGCAGAACGGTCAGAGCGATGACGTGGAGCGTCTGCTCCTCGGAGCCGTACCTGAAATGGGCCGCGAAGTCCCAGCGACCGCCTTCGTGATCGTCGATAGAGAAGTGGAACACCATCCGATTCGCGGGGAATGGGAAAGTACCCGGAACGGACAACGTGGTTGGGTCGGATGCAAGGCGGTCCATGTTTGCGTCGAACTCGTCGAGCAGCGAGAACGGAAGCTCCTCATAGGCTTCCTCTGCCCGCGGGCCGAACACGAGACGGAAACTCACGTCTGCTCCTGCCCTGCGATTGCCGCGACTCGTCGGCGCCGTCGGAGTTCTTCAAAGGGAACACCCTTCCGATTTGCCTCACGGTCCTCAGCTTCCGCCTCGTACACCGCCTCCAATGTTGCGAACGGCACCACCCTGGCCTCGGGTCGTGACGCGAAGAACCGTCGCAGCGAATCTGCGGTGATCTCGGCCGATGCTTCCTCCATATGGGGTAGACCCGCGCGAGCGTCACTCCACGGCATTTCAGCCTGTGAAAGCTCCTTCAGCCCGGTTGCGGAGTAGGCTCGATACTTCTGCCAGATTGTTTCGAGAAACACTTTCTCGCGGGCAACGAGGTTCGACGGGCCAAGGTCAGCAGCGGTTAGCGGTCGAGCGAGGTTATCCCCCAGAACACCCATCACCACTTCGGAAACCCTGGAGACAACAGGGCCGGCCTTCATTGCTAGAACGGGTTCGGCAAACAGAGAGCGACCGAACAATCCGAGGTGCCAACCTTGTGCGTAGTAGAGCAACTTCTGAAGCCGCAGGTGGGTGATCGGTTCGGCCTCGTCCGGTTCGCGGCCGGCGAGTTCGATCAGATATTTCGCGACATCGAGTGCGCTGGTCATGGCTGTGAATTTTACAGCCAATGCGGCTGGGTTGGAATCCCTTTGCGAGAAGTGATTGACCGCAATGGGTCGGCCGATGGAAATGATAAGCGGGCGGACCCGTTGGGTCCGCCGCTAAAACTTGCTGTCACACTGCGGCCATGACGAGTGCGCCGTTCTGGCCGCCGAAGCCGAAACTCGTCGAGAGGCCGTAACGCACCTTCCCCTCGCGGGCCGTGTTCGGGATGTAATCCAGGTCGCACGCTGGGTCCGGGTTCGTCAGGTTAATCGTTGGCGGATAGACCTGCGTGTGCAAGCTCATCGCCAGTGCTGCGGCTTCAATCGCGCCGCTCGCCCCTATTGAGTGTCCTATCATCGACTTGATCGAGGACAGTTGCACGGTCTTCGCCATGTCGCCGAACACCCGCTTCACCGCGGCTGTTTCCATCGCGTCGTTGAGCTTGGTGCTCGTGCCATGGGCGTTGATGTAGCCGATGTCGCGGTGATCGACTTTGGCTTCGGTCAATGCACACTGAATCGCACGCGCCCCACCACGGCCGTCCGGCTCAGGCTTCGTCACGGAGTAGGCATCGAAGGAACTGCCCCAACCCAGCACTTCCGCGTAAATCGGGGCGTTGCGTGCCTTCGCCCGCTCGTAATCTTCGAGTACGAGCACGGCGGCACCCTCGCTGATGACGAAGCCATCGCGGAGCCGGTCGAACGGGCGAGAACGCTCCGACGGAGCCATGTTCGCTTGCTTGCTCAGTGTGCCGAGTGCGGTGTACGCGAGAAGCATCAACGGGTCGATTCGGCTGTCGGCACCACCGGCCAGCATCACGTCAGCATCGCCGCGTGATATCAGGCGGAAGGCTTCGCCCACAGCCTGAGTGCCCGCCACGCACGCCGTGACCACGGTGTTGTTCGGCCCCTGGCAGTTGAACGCCATCGAAACGTGCGCCGCCACCATGTTCGGCAAGTACTTGATCAGCCAGAGTGGGAAGAGTGGCGAATCGGTGCGGCTCGGGTCCGCCAACAAGGTGGGGTCGAAGTCGCCGTTCTCGTGGCACGCACGGGCAAGCATCGGGGCCAGTTCGCCCAGATCCATCGGGATCAGGCCAGTGCCCATGACCACCCCGAAGCGTTCCGGGTCCATCGTTTCCTGGTTCAGTCCACTGTCCGCGACGGCGAGCCCGGCTGCCCCCACTCCGAAGCGAGCCGCCCGGCCCATCACCTTGACGGACTTTCGGAACTTGGGCGGGAGGAAGGGTTCGGGGTCGAAGTCGTGAACTTCGCCCGCAATCTTGATTGGGTGGTTCGATGAGTCGAACGACCGGATGGGCCCGATCCCGCTGTGTCCCTCGATACAGCCAGACCAGAACGCATCCTTGCCAACGCCATTCGGCGCGACAACACCAACTCCGGAAATGACGACTCGGCGCATATCACTACCCCGCACGTCACCGCATCGATTCCTGAAGCGAAGACGTCACGCTGTTCGTTGCACCCTCGGTCTCGAACCGAACTCGTGGGCGGGGGAGCTGTCGGATGTCCGCAGGCTCAGGGCGACAACTTGCCCCACACTTCCCAACTCCCCCAGACTTCCGTAATTTTAGGCCGCATATTCCCATCATGCAATCCTCCACGATGATAAGGACTGCCTACTCCACCCAGATTTCGCAGTCCGCGATAGCATAGACGGAATAAACGGACTCTCTTCACACCCGGGATTTGCACTCCCAAACAGCAGGTTCAGGAATGCAAGTACCGAGCCAGTTGCCCCAATACGACACAAAGGTTCTTTTGCTCCAGTTCGCGGGATCGTTATAATCTTCCAGGTGGGTCGCGCTGCCGACACACATTCCGACAGGAACGTTCACCGATGTCGATCCCGGTCCGCCACACGGCCCGCCCGCTTGCGGGGGTTCTCGCCTGGACGCTGCTTTCGGTGTCCTCCGCGTTTGCTCAGAACACAGAAGGCATGTTCGTGACCGTGCCAAACCCCATCACGACCGAGGGGGTGAACCGGATCAAAGCGTACGTAAACCAACGAATTGACGGGAACGCCCCAAGGCGGGCCACGACGGTTGTGTTCGACTTCAACCCAGACGGAAAGGCCGCCGCCACCACAGACTTCGGGGCGTGCCTCAGCTTGCAGGACTACATCCTCGGCACGGTTCACCGGGCGGGCGTCAACACAGTCGCGTTTGTCCACGCCAACACCACCGCTCACACCGTGCTTCCCGTCCTCGCCTGCCGGGAACTCGTGATGAGTGGGGGAGCATCGCTCGGCCAGATCACCGACGACGGCCCTGCCCCGCTGGTTCCACCCCTGAATGCGAGCAAAGAAGACATCTACCGCGAGACACTCGCCGCCGTGGGACGAACTGGACAGGTCGCGGTTGTGCGCAAGATGTACGACGCCAACGTGAAGTTGCGAAAAGGGATTCCCAAAGTTCCCCCGCTGAACCCGATCTTCTTTGACGCGAACGATCCCGCACAACTCGCGAAGATCGCCGGAGGCCCGAACTTCGCCCCCATTGAGGGCGTGCAGGATGGCCAGATCGGTTTCTATGCCACACGCTACGCCAAGGATCTCGGGTTGTGCAAAGCTACGGCAGAGACCCGCGCCGATGTGGCGGAACTGTATGGGTTGCCGCCTTCGGCCCACCGCGACGACCCACTCGAAGGTCGCACCCCAGATGTCTACCGGTGGGTACTCAAGAAGGACATCGACGGTTCCACACGCGAATCGCTCAGCCACGTCATTCGCGATGTTCGTCAGAAGGGTGGGAACGTCCTGATCCTGGTCATAAACGTCGGCGGGAACGATCTCGTCACGGCCCGCAACGTCGCCGACGAACTCCGGGCCGCCCAGACAGGCGAAGACAAGATCAAGATCATCGCGTTCATCACGGAACTCGCCCCCGGTGCCGGCACGGTCGTGGCGCTCGGGTGCTCCGAGATCGTGATGTCGAAGCCGAAACCCGACGCGATGGGCGACTCCAAGGAAGCCGAGATCGGCGACTTCTCCGCGTACCTGAAAGCGACCCGAGATGCCGATGTCGCCGCGAACCTCAGCAGCATCCGCGATCTGGCCAAGGTACAGGGTTACCCCGAACTCCTCATCGACGGCATGTTCCGGTCGGACATCGAGATTCTGCGTGTGAAGCCCGCGGGGAACAACATCGCGAACCAGCGGCGATTCATGACCCGCGAGGAGTTCGACAAGAACAAGGCGGAATGGGTTGAGGACAAGGTCGTGAAGCCCAAGGGGCAACTCCTCAAGCTCAACACGACCGCCGCGGTCGAATACGGCGTGGCCCGCGTGAGTGTCGAGGGAACCGATGCGAAGGCCGTGACCTCCGCGTTCGGCTGGCCCGACGCCAAGAGCCCAGACCCCGGCTGGCTCGACAAGTTCTCCGACTTCCTTCGCAACCCCGTGGTCACCGTGCTGCTTGTGGTCATCGGGTTCACGGGGCTCATCCTCGAGCTCAAGGTGCCCGGCCTCACCGTCCCCGGCATCATCGCGGCACTGTGCTTCCTGCTGGTGTTTTGGGCCCATTCGAAATTCAGCGGACAGACGTTCGCCCTGGCCCTGCTGCTGTTCTTGATGGGGTTGGTGCTGGTGGGAATGGAAATCTTCGTGCTGCCCGGGTTCGGCGCGTGCGGGATCTTCGGCATCCTCTGCATGCTCGCCGGGCTCGGCCTGGTGACGCTGGACAAGGTTCCCCAGACCGGCGGCGAGTGGGGCAAACTCGGCGAAAAGGTTTCGGTCTACATGTTCGCGATGATGGGTTCGTTCTTCCTGGCGTTCTTCCTCGCACGATTCCTGCCAAAGTTACCCGGCGGAAATCGGCTGGTGCTGAACACCCCGAGCGAGACCGGCATACCTTCCGACAATCTCCCCGGTGCCGGTGAAGCGGCAGAACTCCTTGGCGCAATTGGGACAACGAACACTCCGCTCCGCCCGGCAGGCATGGTAAAATTCGGCGACAAGTTCGTCGATGTGGTATCCGACGGGGGGTTCATCCCCGCTGGCACCCGCGTACAAGCGATTCAGGTCGAGGGGACCCGGATCGTGGTCAAGGAAGTGTGAGTGGCTAGTGTGAGTGTGAGTGAAAATCGAAAACCAAGTCAGGTGTCTTTTCACTCACACTCACACTAGCCACTCACACTCACGAAATATGGACTACCTGACTATCGCTCTGCTGCTGTTCTCGCTCGGGATTATCACGCTGCTCGCGGAGGTGCTTCTCCCGACTGGCGGGATCCTTATTGTGGCCTCCTTGTTGTTCTTCGCGCTGGGTGTGGGTATCATCCTGGCCCGGGGCACCGTGACGGAAGCGGTTGTGGCAATGGGGGCTGTTGCGGTCGGTTTGCCCGCGGTGGGGTATGTTGCCGTTGCCGCGTATCGGCGAATGTCCATCGGCGGCGAACTGGACAGCACGGCCGGCGACCCGCTCGAAGTAGCAGGGTTGGCCGAACTCGAATCCCTGAAAAACCGCACGGGGAAGACGGTCTCGCCGATGCGGCCCTCGGGCACGGTCGAGTTCGACGGCAAGCGAATCGACGCGATGGCGGAAGGCGTGATGATCGACGCGGGCGTGTGGGTTCGCTGCGTGGCGGTGAAGGGTTCGACGGTGCTGGTTCGGCAGATGGAGCCGCCTGCCGATATCTCCGATATCAGTTCCGACGGCTCGAATGCGAGCGAGAAACGGGAGCCGACTGCGAATATCATTCTGGATGTCTCGCCGGTGTTGCCCGCGAGCCCAGCGTCGGCCCCGAAATCGCCGGCCGACGATTTCGACCTGGATATTGGGTTGGACAAGTGACCCTAAGCCGGTTGAGGCTTCGCACGGAACACTGAAACTTCGGGTGGTTGGTTTCCGAGACTCAAACATCCTGCGGCGTTCCGCCGCGGGTGAGGTTGCTTGCGATTGCATCCCCAGAGTCGTTGGTCTTTTCGCCCACAGCGGCACCTGCTGCTGAGGCTGAATCGACCTGCGTCCCTCCGCAGCAGGTGCCGCTGTGGGCGGCGTGAACGACTCTGGTCCTGGATTGAAGTCGGTGCCGACCACCCGTTGAATCTCATGACGGTGTTCGTTTAGCGGCGACCCCAATGGGGTCACCGGCCCGCTGGGGCTATTGCTAAACGGTGAATCGATCTACCAAAAGGAATAACTCCTGTGATGTGGACTACCCTTGCTCTATTCGCACAAGGCCCAGGTCGAGCCGCCGAAAAAGCCGCTGAGAAGACCGGCCCAGGCTCCAATCTCGATAACAGCAGCATCCTCCTGATTGGCGTCGCGCTTGTCGCGGTACTCATCTTCCTGGTGTTCCTGTTCATCTTCTTCAGCTTCATTCGGCTGTGGATTCAGGCGCTGCTCACCAAGGCCGACATCGGCATCGGCAGCCTGATCGGGATGAAGTTGCGGAACGTCGATTACGGCATGATCGTTCGCCAGAAGATCGCTCTTGTGCAAGCCGGCGTGAAGGTCACGACCCCCGACCTCGAATCGCACTACCTCGCACGCGGGAACGTCCCCAAGACGGCAACCGCCGTCATCGCCGCACACAAGGCCGGGCTTGATTTGCCGTGGAAGACGGCCGCCGCCATCGACCTCGCAGGCCGCGATATCCTCGAGGCCGTTCGCACGAGCGTGAACCCCAAGGTCATCGACTGCCCCGACCCCGCGAAGGGGAAGCAGTTCCTCGACGCCGTGTGCCGTAGCGGCATTCAGTTGCTCGCCAAGGCGCGCGTGACGGTGCGAACCAAGCTCGAACGGCTCGTCGGTGGTGCGACCGAAGAAACGATCATCGCCCGCGTCGGCGAGGGGATCGTGAAGGCGATCGGCTCGGCCCACGACCACAAGGAAGTGCTCGCGAACCCCGGCATGATCTCGCAGACCGTGCTGCACAACGCGCTCGACGCCCAGACCGCGTTCGAGATCGTGAGTATCGACATCGCGCACATCGAAGTCGGTGAGAATATCGGCGCGAAACTGCAAGCTGACCAGGCCGCCGCCGACTTGCGAGTCGCACAGGCCGAAGCCGAAAAGCGCCGTGCGGCAGCCGTTGCTCGCGAACAGGAAATGCGGGCGCTGTGCGAAGAGAACCGCGCGAAGGTCGTCGAGGCCGAGGCACAGGTTCCGCAAGCCATCGCGGAGGCGTTCCAGAAAGGGAACCTCGGCGTGATGGACTTTTACAACATGAAGAACCTTCAGTCCGACACGTCGATGCGGAACAACATCGCCAACATGACCGGCGGCGGCGGCAGCGAAAACACCCCGGGACGCAGCTAAGGGGAGGACAAGGAGACACGGAGACACGGGGACAAGGAGAGAAAGCAAGCCTCCACCCGTTCTTTAGATTGGTCTCCTTGTCCCCGTGTCCCCGTGTCTCCTTGTCCCCCAGAGCGGGTTTGAACCATGGGTCTGATCTGGATCATCATCGCGATCGTCGTCATCTCCACCGTGGTGGGGGCGGTGTCGAAGCTGTTGAACAACCTGAACGAGGTGAACAACGCGGGTCGTGCTCGCGTGCCGAACCAGCCGGCGGGTGGTCGCGCGGGTGGCGGCGGCGGGGTGGTCCGGCAGACGAACTCGGACATGGATCGCTTCCTGGCCGAGATTGATCGCTTGCGGAAGAAGACGGCCGACGCACCGCCACCACAACAGAATCAAGGGCCAACGGTGCCCGTGGTGCAACCCGTTCGGCAACCCGACCGGGCACGCACGCGAGTGGTCGCGGAACTTGCCGAAGCCCCGCAACGAACGGACGGCGGTTTCACTCAGTCGTTCCCGACCGCGATCGCCCCTCAGCGGGTGACCGAACTCCCTGTTCCCGCCGCGCTCACTGCCCCGCCCAGCGGAACGGGTGCCCCCGCAACTCGCGTGACTCGCCTCGCGACTCGACCGCGGCCCGTCGCGAAGACTCCGTTCGCCAAGAACCTCACCGGTTTGCTGGCCTCAGGTCAGGGGCTTGCGATGGCGATTGTGCTGCAAGAAGTGCTTGGCCCACCGAAGATCAAGAAGCGAGGCTGAGACGCTGGAGTTGTAGCGGTGTCGCCAGCGGCGACAGTTGCGGCCCCGATGGGGCCGCCGCTACACAACACTTGATTCACTTCGCCGGATGCAGCACCAAATCAAAGCTCGGCCGCGTGGTACCGTCCTTGAACGTCACGCCCGTCTTCGAATAAGCAATCCGATCCAGATGTTTCGCGTCTCGCTCGCTCTTGCACGAGATGGCAACGATGCCGTGTTCGGAAAGCGGTTTCACCTCGCCTGGCTCCGAGATGCCGTTGCCGTTGGCATCGTGCCACAGCGACAGGCCGTCCAGTTCCTTACCCGTCAGTTCCCCATCGTGGTTATCGTCCAGCGATGCGAGCGCATCGTAGCCCGTCTCCCAGAACAGCCAGAACGTCACGTTCCCGAACAGTTGCAACGCCGACGTCACCTTGCCGGTGTGTTTGGGATCGTGAACGAGCCACGCGGCATCGCGGTTGATCCACGTCCACTTCTTCTGCAAGTCGGTGCCGTCGGCATCGAACGCCACGCTCGCGGAACGGTTCTCAATGTCGGTTGCCGTCAACCCGGCCCGTAGCGGAATTGCGATCGGAGTGACCGGCCGCGGCAACTTCGCAACCTGGGCGATTCGTTGCTTCAGCGTGGCGATCTCGTCCTTGTCTTTCTCAGCATCAAGCAATGGAAGAAGGTAGCCGCCGCCCTCGGCCGTGATCGTGTGCCCGCCGAGCCCCACAACTTTCAGATCCTTTTCCTTCTCCCATGCTTTATCGAGCACCTTGCGCAGCGCAGCGATGGCATCGGCTTTCATGTCGGTGCGACTCAGAAGCCATGCGTACCCCAGTTGTGCTCGCTGATCATCCGGGGTCAGTTCCAGAGCCTTGGCATACAGTTTGATCGCCGCTTCGAGATGAACGTTGGCAGCCTTGAGTTTCTCTTTATCCTCGGTCGGCGTCACAGTGTGGAACGGCACGATGGGCGGGGTGTAGCCAAACCAGATGGTGTCCGGCGTCTTCTTGTTGACCGGAACCTCCTCGGAACGGAGCGAATAAGCCATCGCATGCGTTCGCGCAAGATTCAGTACGGCCTGTGCATTCTTGGGATCTTTCTGCACGACTTCTTGCAGGTTTTTCACGATCCGCTCGACGGGGACTTTCTCCACATCGACACGCATGAAAATCGCTGATGCGGGGACCGCCCACAGTGCGAACGCGACGACGGCAAACGCCGGCGAGAAACGGGACACGGACATGGCAACTCCAAGGCTCGGGATAACTGGGCGAACAGATGATACCGTCCCGCGGGAGAGCGTGTAAACTGTCGGCACTGCCCTCGTTACCCTGGAGCCTCCCCATGACGCTGTCTCGCCGCCAGTTTCTCGCCACGTCTGCCGCACTCGCGGGAACAGCGGGTTTGCACCCGCCAATCGCCCTGGCCATCGACCCCATCAAGCGGCCCTCCGAGAAGCCCGACCTGAAATTAAGCCTGGGCGCATATAGCTTCAACGGCGCGCTCAACCTCAAGAAGCCGACAATGACGCTGTTCGACTTCATCGACTTCGCCGCGGAGTTGCCCCTCGATGCCGTCGAACTCACGTCGTACTACTGGGCGGAAACCACGGACGCCTACGCCGACAAACTGAAGGACTACGCCGCGAAGAAGAAGCTCGCCATCTCTGGCGTGCCGGTGGGGAACAACTTCTGCATCAAGGACGAAGCGAAGCTCAAGGCCGAGGTGCAGAAGGTGAAAGACTGGACACAGCGAGCCGCGAAGGTGGGTGCGAAGACGGTTCGCATCTTCGCGGGGAATCTGGAGAAAGGCGACACATTGGAGGAGGCGCAGAAGCGGGTCGTGGCGTCCATGAACGAGTGCTGCGAACTCGCTGAAAAGCTCGGGGTGCTGCTCGCGCTGGAGAACCACGGCGGCATCACCGACACGCCGGAGCACCTGCTCGAACTCGTGAAGCCCGTGAAGAGCCCGGCCCTCGGCGTGAACATCGACACGGGGAATTTCCACACCGCCGACCCGTATGCCGACATCGCGAAGATCGCCCCGTATGGCGTGGTATCGCAGGTGAAAACCGAAGTGTTCCCCGGCAACAAGCGAGAAGACGCCGACCTCGCGAAGGTGGTGAAAATCCTGAAGGATGCGAACTTCCACGGCTACGTTGCACTGGAATACGAAGCCAAGGAAGACGCAAAGGTCGCAGTGCCGAAGTTCGTCAAGGAACTGCGGAAGCTGATTAGCGGGTGAGCCGAATCCAGTTTTGCGGCGGACCCAACGGGTCCGCACGTGGCCCCGATGGGGCAACCGCTAACCAGATTCGTGATCTCACCGCCGGAAGCGACGGAAGCCCCGTGCCGGCATCGCCGATTCCACCGAGCCCAGGATAACCGTGGGTTCATTCGCCACCACAGCCCCTTGAGCGACTGGAATCGGCGCTGAGAGGCGTGTCACGGACGGGTAGTACAGACGCTTGCCGCCATTCGGGCCGAACATCGACGGAGCATAGCCCGTTGATCGCGACGGGAACGGGTCGATGGTGGGGACGAGAGTCGAGTAGCCGTAGAGGTCACCGGGCAACGGCAGTTGACCGATTGCGGGGTTTTGTGCCGAGGCAACGCTTCCGGACAACGTGATGACGATCACTGACAGACCGAATGCGGAACGGATCATAACCCAGCTCCTTTTCAATGCGACACGTCCTGTGGATGTCGTTCCATTCGCGTTATCGTCCCAACCCCAGCGAGGTGAGTAGCATTTCCTTCACCGCGATCATGGGAACACTCGCGCCGGGGTTCGGGCCATGACCAATCAGGATGGGGCGATCAATCGGGTCGGTTGCAGCGAGGCCATGACTCCCCCGCACAATCGTTGCATCTAACGGAACCACGTCCATCGTCATGCGGAAGCCGAGCTTCTTCTGGATGAGCCGCCGACCCGCGTGAAGCTTCGGAAACATCAGCTTCGGGTCGAAGAACAGTTCGCACGGATCGAACCCTGGCTTCGCGTGAATCGCCACGGCACGGGCGTAATCCGGTGCAACGCGATCGTCGAGCCAGAACGGGTACGCGAACCACGCATCGGGTTGCGACAGCAACACGATCTCGCCGCTGCGTTCGTGGTCGAGGCCCATGCTCGCCCGCTCCTCGCCGACCAACACTTTCGCCACGCCAGGCACGGGCCCCAGCAAATCCCGCACCCGCAGCACGTCTTCCGCGTCGCGAACGTAGACGTGGGCAAGTTGGTGATCGCACACCGCGAACGCACGTGAACCGTACAGGTCGAGTTGTTCGCCGAACGGCCCCTGCCGTACTTCGAGAAGCTTCGCTTCTCGAAGCACGCGATTCAGATACACCGGCCGCGTCACGTCGCAGTGCCCGTACTCGCTGACGACCCACACTTGCGCTCCAGCGGCCTTCGCAGCATCGAGCAACGGCGCACAAGCGTCGTCGAGTTCCTTCACGCATCGCACCATGTCGCAGCCCTTAGGCCCGAACCGCTGAGGTTCGTAGTCGAGGTGTGGCAGATAGACGAGCGACAGCGTGGGTTTCCGTGAGCGAACAACCTCGGCCGCTGCAGTCGCGATCCACTGCGTACTCTTCACACCGGCCATCGGTCCCCAAAACGCCGGGAACGGGAACGCTCCGAACTTCGCGACGAGATCCACCGAGAGTTGTTGAGGGTCGCCGGTGATGCCGAACGCCTTGTTCCCGTTCGCGGCGTAATGCGGCTTCGGTGTCACCGAGATATCAACCGCGGCACCCTGATTGAACCACCAGAACAGCTTCGCACTCGTGAACGGCAGCCCGCGTTCCTTCGCTCGCTTCTTCGCGGTGACGTACAGCGGCTCGGCTTGAATCAGCCGGTTGCACTGTTGCCAGAACCGTACCTCGTTCGTGTCGCGGAACAGCCAGCCGTTCGCGACGACGCCGTGTTTGCTCGGCAACTCACCCGTGAGAATCGTTGCCTGTGCCGTGCAGGTGACCGCCGGCAGCACTTCCGGCATGTTCGCGACCCAGCCGGCTGTGGCGATGGCCTTGAGGCGAGGGGTATGTTCCAGAAGTCGGGGAGTGAGCCCGACGGCGTTGATCAGTACGATGGGTTGCACGGGAAGTTCCAAGTTCCAGGTTCCAAGTTCCAGGTTGCCAGTTGCCGACGCGGAACCACACTACCGGAACCAGGAACTTTCCTATCGTCTTAACTTGGAACCTGGAACTTGGAACCTGGAACAGCGGAATTTCTCATGCAAACACGGCAACTCGGCAACTCGGATCTGCACATCACACGCATCGGTTTCGGTGCGTGGGCCATCGGTGGCGGCGGTTGGGCGTTTGGGTGGGGTTCACAAGACGACGCCGATTCCGTGGCCACGATCCGCGAGGCAATCGACCTCGGCATCAACTGGATCGACACTGCGGCCGTGTACGGTTTAGGGCACTCCGAAGAGGTGGTCGCCAAGGCACTCGAAGGCGTGACGAAGCGGCCATACGTGTTCACGAAGTGCGAACGGATCTGGGACGAGAATCGGCAGATCGGGAAGTCTCTGAAGGCCGACAGTATTCGCCGCGAGTGCGAAGCGAGCCTCAAGCGGCTCAAGGTGGACGTGATCGACCTGTACCAGATCCACTGGCCTGAGCCCGACGAGGACATCGAGGAAGGCTGGCAAGCCGTTCTGAAGCTCAAGGAAGAAGGCAAGATTCGCTGGGCGGGGGTGTCGAACTTCTCGGCGGAGCAGATGGCCCGCGTCTCGAAGTACGGGCCAATCACGTCGCTGCAACCGCCGTACTCGATGATTCGGCCGGAGGTGGAGGAAAGCATTCTACCGCACTGCCTGGCGAACAACATTGGCGTGATCGCTTACTCTCCGATGGCTTCGGGGTTGCTCACGGGCGCAATGACACGCGACCGCATCAACGCAATGCCGGCCGACGACTGGCGCAAGGAGAAGAACAAGCACTACCAGGAACCGCTGCTGACGCGGAACTTGAACCTCGTTGAGTTACTCCGGAAGCTCGGTGCGAAGCACGGCCACACGCCCGGCGAAACTGCCATCGCGTGGGTATTGCGACATCCCGCTGTCACTGCGGCGATCGTGGGTGCTCGCAAGCCGGGTCAGTTGAAGGAGCTTGTCGGCGCAGCCGATTGGCAATTGACGCCGACCGAGGCGAATGAGATAGATGAATACCTGAAGGCGAACCCAGCCTGACCTTGGTCTTGCTCACAGCGACTGACCCCAACCTCACCCGCGCCGCCAACTCTGCCGGCGCAACGCTTTTCACCCCTGACCTGCACCCAAGGTGCCTCATGTCCCGTTGGTTGACCCTCCTCGCGTTTCTCATCTCGCCAGTTCCGGCATTCGCACAGTCGCCTCCGCCGCAACGGCTCTCCAAGGCTGAAGAGGCCGCGGAACTCCGCGACCACATCAAGGCGAACTACACCAAGTACGAATACCTCATCCCCATGCGGGACGGCGTGCGGTTGTTCACCAACGTGTTCGTCCCCAAAGACGACTCGAAGACTTACCCCATCATGCTGATCCGCACGCCGTATAGCTGCGCTCCGTATGGCGTGGATAAGTACCCCGACGCCCTGCGACCCGGCGACCGTTACGTCAAAGCGGGTTACATCTTCGTGAACCAGGACGTACGAGGGCGGTGGTCGTCGGAAGGCGAATATGTGAACGTGCGGCCGCACAACCCCGCGAAGAAGGGGAAGGAGATCGACGAGAGCAGCGACACGTACGACACCATCGAATGGTTGCTCAAGAACGTAAAGGGCCACAACGGGAAGGTCGGGCAGACAGGCATCTCATATCCGGGGTTCTACACCGTCGCGGGGATGGTCGATGCACACCCGGCGCTCAAGGCATCGTCGCCGCAAGCTCCGGTCATGGACTGGTTCATCGGCGACGACTGGCACCACAACGGCGCTTTGTTCCTACCGCACGTCTTCAACTTTATGCCGCGATTCGGCAAGCCACGCCCCGAGCCGACGACCAAGTACCCGTACCTGCCGTTCGAGCACGGCACGCCGGACGGTTACAAGTTCTTCCTCGAAATGGGGCCGCTCAAGAATGCCGACCTGAAGTACCACAAGGGCGAGATTGGCTTCTGGAAGGAAGTGTTCGAGCACCCCAACTACGACGACTTCTGGAAAGCCCGCAACATGCGGCAGCACGTCAAGAACATCAAGCCGGCCGTGCTAACCGTCGGCGGCTGGTTCGATGCCGAGAACCTGTTCGGGGCGCTCGAAACCTTCAAGGCCGCGGAAGCGAACACCCCGCCGGCACACAATCACCTCGTGATGGGGCCATGGGTTCACGGTGGCTGGAGCAATCAGGACGGCGACAAGCTCGGCGATGTGCTGTTCAACGCAAAGACCGGTGAGTTCTACCGCGAGAAGATCGAGTTCCCGTTCTTCGAGTTTCACCTGAAGGGGAAGGGCGAGAACAAAGTGCCGAAGGCGTGGGTCTTCGAGACCGGCACGAACGTCTGGCGACGTTTCGATGCGTGGCCACCGAAGACCTCGAAAGCAACTGGGTTATACTTGCACGCAAATGGAACGTTGTGCCGTGAAACTGATGAGAAGGAATGCATAATCTTTGAGCGACCGCCGTCTGCTGAGACGACTCCGAAGTTCGAAGAGTTCACGTCGGACCCCGCGAAGCCGGTGCCGTACATCAACAAGACGACGAACAGCATGGCTCAAGAATACATGACGGGCGATCAGCGGTTCGCATCGACGCGGCCAGATGTGCTCGTCTACCAGACGCCGGTGCTGAAAGATGACCTCACCGTTGGTGGGCCAATCGACGTGGAACTGTACGTCAGCACCACCGGCACCGACGCCGACTGGGTTGTGAAGCTCATCGACGTGTACCCCGACGACTTCCCCGATTTGGTCCCGAACCCAACCGGCGTGAAGATGGGCGGGTATCAGCAACTTGTGCGAGGCGAACCGTTCCGGGGTAAGTTCCGCAACTCGTTCTCGAAGCCGGAGCCGTTCAAGCCGGGGGAGATCGCGAAGATCAAATTCACGATGCCGGACACACTGCACACGTTCCGCCCGGGTCACCGGATGATGGTGCAGGTGCAATCGACGTGGTTCCCGCTCGTGGACCGCAACCCGCAAACCTTCTGCGACATCTACACCTGCGATGTCGATGCTTTCAAGAAACAAACCCACCGCGTGTATCACAACAAGGAGCATCCATCGAAGGTGACCGTGCACGTTGTGAAGTGATGCTTGGCGAGCCACGGGGATAAACCCCGTGGCGCTTTCTTTTCGCCCCGGCACCACGGGGATGAACCCCGTGGCTCGCCAAGACCACCATCGAACGCTAAGACTATCCCCGCACTCGGAGCCACGCATGGACCTGAAAGCCTACATCCGCGATGTGCCCGACTTCCCCAAGCCGGGCGTCCTGTTCAAGGACATCACACCGCTGTTGATCGACCCGGACGCATTCGCGTACTCGATCGCCCGGCTTTCGAGTCACTACGCCACCGAGCGGATCGACGCCATCGCGGCTGCCGAGGCTCGCGGATTCCTGTTCGCCGCCCCGATGGCCCTGGAACTCCGCAAGGGGTTGGTTCCACTCCGCAAACCCGGCAAACTCCCGTACTCGACTCGCAGTTTCAAATACGACCTGGAATACGGCTCCGCGGAACTGCATGTCCACTCCGACGCGGTGAAGCCCGGGTCGAGAGTGCTCATGGTCGATGACGTGCTCGCAACCGGCGGAACGATGGCCGCGGCGTGCGAGTTAATTGAGCGCTCCGGCGGGATTGTCGTTGGTTGTGCTTTCTTGATCGAACTGTCGTTCCTGAAGGGCCGGTCGCTCCTGCCGGGCCGCGACTGCTTCAGCCTGGTTACCTACTGACTACGAGATCGCGATGTCCCGCTACCCCGACGATCGGTTCGACGAACAACGCCCTGCAAACCCGCGGGAGCTCGAGGTGGCTCGCGCTGCGGTCACTGCCCCTGCGGTATTCCTGATCCTCAACGCACTCTTCGGCCTCGCCGTCGTTGGCTGCCTTTCCGTGCCTCTCGTGTTCAAGCCAGATTCGCTTGTCGAATTCCTCCACGACCTGATTGCCCAGCAACCACCCGGACCCGAGAGAGCAGACCTGGAGAAAAAGACCGAGGAGTTCGAGAACGCGCTGAACGCCAACCGAGAGGCGTACGTCCGCAACAACGCCATCACACTCGCAATCCCGGCCGCCCTGAACCTATTCGTGATTCTTGGCGCGTTCTGTATGCGGGGTTTCTCCTTGTACCCGGTGTGCATCATCTCGGCGGTGGTCACGATCATCCCGGCGACCACAGGGTGCTGTTTCACCGGTGTCCCGTTCGGAATTTGGGCGCTCGTTGTGCTAAACCGACCCGACGTTAAGGCGGCGTTCGCGTCCAGGAAATCGCTCCCGCCGAACGACCCCGATGCACAGTACATGCGATAAGTTCGGGCACAGCCCCGTTGGGGCTGACGCTAACCGACTCCTCAACACCCACCCCACGAACCGATGTTAGATTTCGACAAAGCCGGTGGTTTGATCCCCGCAATCGCCCAGGATGCCGAAACGGGCGAGGTGCTCATGCTCGCGTGGATGAACCGCGAGGCATTTGACGAAACGGTGAAAACCCGCCGGGCCGTGTACTTCAGCCGCAGCCGGAACAAGCTCTGGCGGAAGGGCGAGGAGAGCGGAAACGTGCAGGAAGTCGTCGGCATCTACGTCGATTGCGACGCCGACACCGTTCTGCTGAAGGTGCGACAAATCGGCGGGGCGGCTTGCCACGAGGGCTACAAGAGTTGCTTCTTCCGCCGCCTCGACGACACGGAACTGGTCGTGGTCGGCGAGCGAATCTTCGACCCGAAAAAGGTCTATGGTCGGTAGGCGACAGGCAAACGCAAACGTCGTGTGGGGATGGGAAGCCAGTTGTATTCCTGGCTTCCCATCCCCACACGACGTTTGCCTGTGTGTTCCTTACGGCCTCAGGAATCCGAACCCCTGGCCCGCAAGCGTGTTGTCAGGCGCAAGCTGGATCGACCAGGGAGCGGTGAACCCGCGGTTCTTGCGGATCAGCTTGGCACGGTTCTTCTGGATCGCGGCGAGGTATTGAAGGATCGTTTCCTCGGTTCCCACCTTCGCCCCCAGCAACGCGGCACCGTTCAAAGCTCCCCCTTCCTTCACCTCCATGGAAAGTGTCTGTTCCAGCTTGGTGAGCGGAGAGTTGACTGGTGGCTTCGCGACCAACACTTCATCGGTGAAGAAGCTGGCCTGTGCTTTGCCCTTCGCGTCTTTCGGTGCATACAGAAACAACATCGGGTTGTTTTCCCGAAGCTTGGGCGTTCCCTTCACCCAACCCTTGATCAGATTCTCAGGCACTGAGAGCGCACGGGAACCCGATAGCCAAACCGCGCCTGAGATGTCGCCACCGCCAAGTTCGTTCGGGAGCCCACCTGCCAGGGGTTGCGGAACATACTTGTAGGTTGGGAACCCGCCGATACCCTGGAACGCCAGTTGATTCGGGGTCGGAATGAAGGCCGGGCGATTCCACTCGGTCGTGAGCCACGCCAGCCCAATCGTTGCTGCGGTATCCGCCCCTACCAGGTAAATCGAACTTGCGTTCAAGTCGCCGGTATCGTTCTTGGTGTCGATGTGGTGCCGGGCTGCCGCGAGATCGAGCAAAAACGCCGGGGCATATCTCACCGGATCCTTGAGATCCTTGAAGAACAGGTCGTTCTTGAGTTTCTTGGCTTGGGGGCTTGGGGCACCCGTAACCATTCGGGGGCTGTTCCATGGCCCGGTGAATGGGTTCGGTGGGAACTGGTCGGTTGGTGCTTGAAGGTTCCAGAACCGTGCCGGATCCTTGATATCCGTGCTCTTTCCGTGGCCACGCCAGTCGAACTGGAGGACGTTGTAGCCTTCCTTCGAGAGGGTCGTCGCCAACCCCTTCCAGTCCCCCTTGGTCATGTTGTTATCCTTGCCCGGGGGATAGAGCAGGATTACGACTGGATCCGCACCCGCGTTCTTCATGGACTTGGTGAACAACCCGCGGAGTTGGATTCCATCGGCCGTGAGGAACGTTTCCTCGATCGGGTCGGCACCCTGTGCCTGCGCCTTGGGGGCGTTGGCCGACAGGAGCGCGAGAGCGCCGAACAAAAATGGAACGGCCATCCAGCGTCGCATGATATATCCTCGCACGTGAGGTGATTCCAAGAAGGGAACGTTCCTGGATGATACGCCGTTGGCAATCGCCATGCCAGAGAGTTGCAATCGGTTTCAAGTGTCCAAATTGTAGCGACGGCTTACCAGGGCTTCCCGGCTTGTCCACTCTCTGTCCAGAGCCTCATGTGCTGATCATTTTCCGGTCAATGTCCCTCGGTTACCTGGTTGCGATTCCACTTCGGGATCACGACAACCACATCGTCTGAACCGTCAGGAACGCACTGGCAACTGAGTCGCGATTCGGTCGTGAGTGCTGGTGCCTTGTCGAGTTCGTCCTCTTCATTGTCGGTGGCCGCCGAACAGCTCTTGAGGCCCTTCTGGACGTAGACGTGACAAGTCGAGCACGCGCAGACGCCGCCGCACGAGTGGTTGATCTCAACGCCAGCCTCTTCCGCGATCGCCAGCAAACTGCCGTCGAGCCCAATGTGGCCATACGGGAAGGTCGAGGGGTCCATCAGGTACGTCGTGGAGGTATTCGTTTCCTCGTTTACGAACGTCACCTTGAACGGTTTGTCGGGCCGGTTCAATGGAACTTTGCGAATATACGGGTTGACGCCGCCCATGCGGATTTCCTGCTGTTGTGTGGGGTTCTCCACAGGTATTGTACGTGGCGCGAAGCAGAAGAGCCGCGATCTGTGGGACAGCTCATCGTGAGCATTCCCTTCCAGATCGCGGCTCGACCCCAAACTTCGATTGTCCCGATCACGGTTGCGGAGCGCCCGCAGGGAACGTCAACTCATTCTGAATGAAGCCGACGCCTGGCGTAAGGCGGACCATCCCCTCGACAAGCCGTGCCTCGCGTGCGCTTTGCACGTTTCCGCGAAGGATGACGGTGTTGTTCGGGGCGGTGAACACCTGCACGGCAGCGGGATTGGCGATTGATCCGACCGATCGGGCAATCATCCCCGTGAGATCAGCCTGCAAGACCGGCGCGGTTACCGCAGGAGCACTGAAATCGGCGACGGCAGCGTAGGTGAGTTGCACAGGCATTGGCACCATGACGCCGTAGGTGTTCGGGCCTGTCTGACCGCCAAGACCACCCGTACGGCCGCCGAGCGCGCCGCCCACCCCACCTGTGGTGCGTCCGGCGGTTGTAGTCGCACCGCCCGATGGTCGTGAGGTTCCGCGAGCGCCGCCGGTTCCGCCTAGGCTACCCGTGCCAGACAGTGGCGAGCCAAACCCGCCTGGCCCCTGGTTTGTCTGTGCGGTGATCAACCCCTGGTAGTAGGGGTTGGCGTAGTACCCGGAAAGGAAGTTGGACTGGTCGAGCGTGCTGTTGTTCTGCCCCGTGGGCGGCCCGAGTGTCGGAGCGGGTTGCATCGTTTGGAGTGCGGTTCCGCCGAGCTGACTTCCGCCTCCGGCCGTACCCCCACCGGCACCACCTCCAACTCCGCCACCAAGCCCGCCTGCCTGACCACCAGTGCCAGTGAGACTGCCCAACGAACTCCCCCCACCCGTCGTGACAGTGCCCTGTTGGGCGAAGCCCGAGGACGCCGAAAGGCCAACGAGAATCGCCGTCCAAACCAGTCGATTCAGGTAGCGCACGGCGTTCCTCCGGTCGAATTCACTCGCAGCAAGTCACATCACTTCTTCAAGTATCGACTGCGCGGGTTCCCGGGTCCAGAGAACTCCCGGAGAGAAATTCATGAGAATCGGATAGGATTTCCGCACGGTTGTACGTGGGGTGCCACTGAGGTCGCCTAAACCGCCCAACTCCAACCCCCAGAACAACTCACATGAAGGTGACAAGTTGTCGGAATTTTGTTACGTGACCGTTGCTTACAATGGCTGTACCCGTCAGACAGGGAGGCTTACCATGTTCACGCTAACCCGCTTCGTCGTCGCAGTCGCCTTCGCGTTTCTCCCCACACTCGGACGAGCAGCGGAACCGGAATCGGCCGTCAAAGTCACTCGGAATGTCCTGTACGCCACCGTCGGCGGCGAGAAGTTGTACCTCGACATCGCTGTACCTGCGGGCGACGGGCCTTTCCCGTGCCTCGTGATGATCCACGGCGGAGCCTGGCAACTTGGTAGCCGCAGTGAGTTCTCGGGTGGCGGGAAGGACAAGGACGGCAAGCGAACGCCAAGTTGGATCGAGATTGCCGCCGAGAAGGGCTATGTCGCGGCCGCGATCAGCTATCGACTTGCACCCAAGCACAAGTTCCCGGCCATGATCGAGGATTCACGCAGCGCCGTGCGGTTCCTGCGGGCGAACGCGAAGACGTACAAGATTGACGCCGACAAGTTCGGTGCGGTCGGCTTCTCGGCTGGCGGCCACCTCTCGCTACTGTGTGGGATGTGCGACAAATCCGCTGGATTCGACGTGGGCGAATGCCTCGATATGAGCGGAAAGGTTCAATGTGTCATCGACTTCTTCGGTCCAACTGATCTGAGCCTGTACTCGACCAGTTCGGGAATCGAAGATAATTATATCGTTCCCGTGTTCGGCAAAGATGTGAAGACCGATGCGACAATATATAAGAAAGTCTCGCCGCTCAATTACGTGAACAAAACCAACCCACCAACATTGATTCTGCACGGCAACATAGACCTGATCGTTCCGATCAAACATTCCGAGACGCTTCTCAAATCGCTGACCGAAGCAGGGGTATCGGCCGAGATGCTGACGTTCTCATTCGCGGGGCACGGCGGCTGGAGCGAACGCGAGATGGCCAAGGCGTCAGCAGCCTCGTTCAAGTTTCTCGACACGCACTTGAAGGGAAAGAAATGAGGATTGGGAGAGTGGAAGACACGGAGAGAAAGAGACACGGAGAGAAAGAGCAAGACGCCGATGTCTTCTCTCCCCTATTCCGTGTCTCCCACTCTACCGCTCTGATCTTCGCCGCAATCGCCTTCCTCGTGTTGCCGATCTTCGCGCACGGTTGCCATCGCGGCGACCACGACGACGAACCCCTGTTCGTCCCTGTCGAACACCGTGCCACGTCGGTTGATGTGGCACGGTGAATCAGTTCAACCCCGCAGCAACTTTCCGCCAGCGGAGGCGAGTTTCTTTTGGTGCTTTCTCGTCGATGCGGTTCCACGCAGCGATCAGTTGGGTCAATCCTGCGTCGGGCGTGACAGTGCCATTTGTTATCTTTGTCAACTCGTCGGACGCTGCTGCGTTGAGCGGCCCTTGGTCTGGCCCTCGAAGCCCGTAGACTGGGTTCCGAATCTCCGGCCGAACATATTGCCGCATCGCTTCTTGAAGCGATTTGGAGCGGTCCGCGTCGAAGCCGTAACCAAGCCAGGCCGAGAGGCGGTCGCGTTCGAGGTGCGCGTTGCGAAACGGCCCGACACCCAGCCCAGGCGTGCTCAGTAGCTCAAGACTGCGAGTCGGACTGCCGATTTCTGCCAACAGGTCGAACGCGGCCTCGGGGTTTGGGCACCGCGAACGAACGACGCCAAGCCTGCCTCCCGAGAAGTAGGGCACGTAGTTTGGCGATCCTGCCGGAACGAGTTGCTTCTTCTCAGGGTCGAAGTATTGCCGACTCCCTGGCAACGGCGCGATGCCGAATCTCGCGGAAATCCGTCCATTTTCGCGGGGTAGTCGCGCGAGCTGCGCGAGCGAGAGCACCGCAAGCATAGTGTCGCCCTTGCCTAACGCGACTGGAGGATCAGACGGCCCGGGTGTGGGTTTTGGCAACTTCCCAAGCCAGTCCGCAGCCGCTTTGAAACTCGGGGAATCGAGCCGGAAAGCTCCGCTCGCGACATCATGGAGAAATGAAACCTGAGAAAACCCGGTCCCGGCCTTCGCAATCGCATCGGTTGCAGCCTGTCTGTCGTAGCAAGCCGCAACCCGAAAGAAGAGTTCCGCTGTTTCCGGCCCGGTCATTGGTGAGAGGCTTGGTTTCTTGTCGAACTCCGTGAACAACGACGCGAGGATAGCAAACTCTTCCCAGGTAGCAGGAACGACCGGGTCGTGGCCAACTTGTTTGCGAAACGCGGCAATGAACTGCGGGTCGGCCAGGCGATCGGCCCGATAAACGAGTAGCGATCCGTCTCCCGCGAGGGGAATCGCACGAGCCTGACCCGCCCATTCAATCAGGTTTTCGCGGTACGCCGGCAGAAGCCCCGACCACTGGTACACGTGGTCAGCCGCACGCAACCCCGCTGGTACCGCTGCGAGTTCATCGCGATCCGCCCAGCTACCCAGTTCGGCCACTGGGATGACCCCAAGGTCAGCGGAATCACCGGCAACCATCGCCTCTGTTCGAATTTTGACCTTGGCACCTGTACGTGTGGCCCAACTATTCACGCCTGGCGCGATAGCTGAGGCAAAAGCTGTGTCGGAGCAGTGTAGTGTCAAAGAAATTTCGGTGAAAGGTCTCGCCGCTCGCCCGGTCTTTAAACTAGACTCATCGCCACAGCCCGATGACAGTAGAACGCAGACAATACCTAGCCAGGAGGGCAACATCCCCCAGTACAACCGAGTACGTGAATCGCGTGTCGCTCGGCGATTTGGGGACAGTGATTGTTGCATCGGGAGCAATCCATGGTCTAAGATAAGAGTAATGAGGAATTGGGGAACGAGTGCCAACTCCCTAACGCATCACTTTCAGAAATGTTTTGGTTAAACGCTGCGGCGGCAAGAGTTTTGCAAATAATTAGGCTCGAAAACTCGCGGGGGTGTTTGTCTCCCGCATCCTGATACGAACTGGAGTCGCGGGTGGTTCGCCGCCCAGGCACCGTCAACACTTTAGGCGGTAACACACATGAAGGTGAGTTTGGTCGTTGCTTCGGGGACTCACCAGGGCAAAGTGGTCCCGATCACTGGCACACAATTCCTCGTCGGTCGCGAGGCCCAGTGCAACCTGCGCCCCGCGAGCCAGGCGATCAGCAAGAAGCACTGCGGGATTCTCATCCGTGACGGGAAAGTTTCCATCGTTGACTATGGGAGCACCAACGGAACGCTCGTCAACGACGTGCTCATCCGGGGCGAAGAAGTTCCCGTTGAAGACGGCGCGACTGTCATGATCGGGCCGCTGGACTTCACTCTTAAGATCGTGCGAGAGGAAGCAATCAAGGACGGCACCCCGTTCCCAAGTGCATCGACCTCGGAAGCACTCGCGGCTGTCAAAGCTGTCTCTGCTTCGAGTACCTCGACACCATCTCGCGACAGCACCCCAAGCCCCGCGAATAAAGTTGCGACGAAGCCGGGCGTTTTGACGGGGTCGAAGGAGCCTGCGTCCAAGGATTCCGGGTCCAAGGAAGCCGCCGCACTGAAAGCGGCTTCGAAGCCACCTGTTCAGCCCTCATCGAAGATCACCGCCTCGAGTTCGAACGAGGAAGACAACGAGAACATCGCTGCCATGCTTTTGGGTATGGACGACGGAGAAGAGGTTCCAAACGGAAGCACGGTCATGGAGATGCCTGTAGCTTTCGGCACCGAAACGCAGACTGGTTCCAACGCGACTAAGAGCGACGACAAGAACCCCAAAAAGGCCACAAGTCGCGAGGATATGACCAACGCGGCCAACGATATTCTCCGCAAAATGCGCCGCCGTCCAACGTGATCCTTGTGTGTGGCAAGCACTGCCACTCGCACGTTCGATTTGTTTCCTTATCCTGATCGCGGTCCGAGACCGAATGGCACGACACAAACCGGCTGTTCGGTCTCTTCCATTTGACACCCACCCCACCGCACTCTCCGCTCCCCTCCTCGTCTGGTTCGACGCACACCACCGAAAATTGCCCTGGCGTTCGAATCGCGACCCGTACCGCATCTGGGTCAGCGAGGTCATGTTGCAGCAGACCACGGTCACCGCTGTGATCCCTTTCTTCGAGC
The DNA here is from genome assembly GCA_013823135.1 of Planctomycetaceae bacterium. Taxonomy (GTDB): domain Bacteria; phylum Planctomycetota; class Planctomycetia; order Gemmatales; family Gemmataceae; genus Gemmata. The sequence goes on from PNLP01000034.1 coordinate 39,682, forward strand.
GGTTTCTCGCGGCCTTCCCGACCATCGTTGCCCTGGCTGCCGCCGACGAACAGAGGGTTCTGAAACTCTGGGAGGGGCTCGGTTACTATCGCCGCGCCCGGCACCTCCACGCAGCAGCTCGACAACTCGTCGCGTCCCATCCTGGCGAGCTCCCCAACGACCCGGACGTGTGGCACAGCCTCCCCGGCGTCGGTCGCTACATTCTTGGGGCCGTTCTCTCGCAGGCATTCGACCGTGCGTTGCCGATCGTGGAAGCGAATAGCCTCCGCGTTCTGGCCAGATTGTTCGGTTACCGTGGCGACCCGCGTGAGGGCGAAGGGAAAGCGTGGGTGTGGTCTGCTGCCGAGTCTATGCTGCCCCAAAAACGAGTCGGCGATTTCAACCAGGCACTTATGGAGCTCGGATCGCTGATCTGCACACCCACACGACCAGCGTGCGAAAAATGTCCCCTTGCAGCACAGTGTGTTGCACACAGCGAGGGACTACAGGAGAAGATTCCGCCACCGAAGCGACAACCCGTTATCACGGCTGTCAGTGAGGTTGGCATCGTCATCCGCCGCGGTAAGCAAATCCTGTTATGTCGCCGTCCTGCGAACGCCGGACGCTGGCAAAACATGTGGGAGGTGCCGCACGCGGAACGAATCGAGGGGGAGGAGTTAAGCGTGGCTGCGGTTCGGGTGGCGAAGGAATTAACCGGGCTGACCGTGAAGCCTGGCGACGAGATCATCGCGATCCGCCACAGCGTGACGAGGTATCGGATCACGCTTGCCTGCGTCGAGGCGACTGCCGCGAAAGGGACGTTCGCCCCGGGGTTTTACACCGAGGCGAAGTGGCTGACCGTTGCGGAACTCGCCGACTACCCTGTGAGTGCTCCTCAAAGAAAACTGGTGAATGCGCTCGTGTCTGCTCGTGACGGATAAGGCGCCAAGATGCCTATCCCGTTACACGGCGACAGTACGGCATACTCGCTCCTGTTTGGCAACAGAGACACGGGGCACTGGGTGGTAGGTAGTTATCGAAGTCCGATGTCGAAGTCGCACTCGTGGTGTGCAGCGCGGCAACAACCGGTGGGTTAGTCGGAAACACAGTCTGGATCGCTGCCACGGATGCACTGCTAACCGATAGCACCCGCACCCAGTTGGGTTTGGCAACCGATGCCGTAGTGATGATTTCCGCCGTACCGTCCCCATTGAGGTCACTTGCAGTCACCCGGATGCCATTCCGATCCGTGGTTCCGTTCGCGTAAAACTGCTGCATCGTTGCCAAACTGGAGACCGCAATGGTTGGCCTGGCCGCGATGGCGGCACCGGACCAAACCCGCACAAGTGAGTTGCCTCCGGTCTCCTGCGAGACAATGAGATCAGCGTAACCATCCCCGTTAATGTCGCCGCTTGCAACGTTGATTCCAGTCGTCAGGGACGAAGCGAAGGCCAGGAAGGCCGGTCCCATAGCAACGGGTTTACCGACTGCGAGCGAGGCACCGTTAAATATCCGAATCGCAGGGTCACGGCCTGGTCCCGCCCCAACAATCAGATCGAGGTAGCCGTCCCGGTTGATGTCGCCGAGTGCTAACCTGGCACCGGTGGGGAGGGGATAGTAGAACGGCGCGAACGAGATCGACTTCACCAGTTGCCCGCTGGAGATGCTGTAAACTTCAACGAGCGGTGATCTCCCGCGGTCGGATGAGACGACCAACTCAGCCTTACCGTCCCGATTGATGTCTCCAGCGGCGATGAACGCCCCTCCTGTAAACCCGCCGAGCACTTGCTTGGTGTTTACGAGCGTATTACCGGTTGCCCCATTGATGATCTGAGTCCTGGCAGCGACACCCGATCCGGTGGTGAAGGCGTAATCCGCGACTTTATCGCCGTTGAAGTCTGCGATGGCCGTGCGAATGGTCCCCGTGTATCCAGGGAATGGGGTGAACGTCTGCCCCGTGAAGGACAGCGATCCCGAACTGTTGCGAGCGTACAGCATTACCTGGCCGGATTGCCCAGGGACCAGCACGGGTGCGGCCGCGACAACCGCTGGCGGCGAGACGGGTGGCGGTGAGACCGGCGGCGTGACGGGTGGAGGTGGAGACACCGGAGGGGACACGGGCGGTGGTGGTGAGACTGGTGGGGACACTGGAGAACTGACCACCCAGCCGAGATCACGGAACACGGCCAGATCGAGGCTTGTCCAGGTCCGCCGCTGCCCCTGTGAAAGGGTGGGATCCATCACGGCATACTGACCGTTGGACTTCAACCCGGTGCCCCAGTGGGCCGAATCTGAAGAAACGGGTACTGCCCCGCCATACGCAGCGACCGCGTTTGTTCCGATGAACGTACCGTTGCGGATTTTCGAAGTCCATTGCGTCGAGGTACCGATCCCAATCAAGTGACCAAGTTCGTGGGCCGCAACGGTGTAAAAATCCGTCTCGTTGGAATCGAGACCGGCGGTGGTGAGCCCGAAGTGCCAGTTCTCGGTCGTATCAAATGCCAGGCTCCCACCCCAGGTGGCGAAACCATTCCAACCACGGCTTTGGACCGTGTTCCCCCAAGCTGCGGTGCCCGACCACCCGTACCCACCGGGGCCGCCTTGTGCTGCCGTTCCACCCGGCATCGCCCGCCCGCCGACGTACACGATGATCGTGTTCGCCGCGACGTTCAGGTTGCTAATGTTTTGCGCCCTTCCCGTCACGGGGTTGTAGAACCCTGCAGACCAGGAGTTGCCCCCAGACGGCGTGATGGCCGAGAGGTTGGCCGTGAGCATTTGCCCAAGGTCCTGGGCTACCCGCGAGAGCGCGGCCTTGGCCTCAGGGTGATCCTCGAAGAAACCGGAGCCGCCATTGGCTCTGAGGTCGAGGCCGTAGGAAATCGCGATGTTAATCGCCGGGACTTCACGCGCTTCAAGAGATTCCAGCGACAGCCGGGTGGAGGCTGGACGAACGAGGCTCGTGCTCATTGGCGTCTCGGCGGCAGCGCCGGCCGGGGGACTTCGGGTAGCGTGCCTGCTCCCGACGAGTCGCACTCCGGCGAGGCGAGTGGTGAGAACCGCCGGCGGCCTCCTTACTGCCGACGCGATGAACACGAGCGAGGGCGCGCGAGCCCCCAGGCCGGTGTCACCGGGTGGGACGGTTAATCCAATTAACCGATTTGCGTAGTGCGTACGCTCCCCCAGTCGCACGAGCGACGAGAGGGTTCTACCGACTGCATCGAAAGGGTTGGTACGGCTGAATCCGTCACGTACCTGTTCTGGCAGGCATCCTTCCTGCGGCACGCGGCGACCACGGGTAAGTTGTGGTCGGAGAAACGTGCACCCGAGTTACGTTATATACGTAGAACGGTTTCACCGGGTATGTCAAATCGCCCAAGAGAATTGATTGTTCTAGTTGAAGTGGTTGTCAGTAGGCCGAATAGTTTCACCAGATAGTATAGATTACCAAATTATTCGTTCTTGATTGATTTATTCTTATAGACACACCGACCAGATTACCTGAACCTGAGAACTGATTTGATCGGTGCGATCCGAACAGTTTCCCCTGCTTCTCACACAGGCTTCTCGCTCCGTTGAACGCTTCGCTTGAGATTGACGGTTGTAGCGGTTGAATCTCTGGGGGTACACTACGAGCTCAGCGCGTCCCACCCCAGGTTGTGTCCACCTGCCAGGCCCAGACTCACATGATGACCCGCCGCGAAGCCATCGCCACGCTTGCCATCGCCAGCAATTTCGGACACGCAGTCGCTCGAACGGCGGACGCCAAGCTCACGCTGTCCACGTTCATGACCGAGATCACGCCGCCGATCGGCCACCCGTGCATGGGCGGCGGCATCGCTCCCGTGAAGGAGATCATCGATCCACTGTTCGCGCACGGGTTCGTGATTCGTGGCGTGGGGAAGCCGGTCGCGTTCGTCTCGCTGGACTGGTGCGAGGTCCGCAACGGGGCGTACGAACTGTTCCGCACGCAGATCGCCAAGGCACTCGACACCGCCCCCGTTCGCGTGATGGTCTCGTGCATCCACCAGCACGACACGCCGATCGCCGACCTCGAAGCACAACAACTGTTGGAGAAGCACAAGGCGAAGGGTGCGATCTGCGACATTGCGTTTCTTGAGAAGGCTGTTGGTCGCGTGGCGGACGGCGCGAAGGATTCGCTCAAGAATTCTCAGCCGATCACGCACATCGGCACTGGTGAAGCGAAGGTCGAGAAGGTCGCGTCGAACCGCCGCTACACCGACTCAGACGGGAAGGTGCATTACAACCGCATGTCCGCGACTCGCGACGCAAAGATTCGCGAAGCCGAGGATGGCACCATCGACCCATTCGTGAAGACTCTCTCATTCTGGAACGGCGACACTGCCCTGCTCGGCCTCTCGGCGTACGCCACACACCCGATGAGCTTCTACGGCAAGGGTGGCGTCACGGCCGACTTCGTGGGGATGGCCCGTAAGCTCCGCCAGGCCGACACGCGGGGCGTGTTCCAGATGTACGCCTCGGGGTGCAGCGGGAACGTGACGGCTGGCAAATACAACGATGGCGACCCCGCGAACCGGCCCATGCTGGCCGAGCGCATGAACGCCGGAATGGCGGCCGCGTGGAAGGCGACGAAGAAGACACCCGTGAAGGACGTGGCGTTTCGCTCGGTGCCGTTGACGCTCGAAGCCCGCACGTCAGCAGGCTTCTCCGAAGAAGCGTTGATGAAGCGATTGAAGGACGACCCGAAACCGTTCGGGCAGTGTCTCGCGGCGTTGGGGCTGAGCTGGAAGCAACGCTGCGACGCGGGCAAGCCGATCGACGTGCCCGTCCTCGATTTCGGCACTGCGGTGCTGACGCTGCTCCCAGCCGAGAGCTACGTCGAGTTCCAACTCGCGGCACAGAAGGCACGCCCTGATTCGTTCGTGCTGGTCGCGGGGTACGGCGAGTGCGGCCCGGGCTACATCCCGATTGAACGAGCCTGGAAGGAAAACGACGGCAACCTGAGCGACTGGTGCTGGGTGAACCCCGGCAGCGAGAAGCGAATGGTCGAAGCCATCGAGAAGGTGATGAAAGTTGGATAATCGCTTTAGACTTCGCCGCTTGCGGCTTCGCAGGCTGTAGCCTGCGAAGCCGCAAGCGGCGAACGGAATGGGTTCCATCAGGAGTTCACATGACAGTGCATCGTTTCTCGCGAGTTGCCGTGATTGTCACGGCGATTCTGGTATCCGGGTTCCTCCCCGCACGTGCGGAAGATCCCGCGAAGAGCAAGGTTCTCACGCCAGTTTTGCAGCCATTCGTGGAGAGCAACTCGCTCGCGGGAGCGGTCGTCCTTGTTGCGAACAAGGACAAGGTTCTCGCGGTCGAAGCCGTCGGGTTTGCCGATGTCGAGAAGAAGACGCCGATGACAACCGATTCGCTGTTCTGGATCGCGTCGCAAACCAAGCCGATCACCGCCACGGCCCTCATGTTGCTCGTTGACGAAGGCAAAGTGAAGATCGAAGATCCCGTCGAGAAGTACATTCCGGAGTTCAAGGAGATTCAGTTCAAAGGCGAGAAGTTGAAGACGCCGATCACGATTCGGCAGATTCTTTCGCACACCAGCGGGCTGCCGTTCAAGTCGGCCGAGGAAGCACCGACGCTCGACAAGCTGACCATCAAGGAATGCGTGGCGAGCTACGTGAAAACGCCGCTGACATCCGAACCCGGCACGAAGTACCTGTACTCGAACGCAGGGATCAACACGGCGGGCCGCATCATTGAAGTGGTCAGCGGCTTGTCCTACGAGGATTTCCTCGACAAGCGGCTATTCGGGCCGCTCGGCATGAAGGACACGACGTTCTGGCCGAGCGAAGAACAGGTGAAGCGGCTCGCGAAAGTGTACAAGCCTAGCGCCGACAAGAAGGGGCTGGAAGTGAGCACCATCGGGGCACTTCAGTACCCGCTGACGGACCGCAAGCGGCAGCCGATGCCGGGCGGCGGTCTGTTCTCGACGGCAGCCGATGTGGCGAAGTTCTGCCAGATGTTGCTGAACAACGGCAAGGTCGGCGACAAGCAACTTCTCTCCGAGGCATCGGTGAAGGCGTTGACGACGAAGCAGACGCCCGACTCACTGAAGGATAGCTACGGACTGGGCTTCTCGGTTGGTGGCGGCGGCTTCGGCCACGGTGGCGCGCTTTCGACGAACATGAACATCGACACGAAGCATGGGCTGGTCACGGTGTGGCTCGTGCAACACGCGGGCTTCCCCGGCGACGGTGGCAAGGCTTCGGGGGCATTCCGCAAGGTCGCGGAAGAGAAGTTCAGCGACGCGAAGTAGCTGATTTAGGCGAGCGGCGACCTTACGGTGCGCCGCTCGCCAGCAGCAGGGGACAGGTCCATGCAAATCCTCAGTGGTCGGCGACACCGTGTCGAGACCTTGGTGTTCTCTCACTGTGGTCGGTGGCTGGCTGCGGTGGGATTCCGCCGTGGGGTACACATCTGGGACACCGCGAACCCGACTCGGAAGCCGCAAAACCCCGCAGATCTCCTCGTCTTAAACGCGGCATTTACAGCCGACGGCCGACTCTTTTTTTCTGATACGTTGGGGAAGTGTTATCTTCTGGACCCAGCAACGCTTGCCAGGGCACCGGCAGGGATGGTGAAGTCGGGTTTTGGCAGGCTGGCCCTCACGTCCGACTGCGCGCAATTCGCTCAGGTGAACTACACCGCAGTCATCAGCATGTGGAAGGTCGGTGCCAAGGGTGAAATAACCACCAGGAAGGAGATTAAATCGGCGAGCGCGGGTGTTCGCTGGGCTGCCTTCTCGCCGAACGGTGAGAGTCTCGCCACGATCGAGTTTGGGGGTAGTGATGCGAACATTGTCATTCGCTCGACCAAGACGCTGAAGCAAACAGGCGCGGCGGAATGTTACGCCGCGGCCCAGATGCTCGTGTTCTCGCTCGATAGCTCGCGGGTGGTTGTTCCCTCGGGGGCGAGCATCGCCGTTTACGACACGTCTAACCTTGAAACGAAGCCACGAAAAGCGACGAACCCGAGTCGGCGACACTTCCTCTCGATGGCCTTCCACCCCGACGGTCAACTGCTGACCGTGGACAACGATCGCCTCGTGCAGATCTGGGACGTGAACACCATGACCGTGACCCGCTCGGTGGAATGGAAGATCGGGAAGTTGTATGCGGTTACCGTGAGCCCGGATGGAACGCGAGCGGCCGTCGGCAGTCACACCGGGAAGGTTCTCGTCTGGGACTGGGATTGATCACCTCCAAGCCGCAGAAGTGTCAGTATCTATAATCAGAACCACGAGCCCACCCATTGCTATGGGTGGGCTTCGATTCGTTTTCCTTGGAGCCCCGTTCATGGCCGATGCAATCACCGCCCGCGCGAAGAACTATTCCGAGTGGTATCTCGACATCATCAAGGCGGCCGGGCTCGCCCAGAACGCGGAGGGCGTGAAGGGTTGCATGGTCATCAAGCCCACGGGCTACGCGCTCTGGGAGAAGATGCAGCGCGGGCTCGACGGCATGTTCAAGGCCACCGGGCACGTCAACGCGTACTTCCCGCTGTTTATCCCGAAGGGCTACTTCCAGAAGGAAGAGCAGATGGCGGAGGGGTTCGCCAAGGAATGTGCAGTCGTTACGCACTACCGGCTACGTTCGGTCGATGGGAAGATCGAGGTCGATCCCACGGCGAAGCTCGAAGAAGAACTGATCGTGCGGCCCACGTCGGAAACGATCATCTGGCGAACCTACAAGGACTGGATTCAATCTTACCGCGACTTGCCGTTGCTCATCAATCAGTGGGCGAACGTCGTGCGATGGGAGATGCGCACGCGATTGTTCCTGCGCACCGCGGAGTTCCTCTGGCAAGAGGGCCACACCGCCCACGCGACACAGAAGGAAGCCGAGGCCGAGACGCTTCAGATGGTCCGCGTGTACCAGAAATTTGCTGAAGATTACATGGCGATGCCCGTGCTCGTCGGGCCGAAGACTGAAGGCCAACGATTCCCTGGCGCGGTCGAGACGCTCTGTATCGAGGCGATGATGCAGGACGGCAAGGCGTTGCAGGCAGGCACGTCGCACTTCCTCGGGCAGAATTTCGCGAAGGCGTTCGACGTGACGTTCAAGAACGAGCAGAACAAGGAAGAGTTCGCGTGGGCGACAAGCTGGGGGGTCAGTACCCGGCTCATCGGCGGCCTCATCATGACGCACTCCGACGACAACGGCCTCGTGGTGCCACCGCGACTCGCGCCGCTGCACGTCGCGATTTGTCCGCTGGGCCGCAACGATGCCGAGCGTGGCCCGAGCATTGCGGCAGCCGAGAAACTCGCCGCGGAACTGCGAGCGTTGCCCCGTGACGACTTCTTCGGGTACGAGCCGATCAGCGTGAAGATCGACACGATGTTCGACAAGCAACCTGGCTTCCGTTACGCGGAGTACGAAGTTCGCGGCGTGCCCGTGCGAGTCGAGATCGGGCCGAAGGACATCGAGAAGGCCGCATGTGCGGTTGCTCGGCGAGACACGCCCGGCAAGGAAGGGAAGCAGTTTGGCGTGCCGCTCGCAACTGCCGCGGAGCACATCGCGAAGTTGCTCCGCGACATCCAGCAGGCACTGTTCGACCGGGCGAAGAAGTACCGCGATCTTCGCACGGTCACGGTGAACACGATTGACGAGTTCCGCGACCTGTTCCCGGTGCGAACGGACGACAACGAGGAATTGCCGGTGGAGGCGTTGAAGTTCGTGTACGCCCACTGGGACGGCACCCGCGAAACGGAAGACCGCGTGCAGAAGGAGTTCAAGGCGACGATCCGCTGCCTACCATTCGACGGCCCGACGGAACCGGGCACTTGCATCTTCAGTGGCAAGCCTTCAGCGCGGCGAGTAGTCTTCGCCCGGGCGTACTAAACAAATCCGAGCCCACCAGTTGCAACTGGTGGGCTTTGATTATTTCGCAGCCGGAAACGCCAGCGAGCCGGCCCGCGAATCGGTTAGTTCGCCGTTCACCCGCACCTCCACCGACCACGTGTAACCGAACGGCGATTCGCGTGTCCACAGTGTTGGTTCCGGGATCACGCACTTCAGTGACACCGTGTTGTCACTCGCTTCAACCGACACCAACGCATACGCCACTTCGACGGTCGTGAATCCGGTTGCCTGCGGTCCGATCACGCGGCCACTCACCTTGCAGCTTGAAGCAGTACCGTCCAGCGTCACACGAATGACAAACTCGACGCTCGCTTGCGAACCGCGACAGGGCTCGATTGTGGTCGATACGATCTTCACGGCAGCACCAGCATCGCGTCGCCGTAGCTGTAGAAGCGGTACTCGCGAGCGACCGCTTCGGCGTAGGCGGTGGCAAGCAGTTCCGATCCCGCCAGCGCACTGACGAGAAGCAAAAGCGTTGTGCGTGGCAGGTGGAAGTTCGTCACGAGCGCATCGACGACGCGGAACTCGAACCCCGGCAGGATGTACAAATCGGTTTCGCCGCTGAAAGGCTTCAACTCGCCCGAACGCGCGGCGCTCTCAAGTGTGCGGGTCGTCGTGGTGCCGACGGCGATCACACGACCGCCGCGGGCTTTCGCCGCGAGGATGGCGTCCACGGTTGGTTGCGTCACCTCACACCATTCGCGGTGGATGTTGTGTTTCGCAGGATCATCCACTTTCACGGGAAGGAACGTGCCCAGGCCGACGTGGAGTGTGACCTTCACCGTCTCGATTCCGCGTACGGCGAGTCGCTCGAACAGTTCTGGCGTGAAGTGCAAACCCGCCGTCGGGGCCGCGACCGAGCCAACGTGCGAGGCGTACACGGTCTGGTAGCGTTCTTCGTCCTCGTCCGCGGCCGTGCCCTTCCGGATGTACGGCGGCAGCGGGATGTGCCCGAATCGCGCGAGCAACTCGGCGGGTGTGCCAGCCGGTTCAGGTTCCATGAGCCAGTGACGTTCCTCGGTGCGGCCACGAAGTGTGAGTCGCAAGCCCGTGTCGGTGATGAACACGCTGCCGGGCTCGGGGTAGCTGCGAGTCTGAGCGAGCATCTCCCAGAGGCCGTTCACCAGCCTAAGGAACAAGCCTTCCCACTTCCCGCCGGTCGATTCGCGCCGGCCAACGACCCGCGCTGGCAGCACTCGCGTGTCGTTCAACACGAGCAAGTCGCCGGGGTTCAGCAACTCGGGTAGGTCGCGGAACGTCCGGTGTTCGAGCGAACCCGAACCGCGACGAACGACCAGTAAACGCGACTCATCGCGGCGGGCCGCTGGGTGCTGAGCGATCAGATGTTCGGGGAGGTGGTAATCGAAGTGCATTGGGAGCCAAAAGCCCACCCGTTGCGATGGGTGGGCCTGAAGGAGTTCACTTGAAGTTCTTGACCCACTCGTCGAATGCCTTCTTGTGCTTCTCGACGGTCTTGGTTGGGCCGAGCAGCGTCATCGAGTACACGACCGTGCCGTCGCCTTCCTTGGCCTCGAAGATCACGTAGATCTGGCGGTAATCGGTCACCTTGGTGATCTTTGCGTTCGGGTCGAACGGCGGGAACTTCTTGAGCAACGTGCCCTGGATGTCCTGATATGCGCCTTCGTGTTTGTCGCCGAACTTCAGCTTCTCCGTCTTGATGACGTCTTCGGCTTTCTTACCGGCGGGGATCTCGAACTTCTTTTCTTGTCGTTCCAGGTTGGCCTGAACCGTGCCGCCGCCAGGCGACTTGAACAACGCCAGTTCCGCGTCCTCGGCGTCGCCCTCGGCCTTGGGCAACTTGAACTGCAACATCCGCATCTTGTTCGACGGCGTCTCTTCCTTCCAGGCTCCCGGCGCGGTCGATTTCAGCCCGGCGAGTTCGACGGGAGTGCCCTTCTTGTCCTCAGCATTGGTGGCGGTCGCCAGCGCGGCGGTGAGTGCCGCGACGAACAGCAGGCGCATGGAACGTGCTCCGGTGGGGTGCGTGGAGTCCAACACCGGGGCATTGTACGCCGTGTTCGAGGGCGATCAATCAACGGATAGCGGGATCCGCTCCGGTGTTGGTGCCACAACAGCGGGAATCACGGGTTCCGCATCGAAGGGAACTCCGCCAACTGGCCTGATCGGTGGATCGAGCAACGGGTCGAGATTGGTGAGTTCGATGACATCTGCCAGCAGCGCGGGCGGTGCCGGCGGGCTCGCGGGCGGGGCAACCGGATGCGTGTTCTGCGGTTGCGCGGGCCGCGTGTTGGTCGACGTATCCGTTTTCGTGAACGAGAGGTACGCCACGACACCGACGAACGTCCACACCGTCGCGCCAGCCATGAAGCGTTTCATGCCAATCTCCCTTTGTTTGGTCGGAACCATAGCCAGCCTCACGAGTGGATCAAGGGCAAAGTGTTCTCATCGATTCCGGGCGAAGGGGGTACCCCGTTTCCGGAATCGTTTTTCAGTCCAGAATCAACCACACTCGACCGGAAGAATGTCTATCAGAATATCTCTCACCGCGTGTTTCTAAAACACATCCCGAGCAGAGAGAATGAGTTGTGGCGCTGGGATGCAAATCTTTATGAACATAGGTGCACATTATTGCCTTCCGGAATCAACACCGCCCTTTCCGGAATCAAGTACGCAGGTCGAAACGGACCTTCCCGAAGTCGCTTGCGGCTTCAGGCGGCTTCACGGACTGCTCTCCCCCTGACCCGAGCGATGGGCTATTATCCCGCCGACGTGTTTGGGCGAAAGGGAGTTCGCATGCGGAATCGCACCCGAGATTACATCATCCTTCTGGCGGTAGCCGCCATCCTCACCCTGCCGAACCTTGGGGCTGTCAGCCTCTGGGACATGGACGAGGGCGTCAACGCCCAGGCCGCCCGCGAAATGCGTGAAGCCGATACCTGGGTGATCCCAACTTTCAATTACCAACTGCGCACTGCAAAGCCGGTCATGCTGTACTGGCTTCAGCGTGCCAGCTACGCCGCATTCGGGGTGAACGAATGGTCGGCGCGACTACCATCCGTGCTCGCAAGCTGGCTGATCGTCCTCATGATCTATGAGCTCGCTCGCCAGATGTTCGGCCGCAGCACGGGGCTCCTCGCCGGGGTGGTTCTCGCATCGGTGAGCCACTTCTCGTTCCTGGCTCATGCGGCAACGCCCGACGCAACATTGCTGATGTACACGTGCCTCACGTATCTCGCGTTCTGGACATTCCACCGGAACAACTCCCGAGCGTGGTGGGTGCCCACGGCCGCGGCGTGCGGACTGGCGATGCTGACCAAAGGCCCGGTGGGGGTCGCGTTGCCGGGCGTCGTCTTCTTCCTCTACTTCGCGTGGAATCGAGAACTTGGCCGACTCCTCGACCGCAGGTTCTTCCTGGCATCCGTGGTCTTCATCTTCGTGGCGATCCCCTGGTATGCGTTGGTCGCGAGCGAAACACGCGGCGAGTGGCTGGCCGCGTTCTTCGGCAACGAGAACGTGAACCGGTTCCTCAGCCCGATGGAAGGGCACCGGGGCGGTCCGTGGTTCTACCCGGTGGCGATCTTCGTGCTGTTCGCCCCGTGGACCGCGTTCCTGATCGGGGCCGTGTGGTATGGTGCGAAGGCGACTCGTTCTACCCAAACGGGAGAGGGGGAGATGGGGAGAGGGGGAGACACGGAGACAAACTCAGAAGGTGTTCGCCCGTACCGATTCCTGGTTTGTTGGGCGGTGGCCTATCTGGTGTTCTTCTCGGCGGCGGCCACGAAGTTGCCCAATTACGTCTTCCCGGTTTACCCCGCGCTGGCGATCCTGACCGCCCGATTCATCATCCGATGGCGAGACGGCGAACTGACCGTGCCGCAGTGGATGATGCCTGCTGCCGCCGCCGGGTTGGTCGTGAATGGATTGATCGTTGTGGGTGGAATGCTGTTCGCGGAACGGCTTTTCCCAGGACTGGGGATTTGGGCGTTGCTGGGGCTTGCACCCGCAGCGGGCGGCATTGCGATGGCCTGGTACCTGCGGAAAGGCGACCGGAACGCGGCTGTCGTTGCCGTAAGTGTTGCAGCGATTGCATTCGTGAGCGTGCTTGTGGCCTGGGTGCCGGGGGTTGTCGAACGTCAGCGAGCACCGCGTGATCTGGTGCGGGCAACCGGCCTCTCCGACCCGACACGCGAGTTCCGGATCGCGTCGTACGCGTGGTTCGAGCCAAGCGTGGTCTTCTACACGGGGCGTGAGGTGGGCCGACTCGATTCGCCGTCTGCAGTCCGCGATTTCCTGGCCATCCCGACACCAGGGTATCTGTTTGTAGCCGGGAATGTGTGGGACGAAATCGCAACCGCGACACCCGGTCCCTACCGCGTCTTGGCACGGAAATATGACTTTTTGAAGCGCTGTGAGGTTGTGGTCGTGACCAACACGCCGTCAGCCGACGTTGCGGTGAAGTGAATAACGATCAGATGGAGTTGGCCTCGGTGAGGCCAGTCTTCGCGAGGGGAACGCAAACCGGGGTCACAGACCCCGGCTACAGTGCAACCAATCAGGAACGTGAATCGCTCGGAGTGAAGATCGTCCATGTCGCCGAGGCGAGCGGACTGCCGATCAGAGTGCCAAAGAGCCCACCGATTTCGGCGGGAAGGAAACTTCCAGCGGCAAGCGCAGCACCAGCAAACGCTCCGCAAATAGCCCCAGCCATCGCGACGATCATAAATCTCCGCTCAGCGAGCGAAGTCTTGGTGTTTGAGTCAATCGCGAGGTCGGAGTTCGCGTAGTTAAAATTGCCGAAGGTGCCGGCTGTCGCCATCAGAGTCCCCTTTCGTTCCCGCAAACTAGCGCCTGCGGAAAAGAATTGTTTTGCGGTCCCCTTCGTCAGAGGACGTATCGCAACTTGCCCCGCGAGAACTGCCTGTCGCGCGAGAGGCAATGGAATGATCCCTACTACTATTCGACACCATTCCTTCACATAATCTACACAATCATTTCGAAACCACAAGTCCATTCTCAAAAATTCCGTGGGTTTGGGCTTGACGAATCTGGAACCGCAAGAAAGATCCTGGATTTCAAGGCGTTTGCGAGGTTGGCCCAACCGTGTGGCTTCACAGAAAACCTCACCAGAATCGCTCCGGGGCAGCCTCGCCTGCGAGATTCTGTGTGAAGACGCCTTCACATTGTGAAGGGTGTTTGCCCCGACTGTGAAGACGGCGACCGCGACGTGTGCGGCAGGTTTCCGTTGAATGAGTTCATCTCACGGAGGCTGCACGATGCGGATTCTGCTCACGAACGACGACGGCATTTACGCTCCGGGCCTGCGAGCACTTCGGCACGAACTCCAGAAACTCGGCACGGTCACGGTCGTCGCCCCCGCCACGGAGCAGAGTGCCGCGGGGCACTCCGTCACGCTGTTGAATCCGCTTCTGGTTAGCGAAGTCTTCGAGGACGACGGCACAACGTTCATCGGCTGGGCGGTCGAGGGTCGCCCGGCGGACTGCGTGAAGCTCGCGCTTCTCGAACTGCTCCCGGAGCAACCCGATGTCATCATCAGCGGCATGAACGCCGGCAGCAACGCCGGCATCAACGTGCTGTATTCCGGCACCGTGGCGGCCGCGATCGAGGGGGCGTTCTACCGCCACACCGCGATTGCCGTGTCGCTGGAATACGACAAGAAGATCTACGATTTCGCCACGGCCGCGAAGTACGGTCGTCAGGTCATCGAGCAGATCCTCGCAAAGAAGCCCGCCGACGGCAGCCTGTTCAACGTGAACATTCCAGTGCTGGAACGTGGCCCGATCAAGGGCGTGAAAGTGCTTCCGCAGAACGTGTCGCCGTACACCGAGAAGTTCGACCGCCGGGTGAACCCGCGTGGTCGCACCTACTTCTGGACGAGTCCGGATTTCCTGTGCCCCGACCCGCACCCTGGCACCGACGTGGAAGCGCTCGCCGATGGCTACATCACCGTGACCCCGCTCAAGTTCGACCTGACCGACCACGTGCGATTGGCAGAGTTGCAGGCGAGGGAGTGGAAAGTGGGATAACAAGCTCACCGCATCAGTTTTGAAGCTGCGATTTCTTGGTTTTATCAGCCGCGGATGCGGCGACCGAGTGTAGCCAGGGGTGCAGCGAACGAAGTGAGCAAACCCCTGGTCCGAAGCCTACCGTGAAATGAAGCCCCGGATGGGGCGACGGACACCACGCATGTCGTTGTTTCTGTCGCCCCTCCGGGGCTTGGGCCTTTTGTGGGGCATAGCTTTCCAGGGGTTGCGTTCGCTTCGCTCACTCCACCCCTGGCTACACTCGGTCGCCGCATCCGCGGCTACAAAACAATCTCGCAACTTCAAAAAATTAAGCAATGGTTATAGCCATGAGCAAACTTCGCTGGCTCCGCCCTTGGCATCCGGTGTCGGGGTTGCTCTTCGGCTACCTCTTCGGGGTGGTCTGGTGCTTCACGCTGTTCTGCCTGCTTGATGGGTGGAACATCTCACTTCGCCACGCGAGCGGAGGCTTCCTCTTCGCTGGCTTCTGGGCTGTGTTCTGGGGGCTATCCGGGTTGGCTTGTCATGCTTTGCCCGGATACGACGGCACCACTGCTTCCGTGTTGTCGATCATCTGCGGGCATGTGTATCCACTCGCGTGCGGTGCCCTGGATGGTTGGGTGTTCGTCACGATCCCGTTTTACACGACGATGGCAGCTCTTCCGTGTCATTGGGCATTGGTCCTTATCGCATCGATCCGGGGGCGAGTTGAATAACCCCACAAGCCCGCAGCGCAAGCAAGGGCAATGCTGGACCCTTGCTTGCGCTGCGGGCTTGTGAAAATCACTCCCCAGTCATCCGCTTGCGGCGCAGCATGTGGTGGTAGTGCTGTGCGAAGCGGTGGGACTCGTCGCGGACGTACTGCAACAGCCGCAATGCTGCCGAATGGCGGCTCAGTTTGATCGACTCGGACTCGCCGGGGCGGAAGATTTCCTCCTCTTGCTTCGCCAGCGAAATCACGCACGGCGGGTCGATGCCGAGGTTCTTGAACGCTTCCATCGCCGCGTTCAACTGCCCCTTGCCGCCGTCGATCAGCAGGATATCGGGGAAGACCTCGTCTTCCTCGTTCAGTCGGCGGAAGCGCCGCGTCACCACTTCCCGCATACTCGCGAAATCGTCCACCCCCTCCACTGATTTGATCTTGAACCGCCGGTAGCCCGGCTTGAATGGCAACCCGTCGAGGAACGACACCAGCGACGCCACCGTGTCCGTGCCGCTGATGTGCGCGATGTCCATCCCTTCGATGGTGCGGGGCGTCTTCGCCAGCCCGAGCGTCTTGCGTAGCCCGTGCAACCCTTTCTTGGGGTCGATCGGGAACACTTCAGGTTGAACGTCGGTCTTCGAGTCGCCCCGCAGGTCGAGGTTCCGGAGTGACGCCACCTCGTCGCGGATGCGCTTGGCCTTCTCGAAGTTCAGGTCTTCGCTCGCGGCCACCATCTCGCGTTCCATGCGGCGGATCAGTTTGTCCTTCTTCCCCTCCAGCACGAAGATCAGCTTCTTGATTTGCGTGCGGTACTCGACTCGTGTGACCCGGAAGTTGCACGGGGCCGTACAGCGACGAATGCTGTGCAGCAGACACGGCCGGAACCACTTCCACTTCGTCTCGGACGATTTGATGTCGAGCGTGCAACTGCGGAACTGCAAGAGCCGCTGCAGCACGTCCACCGCCATCCGCAGGCTGCGTGTGTTCGTGAACGGCCCGTAGAGCCGCACGCCTTTTTGCCGCGGCTTGCGGGTGATCTCGACCCGCGGGAATTCTTCGCGGGTGCGGATTTGCAGGTACGGGAAGGTCTTGTCGTCCTTCAAGTCCTTGTTGAACTTCGGCCGCAGGTCTTTGATCATCCGCGCTTCGGTGAACATCGCCGCGATGGGATCGGCCGTTTCGATGAAGTCGATGTCCTTGATGAAGCCGATCCAGTCGCGGATGCGGGCGTCGTTCGCGGCTTCCTTCGAGAAGTACGAGCCGGCCCGGCTGCGGAGGCTCTTCGCCTTGCCGACGTAGATCACGTTGCCCGCACTGTCCTTCATCAAGTAGACGCCCGGCCCCATCGGGAACGTGCGAACCTTGACGGCGGGATCGTTGGGATCAGGTGCTGACTCGGACATGCTGCAACTCCGCGGGTACTGCTCCATTGTAGACAGGCATCGCCCCGCATCGCTCAAGACGGATTGTGCCAGACTTGCACACGGCTGTAACGCGTTGCCACATTGCTCAATCTGGAGGAAATGCTCAACCTGAACAGCAACCCTGTCGATTCTTCCGTGTGTGATGGCTCTCCCACGGAGCGAATCGACATGGACGACGCCTCGGCCGATCTCCTGCCCACCTCGGCCATACCTGGACCCAAGCGGCTCTCGATCGTCGGGGGGATCTGGGAGCAAGTGAAGTTCGACCGCGATCCGGTCCGATACATGTATGGCCTGCGTGCGCAATACGGCGATCTCACGCGCTTCCAGAATCGCCTCGGCACCATGCTCCTGGCCATCGGGCCGGAGTACAACCGCCAGCTCCACCAGGAAACCGATCTCTTCCACTCGCGGCCGTTCGTGCTCCCCGGTGGCAAGCACACCTCGCAGCACCGATTGCGGCAGAGCATTTTCTCGCTGAACGAAGCTGAACACAAGCGAATGCGGCACCAACTGCTGCCGGTGTTCCAGCGTTCCATGATGGATTTGCACCAACACTCCATCCGCAAGCACGTCGAGAACTCGGTTTCCACCTGGCAACCTGGGCAGGCCCGCAATCTCCACCGCGACATGCACCTGATGGTGTGGAACGTGGTCCGCGATCTGCTCTACGGCCTGGACGATGGCACCGCAACCGAAGCGCTCCACGAGGGGATGGAACACTGGATGCTCCAGACGTTCTCGCCGTGGGTGCGGGCGTTCCCGGTGAACCTCCCGTTCACGCCATACAACCGCATGATGCAGGATGCGAACCGCCTGGAACGGAAGTTCCTCGACCTGATGCGGAAGCGCCGCGCCCAGGGAGTCGAAGGGAACGACGCACTCGCCGCATTGCTGCGCTTCAAAACCTCGGACGGCAAGGAAGTCCCCGTCGAGTTGCTCGTCGGTCACGCACTGATCCTGTTCCTCGTCGCCTACGAGACGACGGGCAACACCCTGACGTGGACGCTGTTCCTGCTGTCGCAATTCCCACAAGCCCAGCAGGACGTACTAGACGAATTGCAGGCACTCGGGCCGAACCCGTCTTACGACAAGCTCGAACAGGCTCCGATGCTGGCGCGAGTGTTGAAGGAGAGCACACGACTCCTGCCCGCGGTGCCGTATAGCCGGCGGCTCGCGTCGCGGGATGGTGCCTTCGGCCGATACCAGATCCCGAAGAAGACGCGCGTGATCTTCAGCCACTACATGACGCACCACCTACCCGAGATATACTCAAATCCCGAGCGGTTCGACCCCGCCCGGTGGGAGACGATCAAGCCATCGCCGTCGGAGTTCATGCCGTTCGGGTCGGGGGTGCGAACGTGCCTGGGGTCGTCGCTCGCGCAGTGCGTGATCAAGCTGGCGATTGCCCACATTCTGCCGCGGTGGAAGATCAACGTCGTGCCGCACACACAGGTCGATCGGCACATGGGAATCTCGCTCGGGCCGCGGAACGGTATCCCGGTCGTGATTTCACGCCAGGATCGGGATTTACACAAATCTCCGATCACCGGTAACATCCGCGACATGGTGGAGATCGATCATCCGGAGCCTGCGAAGCGCACCCGCATTGCGGCTTGATCCGGGCAAGATTCGGATTAACCACAGAGTCACAGAGAGCACAGAGAGAAAACCAAACACTGAGGGAATGCAGGGTTTGGAAACACTCTTCTCTCGGCCTTTTGTCTTGCCTCTGTGCTCTCTGTGCCTCTGTGGTTAATCCGGATTTCCGCTCAGTCTGAGGGTACCCATGAAATCCGTGAGTGGTCGTTCGATCTCGCTGTCGGCCCCACGCCGTATGGTCAGCGACCTGCTCCACATCAGCCGGCAGATCCCGCTGATCCCCGGCGAACGCACGATGCAACTCGCGAAGGTTGTGGAAGCCCGCAAGGCCGCCACGCCGCGACCGAGTTGGTGCGCGATGTTCGTCAAGGCGATGGCAGTGGTCGCGGCCCGCCATCCCGAAGCCCGGCGCGTCTTTCTGACCCGCCCGTGGCACCGGATGTACGAGTACAACGAGAACATCGTCAGCGTGGTCGTCGAACGCGACTGCCACGGCGAACCGGGGTTGTTCCTGGCTCGCTTCCACTCGCCGGAAAAGATGTCGCTGGCCGAGATCGACGCCCAGTTGCGGAAGTTCAAGGAACGGCCCATTGAGGAACTGTCCGCGTTCCAGAACGCTCTGCGCATGGCCCGGATGCCATTGTTCGTGCGTCGTGGGTTTTGGTCCCTGCTGATGAACTGGATGCCCAGGTTGCGCGCGAAGTTTATCGGCAACCTTGGTATCAGCCTCACCGCCGGGATGGGTGGCGTGGCGTTGTCGCTGCTTACGCCGTGGACCTTCACGGTCTTCTACGACGCATTTGATGACGACGGTTCGCTGAAGTTCCGCGTCATGTTCGACCACCGAGTCATGGACGGTCGATTGGTGTGCCGAATGGGGCGGGAGATTGAGCAGGAAATGTGCGGCGCGATTCTTCAAGAAGTTCGCGGCATGAAGCCCGTGACACAAGCCGCCGCCTGAGCTCAGAACAAATTCGATATGCGAAGTATGAAATCCGAAACAAAGCCAACATGGTCCGGCTTTGTTTCGGATTTTCGTACTTCGAGTTTTCCCCCCGCGTCACCCGAATAGCAACAGCACGCTCCACGGCGGGGTCGCCTCGAACTCGCAACCGAGTTCGTAGAAGTCGTTACTTGGGCGACAACTTCGCACGAGGATCGTCACAAATCCCACGTTGTCCGGAGCGTTCACCGCTCGCACCTGCAGCACGCTCCCCGGCGCGACAGCGTCGGCAATCGCGATCCGCAGGCCACCCGTTGAGCGGTCCAGGACGTACCCCTCACCGACGCCGTTGCGGAAAGTCGGCGACGCCAGCAACACGCGAACCGGCGGCCCTTCACGACGGATCGCGGTGCGGCGATCCGCATACGATTGCTCGGGCGGAGCCCAGTTTGCGGCCTTCTCGGCCAGCAGAGTGTTGGCCGTGGACGACGCGAACTTTCCGCCAGCCAGGCCACGCCGACGCCCGGAGAAAATGGTCAGGACCATAATCACCAGCGCAACGCCAATGCCAATGACAATCGGGACGTTGGCGGAACACCACGCCACAACCGTATCGAGGATTTCTGAAACTGCCATGGAAGATCCCTCAACCCGGTGTCACGTGAACACGGGAATCATTAGCGAATTTAGCAGATGATGTGCCTGGCGGAAACAGCGCCAAAGATAGGGATGTACCACTTTTTGACATTCGCAAGCGGGGCAAGCGGAACCATTTGCGTTCCGCTTGCCCAAAACTGTCGTCGTGATCTGGCGTTGTTGTAGCCGGGGTCTGTGACCCCGAACCACCTGAGTTGCTCAAGACCGGCCTCATCTCCAGAAGCGAATCAAGGCTTCCCACCGCTGAACGTGGCAGACGGGTCGATCCGGTACTTCATCGTCTCGGTCGAGAGTTCGGATTCGACGCGGCCGAGCTTGTCCTTCACCTGAATCTTGACCGCGCCGGCCATGCTCACTTCGCCGGTGCCCGCGAGGAACGACAGCTCTTCGCACGTGCCTTCCGCGCCGAAGCCCACGAAGCGGACCTTTCCACTCGCCTTCACCGCAGACAAGCCGTTCCCCTTCTCCGGGGACTTGATGTCGATCTTCTCGCAGATCACCTTCAGGATCAGATCGTCGCCACACTTGACCTCAAAGGTCGGCTCGCCCTCACCCACACGCAGCAGGATGCGATACTTGCTCGCGTTCGCTGCTGCGACGACCGGCTTCAGTTCGGGCTTGGGTTCCGGCTTCGGCTCGATCACGGGATCAGCCGCGGGCGGGTTCACCTTGGTCAGCGGGAAGTCGATCCCGGGTGGCGTGGTCGTGGTCATTGGCGGTGTGGGCAGCGTGTTCGCGGGCAGCGCTGGCGGTGTTGTCGCGGGCGGTGTCGCTGGTTCGCTGGACGGCAGCAGTGGCTTCGTTTCCGTGCCGCTGGCGGGAATCACCGGCGACGGTGGCACTGCCGGATTGCTCATCGGCGGCGGCGTTACCTTCGATGGTGCCGGGGCCGGTGCGGGAGCTGGTGTCTTGACCGGAGCAGGCGGAAGGCTTGGGAGTTCTGTGGCTGGTGGGGGCGGGGGCAGTTCCACAGTCGGTGCTGGTGGCAGCGCGGGTGTGGAAACTGGAGCCGGCAGAGTCGGAAGCGCGGGTGCCTTCGTGGCAGCATTGCCAGCCGACGGCGTCGTCGGGATGGCAGGAATCTCGAACGCGGGCGGCAACTCGGCCTGCCGACGGGTACTCTTGGTCGTGTCGCTCTTTGGGCACTGACCGGTAACTGCGGCCAAGCCACCGAGCGAAACGCCCAGCACGCCGGCCATTAACTTCCATCGGGACAACAACATGGTGTGGGTCTCCGTACCTGGGGGCCAGCCGGGGGAAACCGCGGTCGTCCGAGACCTGCGGGGCCGGTCCTCACCTGTGAAACCGGGAGCGACATAGCCGCCCCTTTTCGCCATGTCTGCGCCACTTTCCCAGACCTGCGTTGTCGCCCCGCTGGGGCGACCGCTTCACGTTACTGGCGTGACTCCTAAACTCACTCCACCCAACTTTCCGGAGACCCCATGCCCCGCCCCAAGGTATTCGTTGCCCGCCGCATCCCGGACGAGGGCTTGAACGCGATCTCGGCCGCGTGCGACGTTGACGTGTGGCCGAACCAGCTTCCGCCGTCGGCCGATGTACTGCGGGAGCGCGTGAAGGATTGCGACGGCCTTGTATCGCTGCTCACGGACCGGGTCGATGCCGCGTTGCTCGATGCAGCACCCCGGCTCAAGGTCGTGAGCAACTTCGCGGTCGGGTTCAACAACGTCGATGTCCCCGCGTGTACCCAACGCAGCGTTTGTGTGGGGAACACACCGGGCGTTCTCACGGATGCCACTGCCGACATCGCCGTGACGCTCCTGCTGAACGCGGCCCGACGGCTGGGTGAGAGTGCGAACGACGCCAAGGCCGGAAGATGGCTCACATGGGAACCGCTCGGCTGGCTGGGCCAGGATCTCGCCGGTCGCACGCTCGGAATCGTCGGCATGGGGCGAATCGGATTCGCCACCGCGAAGCGACTTCACCACGGTTGGGGGATGAAGGTGCTATACACCAAGCGGTCGGCAAGCCCCGAGGCAGAAAAGGAACTCAGCGCGAAGCGGGTCGAACTCGACGAGTTGCTGGCACAGAGCGATTTCGTCTCCGTGCACGCGGACATGAACCCCTCCACGAAGGGAATGTTCAGTGCGGCACAGTTCAAGAAAATGAAGCGGACGGCGGTGTTCGTGAACACCGCGCGTGGACCGCTCGTCGATCAACCCGCACTCGCGGAGGCATTGCGAAGCGGGACTATCTTCGCGGCCGGGCTGGATGTTACCGAACCCGAACCACTTCCGCCCGAGCACGAGTTGTACGCGTTGCCCAACTGCGTGATCGCCCCGCACATTGCCAGCGCGACCATCGACACGCGGAACGCCATGGCCCGGCTGTGCGCGAACAATCTGCTCGCCGGGGTGCGCGGCGAACCGCTACCGAACTGGGTGAACCCGGACGTTGCGGCGACGCGACGGAAAGCGTGAATCGTCTTCGCCGCTTGCGGCGTCGCAGGCGCTGAGCTGCGACGCCGCAAGCGGCGAACACCCACCAACACATCTCACCGCTTCACGAACTCGAACGCACCGGACGCGAAGTTTCCGTATGCGTTCGAGTTGATGCCGTTGCGGAAGCTCGCCGTGTACTGCTGGGGCGAGTGGATCACCCGCACCCGCACCGCAGCCGCCTCCCCGGGTTTCGCTAACCCCGCGTGAACAGCCGCTGCCGCCAGGTTCGAGTCCAGCGTGTACACATCGGTTCCCCACACGGTGGCCTGCTGACCATTCGGCGAATGGCCGGTCACCATGAAGACGAACTCTTTGCCGAACTGTTGCTGGTAGGTGGCGAGCGTTGCCGGACCTGCGACGGCATTCGATAAGTCATCCGCGGCAATGCCTGGGCCCGTGCGTAGCGAGCGCAGATCGGCCAGTTTCAAGGTTTGTTCGCCGAACATCCCCGTGAGCACGCGGAGGTTCTGGGCCGTCAGTTTTCCGGTGAACTTCGAGTCGTCGGTGTAAACCACGTCCTGATCGCGTGCCTCCAGGAGTTGCGCGGGCACCTTGGCCTGGATGTACTTCAACGCCTCGTCGGCCCGGCGACTCACTTCGGGGTCGTCGTGCTTGAGCGTCTTGAGAAGGAACGGGTAAGCCCGTTCGCGGTGGTTCTTCAATTCCGTGGTCGCCTGCTCACGAGTCTGGAAATCGGCGTGGCCGAGTTTGGAAAGCGCGAGAGCAATCTTTTCGGCAACATCGGCCGGGCAGCGGTGCGCGAACTCGATCCGGCGCACGTCGGCTACCGCGACCTGGAGGAACCCGTACTTGGTGACAAGTTCGAGTTTCTCGTCGAGGAGTTTGAGCTTGAGCGTGCTCTCATCGACGCATTTCACTTCGACGTCGAGCCCGGTGGCAATCCGTGCCGATTCGGGCGGGTTACGGTCTGGTGCGGCAGCGTTCGCAGCGGTCCAGTGGAGCGAAGCGAACAACGCGGCGGTGGCCAGTGAGATGGGAGCGGCCAGGAAAAGCGATCGGGTGATGGGCATGGAAATGCCCTCCGGGGAAAAGATTCCGACAAAAGGACGTGACCGCGTCCTTGCGGCGGGAGAGGTCACTTAATATGCTAACACACTTTTTCTGGGCGTGTCTGCGCCGGTTTGCGAGAGGGGGCGCCTTGAGAAATCACGGCTCGGCAGGAGCCTCGCCCTCCCAGTGCCAAAATCCCCAGGGGCACCCTTGCGAGAGGGTGCTCCTCATTTCTTTGGCGACCCACACCGGTTACGGGGTGGGAGTATTTCAAAACCGCTCGATACCCGCCCCGTGACCGGGGCGGCTCGTGAAAACCCAGAATGCCAGCACAACTCAATGTGAACCACGAAACGGCCCTGTCCAGGCGCGGGTGTGCCACTGGTTTCTGGGGTGTGCTTGGCGGTTTCGTGTGGCATGAATTGCAATGGCAAGTCGCAAACGATTGGGATGTCGTGTGATGCGGCGAATACGCTAATTCTGAAATTCTTTCTTCCGTACAGGTCAACGCTTCCAGAACGGTTCCAGGGATGGGTGGGCATTTCGCCTGGAACCGATCAGAAGCACACATCCGATCGCATACCAGCAAACGTTGTCTCCGGAAACCAGTGCCACACCCCAGGGCGCCGTTCATGTCGGGCGGGCTGGACTCCGAAACGACTTGAAGGCATCACCCCTCATGCCATGCTGGGGGTGGTACATGATGAGTTGGAGTTCATGAACGGCATTGGCTTCTCGCCCGTGGGCACCACGAACGAGGCAGTTGCGGGTTCGATCACGAGCAGTCCTGGCCCGACAGACTGCGTATGATCGACCGCTAGCCACTCGATCGCCCGCCCCAATCGAATCGCAGCGACAATCACCTCATCGCGTCGCGGACAATTGTTCCAGCTCCTTCATTGCAGCCGCAATTCCCTTCTTCGCGCCAAACACGGACGTTCCGGCCACGAACACGTTAGCACCTGCCTGGGATGCAAGCGGGATGGTCGCTGCGTCGATGCCGCCATCCACTTCAATCTCACAGGCCGGGTTGTGCTTCTGCACGAGTGCCCGGAGTTCGGCAATCCTCGCGGTACTTTCCGGAATGTACGCCTGCCCGCCGAAACCGGGGAATACGGTCATACACAGCGCCAGGTCGATGTCGCGAAGGAACGGTTCGATCTTCGCGACCGGCATGTTCGGGTTGAACGCAAGGCCAACCTTCTTACCAAGCCCCCTACGGATGTGTTCGAGAATCGGCCGCGGGTCCGGGTGAACCTCCAGATGAACGATCAGAGAGTCGGCTCCGGCCTTCACGAACCCATCGAGGAAACGACCTGGGTCTTCAACCATCAGGTGAACTTCGAGCGGCAACTTCGTGACGGGTCGCAATCCCTTCACCACGACGGACCCCATGCTGAGATTGGGGACGAAGTGGCCGTCCATCACGTCGACGTGAATCCGGTTGGCGCCCGCAGCCTCGACCTCGCGAACCAACTCGCCGAGGCGTGAAAAGTCGGCCGCGAGGATGGAAGGTGCAATCATGGTCGGTTCTCGCCTCGGGTTTATCGTTCCGGATGAGAGTCAGTGTCCGGCTTTCGAGCACGTTCGCCAAGGTGTGAATTGGTTTACCCGGTCTGCGACGGTGGAACGAATCCCGAGAGTTCTTCTCGTTGGACGCGAGTGGCGTGGCACACCCCACTGCGGGTGTTCAGTTGATTCTTCGTTGCCCCGCGGCATCGTCGTGTTTACACTCATCTCATCACCCGCCCTGCGTTCACCGCCCAACACACCAGTTCACAATTACGGAGACCTCTCTCATGGCTCGTCGGATCACGCGCCGCCAGATGCTTGGCACATCGGCTGCCTCGCTCGGTTACCTGCACCTCGCCCCAGCCGTTTCGCAGGCTCGCGTTTTCCGCGCGAGCGACAAGCTTCGCGTGGCCGGCATCGGCGTTGGCGGCAAGGGCTCCAGCGACATCGACCAGGCCGGCGACCTGATGGACGTTGTCGCGCTCGTCGATATCGACGAGGGCAAACTCGCTCCGAAGGCGAAGAAGTGGCCAGAAGCCAAGACCTTCTCCGACTTCCGCAAACTGTTCGATGATGCCGCTCTGCTCAAGAACATCGACGCGTTCACCGTCAGCACGCCCGACCACATGCACGCCGTGCCAAGCATCCTGGCCATGCGTGCCGGCAAGCACGTCTATTGCCAGAAGCCGCTGACCCACGATGTGTACGAAGCACACCTGATGCGAGCCGAAGCCAAGAAGAACAAGGTCTGTACCCAGATGGGGAACCAGGGGACCGCGGCGAACGGGCTGCGGAAGGCTGCGGAACTCGTTCGCGCCGGCACCCTCGGCGATGTCACCGAAGTTCACGTCTGGACGAACCGGCCGATTTGGCCGCAAGCCCCGAAAGTGACGGACAAGGCTCCGCCAAAAGAGTCCGAAGCACCGAAGACCGTGAACTGGGATGCGTTCCTTGGCGTGGCACCCGAACGGCACTACGCCGCTGGCATCCACCCGTTTGCCTGGCGCGGCTTCTGGGACTACGGCACAGGGGCCATCGGCGACATGGCCTGCCACACCGCGAACATGGCGTTCATGGGGTTGAACCTTGCCCACCCGACGAAGCTGTCGGCGGAAGCTGGCGACGTCAACCCGCTGACCTGCCCGAGCTTCGCACGCGTCACGATGCAGTTCCCGGCTCGCGACAAGATGGTGCCGGTATCGCTCTTCTGGTACGAAGGACAGAAGGACGGCAAGAAGGTGCTGCCGCCTGAATCGCTGGTCGAGAAGGCCACGGGCCTCTCGAAGAAGGCGCTCGTCAACAGCGGTTCGATCCTCGTCGGCACCAAGGGTATCGCATACTCCCCGGACGACTACGGCGCCAACGTGTTCTTCAGCACCGGTGAAGTCACCAGCGGCAGCAGCAAGCCCGAGACGCTGCCCAGCAATAACGGTGGCGACGGCGGCCAGAAGAAGGAATGGGTCGAGGCGATCAAGGCCAACAAGCCCGAGATGGCGCTGTCGAACTTCGACTACGCTGGTCTGCTGACGGCTGCGTTCCTCCTCGGAAACGTCGCGATCCGCACCGGCAAGTCGTTCAACTGGGACGGCGAGAAGACCACGGCCGACATCAAGGAAGCCGGCCCGTTCATCCGCCGCGAGTACCGCAAGGGCTGGGATCTGATTGGGTATAACGCCTGAGCGTAAATCGCCTGACATCTTGGTGGCACAGGCTTCTGGCCTGTGCCACCAAGAACGGATTTAGCCGCGACTCGAAGAGGAGCGTCTCCGTCGGGGCCGCGCTCCCCTTTGGGTCGCGGTTAAACTGTGTTTGTGGTATAATGCTTTCATGAAACTGAGTACTGTGTTGGGCGAACTTGCGGAGAATCCGAATCACCCTGTGGATCTTGCCCGGGTCGCCCTGCTGATTGCCCGCGATGCTTATTCCCAGATGAGCCCTCGGGCCTATTTGCGCCGCATTGATCGCCTCGCGGAGGAACTCCGTCCCCGGCTCACGGGATCGCTTTCCACCCGCACCGCAGAACTCTGCACATTCCTGTTCGAGGAAAGTGGCTTCGCGGGCAACATCGAAAACTACTACGACCCCCGGAACAGCTACCTCAACAAGGTCCTCGACCGGCAGATCGGCCTACCGATCACGCTCTCGCTTCTGGCGATCGCCGTCGGCAGCCGCGCCGGGTTGAACGTGGTCGGGGTTGCCCTGCCTGGCCACTTCGTTGCCAAGACGATCGGTGAGGACGGCAGCGAGGTGATCTTCGATCCGTTCAACGGCGGGCAATTCCTGGATGTGGATGCCTGCGAAGCGGTGGTGACCGAGATCACCGGGCGTCCATTCCGGGTGACGCCGGAGGCACTGGCCGCGACCTCACCCGGCGCGTTCGTGCTACGAATGCTGAACAACCTGAAGACGGCGTACATCGCGGACCGGTCACACCTGCGAGCAGCGCGAGTCGCACGCCGGCTGGTGCAACTCCTCCCGCACGACCCGGACCAGCAACGCGACCTGGGTCTGCTGTTGGTGCAGGCCGACCGGGCTGGCCCGGCGGTCAACCACCTCAAGCACTATCTCAAAGCTGTGCCGGATGCCGAGGACATACCCGAAGTGCGGAAAGTGCTTTCACGAGCGCTGGCCGAGGTGGCTCGCTGGAACTGACGCCACCCCGGATACCCACCCGGGAAGAGGATCCGAGTGAAGACAACAACAGTTTGATCCGCAGATTTCACAGATGGACACAGATTTGAAGACAAAGGAGCAAAGCAAAGTTGTGTTCAATACTCTGCTTTCTCTGTCTTGGTTTTCCAATCTGTGTCCATCTGTGAAATCTGCGGATCACTCTCTTCTCTTCTTTCTGATCCTCTTCATCCGCGTTTGATCTGCGTCATCTGCGGGCCATTGCTTCGATTTCATTCCGCTCGCCAGGATTCACTTCGCGAGCTGGAAATCCTTGGTCTGCACTCCGCCCTTTACGTCGTAACGCAGTTCCGTCGTCTGGTTGTACTTCGCCGGGACAAGGGGTTCCGTGATCGGAATCTCTGGGCTGTCCGGAGTGTCGTAAGCCTTCTTCTTACCAATCACCTTGACCGCAGTGATGCTCACCTTGGTTGCCCCCACGGGAACCTTGGTCGCGGTGTACTTCCCATCCTTGATGGTTCCCCCGGCCGTGGGCGACTTGCCGTCCACGGGGATGAACGAGATGGCACCATCCTCGACAGGCTTGCCGTCGTAGGTCACCGCCCCGCTGAGGTCTCCCAGATCACTGCCGCCACCGCCGCACCCAGTTACAACACCCAGGACAAACACCAATCCAATCGCCGATCCAAGACGAGCCACCGACATGGTTCAATACTCCAGATGAATCAATCGAGGGGGAGGGATTCGCCGCCGTTAATGGTTCCCGCAGCCTGCCAGTTGGCCTGTGGCGTCGCGTTTCGGAAGAACCGCACGCTGGCGTCGCCGAGGACCACATTCACACCACCCGTATGGCGACTCCGCGCCGCCTGCTGAGGATTCCCACCGGTCGCCGTGCAGGGCATCAGTGGGTCGCTCGTTGCAACACACACGTTGTTATCCGACACCGACGAGTTGGGAGTGTTGATGGTCATGAACTCGAAACTTGAAAAACTCGGCTCGTCGTTCAACACATCCCCGCGACCGTCGAAATCCGCGTCCAACTTCGCCACCAAGATTTCCGCTAACAGCAGGGTATTGCTCGTTCCATCAGTGATGTCGGTGATTTTGGTACGCCAGGGTGAGGCACCGCTTCCGCCGGTCCACCCAAACGGAGCCTTGGACGTGGCACTCGCCTGGGTCTTGGCGACGTTCCCCCAGTTCACAACATAGTTGAGCCGGGATCGCCAGTAGATGTCGCCCTTCCAGTACGCCCCCACACGATCGCTCGGGCAGAAATACACCGGTGATTGAGAAGCACACGGCGAGACAGTCGAACTGTTCACCGTCGCGGGCGCGGTCCAGAAGTTTTGGGTCTGCGTGCTACCATATTGCGAGGCGATGGAGGACTGCTCGATGTAGGGCCACAGATACACCACCCAGGTGTGTCGCGGGCTGGTGTTGGCCCCGATCGGAAAGGAACCGGTAGCGTCGTGGTAGGCATGCATGGCAATGCCCCACTGTTTGAGGTTGTTCGAGCACTTCAGCCGTGCGGCTGACTCACGCACTTTTTGCACGGCGGGGAGCAGCAAACCGATCAGGATCGCGATGATCGCAATCACCACGAGTAGCTCAATGAGCGTGAATCCACGCTGAACGCGGGAACATGACACGGGATACTCCTGACGCAATGATGATGCCAGAATGGCTCCACCAGATTACCTGGCAATTCAAATAAATGCTGTACAGAAGTCAGATCGTTTCCGAGATCGCGAAAGATGTCAACGTGTGTGATCACGGTATACGAGGGGAGATACGGCAAACATCACGCGAACACGTGAGGCAAGCGTAACTTTGCCCCAAGATGGAGCAAGCACGAGACTGGCAAATCTTGGGTAAGAGGGGGATCGTCGCCAGAGGAGTTCTGACCGCCCTGCCGGGATTCACGCATCGACAAACTCGGTGAAGCGTTCCCCTGACACTTCTGGCTTTTTGGCTTGACACGATCCCCGTGCCAGCCGATCCTTATCTAAAGACGATTCTGCCCGCCGCCTGACTGCCTTTCCTCCCGCCTCACCCCGCACGGGGATCCCGATCATGCTCGACCTTCAAACTGGCTCCGCAACCGATTGCTCCGGCGTATCGCGTCGCACGTTCCTCCGCGTCGGCGGCCTGAGCGCGTTCGGCCTCGGCTTGCCGCAGTACCTGCAAGCACGAGCACAAACCCCGGCGATTCCCGCGAAGGTCAAGCGGTGCATCCTGCTGTGGATGCAGGGCGGCCCGTCGCACATCGACACGTTCGACCCGAAGCCGGACGCACCCGCCGAGATTCGCGGCGACTTCGGCACCGTGCCGACCACGCTGCCCGGCGTCCGGTTCTGCGATCCGCTTCCCATGTTGGCCGCACAAACCGATAAGCTCGCCATCATCCGCGGGCACGACCCCAAGAACGGATCACACGGCGTTGCCGACCACCTGATGATGAGCGGGCACAAGTTCAACGCTTCGCTTCCGTTCCCGTGCTTCGGCTCGGTCGTCGCCAAGGAACGCGGGTACGAACGCGGCATGTTGCCCTTCGTGCAACTCGGCAAGAGCATCGACCGGCGGTTCAACGGCGGCGTCGCGGGCTTCCTCGGCGACGAATTCAACCCGTTCGAGGTTCCGGACGACGCCAGTTCCCCCAGCTTCAAGGTGCGTGACCTGGCCATCGCCGACAACGCCGAGCGTGTGCGGCTCGACCGCCGTTACGCCATGCTCGCGGACCTGGAGAACTACCAGAAGAACACGGAATCGTCGGGCGTCGAAAAGGCCCGCGACGAGTTCTACGAAAAGGCCCACGGCATCATCACCGGGCCAAACGCGAAGCGGGCGTTCGACCTCGGTCAGGAGTCGGACAAGGTTCGCGAACGTTACGGCAAGAACTCGCTCGGGCAGGGTTGCTTGCTGGCTCGTCGGCTCATCGAAAGCGGCGTGCAGTTCGTGACCGTGACCGACGGCGGCTGGGACACGCACACGAACAACTTCCGCAGCCTCAAGGATCGGTTGCTCCCGCGAGTGGATCGTGGTTTGTCCGCGCTGGTCGATGACCTGAGCACACGCGGTCTGCTCGACGATACGCTCGTGGTGTGGTTTGGCGACTTCGGCCGCACGCCAAAGGTGAACCCCACGGCGGGCCGCGATCACTGGAGCACGGCCGGCGTGGCGGTGATGGCGGGCGGTGGCCTGAAGGTCGGGCAGACCGTGGGCGCAACGAACTCGCTGGCCGAGTACGTGACCGACAACCCGGTTGGCCCGCAGGACATCGCCGCGACGATTTACCACGTCATGGGCGTACCACTGCACACGTGGTACAAGGCACAAGACGGTCGCCCCATCGAGCTGTGCCCCGAAGGGAAGCCCGTTAAGGCGCTGATTTGATCGCCGCTTGCGGCGTCGCAACCGACCAAACACGCAAGAAGCCCACCGGATTGATACGGTGGGCTTCTGCATTTGTTGGCTGAGTTGGCGTCTACTACTAGACCTGGTTCGCGGAAGGCTCACGGCACCGCCGCCGGTGCGGGCGCCGCATGCGGTGCGGAACCACGATTGGCGGGGTTGTTCCAGACCGCACCGCATGCGGCGCCCGCACCGGCGATAGCGGTGCTGGAACAGCCTTCCCCGAGACGCATGACTGGCCATTTGCTCGGGCGACGCAACATCGCCCTGCTGCAACGCAGCGAGCTAAACTGACCAACTCAACCAACAAGTCTTCAGGATACAGTAGGCGAGCGGGATTTCCCGCTCGCCAGGAGTCATCACTTCGGCAGCACGGAGATCGAACCCGTGTCGCTGATGAAGATCAGGTGCCCGGTGCGGTTGTCTTCGAACACTTCGATGCCGTATTTCGCGGCCGCCTCGAAGCCCTTCACGCCGCCCTTGCGGGCCTTCAGTGCCATTGCACCCTTCCAGGTCACGCCCTTCTGCTCGGCGTTGAACGTCGCCGGCTTCGGGGCAACGGCAACGTAGCCGGCCTCGGTGATATAAAGGAGTTGGTTGTTCGCGTTCGGGTCCGAAAACACTTCGACACCGATCCGCTTGGTCGTTTCCGTGAAGTCGGTTTCGCCCGCCGCACGGACCTTCAGAACCAGACCGTACTCCGTCTTCGGCGGAGCGATCTTGTTGGGTTCAGGTGGGGAAGCGGGAGCCGCAGCGGCCGCGATGGCCCCAATGTCGGTGATGTAGATCAGGCCACCCGTGTTCTCATCCTTGAAGATTTCCAGACCGACCCGCTTGGCATTTTCAAAGCCAGCCTGGGCTGGGGCGCGAACTTTGGGCTCCAGAGCGTGGTGCCACTTCGGCCCCTTGTTGTTGACCAGACCAGCCGGAATCGCCGAAAACGCCAGTGATGCCGTCTCGGAAACGTAGAGCAGGCGGTTCGAACCATTGTCGCGGAAGAGCTCGACCCCGAACTTCTTCGTCTTCGAACTGAACACGGCCTCGCCCGCCTTGCGGACCGACATATCGTGTGCAGTCAGCCAGTCGCAGGTTTTCTTCTCGCCGGGGGTCACCTTCGGGATGACCGCGATGGAACCGGTTTCGCTGATGGCCACGATCGCGGGAACGCCTTCGTCTTGAACCTCGAACACTTCGATGCCGATTTTGTTGGCCTTAACCCAGTCGGTCTCCCCACCCGGACGTACTCGCAAGTCGTGTCCATAAAGGAATTTCGGAGGACCAGCTACCGCTTTGGCGGGTTCCTTGGCCTTGTCTTTTTGCGCGACGGCCTGGCCCGTCGCGCCGAACAGGAACACGAAGCCTGCTGTCAGGGCAGTGAGCCCGACGGCGATCCGCTTTCGCATGGCAACCTCTTGGTGGTTCGAGAGCCCGGTCAGACGACGGGGGCCAACATAATGCGACGAGTTCGAGCGACTCTGCTAACAGCATAGTCCGCATTCTTTGTTGTGTTAAGTGTTTAGTGTTGGGTGTTTCCGCCTTGGTGGTGGGGTTACACCGCCTACCGGCGAGCTCGCCCCAGGTCCGTTCCATGTTTCCGGTTGGGCATGACGTGCTGTTTTGATTCCAGACGAGGGGGACACCCCTCTCCAGAGACTCCAGAATCAACGCCAACTCCTCAGAATCAACACCAACTCCTCAGAACCAACGCCAACTCCTCAGAACCATCAAGTTTCGTCTGGAAGGAAGAGCATTAGAGGATTGCGGCCCCCAGCTTGCTGCTGCCCTGGTTTTGGGTTTTCAGCCTGAAAGGCTGTGACAACATAGCCCAGGGCAAGACAGCGGAGCTGTCGCCGCCCTGGGTTCGGCGTCCCAGTCAGTGTGCAGCCTGAAGGGCTGCGACATCGCGCTTTGTCTCAGCCCTTCAGGCTGAAACACAAGGGTTGGGCTGCGGTCCCAGGGCGTTGCCCTGGGCTATGTTGTCACAGCCTTTCAGGCTGAAAACCACCGACAAAAAACGCAACTTCAAAAAGCACAAGCAAGGGGTGGTATCACAACCCAAAACACCAAACACGAAACACAAAACACCAACCACGAGGAAACTTGAACCAAACCGACTTGACCCAATTTTGGTGAATGGTTATCAGCCCCCCGCTTTCTCACACACTCTCGACGCGGGGGCTCACGGCCCCGGTCGGTGCGCGTTGTCGCTGCCGGGGCAGAGACGACCTCCACACCGTTCCGGCCGCCGGGCAGGCTTGACCAGATGGCATCGGGGGATGTCGGTTAATGCTTGCATGCGGGCTTCGAGCGAAGGGGAAGGAGGCTACGTGTTCCAGGTTAAGAAATGGGGCTGGAAGCAGTTTGCTGCTAACCTGCTGTTGGCTCCCGTAATCGGTGGTTGGGCGGGCGTTGCCCACGCACAGTTCAACTCCTCCGGCGCGTCCCCGCTCAAGGCGGGTTCTTCGTCGGTGGCAGGCATCCCAACGGCTGGGAAGGCCAAGCCTGGTTCGTCGTCTTCTGCACGACCAGCCGGCGGTGATTACCAGGGTATGTTGAAGGACGGCCGCAAGGCTCTCGCTGCCGGTCAATTCGACCGTGCTCAAGACCTTGCCCGAGCTGCCGAAGCCAACAACCCGACCGGCAAGTGGGGCCTCTTCGAAGACACCCCGAACTCCTTGCTCAAGGATGTTCAGGCTGCCGTCGTGAAGTCGCAGAAGACACAGGCCGAGCAGATGGCTGCGGAAGCCAAGAAGCTCTTCACGCAACCCGCCAAGAGCGAAACTGAGCGGACCGCGAACCTCGACCGGGCACTGCAACTCGCCCAGCGAGCCGATCAACTCCACGGCCCATACTCAGCCTGGGACTTTGGTGATCGTCCCGACAAGTTGGTGAAGGAAATCTCCGCCGCCCGTGGGCGAACCAAGAACCCAATGCCACCCGCCAGCGGAATCGCGGCGAAGGGGCCGAACACCCCCAGCCCGATTCAGCAAGCCGGTGGCACCAAGCTGCCAGGCACTCCAGGCGTCCTTCCAGCGGGCGGCGTTGCCGCGGGCACAGCCGACGCCAAGAAGGCGGCTGCCAACAAGCTGATGGCCGAAGGCCGCAAGCTCGCCGACCAGGGGATGTACTCGGCTGCTCGTGCCAAGTACGTCGAAGCCGACAAGCTGGGTGCGACGTTCGGTCGCGGGGAGCCCACCCCGGGCTTCGCCATGCAGGAACTGAACACCCGCGGCGCGGGCTCGATCGACCGTCTGGTCGTTGAAGCCAAGACCCAGATGGCGAAGAAGGACTTCGCGAAGGCCGACGCGGCCCTGAACGGGGCCAACGAGATCGCAACCACGCTGGGTCTGTTCCCAGGTGCGGTCAAGGACGCGAAGAGCCAGCTCTGGACGGCTTCGTCCGGTAAGTTCGGGACCGCAACACCAGGCTTGATGGCCGCTGGTGGACCCGAGACTCTGGTCCCCGTCGGGCCAACCACGCCGACCGCACCGCTCACGCCGACGGCACCGGTTGCTGTTGGTGGACCGGTTTCGCCTGCCCTGCCAGTCGCTCCTCCGGGAACGGCGACCATTGGCAGCCCGACCGCACCGGTCGGCGGAGCCATCACGGGCCGGACGCTGCTCGCTCAGGCTGAGAACGAGTACAAGACCGGCGACCTCGACCTGGCCGCCAAGCTCGCGCTGCAAGCCTACAACCTCGGTGGTGTGAAGGACGAAGCCAGCGCCCTGCTGAACTCCATCGACGCCGAACGGCTGACCCAGAAGACGCTCGCCGCGGTGCGATCGTTTGAGGCGGCCCAGGCTTCGATGAAGAACAAGGACTACAACCACGCCCTCGGCGTGCTGGTCCTGGTTGACCCGAACCTGCTTCCGCCTGCATCGAAGACGAAGCACACGGAACTGCTCACCGAGTGCCGCGCGGCACTTGAGAAGCCAGCAACCAGTGGCGTTGCCGTCGCCGGTGGGATGCAGGAAGTCCCTCCTGCTCCACAGACTCCGGGAACGCCCGGCACCAGCAACACGCCGCCGAGCGCGTTGCCAGGGGTCACGCCTCCGGGCATGGCGACCGTTACCAGCGATCCGAAGGCTGGCGGTGCCGACAGCTACTCGAACCAGGTGGATTCCCTCAAGCGGGTCCAGGTTCAGAAACTGCGAGCCGAGGGGCTCAAGGTTCAGTCGGATGCCCTGGCCGCTTTCGGCCGTGGTGAGACCGACCTCGCCATGCAGATGCTGTCGGACTACTCGAACCGAGTGCGGACTTCGGGTCTGGAACCGGCGAGTATGGCGATGCTGCTTCGCCCGATCGATAGCCGCCTCGACATGTTCAAGGTGATGAAGGGCCAGGCCGACGCCCTCACCCGCGTGAATAAGGAATCCCGCGACGCCAAGGACATCATCACCAACCGTGGTTTGGCGGAAGAACAGCGTCGCGCCGAGGTTTCGGCCAGCTTCAAGAAGTACCACGAACTGGTGAAACAGGGTAAGTACGGGGAAGCCGAGAAGGTCGCGATGCAGGCCAAGCAACTCGATCCGGACAATCCGGCAATCGGGGCGTTGCTCACGATGGCCAAGAACCAGAAGCGGCTCAACGAAGTCGAGAAGATCAAGAACGACAAGGAGTTCATGGTCTACAGCGGGCTGAAGGATGCCGAGAAGCCCGGCGACTACGTGAGCATCGACGATCCCGTTGCGATCAAGCTGGACTCGATGCGGCGTGCTCACGGACGTGGGAGCCTGGATAACGCCCACATCCGCACCCGAACGCCAGCCGAGTACGACATCGAGTTGAAGCTCGATAAGCCGATTCCCATCGAGATTAACCAGACGCCGCTCGATCGTGCCATCGATCACTTGCGGGATGTCACCGGCCTGCCGATCTCGATCGACACGAACGCGATCGCGGCCGAGGGGATCAACCTCTCGACCCCGATCTCGGAGAAGCTGACCCCGGTTGCCACCCGGCACATCCTGACCATCATTCTGGAGAAGGCCGGACTGAGCTACGTCGTCGAGAACGATGTGGTGAAGGTGACGACCACGAAGAAGGCCAAGGGCCGCCTGTTCACCAAGGTGTTCTCAGTCGCCGACCTCGTGACTCCGGTGCCGAACTTTGCACTGCCCGATTACGCGAACTTCGACAAGATGCTGAAGAACAACGCGTTCAACAGCGGGAACGTCCAGATCGGCGGATCGACTCCCGGTGGTGCCAATGGTCTGAACGGTGGCGTTCCGACCGGTAACACGATGGCGGGTGCTCAGGCCTCGACGCCGGGGATTGGCTCAGGCAACTTCGCTGGGGCTGGCCAGATTCAGTCGAGCGGTGGCAACGGCCCAAGCCCGCTGGCTGGTTCCGCCTCGCTGGCTGCTGACCGCAACACGAAGCACGAGCAACTCATCAAGCTCATCACGGGTATGGTTCGTCCGTACTCGTGGGATGGCATGGGTGGCCCAGGCCGAATCGAATACTTCGACATCGGTAGCGCCCTGGTGGTGAATCAGGTTGCCGACGTGATTCAGGAAGTGGCCGACCTGCTGGAAGCACTACGCCGCCTGCAGGACCTCGCCATCGCGGTCGAAATCCGAATCGTGTCGCTGTCCGAAACGTGGTACGAGCGGTTGGGTGTTGACTTCTCGATGAACATCAAGACCCACACCACGGGGTTCGAGCCCGCTCTCACGCAGATCGACCCGAACACGGGTTCGACCGGTGTGTTCCGCCCCAGCCCGTACATCAACGACAACAACTTCAAGGGCACGACGATCGGCCTCAGCCCAGCGGGCACGCCGACCGGTGATCTCGACGTTCCGATTCGGCCGAACACGTTCGGCATGGCTGTCCCGCCGTTCGGTGGTTACCCGAATACCCCAGGCAACAACGGTGGTCTGGCGTTCGGTCTGGCCTTCTTGAACGACATTCAGGTGTTCATGTTCATGGAAGCCGCTCAGGGCGACCGCCGCGTGAACGTGATGCAGGCTCCGAAGTTGACCCTGTTCAACGGTCAGACGGCAACGCTCGCCGTGACCAACACCTCGTTCTTCGTGACGAACGTGTCGGTGATCTCGGTGAACGGGCAGCTTGTGTTCAGCCCGACCAACACCCCGTTGGCTGGCCCGGACACGAACTTCAACATCGGTATCCAGGCTGTGGTGTCTGCCGACCGTCGGTTCGTCCGGTTGAACCTGCCGGTGAACCTGGCAGCCCAGACGGGTGCGACTGTGCCGCTGTTCCCGATCACCACGTTCATCACGCCGGTGTTCGAGGGTGGTAGCCAGGGTATCCCGATCCCGTTCACGCAGTTCCTGCAACAGCCGTCGTTCACGAGCTTGAACATTCAGACGACGGTGGTTTGCCCGGACGGTGGTACGGTTCTTCTGGGTGGTCTGAAGACGCTGCAAGAAGGTCGGAACGAGTTCGGCCCACCAGTGCTGAGCAAGATCCCGTACCTGAACCGCCTGTTCAAGAACGTGGGTGTCGGCCGCGAAACGACCCACATCATGATCATGGTGACGCCGCGTATCATCATCAACTCCGAGGAAGAGATCTTCCAGACCGAGGGCCGGCCGCAGGCTCCGGGTGGCAACTGATGATCTGAAAGTTGAAGTGTGAGAAAGCAACCCAACACCCGCGGGACTGTCCCGCGGGTCGTTTCGTTTGGGGGCGGTGTTAGAAAATGTGCCGACTTCGGACTAACCTGGAATGTGTCGCGGTGTTGCCGCGTCCTGAACCTGTCCCACCGCATCTCACAGATCGCCACACATGAAAGCCGAAATCCTCTCGATCGGCAGCGAGATCACCAGCGGTCAGAACCTCGACACAAACTGCCAGTGGCTCAGTCGCCGGCTCGCCGAGATCGGTGTTCCGGTCGGGTTTCACACGACAGTGGCCGACGACCTCGCCGATAACATCGCCGTGTTCCGCACCGCATGTGAGCGCGCCGATCTCGTCATCAGCACGGGTGGCCTCGGGCCGACGCAAGACGACCTGACACGCGAAGTGATCGCAGCCGTAGCTGGCGTTCCGCTCGAAGAAGACGCAGTTTCACTCGAACACATCAAGGAGATGTTCGCGAAGCGTGGCCGCGTGATGCCCGACCGCAACCACGTCCAGGCACTACTCCCCAAGGGTGCGGAAGCAATTTACAACGTCTGCGGCACCGCACCCGGGGTGTGGGCGAAGGTTGGCCGCTCGACAGTGGTCGCGATGCCCGGCGTGCCGAGCGAGATGTTCCGGATGTACCTGGAGCAGGTGCAGCCGCGACTGCTCAAGGAGGGCATCGGCGGCGGCGTGATGGTGCAGCGGAAGATCAACACATTCGGCACCGGCGAATCAGCGGTCGAGGCAAAATTGCTCGACCTCACGCGCCGCGACCACATTCCTCAAGTTGGCATCACGGTCAGCGACGCGGTGATCTCGCTGCGGATCATTGCCCACGCCGCATCACCCGCTGATGCACAACAGCAAATCGCACCCATTGAGGCAATCATTCGCGAACGGCTCGGCGAGATGGTGTTCGGCGCCGAGGACGAGGAACTCCAGGACACAGTCGTGCGGTTGCTTCACGAAAAGCAGCAAACCCTCGCCACCGCTGAGAGCCTCACAGGCGGGCTCGTGGCGCACCGCGTGTGCCTGGTGCCCGGCGCGAGCGACTACTTCCGTGGCGGCGTGGTGACCTACACCGACGACGTGAAACACCGCGAACTTGGTGTACCGACGGAACTGTTGGAGCGATTCGGCGCGGTGAGTGAGCCTGTGGCGCGAGCGATGGCCGAGGGGGTGCGTTCGCGGTTCGGCACTGACCTGGGCGTGGCAACGACGGGATTCGCGGGTCCGGGCGGCGGAACCGAAACCGACCCCGTGGGCACAGCGTATGTCGCGCTGGCGTACAAGGACGGCTGCGAGGTAACCCGCTACGGCTGGATTGGCACGCGATACGAGATCATGAGCCGCACCGCGAAACTGGCACTGAACATGGTCCGCCTGCGATTGATGAACACCGCGACCG
>PNLP01000035.1 GCA_013823135.1 Planctomycetaceae bacterium
CCTCTCCGGTCCCGAGGTTCGTCAAAAAGTAATCGACAGAGCCCGAGGTGTCGTCCTGGAACGGCGACTCCTGCGACCCCTTGTAGATGACCTTCTTGACCTGAAAGTTCGAGCCGCGGTACGTGAACGGTTTCGTGACGACAGTGAGGCCCGTGATGGGTTTCTCGACGGAATCGACTTCGCGAACCAATTCCTCAAAAATCCGCAGTTGGAGCGCGATCTGCTGGTGAGTCAACCCGGCCTTGAGAACGAACTCGTTGTCTGCGGCCATCACGTCCAGCAACCGCTCGTCCTTGCCCAGAAACCCGGCGTCGGAGAGTCCCCCCGGCCGCATCGACTTTTCCAGGTCGGCGATGGCGATGCCGTTGATCTTCTTGAGATTCCGGATCGCTTTCGTTTCGTTCACTCCCCCGACGACGAACCCAGTCTCGAGGTCTTTCTTGGGCTCGAACTGAGTGATGCCCAGTTCCTTGAGCGACACGTCCGTGTAGTCCTTCGGGGCTCGTTCACCGCCGGCCTCCTGCGCGGCCGACCATGCGCACTCCCCGGTGGCCCAGATCAAGATCGCCACGACAACGCGACAGGTCAGAGCCATTGACACTTCCTCCGTCAGGTTACGGGCGACGATGCGGAGTCGGCGGGGACTTCAACTCAGCTCAGAAAGATCCGGATGGCACCGGTCTGGTCGATGCCGAACCGCGCCAGGCCAGGATCGGGGTCGCCGTAGTGCTTGATCGGGTTGCCGTAGGCGTTCAGCAGCGTCGTGTACCAGTTGCCGAGCGTCTTGTGTCCGGCATCACCGTAGTTCGGCAGACGGATGTATCGGCCGCGCACGTTCAGCTTCGTGTTCTTGCCGGACAGCACGACGAACGGGTATTCCGTGCCGTGCGAGTGGTGGGTCTCACCGTTGTCCGGGAAGTAGAAGATCATGGTGTTGTCGAACATCGTGCCGTCGCCTTCCGGCACTTTCTTCAGCCGAGTTGCGATCGTGTCGATCAGCGTCATGTGCTGGCGGCGGTGCCGGAACCGGATCTCGTCGGCCGCTACTCCGCCGATGGTCTTGCCGTGGCCCACGTCGTGCATGTTGACCTTCTCCCCTTCCAGGCCGGGGAGCCCCGTGTACTCGGTGCCGAGTTCGTCCACGGTAAAGGCGACCACGTTAGTCAGACCCGAGATGAGAGAGGCCAGGAGCACCTCGACGTGCCCGCGCTGGCGGTCCACGGTCGTCATTTCGTCGGCAAGATACTTCGCGTCGAGTTGTGGCACGTGCGGGCGGATGCGATCCGCCATCCCGTCCACCTTGCGATCGCGCTCGCGGACGGCTTCAATCGAGTCCGCGTAGCTTTGGAGCTTCGACCGCTCCGTTCCCGATACCGTGTCGGCCAGCCGGTTTTCCCGTCGTGCCGCAAACTCCAGTACGCCGCGAGAGAGCTGAGTTTGAACCTGGACGTTCTTGTTGTCCGAGACGGACTTGAACAGCTCCTGGACGGCAATCTTGGGAGAGCCGAAGGCGTAGTTAGGCTGCTGTGCCGCGCGGGCCGAAAACCCCGTCGCAATGCCGTTCAGTGAGGGCCGGGCGTTGCCGCCGCCGATGGGGAAGCACGCGAGTTCAACGTGTTCCATCGGCGAGGGAAACAGCTTGGCCAGCTCAAAATCGACCGTGGCCCACTTGATGGAACTGAGCCGCTCGTTCGCCTTGAACACGCCGAGCGACGAGCACCAGGTGTGGTGCCCGGTCGTACACATCTTGCCCGAGAGCCCCTGGAGCAGCGTCATGTCCGCCTTGTGGGCCGCGAGCGGGTTCATCCAGCCCGGCAACTCGTGCTTGCCCAGGTCGAGGTCCAGCGGATCCTTCTTCGCTTCCTTCTCCGCATCGGCCTTGCTCAACGACGGCGGGACGAGCGCCGTGGGGAACAGCCCGTTGCCGCGGTGCAGGAAGATGAACCGCATCGGCGGCTTCGCGCCGGCCGCTTTGGCGGTCGCGTATTGCGGTACCACCAGGGCACCGGTTCCCGCTGCTGCCGCCTTGATGAACTCTCTGCGCGTGGCCATATTCAGTTCCCAACTTTCTTGCGGTAAATGAAGGAGTCAGAGGTCAGCAGTGAAACCACCACGGCCTTGAAGCTGCCGCCGCTTTTGACATAAGCCTGATCCGCATTGATCAATGTTTGCGAATCGGACATCAGTTCGTTGCGTCCCATGAAGTAACGAAAGGCGTGTCGGATGATCGACTGCCGGACCCGCTCGGAGCGTACCAGTCGATCAATTAAGTCGAACGAGTCGGTGACGGGGCCATCGAGCTTGGGGTCGCCCGTGCCGTCGAGGTAGCCGGTGCAATCGATCGGCTTCGTTTTGTAAACGTCCGCGGTGCTCCCTTTGGGCTTGGGCAGCAGGTTGTCCGGGTGCTCCAGACTTTCGAGCTTGCGGAAGCGGCCGAAGTCATCGAACTGTTCGAGCGGGTAGCCGAGGTCGTTCATTCGGCTGTGGCACTTGGTACAGGCCGCCGCCTTGGTCACCGAATGAACCCGCTCGCGGAGTGTCGAGGGTGCGTCGTCCGGGATCTTGGCATCGACGGTGATGGGCACGTCGGGCACCACACCCGCCAGCAGTTTCTCGCGGATCCAGCGTCCCCGGCGGATGGGGTCGGAGTGGGTGTTGGACGAGAAGGCGACGAGCCACGCGGGGTGCGTCAGGATCCCCTTGCGCTGGGCAACGTGGAACGGTTGCTCGACCGGGTAGTCCCAGTACAGCGGGTGATCCTTCGGCTCCTTGAACTGCGGGGTCTCAACGCCGAGATACCGGTGGCGTGTGGGGGTCGGCGGCAGGTTGTAGCTCGTGGAGTGCTCGTAGTAGTAGCCGTGGGTGAACGGCCCGCGGGTGAACGGCGTGCGGCCCTGCCCGAACGTGTCCTGGAACCAGTACATGTATGAGAGGAACGACCGCTTCTCCCTCCACAACTCCTTGGTCCGCGGGTCGAGGATCTTGGCGGCCACGAGGAGCTTCTGGTGCTCCTGCATCACCTCCTCAGGCTTCGTCTTCCAGGGGGTGTCCTTGAGTGTTTCGTAAACGCGCTTCCACTCGGTGATGAGCGCAAGCCCGGTCTTCGTGTCCATGTTGTGGTAGACGAAGTATTCATCGGACGTGAGCAGGTTCTCGAACACGCGCTGGTCGCGGGCGACGTGCGAAATCACGAACTCGTCGGCCTCGTGGACCAGCCATCCCGGCGTCCCAAGGTGCCCGCGGTCCGGGTTCTGGTAGTACCCGCCGCTCCGGGGAACGTCCTTGAACACCTTCGTGGCGCCGGGGTAGCCGAAGAACTCGCGGAAGAACCGCACGAGCCTTGGGTGGGTGGCGGGGTGGGACTGGATGTGCATCCCATTGAGCGACGGATCGACCTGGCCGCGGTAGTAGCTCGTGTCCGCGAGCAGGCGGAGCACCTCGCGTTCGTAATCTGCCTTCGTCGTCAAGCGGCCTTCTTCAGATGCCTTCAACAGCTGCGGGTCAGGCCCACGATCACCCAGGGCATAAGAAATGGCGAACGCTGCTTCGCGTGGCAACATTGGCACCCGCCCAGCCTCGTCTGGCTTGCCGCTGCCGAATTCCAGTCGATAAACAAACTCCGATTCCAGGAGCACCGCCTTGAGCATCTGCCGAAGTCCTTCGGCGTTACCGGCGACCTGGATCGCGTTGCGTGTCAATTCGAGGTACTGGGCCAACTCTTGCTCGGTGGCCTTCCTTCGCAGGACACAATCGAACTGCGTCTGCACAGCGGCCCGGAGTTCGGCGTCCGTCGGCGTGTCCTTCCTGGCGAGGATCGTCTCGAACGCGGCCGGGGTCGTCTTCATCGCCGGCGGGCCTTTGGGACTACCGGCCTTCGCCTCGCCCAGTTTGGCCCGGGCGGCCTGGAGCTGCTTCGTCGCGATCACGTCGGCGTTCGTGAGCATCACCAGGAGGTGGCCACCG
Organism: Planctomycetaceae bacterium; assembly: GCA_013823135.1. GTDB lineage: Bacteria > Planctomycetota > Planctomycetia > Gemmatales > Gemmataceae > Gemmata. The sequence goes on from PNLP01000035.1 coordinate 3,964, forward strand.
TCGAGCACCGGCAGGTCGTAGTACCGCACCCCCGCGTGTTCGGGCAGAATGAACGGGTTGGTCACGCCGGCGAGCGCGCTCCGCCTGAATTGCTCCCGCTCCTTACCCTCCAGTTTGAAGACATCGAGGACTCGCTCTTCGAAGATTTGCGGGCTGACCAGCCAGCGCCGGGCCGGGCTGTACGGTTTGTCTTTGTTCGACCCATTGAACAGGGTCACGTGGTCCACATAGTTTCCGGCGTCCGGGTACGGCAGCCGGTCGTCCAGTTTCGACGCCTTGTGCGCTCGCAGTTCGGTCTGCACCCATGCGCTCAATGCCCGGATGTCTTTCTCGCCCGGTTGCTCGGCCGAAGGCGGGGGCATCATCTTGAAGAAGAGTTGGTCCTGCACCCTGTTGAGGGTGTCCAGCCGTTCATTGAGCTTGAGTGTTCCCAAGCCTTCCAGAGTTACGTTTCCTTTGCCTTTTGCACCATGGCAATCCACACAGTAAGCTGTCAGCACGCTCTGGACTTCTTTCGGCACTGCGAACTCTTTCGGCGAGTCCGCGGCACGTGCGGCAGTACATACACACCCTATCAGGGACAATAACGCCAGGAGACCGTTCCGGCAGAATCGGATGGAACGCGGCGGTTGGTGTTCGCTGTTTCCCACAAGTCTCCTTCGCTCGCATGAGGCTCTCGGGCGACCGATAACCCTCGATTTCGCACCGCCTTGCGACTCATGGCTCGGCGACTGGCAACCACTTGCACTGGCCACTCCAGAATCGCAAGTGATAATCATCTCATCCCCAAGTATCGTCTCGTGGAAAAAAAATAACGAAATCGGGAAAACCATCTCATGGGCAGAAAGCCGCGTCGGGTCGCGTTGATGCTCGACCTCCAATGGCCGTTCAAGCGGCATGCGGAGATTTTTGCCGGGATTCAAAGGTACGGCGGGGAGCAAGGCTGGGCGTCGATCATCGACGAGTTTGCCCACGACACCCTTCGCCGACCCCGTAGCAGCACGGACCTCTATGACGGCATCGTGGCGCGTGTGAACCACCCACTCGCGCGACTCGCGGCGAAACGGGGCGTACCGGTTGTGAACGTGTGGCAGAGTTCGCCCGCGCGGCACCTCGCCCCAGGCGTTTTTCCCGATTCAACGGAAACGGGCCGCTTAGTAGCCGAACACCTATTAGCCCGTGGCTTCCGCGATTTCGCCACCTTGACGTCGCCCCAAAACGTGGACAACGATTTGGAAGTGCGGGAAATCACCCGACTGGTCCGCAACGCAGGCTTCGAGTGTGTATCCGCATTCATTCCACAGCACCCGTACCGAGACCTCGCCAACTGGCGGAAGACTGAGCGACTGATCGAACGCTCGCTGGACCAATGGAAGCCGCCCATCGGCGTGTACGTTGGCCAGGAGATATGCGGGCGACTGGTGGTGCAGGCGAGCCACCGGCGGGGATGGCGGATCCCGGAAGACGTGGCAATCGTCGCCGGGAAGAACGAAGTGACGTTGTGCGAACAGCCCCGCCCTTCACTCACGAGCATCGAGATCGGTTACGACCGAATCGGGTATGCGGCAGCGGAGTTGCTCGAACGACTGATGGCCGGGCAAGAGCCCCCGGCCGAACCGATCCGGCTGGCACCGGAGGGCTTGGTCGTGCGGGAGTCAACGGACTTCTTTGCCGTTGACAACGAGTTAGTGGCGGCCGCGCTGGCGTACATCTCGGCGCACAGCCACCAGCACATTGGCCCGGACGATGTCGCCCGAGCGATTGGTGCAGAGACGCGGACGTTGCAAAACCACTTTGGAAAAACCCTCAATCGTCCAATCGCGACGGAGATCCGCCGAGTCCGAATCGAGCGGGCAAAACGAGAATTAGCCCAGAGCGACCGGGCGCTTGCGGTGATCGCCCACGATGTCGGCTTCGGGACCATTCAGCGTCTCTACGAGGTGTTCCGCCGCGAACTCGGCATGAGCCCGGGCGAGTACCGCGAGCAGCGACAGTTGAAGGGGAAGGCGTGAATGCCGCTGGCGTGACGCTGTCGTGAGTTGCAGTTGAACATTCCGGCCTCAGCGCGTTGAACTCTGGAAGTTCATGAGGGAGGCACGGTCCAAAAGTCAACGACCAATACTTATCGGCGACCAGGAGCAGCGATACGCGAACCCCCCGGATTCGAGTTCTCTCACGGATCGTTGATTTGTTTACCTGCGGGCCTGATTGCATTACAATCGTGTCACTGCCGGTGATCGGGGACGGACCTACCAAAAACATTCACGACGGCTGTGAGTCGTGCTCTTCATCGACACAAGAAGGTGACCCGGATGCATAGTTCGATCACACTCGCGGTGTTGCTGCTGAGTACGAACCAGTCTCAGGCTGCGGAGCCTGACGCCGCAGTCGTAGCGTTTTTCGAGAAGCAAATCCGCCCTCTGCTGGTCGAGCATTGCCACAGTTGCCATTCCGCGAAGACCAAGAAAGCACGCGGCGGTCTCGAACTCGATAGCTATGAGGCGATTCTCAAAGGCGGGGATTCTGGTCCCGCGGTCGTGCCCGGCAAGCCAGAGAAAAGCCTGCTGATGTCGGCCGTGCACGCGACGAAGGCCGAGTTGCAGATGCCACCGAAGGGGAAACTGCGAGCGCCGCAACTCGCCGCACTGGAAACGTGGATACGCGACGGGGCCGTCTACCCCGATGGTGCGAAGACCGCGACGACAACAGCGATCGACCCGTCTTCGCCCGAAGCGAAACAATTCTGGTCGTTCCAACCCCTCAAGCAACATGCTCCGCCGGTCGTGCAAAATGCGCGGTGGCCGCAAAAGCAGGTTGACTCGTTCCTGCTCGCCGCGATGGAACAGCGGAAGCTCACGCCGTCCGCCCCGGCCGACCGCCGTGTACTCATCCGCCGGGCGTCGTTTGACCTGACCGGGCTTCCGCCGTCAACCGAGGAGGTCGATGCTTTTGTTCGCGACACGCAACCGGACGCTTATTCGCGCCTCGTCGAGCGCCTGCTGGCCTCCCCACACTACGGCGAACGCTGGGCTCGTTACTGGCTCGATCTGGCCCGTTACTGCGACGTTCCCGAAACGTGGATGACGCCGCGTGGTCAAGCCTGGCCCTATCGCGATTGGGTCGTGAAATCGCTGAACAGCGATCTGCCCTACGACCAGTTCGTGATGCGGCAGTTGGCCGCCGACCTCATGCCGGGCGTCGACCCGAAAGAGCGGGCCGCCCTGGGGTTCATGGGCGTCAGTCCGGATTACTGGAAGGAACTGCAACTCGACGTGGAAGTGATCAAGTCCATCGTCGCGGACGAATGGGAAGAGCGAATCGACACGGTGTCCGGCACGTTCCTGGGCCTCACGACGGCGTGCGCTCGCTGTCACGATCACAAGTTCGACCCCATCAGCACCAAGGATTACTACGCGCTGGCGGGGGTGATTGCGGGGATGCGTCAAGTCGATCTTCCGCTGCTTCCCGATGCCGAGGCTGCGGCTGTGCGGAAGGCGGAGCAAGAAGTTCAGGCTCTGGAATCGCAGATCAAAACGTTGAAGGCGGCCAAACCAGCTCCCGCCGATGCGAGAGTCAAACTCGAGGAACTGACCGCCCGCGTGAAGCATCTCGAAGAGACACCCGGATACAAGGCCGTCAGCGTGCGCGGAATCGCGGATGCGCATGTGTCGGTGGTGTCTCGCGGTCCCAACCAGACTCGCTTGGAGTACGAAGACGGCAAAGGCCACGACATCGCGATGCACACTCGCGGCAACCCGTCGCGGCCCGGGCCAGTTGTGCCGAGGCGGTTCCTCACCGTGCTTTCGCGCGACGAGTCGAAACCGTTCACCCAGGGAAGCGGGAGGCTCGAACTCGCCAAGGCCATCGTGACAGATGGCGCTCCGCTCGCGGCCCGCGTGATCGTGAATCGCGTCTGGAAACACCACTTCGGCAGGGGCTTGGTCGATACGCTCAGCGACTTCGGCCGGCAGGGTGAACGGCCGTCGCACCCAGAATTGCTCGACGATCTCGCGGCGAGATTCGTGGCAGAGGGATGGTCTTTGAAGTGGCTGCATCGCGAGATCATGCTGTCGGCCGCGTACCAGCAAGCCAGCGCACCCGACGCCACGAAGCAGGCCATCGACCCGGACAACCGCTGGCTGTGGCGGATGAACCGACGCAGGCTTGAAGTCGAATCGTGGCGTGACGCGATGCTCGCCGTGAACGGCACGCTGCGTCGTGAACTCGGCGGCCCGCCCCAAGAACTCGCAGACGCGAGCAACCGCCGACGCACGGTGTACGGTCTCGTTCGCCGCACCGACCTAACCGATCTGCTTCGCCTGCACGACTTCCCCGATCCGCTCGCGCACAGCGCGACCCGCATTCCGACTACGACGCCATTGCAGCAACTCTTCACGCTCAACGGTCCCCTGCTCCGCCAGGAAGCTGCAACACTCGCGAAGCGACTCGAAGCGGACGTTCCCGCCGGCGGCGCGACTCGCGTTCGCAGGGCTTACGAGTTGCTGTTCAATCGTGTGCCCACGGAAAAAGAGATCAAACTCGCGCTGACGTTCCTCGGCGAGAAGCCCGCTGCCGACACCTGGAGCCGGTACGCCCACGTGCTTCTCGGCAGCAACGAGTTCCTGTTCATCGATTGACCCCAAGACATTCCCGAGCGAGGATCCTTCGATGATTGCTGACTCCGCATTCCTGCCCTCGCGCCGCGAACTGCTTCAACGATTGGGCGGCGGAGTGGGCACGCTCGGCCTCGCGGGCCTGCTCGTGCCGACCGCCTCCGCGGGGAGTCCGACTGGTCCGCACTTTAAGCCGAAGGCGAAACGGGTCATCCATCTGTTCATGAGCGGTGGACCGTTCGGCCCCGACTTCCTTGACCCGAAACCGCTGATCAACAAGTTCGCGGGGCAGCGGCCCAAGGAAGTCGATCTCCGCACCGAACGCCCGACGTCGGGTTTGCTCAACGTTCCGTTCAAGTTCAGCAAGCACGGCGAGAGCGGCCTGGAGATGAGCGACCTGCTGCCGCACCTGTCACGCCATGCGGACGATCTGTGCGTGCTGCGTGCGGTCCACGGCGACAACCCGAACCACGGCCCGGCTCTCTATCTGATGAACAGCGGCGTGCTGACATCAACCCGACCGTGCCTCGGTGCGTGGCTCACTTACGGCCTCGGCACCGAGAACGCCGACCTGCCCGGCTTCGTGGTGCTGTGCCCCGGACGACCCGTGCGCTTTGCCGAACTCTGGTCGAGCGCGTTCCTGCCGTCCGAGTTCCAGGGCACATACATCAACCACTCGAACCTCGACCCGCGCAAGATGGTGCCGCATCTTCACAACCCCAATACGACCGCTGCGGCTCAGCGTCAACAACTCGATCTGCTCGGTGAACTGAATCGCGACCACGCCACCGAACGCGGCGGCGACCCGGCACTGGAAGCACGCATCCAGACGATGGAGACGGCGTTCCGGATGCAAACCGCGGCGTCCGACGCATTCGACCTGAACCGCGAATCGAAGAAGGTCCGGGAGATGTACGGCACGAGCCACTTCGGGAACGCGTGCCTCTTGGCCCGGCGACTGGCCGAGCGCGGCGTTCGCATCACGCAGATCTACTACGGCAACGGCCAACCGTGGGACACGCACGGCAATCACAACGAGAGCACGCGAAGGCTCGCGTTGGACATGGACCGCGCTGCAGGGGCGCTGCTCACAGACCTGAAGGCGCGCGGGTTGCTCGACGACACACTGGTACTGTGGGGGGGCGAGTTCGGTCGCACTCCGACGACCGAGGGTGGCGACGGTCGAGACCACAACCACCACGGCTTCACGATGTGGATGGCGGGCGGTGGTGCGAAAGGTGGCACGGCCTACGGGGCCACCGACGACTTCGGCTTCAAAGCCGTACAAGACAAGGTTCACGTTCACGACTTGCACGCGACCGTGCTGCACCTCATGGGCTTCGACCACGAGAAACTGACCTACCGGCACGCAGGCCGGGACTTCCGCCTGACCGATGTGTCCGGAAGGGTCGTGAAGGAGATCGTCCGGAGTTGACAAACGATTTGGCGACTGCCAACCTCGGCGATTAGCCGGCACAGAGATGGCACTGCCTGGGATAAAACTCACCTCCGATGGTTGAACTGCCACTGATTGCAGTACTCGCTGGGAGGGTCGCCAAGTTGCGGTCGCAACTCTCAGGACCGACGTACTCGCCAATGTGATGATCGTGTCCCATCCGTGCGTTTCTGCGTAATGTTGCGGCCCGGCAAAGACGCCCGCATGCCGCCTGTATGGCCACCGAAGATCCAACATCACACCCCACTCGACGTGGCGTCTCCACCATGTCCATATTTTCTTCAAATCAATAGTGATTTTCCCGGAAACAATACTTTCGATCGTTATAAGTGATATGGGAATAAGAGGCTGGATGCCTCGGTATAGCCGTGTGAACCAAAGCCACCGGTGAGTTGAGAACCTGGAATGCTCGCAGGCCCAAGGACGTGGCCTGGATGGCATCCGCTCAAACCCGCCACATCAGGACCCGGAGACGCAAACATGCTGACCTTTCGGTACGCCGCAGTGATCCTCACACTCCCAGTGGTCGCGTTCGTCGCCCACATCGGGTGCGGCGTATCATTCGACATCGATATCTTCCAAACTCGAGGTGCGCGAGTTCAGCTCGAGGAAGAACAAAAACTTCATAACCATCTTGATGTCGTGAATCGAGACATCCTTCGGCGAGTCACGATCAAGAATGAGTTGATCGCCGATTTAATTTCGGGCCGAACGACCCTCGTGGAGGTAACCAGGCAGTTTTTCGTTCTGAATCAGTCGCGATCCGAATACATGACGGTGATTCGGCAGAACTATCCCGGCGACACCGATGAAGAGAAAACGGCCAACAACGTGATGGGATACATCATGGCCGAGTTAGCCCATGTGTCGCCAGCCTATCGAGACGAGGTTCTCAATCGTCTGAAAATGGAATTCGATATCGCCTATCCGGCGAAGGCCGGAAGAGGTTCTCTCGGCGACCACACGCCGGCGAGAAAAGAAGCAAACTCCGGTGAACGACAATCGTCGTCCAGTTGATGGAAATGAGCGAAGAGGACCGCAGGCAATCAAACAGATCTTGGTAGGGCGTGAGTCGTTCACGGAGCAGATTTATGCCTCGTAGCCATCACAAAAATCGTGCATTCACACTCATTGAGTTGCTGGTAGTCATCGCTATCATCGCCATCCTCATCGGGTTACTACTGCCCGCCGTGCAGAAGGTCCGGGAAGCCGCAGCCCGAATGCAATGCAGCAACAATCTGAAACAGGTCGGTCTCGCGCTGCACGCCCACCACGACGCAAAGGGCATGTTCCCACGTGGAGGAACCATCTCGCCAATGAACGGATACGGGCACTCGTGGTGGGCACTTACCCTGCCGTACATCGAACAGGGTGCGATCTTCTCCCAGTTTGATTTTACGTCGCAGTATCACAGAAACACGGGCCTGGTATACACCGGCCACAACGAGTACAACGGCGCACTCATTTCGGGCAAGGATCTCAAGTTGATGTTCTGCCCCTCCTCTACGCTCAAGAAGTGGGTTCTCCCGACGAACACCCCCAACCCGCCAGGCGTGGCGTCACCGACCTACACCGGCATCGCAGGTGCCGTAGACCACTCGACCATGGTCAACCGTGACACCGAGACGAATATCAGTCGCGGGATTGGAAAGACTTCCCGTGGCGGGGTCCTGGTTTCACACGAGGATCGCCGGATCACTGACATCACGGATGGCACCTCGAACACCATGATCGTTGGCGAGCAGAGCGACTGGTGCGTAAACGCCTCGGGTGCGAACGTGAACTGCCGGAGCGATTTCGGTCACTCGTTCTCGATGGGCCCGGGTCCAGCAACCGAGAACCGGCACTGGAACATCACCTCCGTACGGTACTCAGTGAACGACAAGACCTGGGAAAACAAGGGCGTCGGCGACTCGGCCTTCGGGCAGAACCGTCCACTCCTGTCCCCGCACCCGGGCGGCATCATGATCCTGCTGGGCGACGGTGCGGTGCGGTTCCTCGCACAGTCCGTAACCCTGCCCACGTTGTACAACCTCTCGAATCGGGACGACGGTCAGGTGATTGGGAACTACTGAGCACCTTGCATACCTCAGATGGGGACATCGGCACTGGCCACGTACGACACTATCGGAGATAGGATCATTCGCGAGACGAGTGGGACAGCCCCTGGTCTGTCTTCAACCCTCAAACTCGTCGATAGCAAGCCGACCGAGCGATATCTGTCGTATCGGTTGGTGTTCCTCACACTGACGCCGAGTGATGTTGGAGCCAGAGGGATTTCTGGTCCAAGTTTTCGTCGGCCAGAGGGATAACTCAGACCGCTAACACACCAGCGATTTCTCTTCCGAAACCTTCTTGCTTGCCCACGATACCCAGGTGTACCGTGCGGGTTCTACAGAATAGCTGTTGATCGGACCGGTCGGGATATACGTCGTGAACTGACTTCTCAACCCCGCATAGGCTGCGAAGTGGCTCCCGCGATACCGTGGCCGCCCGTGGGGTAAATCGTTTTGGAGGTCAAGACACACTGAGTCATCCATCAGGACGTGATAAGTGATTCTGACAAGGGCCGAACCGCGTATTCCCCGCTGACACCGCTCAATCTTGATTCGCACCACCGAACCCACCGCTTGAAGTATCACCTTTCGCTCACTGGAGACACCTCATGAAATGCCGCAATCGAAGTCGATCGGTTTTACTCTTGGCCTCTGCCGCGATGGCGATGATCGTCTCTGGCGTCATCGCGGCAGAGGTTCCGGCTCAACTACCCAAACCGGACGGCAAGCCAGCAGACCAGAGTAAGCCCGTCAAGGTTTTCATCATGATGGGGCAATCCAACATGCTCGGGTTTGGCCGAGTCGGTCCTGCGAGTACAAAGGGGTCGTTAGAGTACATGGTCAAGGAGAAAGGAAAGTACCAACACCTCGTGGATGATAAGGGCAAATGGACTGTGCGCACCGACGTCCGCCACGTCTTTGTGATGCCAAAGGGGAACAACATGGCGGTGATGCGAAACGAGTGGCTGGCACCAACCGGCAACTTCGGCCCCGAACTGGGATTCGGCCACGTCATGGGTCACATTCACGATGAACCGGTGTTGCTCCTCAAGGCGTGCATCGGCAATCGCAGTTTGGGCTGGGATCTGCTCCCACCCGGAAGCAAGCAGTTTGAACTCGACGGTAAGATTTATGCGGGATACAAGGAATCACCCGCGTCGTGGGACAAAGATACGCAACCCAAGGGGATCCTCTGGTACGCCGGGAAACAGTACGACGACGACGTGGCCAACGCGAAGGCAGTCCTCAAAGAACTTGCCAAGTACTACCCGGGTTACAAGGACCAGGGCTACGAGATCGCAGGCTTTGTGTGGTGGCAGGGCCACAAGGACCAGAACGCTGCACACGCCAGTCGTTACGAGCAGAACCTCGTGCAGTTGATCAAGTCGCTCAGGAAGGATTTTGACTCCCCGAATGCGAAGTTCGTCCTCGCCACGGGTTGTGGTAATCCCGGACGCGACGGCTTCGGGTTGAAGATCGCTGAAGCACAACTCGCTGTCGGCGACGCGAAGAAATATCCGGAGTTCGAAGGCAACGTCAAGGCTGTGGATACGCGCGACCTTTGGCGCGAGGCGGCGAATTCGCCCAGCAATCAAGGCTACCACTACAACCACAACGCCGAAACCTACTACGAAACCGGGGATCGACTCGGACGGGCGATGGCTGAACTGTTACAGGCTGGGAAGAAGTGACCGAAGAACCGTGTCGAGGAAAGGCGGCGTAGTGCCCACAGGGTGGACATGGTGGGCACGCGAGTGTGCGCGGATTGCAGTCGTTGTTCGGGAAACGGACAAGATCTGTCCGTACCCCAAGGGTAGCATTTTTATATATCCGCGAGTTTCGCTGTGCTGGGTAGGTTCCAAGCCCATTATTCATGCACTGTTGCCGTGCTCTGGGGTTGCTCGTGAAAGCACTGGTTTTCGCATTGATGGCCAGACTGGTCGTTGCGTCCTTCAGTTCGACGTGTTTCGCTGCGCCGCCGGTTGTGGTTGGGCTATCCAACAAGCACCCGCTGTCCGAACCGCAAGTGGGTGAGGTATTGCTCGGCGAGTTGCGGTGCGGTGCGTGCCACACTCGCAAGGGCGATTCCGCATCACTGGAACGAGTTGCTCCCGATTTATCCGACGTCGGGTCGCGTCTCGCGCCGGACTTCCTGCAACGGTTCATCGCGTCTCCATCGGCGTCCCACTCCGGTACAACAATGCCGGACCTGCTCGCTGCTGAACCCGAGGATCAACGGAACAAGATCGCTGAGGCTCTCACTCACTTCCTGATCGCCCAATCACCCCGAAAATTCCAACGTGTGGCGATCGAAGAAAAGGAAGCCTCCGCTGGGAAGGCATTGTTCCACTCGGTCGGCTGTGTCACATGCCACTCGCCGCGTGACGATGCTGGCAAGGAATTGGTTCGCGAAGGCGTGGTCGAACTGGGACACCTGCCCGCGAAATACAGCCTCGCGTCACTGGGCGATTTTCTCCTGCAACCCGCTCGCATCCGACCATCGGGCCGTATGCCCGACATGAAGCTAACACCGCCCGAGGCCAGGGCTGTTGCCAGCTACTTGATTGGCAAAGCCGACGCGAAGGTCGTCGCACTTGAACCACAAGAGAAACTCGTCGCAATTGGTAAGGAGCACTTCCAACGGCTGAACTGCGCCGCGTGTCACAAGGTCGGCGACATTCCCGCGGCAAAGCCTGTCGGCTCGCTGGAGGGAGCGGACGCAACCCGTGGTTGTCTGGCCGTGATGCCCAACAAGGCTCCAAGGTTCCACCTGAGCGCAGACCAAATCAAGGCGATTCGTGCGGCGCTCGCGAAGAAGGCCGAGCAACCGTCCGACAAGGAACGACTGGCCGTCACGCTCACAACGCTCAACTGCATCGCGTGCCACAAGCGGGACGACTACGGTGGGGTGACGGAAGAACTCAACGAGCACTTTCGGTCGAGCGAGAAGGAGCTGGGAGACGAAGGACGCATTCCGCCACCACTCACATTGGTCGGTGCAAAGCTGCAACGCGTTACGATGAAGAAAGTGCTCTTCGATGGCGACGGCGTGAGGCCGTACATGGCAACCCGCATGCCTCAGTTCGGTGAGGCAAACTTACGGCACCTGCCGGAGTTGTTCGCCAAGCTTGATGCCGTCAAGCCGATCGACTTTTCATTGCCCAAGGCTCTGGGTGCGGGTGCGAACCAGAACCAGAAGGAGCGTGACCGTGAGAAGGAAATGCGGGCGGCCGGGCGGGAGTTGGTCGGCGATCAGGGCTTGAACTGCCTCGCGTGCCACAGCTTCAACGGGAAGACGCCGAACAAGGCCGGAATCGATTTGATGACGACCACCGAACGCCTCCAGCCAGCCTGGTTCTACCACTTCCTGCGTGAGCCGAGCACCTTCCGGCCACGGACCGTCATGCCAAGTTCTTGGCCCGGTGGGCAGGCCGTTCTCAAGAAAGTTCTGAACGGAGACACCGATCGTCAGATCGAAGCCATTTGGTATTACCTGTCCCTGGGAACGTCCGCACCCGAGCCTTCCGGTATCCGCACGGTCGAAACGCTGTTGACCGTGACCGACGCCACCCGCACATATCGCGGCAGAAGCAGCGTGGCGGGATATCGCGGGATCGCCGTCGGGTTCCCGGACAAGCTAAACTACGCCTTCAACGCGGAGACGGGAACGCTCACGGCTCTCTGGAAGGGCGACTTCGTGCGGGTGAACCGTGGTGGCCAAGGTTCGGGCGGCTTCAACCCCGCTGGTAAGTTCGTCCAACTCGCGCAAGACCTGTCGTTCTGTGACCTCGCGGACGAGAAGGCGGCGTGGCCACTCCGCCCGGTGATGACCAAGGAAGCACCGGTGAACCCCGACCCGCTCTACCCCAAGAACCGCGGCTACCAGTTCAAGGGATACGCCATGGACGACGCGTCGATCCCGACGTTCATGTACCTCAGTGGCGACATCGACATTGAGGACCGTTCAGTCGGGAAGATCGCGGACAAGAAATCGCAACTCGTGCGGACGTTCACGTTCAACTCGCCCAAAGATCAAACGCTCTGGTTCCGCGCTCTCACCGGAAAGGTCGAAACGGAGTCGAAGCAGCAATTCAAAACGGCCGGACTCGGACTGAGCATCCCCGCCGTGCCGACGCTACTCCGGCCGACCACAACCGACTCGAAGTCTTCGGAACTGTTGCTCAAGTTCGAGATTCCCAAGGGCAAATCCACACGGACTCTCACCTATGAAATCCTTCCATAACTCATGCGCTCGGCTGCTCCTGCTCGCAGCGTGTGCCCTCAGTCCGTCGATCGCTGACGCCGAAGATGTCGGTGGTCGGTGGGGCACGGAGGAGCGCGAGCGCGAGTTCTACCCAATCGTGAACGTCCCGATCCCCAAGGACATGGTGATCGAGTCGGGTGCGTACTGCCTGCTCCCCGATGGACGCATGGCCGTCGGCACGCGTCACGGCGAAATTTACATCCTGAGCGGCATCGACGAGAAGAGGCCGACCCCGACGTACCACCTGTACGCGACCGGACTCGATGAGATCTTCGGGCTGGCCTACAAGGACGGGGCGTTCTACGTCACGCAGAGTTGCGAACTGACCCGCGTGACCGACACGAAGCGCGACGGCAAAGCCAACCGCTTCGAGACGATCTCCGACGCTTGGGGCTACGCGAACTACCATGAGTATGCCTTTGGCTCGAAGTTCGACAAGGACGGCAGCCTGCACGTCGCGCTGGGGCTGTCGAACTCCTATGACTCCTTCGCGTTGTTTCGTGGCTTCGTGATGAAGGTGACCCCCGACTGCAAAACCAAGGCACTCGCCAGTGGGCTCCGAAGCCCCGGCGGCATCGGGCACAACGAACACGGCGCGTTGTTCTACATCGAAAGCCAGGGGCCTTGGAACTGTTCGTGCAGTCTGAAGGCAGTCGCGCCCGGCAGCTTCCATGGGCACCCCGCGAGCTTCAACTGGTACAAGCAAGCGCCCGAGATGGGACCCGTTCCCATCACGCCTAAGTCCGGGACACGCATCGTCACCGAGAAGGAGCGGGTTAAGCAACTCACGCCTTACGCCGTGGTCTTTCCATACATCCGCATGGGGCGTTCGATCACCGGCTTCACGCTCGACATGACGAAGGGCAAGTTCGGGCCGTTCGAGGACCAGATGTTCCTCGGCGATTACACTCAATCAGTCATCATGCGGGCCACGACGGAGAAGGTGAACGGCGTATGGCAGGGAGCGTGCTACCCCTTCCGCGAAGGGCTCTCGACCGGCATCCTGAACGTCGAGTTCACACAAGGGGGCAACTTGTTGTGCGGCGGCACGAATCGCGGCTGGCCGGTGCGCGGCATCAAGCCCTTCGCACTGGAACGTATCGACTGGAGCGGCAAGATGCCGTTCGAGATCAAGCGAGTCACCATTGAACCCACGGGCTTCAAGATCGCCTTCACGAAACCGGTCGAAGCAACAACGGGCAACGATCCCAAATCGTACCAACTCTCGACGTTCACGCACCCCTACCACGGCGCGTACGGCGGCCCGGAGATCGAGCAAACCAAGCCAGTCGTTGAGAGCGTGAAGCTGGCCGCAGACGGAATGTCCGCGATGCTGGTTCTGGACAAACTGACTCGCGGCCACGTCCACGAGTTCGATCTCGGTGCGCTCCGCTCGCGAGACAAGGACGAACTGCTACACCGGAACGCCTACTACACGGTGAACGAAATCCCCGCTGCGAAGTGACCTGCGGGGTGCGCTCAGAGTGGGTGCATCCTCAGTTGGTGTCACGGTGGCAGCGGGCGGTCGCTGAGCAGGTACGTGATCAGGTCACGGAGTTCATCGCGGGTCTTCACCAGACCGGCGGGCATCGGGGATTGTGCCACCAGAGTGCGCTGTTCCACATCCGCGACCTTCACCACTTTCCGCTGAGTGTCCGGCAGCAACACCTCCAGTTCCGTTGGCGTTTCGCGAATCACGAGCCCGATGAACACTTGTCCGTCGAGTGTCAGGATCTTCGCGCCACGGAACTCGGCTGCGATCACACGATCCGGCAGCAACACAGACTCGGCGACGTGCGCCGGCGTGAACCGCTTCCCGGCCTCGGCGAGACTCGGAGCGCCGCCGCCGGGTTGGTCGGCCGTGACTGCGTGACACTTCGCGCACCCGAGTGTGCCAAACAGTTTTCGACCGTTCGCGGCGTCACCCTTGCGGCCCTCGGTGGCCCAGTCCGTCGTCAGGAACTCGGCAGGCACAGCCACGCCCTTCGCCGCTTTCAAGCGTTCCGCAAGTGTCGCCCCGTCGTCTTTCTCGGGCAACTCGACCGACACCGCAGCCCTGACGCGAACCGCGAGTTCGAGCGGTCCCTTTCCCTCCGTTCGCACGAGCACATCGTTGCCACCAGGCTGAAGGTCGAGCACGAACACGCCGCCGAGTTCCGCTGGCACGGCACGGCTATTCTGCCAAACTCGAACCGCACCACCATCGGCTGCGGTGAACAGGGCGGGTTGGCGCTCACGACTCTGGATGCGGAAGAACGCGAACGTCGCGCCGGCCCCCGCCGAAGGAACACGGCTCGACTCGGCGAGAACCTCATGCCAGCCGAGTTTCTTCTCACCGGCTGGGTGTGTCGCTGTCAAGTCGATGATGCCGCGCTCGACAGCGTGCCCGCCGACAACGGCCGCATCGGGGAACGGCCCGAGCCACCACACTTTTGCAACGGCGACCGGCGGGCGTTCCTTGAGTCCTCGCGTTCTCGCTTCGAGGCGAACCTTCGCGATTGTGGGCTCGGCCCGTGAATCGCGAAGCAACCCGAGGAAGAACGCGGCCTGGTTCCGCACCTCATCCGTGTCGTCGTCGAGGGCACGCAGAAGCAGTTGGAACAACGCTTCTTCTTCTGCCGTCGGCTTCGTGGCGGCCCACTTCTGAGCGATCGTGTAACTCCCGACCGGACCGAGCGACGCGAGCGCGATCGGCTCGGCAGCATCGGCAAAGCGGAGCTTTGTGCTGAAGAATGCCGAATCGTTCGGGAAGTGCAGCTTCACTCCAGCGGGTGCAGCGGCGGTTGGCGGTGGGAGCGTCAAGCGGGTACCGACCGCCAGCACACCCGCGAGACGCGTTGCGGGGTCACCCGAGGTCGCCAGCTTCGCGAGGTCGTCCGTGGAACTCGGGCGAGCCAGCAGCGTGACAGCGGCCTGTCGCAATGCGAGGTCTGCGTCACTGGCGAGCTTCGCGACTGGCGCGAGGGGGAACGCAGAATCTGTGTCGAGGAACCACGCAAGCCCCGCGAGCCGAACGACAGGGCTCGGATCGGTGAGCGCATCAGCGAACAGTTTCGCCGGTGGCTTCAGATTCGGGAACGCGGTCAGCGCCCGAAGTGCGTGGATTCGCAGTCGCGGCCTTGTGTTGTCTGTCGCAAGCGCACCGAGGAGTTCGGTTGCCTCTTTCCCACCCGCGGCAGCGAGCCATGGGAGATGAGCAGCGGCAATGTCTGTGTCCTTCGCGGCCTTCAACCGGCGCACGGAATCCGCGAGCGTGTCCCCACCGCGACGCAGTAATTCCGTGTGTGCTCGTCGGCGCACGTCCCACGAATCGCTGTTGATTGCGACCCACAGCTTCTCGGCGTCGGCCTTCGTTTCGTCGAACGCCTCGACCGCACTCGGGCTCACGGGCGCGATCACGCTCAGGTCGCTCGGGCACTTCGGCGTTACGACGTTGCCGCTGAGGTACAAGCTCGTCACGAACACCCGACCACTTGCGTCGATGGTGATTCCCGTCGGCCGGGCGTTGTTGTTCCCCTGAGCGAAGACGTGCTCCGTGGCGGTGAAACTCGCGCCGTTCGCGGTGAGCGGATAGCGCGTGACCGCCGAACGATCCCAGCGGCACATCAGCAGGTTGCCGCGCATCGCGGCGCTGCCGGGTTCATCGTACACCGCAAGGTCGCACGGCACGCCGCGACCGAGCGAACCGTGCAGGCAGTCGAGCAGGTCGGCGCGGTCGGGCGACTTGCGTGCCATCCACCCGCGAGGCCAGCCGAAGTGGGCGTGCGGGGTGACGTGCAGCAACTTCGCGGGTGCGTAGCGGTCGGCCATGCTCTCGTGGTCGTTGTCGTTCGTGAACAGATTCCAGTCGCGGTCGAACGCCAGCCCGACCGGCCCGCGAAGCCCGCCCGCCACGATCCGTGGGTTCGAGCCATCCGGCCGCACGCGGATCACCGCCCCCGCACCGGTGTAGGCGAACTTGTCGCCGTTCGGTCCCGCGAAGAGCGTCCAGCAGCCGTGATGATCGGGGCGTTGCCAGTCGCCGTATCCGAGGAGCGGGTCGCCGTGGTCGAGGTAGAGGTCGCCTTCCGGGCCCCACGCGAGGCAGTGGAAGCTGACGTGATAGTCGAGCGGAACGCCCCAGAGGATTCGCTTCGGGCTCAGCCCGTCTGTCTTCACGCGACCACCGGGAACGATGTACAGCCCGTGGGCCGCGAGGACGTACAGGTCGTCTCCACGAAACTCGAGACCGATCACGATGGAGTCCGGCGGGAGCCGCAGCAGTTCCCGCCGCTTGAATGAATTCCCTTCGGCATCGAAGCGAAACACCTTCTCGCGACCGCCGACGAACACGTTGCCGACGGCATCCACCTTGACTGCCATGTAGGCTTCGTCCGGCGAGCGGTCGATCAGCGTTGCGGTCCACTTGGGATCAGCGGGAACGAGGTTTGGGCCAGCGGGAATCGTCAGTGACACCGGGGTGTCACTCGCAGCGGACTTGGCGGGGTTCTTCAGCTTCGACGTGTCAGCCGCTTCCGCTCCAGGTTTCGTGAACTCCCAGCGACCAACGGTTGTGTCGTTGGCTACGAGTGCGTCGTCAGGCTTCGCAGGCTCACGCATTCCCTGAGAAATCCGCACTTTCGTGACGCGGCCATCGCACCCCATACCACCTTCGACGAGCCTGCCGAACGCGAGCCCGCCAGCAACGCCCGCCTTCCCGGTTGGCTTCGCATCCGTCGCGGCGACCTCTTTCCCGTCCACGAAGAGGCGGAGTTTCTCGGCTTCCGTAACGAGTCCGAGTGTGTGCGGCTTCCCGTCGCAAACGTCGGCTTTCGAGTGGATGTGGTCGGGCTTCCGCCCCGGCAGATATGCCGTGAGGTGCCCCGTGCCTGGCATCGTGAACAGTTCCCAGTGATCGCCGGATGCCTTCGTGTCGGACGCAACGAGGATGTTGTACCCGCCCTTCCCCGTCAGCGTGGCGACACACTCCACTGTCAACGGCGGCGTGCGATACTCCTTGCGGCCTTCCGCAACCCACCCTGCGGTCGGAGCGGGTGCGGCCGAAGAAACCTTGTACGTCTTCGGCATCGGCTTCGGCCCGGGTTCCTTGCCGCCGAGTTGCGGGAGCAGCCAGTCGAAGCCGTCGAGATTGTCTTTCAATCGTTCTTCCGCGTCGTCTGACGTGTGACCAAGAATCCCGACCGGGCCGGTCCAACCGCTGTCCGCGAGCAACTTCATCAGCTTGAGGTCTTCGCTTCCCTGGCCCAGCGGAATGATCTTCTTCCCCTTCCGCTCGCCGTCGGGAACCATCCCGTTGAGGTTGAATGCGAGCAGGTGCGGCTTCATCTTCTTGATGAGTTCCGGCATCCGATCGAGGTGGTCGTGGCCGTGGTGCAGGTTGTACACGATCCCGACGTTCTTCAACTTCAGTTCGTCGATGATCGCGATCTGGTTCTCGGGTTCGCCGAACCATCCGCCGTGGTTGTAGAGCGCGACCGTGCAGCCGATCTTCGCGGCTTCGTCTGCGATTGGCTTGATCGCCTTCGCGTGGTCGCGAACCTTCTGGGCCTGCTCCTCGGTAGTCTTCGCCGGTCCACCGCCGCCCATCGTGATCCAGAGTTGCGTCTTGATTTCGTGCTTCTTCAGGGCGTCGAGCAGCGTTTGTGCGTCCTTGCCGAGCCCGGCGGGGAACCACACGGCGGTGAGTTCGATCCCTTCTTTCTTGAGGGCGGCAATCTCACGCTCGAACGTCGGCAGGTGCTCGCCACGCCAGTCGTAGGCGAACTTCTTGAAGCCGAGTTTCTTCATCATCGCGGCCCGCTCCTCAGGCGACCGCTTCTTGGCGTCGAACGGAACGATGCACCACGCGACGAGGTTGTCACGCGCGTAAATCGCCGCGGGCTTCGTGTCGGCGGCTCGCAGTTGGGCAGACCCGGACAGCGCGACGAGGCACGCAAGGAGAGCGAGACGGTTCACGAATGTGCCTCCGGGGCGGGGTAGAGTTCGGCGAGGACGACCCGCTTGCGGGTCGCGATGTGGTTGGCCATTGCCGTTCGAGCGGCTGCGGGGTTGCGTGCGGTCAACGCGGCGAGAATGTGGCGGTGCTCTTCAAGAGCGTCAGCCAGATTCTCCTTTCGTCCCGTGCTGCGACAGAACGCACGGACGAGCAGCCGATACTGGCGGATCTGATCGCACAGCCTCGAGTTCCCGCACGCGGCCGCGAGTTCGTCGTGGAACCGGATGTCGAACGCGATCGCTTTCTCGGCCCACGACGGGCTGCGAGTTGCAGCCGCGAGCTTCTCGGCATCGGCGACCAGGGCTTCGAGTTGCTCGGGAACCAGTCGCGTCGCGGCACGCGCCGCAGCCTCGGATTCGAGCAGTTCGCGCATCTCGTACAACTCCCGCACCTCCTCGCGGTCAAATCGCGCGACGCGGGGTTGCTTCCCGGCTGGGCGGTCGATGAGCCCGACAGCCGCGAGTCGCTGTACGGCGTGAGCAACGGGCGTGCGACTGATCCCGAGATCGGCGGCAAGCGAAACTTCGCTCACTTCCTCGCCGGCAGGGATGCGGCCCGACAGGATCGCATCGAGAATCGCTTCGTAAGCGGTGTCGGCCAGCGACGTGCGGGTCACTGGGCGAACACGAGGTGCGGGAGCGGACACGATATCTCCTTGGTTACCAGTCACTCGCAGGAACTTCGCCACCGCTTGGAGTCAACGCCGCCCACCACGTCGATGGAGCCACACCCGGCGTAACGCTTCGGACGCTCCCATCGGCGAACGACACCTGTATGCCGCCAACGTGCGGAGTCTGGGCGACGGACCAATCGCACGCTGTCTGATAAGGATCGGGCCGAACCTGGAACATCGCGGACGTTCCCACTTTGCCAATCGCCGGACCCCAGCCGGACTGCCCCTGTGCGGTGTATCCGGCCGTACCGGCGCGGTTCCCGTAGGCGAATAGCGGCATGTACTTCACGATGTAGTTTCCGTGGACCCAGATGTTCCCGTGTGGATCCGAGCCCGACGTGCTCATTCCGCACATCCCGTACTTCTCGGCGTACACCACGGTGTTCGATGTCCCGTCCGGGAAGGACGAACTCAGCTTCGGCGTGCCTACCATGTTCCCGAGGTTGTCGCCCGCGTCCGGGTTGCCGAACACCTGGTAGTTCGCGGCGTAGTGCCCAACGGCCCACCATGGATCCTTGTATTTCCCATCCTGGGAAACTGTCGCGGAGGGGCACAGGTACGTTCGAATCACGGTTCCGGCAGCGAGGCTACCGTATCCCTTTCCAGCAGCCTGAGCGTGGAGGTTCCCCTCTTCGAGATAAGGAAGGATCGCGAAGAAGACGGTCATGTTCGTGGCCGACGCAGCAGATGAGTGGTTGGCCCCGCTGCCGACGTACATCGCCGGGAAACGCCCTTCGGCATCGTGATAACCGTGTGTCGCCAGGGCAAGTTGCTTGAGCTGATTCTGACACTTCATCCGTGCGGCAGCCTCACGCACCTTCTGGACAGCCGGAAGCAACAATCCAATCAAAATCGCAATGATCGCGATTACCACCAATAGTTCAATCAGCGTGAATCCTGCCCGACCGATTGGTGCCCGAGCCATGACTTCCTCCGGACGCGGAAGAGAATTGACACTCAATGAGACTATGTATTCTGCATGCAGCATTCTCCACGCGGACAATCGTACCCCGGCTATTGGGACACGTCAAGAGCTGGCAAACCGGTTTGGGGCCGCGGCTATCGCAACTTGAGCTTTCGACTGAAGAGGCCGTGAGGAACGGTTTCACACCGGCAGGCTCTTCAGGATTTCCAGACCGCTCTTACCCCAATAAGACGATGGTGTTCCACGAATGAGAGCAACATCATGCGGAAAGTGGAGTTCATTTGACGGACCGCGAATCACTTCTGGCGTCGGTTCTGGCCGATCCCGCCGATGACACAACCCGACTCGTGTTGGCGGACTTTTTCCGCGAGGCCGACGATCCCGAGACGCGAGCGAGAGGCCAGTTCTTGTGGGGAGGTGTCACTGCGGGAAGCTTCCGAGAAGATGAACTGATCGAGGACCGACTCTACTACACAGCCCAGGCGGAAATCGCGGCAGTCGCCTCCGCGGGGTTTCCGGCTGAGTGGCTCGCCGCAATCGGGATTGGCCCAAATCCCCTTTCGAAACGTGACTGGGTTTGGGATTGCACACGAGATCGTGTCACCGTTCGAATCGGCACTGTGGTCGGCGTCTACCTTCGAGGGATGCTCAGCGAACTCTCCCTTGCGCTGGATGAGTGGTACCAGGTTGCGACTGCCGCGATGGAATCGTGGCCGATCGAACGGGTTGCCATCACCTCTGTGCCCGGAGTCAGTTTCCACATCGCGAAAGTCGAAGTCGGTTGGTGCCTCAGCGCTCGCCTGAAACTACCGGATCGCCGTGTGCCGCTCACGGGCTCAATCGTTCCCGCAGGCGTTTCCCCGGCTCCGACTCTGGTTACAGGTCCGGCAGATTGGAGAGTTGAGGAATTCTTTGCCGACCGTACTGCCCTCGTCAATGCGGTCGGCTCCGCGTCCGCGATCCTGGTCGCAAGTTTGCGCGAGGTCGCAGGTGATCGGTGGCCAACTCCACCTCGGCGAAGATGATTCGAATCCCGTGCGTGGTCGTAGCGTGTTTGACACGACAGGAGTAGGAAGGAATTGAGCGTCGTGCGAAAAGTAGTTGCGAGGTTGCGTGAGGTGGTGTGCAATAAATCTCCGTCGAGATGGGCGAAAGAAATCGGACATTACATCTCAAACAGTAAGGTGTCTCACCAACGGAGGTGGTTTATGGGTTTGTTCGATATGTTCAGCGGCGAGGGGAAGAACACATTCGGCCCCCACGAAGGGTTTGCTGGGGTACTGCTGGCCGCAGCCGCAGCCGATGGGCACATTGCCGAAGAAGAGGCCCGGGGTTTGTGGTCAGCGATCGGCCGAATGAAGCTGTTCTCCAACTACACCCCGGAAAAGTTCAACCGGTTGATGGACACCCTGCTGAAGGTCTTGAAGAAGGGTGGCCCCGAGGCGCTCGTTGAGAAGTGCGCCCCCGCGCTGCCCGAGCGACTCCGAGCACCGGCGTTCTGCAACGCGGTGGACATTGTGCTTTCCGATGGGTCCGTGGAAGACGAGGAGAAGGAGTTGATCGAAAAACTCCAGGCCGCCCTCGAAGTCGATGACGACGAAGCCAAGATGATTATCCAGGTGATGATCATCAAGAACCGAGGCTGATCGCACTCTGAAGTCAGGAGTGGACAGGCCGGGGAGCAATCCCCGGCCTGTCTACATGATCAATGAACAGTCGTCTCAGGTGCGAGTCCCGGTTCCACAGGCCGGCGGCGGAACCGGAGTTTGTCGAGATAGATGTAGTAGACCGGTGTGAAGTACAGCGTCAGAACCTGCGACACGAGCAACCCCCCGACGACTGCAAGTCCCAGTGGCTTTCGCGATTCGGCCCCAGCCCCCCATCCCAGCGCGATCGGCAACGCCCCGAACAGTGCCGCCATCGTGGTCATCATGATCGGTCGGAAGCGAACCAGCGACGCTTCGTAAATCGCTTTCTCGGCCGACATTCCTTGCCGCTCGGCTTCCAGGGCGAAGTCGATCATCATGATCGCGTTCTTCTTCACAATACCAATCAGCATGATGAGCCCGACCATCGAGAACAGATTCAACTCGCTGTTGAAGAGTTGCAGGGTCAGGAGTGCTCCCACACCCGCGGACGGCAACCCGGACAGAATCGTGATGGGGTGGATGAAGCTCTCGTACAGCATTCCCATCACGAGGTAGATCACCACGACCGCTGCGATGAGCAACATGCCGAGCCCGCGTGCCGAGCGCTGGAACTCCTGGGCGGTCCCCTGGAAACTCGTCGTCAGCGAGGGCGGCAATTCATTCCTTGCCAGGGCTTCGATTTCCGTGATGGCCTGCCCCAGTGACACCCCCGGGCGCAAGTCGAATGAGATCGTCACGGACGGAAGTTGCCCCGTGTGGTTCACCGCCAGCGGGCCGACACCGCGATCGACTTTGACAATCGCGTCGATCGGGATCAGCAACGGCGGCGTGTGAGACGACCGGACATAAAGCCGCGAAAGCAGCGTTGGATCTTTCTGGTAAGCCAGGTCGGCTTCGAGGATGACGCGATACTCGTTGTTCGGCGCATAGATCGTGGTAATTTGCCGGGAACCGTAGGCGTTCGCGAGTGCGTCCTCGATCTGCCGTGCGGACACGCCGAGGGCTGTCGCCTTGTCGCGATCAATCCGAACATTCACCTGCGGGCTGCGAATTTGCAGGTCGCTGTTCACCTCCATGATCCCCGGCATCTCGCGCATCCGCGCTTCGAGCTTCGGCACGGAGGCGTAGAGCGCTTCCTGGTCGGGGCTCTGAACCGTGAGTTGATAGAGGCTCTTCGCCGACCTCCCGCCGATGCGAATGGGGGGCGGGTTCTGGAAGTATGTTCGAACGCCCGTGACCACGGCTGTCTTGCGGCGGAGTTCGGCCACAACTTGATCCGCGGACAGTGGTCGTTGGTGCCGTGGCTTCAGGCGAACGAAGACCGATCCGGTGTTCCCACTGCCGACGGTGTTGCTGACGGCTTCGACGTTCTCATCCGCACGGATGATCTCAGTGATCCTTCCCTGGATTGCAACCATGCCGCGGAACGAAATGTCTTCCGGCCCTTCGATCACGCCCGTGATCCGACCCGCGTCCTCACTCGGGATGAACCCCTTTGGGAGAATCGTAAGGTAATACGCCGTCCCCGCGATGAACCCGAGGGACAACACCAGCACCAGGAATCGCACCTTGAGAGTCCACTTCAGCGTGCGTGCGTAGGCGGTGTGCATCCCGACGAAGATCGCTTCCGTGAAGCGGTAGAAGTAGCCTCGCTGCTGGGTTGCGCCGTGCCCGCCACGAAGGAACAGAGCGCAGAGCATCGGCGTGAGCGTGACAGACACGAACCCCGAGACGGCAATCGCGACAGAAATGGTGACGGCAAATTCCCGCAGCAACCGACCAACCATTCCGCCCAGGAACAACACGGGAATGAACACTGCGACAAGAGAAATCGTCATCGACACGATGGTGAACCCGACTTCGGCCGAGCCGTCGAGGGCGGCTCTGAGTGGCGTCTTACCCATGTCGAGGTGGCGGACGATGTTCTCCAGCATCACGATCGCATCGTCCACAACGAACCCCACCGCGAGCGTCAGTGCGAGGAGCGACAGGTTGTCAAGCGTGTAATCGAGCAGATGCATGATTCCGAATGTCGCGATGACCGACACCGGCAATGCAAGGCTCGGAATGATCGTCGCGCGAACATTCCGCAGGAACATGAAGATCGAAAGCACAACCAACCCGAGCGCGATCAGCAGCGTGACCTGCACGTCTTCGATCGATTCGCGGATCGGGGCCGAGCGGTCGAACTGAATCGAAAGCTTGATCGACGGCGGTAACTGCGCCTGCAACGTCGGCAACAGCGACTTCACTTGGTCCGCGACTTCGACGGTGTTCGCGCCGGGTTGGCGTTGAACCGCCAAGATGATGGATCTTGAAGGCTCGCCGGGTGAGCCATCCGGACCGCGTTCCGAGAACCACGCGGCATTGCGGTCGTTCTCTACGCCGTCGATCACGGTGCCGAGTTCACCGAGCCGCACGGGGCTTCCATCGCGGTACGCGACGATCACGGAGCGATACTGCTTCGCTTCGGTGAGTTGCCCCGTGGCCTGGATGTTGAACGCACGGCGGTCGCCCTGGAACGCACCCGTTGGCAGACTGACGTTGGAGTCTCGCAACGCCGTCGAAACTTCATCGATGCCGATACGCCGAGCGCCGAGCAGGTTGGGATCGACCTGCACCCGAATCGCACGCTTCTGCCGGCCATACACCAGCACTTGTGCCACGCCGTTCACCAGCGACAACCGCTGACCCACGACCGATTCGCCGTACTCGTTGACCTCGTACAGAGGCAGCGTGTCAGACCGCAGCGCGAGCAGGAGAATGGGCGCATCGGCGGGGTTCACCTTCCGAAACGACGGCGGGCTTGGCATGTCTGGTGGCAGCGACCGCGCGACCTTCGAGATTGCCGACTGCACATCGAGAGCGGCCGCGTCGATATCCCGGTTCAGGCTGAACTGCAAGGTGATCGAGGTAGAGCCCAGGACACTGTTCGACGACAAACTGTCGAGTCCCGGGATCGTCGTGAACTCTTTTTCGAGCGGCGTGGCGACGGCTGCGGCCATCGTTTCCGGGCTTGCTCCGGGCATGGCCGCGGTCACTTCCACGGTGGGGAAGTCCACGTTCGGCAGGTCACTGACCGGGAGCGAGTTGTAACCGAGCGACCCCGCGAGGACCACGGCAATCGTCATCAACGTTGTCATCACCGGCCGGAGGATGAACGGGGCACAGATATTCACTTCGATTCCCCCGCGACCGGTCGGGTGTCGTTGGGTCGGCTTTTGACATCAACCTTGCTCCCCGCTGCGACGCGAAGTTGCCCATCGACAATTACCGTTTCGCCACCCTTGAGCCCGAACGCAAGCACGGTTTCGGTGCCCGCTTCGAATGCCACTGTGACTGGCCGCACCTCAGCTTTGTCGTCTTTACTGATGACGAACACGTATTGCCCTTGTTGCCCAGTCTGGACCGCCGAGGCCGGCACGACGACACTCCCCGGCCGTTCCCCGAGGGTCAGCGTCACATCGACGAACAACCCCGGCCAAAGTTTGCGGTCCGCGTTCGCGAAGACGGCCTTGCACTGGATGGTGCCCGTACCGACATCAACGGCGTTATCGACGAATTCCAGCGTTCCCGTGGCAAGCGGGCCGCCACCTCGCAAGTCCACCTCGACCTTAAGAGGACCAGTGATCAGAGCGGCGGCCAGGGTCGGCAGTTGTTGTTCCGGAACCGCGAAGGACACGGTAATGGGGCTGAGTTGGTTGATGACCACAAGCGGACTCGCATTCGCCGAAGCGACGAGGTTCCCCTTCGTGGCGAGGATTTCGCCTGCTCGTCCGTCGATCGGCGAAGTGATGACCGTGTAACTTGCCTGAACCTTGGCCGAGTTGACAGCCGCTTCGTCTGCGGCAACGGCTGCCTTCGCGCTTTCAACGGCAGTCGTTGCCGAGTCGAGTTCGGCACCGGAGATCGTGGTCATTCCGCCGCGGGTAATTCGCTTCAAGTACAGTTCGGCCCCCTTGAGCAGAGCCGCGTTCTTCGCCACGTTCGCTTCCGCGAACTTCACCGCCGCCTCGTATGTCAGTGGGTCGATCGTGAAGAGTTTTTGCCCCTTCTTCACATCGCTCCCTTCCGTGAAGTGAACCGCAGTGATTTCCCCGCCAACCCGTGGCCGAACGCTGACCGTGGAAATGACCTTTACAGTTCCGATCGCACGAATCTGAACCGGAACTGTCTTCGACTGAGCAATGGCCACGGTCACCGGCGGCGGTGGCGACTCGGGCCTTGACGCGGGTGGTTTGGCGCAACCGATCGGGAGCAGGACGGTCAGCCAGACAATGCGGAAACATCGACCTGGGGGCATAGCAGCGAGCCCGTGAGGAGGGTGGGATCGCTATTCTACGTGCCAGCAGGTCAACGTGTCCGCGTCACGGCTTCGGGCCAGCGGACAAGTTGTCGTTGAAGTAGCGGGTCAACATGCCGTACAGGTGCCGCGTCGTGTTCTTCCCCTCGTTGATCGAGTGGCTACGGTTCGGGTAAGCCATCATCGTGAACGTCTTGTTAAGTTCGACCAACTTATCCGCGAGTCGTTCGACACCCTGGTAATGGCAGTTGTCGTCGCCGGTGCCGTGGATCACCAGCAGATTACCCTTCAAGCCCGCCGCGTGGGTAAGTGGCGAGCCGCGTTTGTAATCTTCGCCATTCTCCTGTGGCAACCCCATGTAGCGTTCCTGGTAGATCGTGTCGTACAACCGCATATCGGGCACTGGGGCCAGCGCAATCCCGGTGCGATACAGATCCGGGTGACGGAACATCAGGTTGAGCGTCAGCGAGCCGCCACCACTCCAGCCCCACGCCCCGACTCGCGTCGGGTCGAGGTACGGTCGCTGCTTCAAAAGGTCGCGTGCCGCGATCGCCTGATCCTCCGATGCAAGTGTGCCCACCCGACGATACGCCGCTTTGCGCCAGTCGCGGCCGCGCGGGCATGGCGTTCCGCGATTGTCGATGCACGCCACAGCATACCCTTGCTGCGTGAGCAAGAGATGCCACAGGTACTGGTTCCCGCTCCAGCGGTCGGTCACAGACTGGCTCGCCGGTTCACCGTACACGTAGAACACGATCGGGTACTGCTTCGCGGGGTCGAAGGTTGCGGGCTTCATCAGCCAGCCATCCAACTTCTCGGTGCCACCACTCGCGGCACGGAAGAACTCGGCGGGAGTCTTCGTCAGTTTCGCAAGCGCGGCGCGGAGCTTATCGTTGGAGGCGAGCGTGCGAACCACCTTGTGCTCGGGGAGCGAAACAAGCTCGACCCGCGGCGGGTTGCCGAACGACGAGTAGGTGTGCACCGCGAATGTGCCCTCGGGTGAGAAGTTGTAGTCGTGCCAGCCCTCTTGCTGAGCAGGGCTCAATCGCTCTGGGCGACCGGTGCCGTTCAGCGCTGAGCGGTAAAGGTAGCGCTGTGTGGGGTTGTCCGGTGAGGCGATGAAGTATACGAAGCCGGCCTTCTCGTCGATGCGGAGCACACGAATCACGTCGAACTTGCCGCTGGTGATGCGCTTCACGTTGCTGCCATCCTGCGAGGCGAAAT
This sequence comes from Planctomycetaceae bacterium, assembly GCA_013823135.1. Lineage (GTDB taxonomy): Bacteria > Planctomycetota > Planctomycetia > Gemmatales > Gemmataceae > Gemmata. The sequence goes on from PNLP01000035.1 coordinate 31,123, forward strand.
ACAGGTGCTGCCACCCGTCGCGTTCACTCAGCCACGTGATGGCTTTACCGTTCTCGACCAACTCCAACGGGTCGTCGTTGACATCGACCCACGCTCCGTCTCGTTCGGTGAGGACGGACTGCACCTGGCCAGTGCTCGCATCGGCATACATCACGTCGACCGCATTCTGCAATCGGTTGACACGTTGAACGATGAGTTGTCGCGAATTCCCTGCCCACTCCATCCGGGGAATGTAGAAGTCGGTTCGGGTGTCGCCGGGCACCTCGATCCACTTCGTCGCGCCCCCAGTCGCCGAGACCACGCCAACACGGCAGGCCGAGTTACGCTCCCCGGTCTTGGGGTACGCGAACGTTCTCAGGATCGGGTAGTTCTCCGTGGTGTTATCGATGAGTGTGAACGACTTGACGCCGCGTGTGTCGAGTTGCCAGTAGGCGATGCTCTTGCCGTCGGGGCTCCAGCGCCACCCGTCGCGACATGCGAACTCCTCCTCGTACACCCAGTCGAATGTGCCGTTGATTACATCATTCGAGCCGTCGGTCGTGATCGCTACGGGTGTGCCGCCTTCCACGGGTTCGACGAAGACGTTGTTCTCGCGGACGTACCCGACGCGGGTGCCGTCGGGCGACAGTTTGGCGAACATCAAGGTCGAGGGCTTGGCCTCGCCACCCAGTTTCGCGAGCTTGCCGGTGGAACGCCGAAAGGTCCAGTAATCGCCGCGTGTGTTCTGCCGCCAGACCTTCACCGAGTTGGTGAAGATCAGCACCACGTCGAGATCCTTCGAAAGCTCGTAGCCTTGAATCGCAAGGGGATCTTTCGCGTTCGGCGGAATGAGTTTCTCGGCGAGGACCAGGAGTTCACTCTTACCTGCTGCATCGAACCGTACGATGTCGCTCGCACCCTTGTGTGTCTTCGATGGCTCGGTCGTGGTGTATGAACCGCTTTCGAGCCATTTCACGGTAGGAATGCGGTCGCCGCGAAATTCGTCTGACACGAAGATCCGGTCGAGCGTTAACTTGGTCGGATCAGGCTGCGTGGGCTGCGCGTTGGCCGGAGAAGCGACCAATAAAAGAATCAAAAGTGAACGACAACTCATGGTGAACTCCAGGGTGGCGACTGAAGTTCAGATTGCCATTATGGCTGGTGGTCGACAATCACGATTGTGCAGATCAGCGAGATTTTGTCGGATCGGCAGATCGCACAACCGGACCATGCACGAAACGGCCTGCGGGAGCGGAACAACTTGCAAATCCCCACCCGCAACCGTCTGGAAACGGCCCAGTCACTCCTTCCGCCGCAGGGCGTCGATCTTCTCCTGAACCTTGGCCGCGTCAGCCTCGACTGTCCCGAGTGGTTCCGGCTTGACGGTCTTCTCGCGGATGTAGCCGATGTGCTTCATCCAGGCGGCCGAGCGCATCCCCCGCTTCTGTTCGACCAACTTGAACAGCGGATCGGCCTTGATGGTCGCGAGCGTCTCGTCCGGGGTCTTGACCCCGAGGGCGGCGAGGACCGTTTTCGCAATCAACAATTGTCCGTCGTCTCCGGGGTGAACTTTGTCGCCGGAGAACGGCGTCGTGCGACCCTCGCGAGCCGTTCGCATGGCCGTGTGTAGGTCGATGACGTGTACGCCCGGCGTCTTCAGTGTGAGCTCCCACTTCGCGTACTCGGTCAGCACCGAGTCGTAGTTGAACTCGTCCTTCTTGGGGCTGAAGTCGTAGATCGGCGGCGTGACGATGAAGACGTGCTTCACGCCGGCCTCCTTGCACTGTTCGATCAGCTTGGTGACGCCCTTCTGGAACGCGGCGAACCTGTCCTTGTCGAGCGGCTGGTAGATGCCGTCGTTGATTCCATAGCAGGCGAACACGATCTCTGGCTTGGCCTTTTCCAACAGGCGACCGAGTCGCTCGAAGAGGCAAGGCCGGGGGAACTTCCCGCCCGCGTGGCCGTCCTCACTCAGCCCCGAAAGAGTCTCGCTCGCCAGCCCGAGACCAATAATGTCGAAGTCCTTCTTGGGGTTCAGTTTTTCGAGGTAGTACGTGGTGAAGCCGATGTAACCGCCGGCCTGCGTGATACTGTCGCCGAGGAACACGACCCGCTTCCCGGCGATTGAGTCCACATCCTGTGCGACAAGTGGAGCCGCGAGTACCGAACTCACAGCGATTGCGAGCGCGAACCGGATCATGTGTTTCTCCCGTGTGACTGTGACTTGCCTTCCCAACCGGCTAGATTGAATGTTCCAGCCCGAGCCGGTGTACCATCGTACTTTACGAGAACCGATCAGCCGTCTTTCGAGAACCGCAATCTCACACCGCGTGTGCCACTCATGAAACTGTTCTACGGGATCGCGTTGGTTCTGGTGTTACCGCTTGGTGCCGCGGCCGCCGACCCGCCCGTGAAGAAACTCCCGCTCGAGGGCGAGGTGTTCGAGGTGGTCGGTCGCACCGCCTTCATCATCCCCGCGAAGGCCGATCCGCACGCACTGGCGAAGCCGTGGGTGTGGTACGCCCCAACGCTGCCGAACCTGCCGGGGCCGGAAGAAAAGTGGATGTTCGAGAAGTTCCAGGCCGCGGGCATCGCCATCGCCGGGGTCGACGCCGGGGAGTCGTATGGCAGCCCGGCCGGAAACAAGATCTTCGATTCCCTTCACGCTGCCATGATTGCTCGCGGCTACTCGGCGAAGCCCGTGTTGCTCGGCCGCAGTCGCGGTGGGCTGATGACGCTGTCCTGGGCGACCGCGAACCCGGACAAGGTCAGCGCATTCGCTGGCATCTACCCGGTGTGCGACATTGCCAGCTACCCCGGCGTGGCGAAGGCTGCGGGGGCGTTCGAAATGAAGCCGGACGAGCTCCAGGCCAAGCTGAAGGAGTTCAACCCGGTCGATCGTCTTGCGGGTCTGGCGAAGGCGAAGGTGCCGCTGTTCGCGATCCACGGCGACATCGACAAGGTGGTGCCGCTTGAGGCCAACAGTGCACGCGTGAAGGAGCGTTACACGGCCCTCGGCGGCACGATGACGTTGATCGTCCCGCCACAGCAGGGGCACAACATGTGGCCCGGGTTCTTCCAGAGTGCAGACCTCGTGGCGTTCGTCATCGCCCAGGCCGGGGTGGGGTTGTTGCTCGACTCACCGCAGGATTATCAGGTTGCCCAGCGGAACGCGAAGAACGTCGGCACCGTCCGCGTTCGTGGCAAACTCAGTGAAGTGGCGAGAAAGGCCGACGTGATCGAATACCGGCTTAGCACCGACGGGAAGCCGGGCGAGTGGAAGAAGCTCGACGCCACCATCAAGGATGCGGCATTCGATGCGACCATCGAAGTGGCCGCAGGCGGGTGGTACCAACTGAACGTGCGAGCCATGGCTGGCGGCAAGGCGGTCGCACAGACAACCGTGGAGCGGATCGGCGTCGGTGAGGTGTTCGTTGTCGCTGGGCAGTCGAACTCAGCCAACCACGGAGCGGAGAAGCAAACCACGAAGACGAAACGTGTGGCCGCGTTCGACGGAACCCGCTGGCAACTCGCCAACGACCCGCAACCCGGCGCGAGTGGGGGTGGAGGCAGTTTCCTGCCACCATTCGGCGATGCCATCGCGGAGAAGTTCGGCGTGCCGGTCGGGTTTGTGGCGTGCGGTGTCGGAGCGACGAGCGTGCGGGAGTGGCTGCCGAAGGGGGCGACGTTCCCGAACCCGCCGACGCTCGAAGGCCACGTGCGGAAGCTCGTTGATGGCAGTTGGGAGAGCAAGGGCGATCTCTACGCATCCTTCCGCGACCGCATGAAGCAACTCGGCCCGCAGGGTTTCCGGGCTGTGCTCTGGCACCAGGGCGAGAGCGACGCGAACCAGAAGGACGCAACCCGGACGCTACCTGGCAAGCAGTACCGCGAGTATCTCGAGAAACTCATCCGCGACAGCCGGAAGGACATCGGTTGGGACTCGCCGTGGTTCGTAGCTCAGGTGAGCTATCACGTGCCGGGCGATGAGGCTTCGCCGGACATCCGCGCGGCGCAGGCGTCGTTGTGGAAGGACGGTGTGGCGGTCGAAGGACCGGACTCCGACTCTCTCAAGGGGGAGTTGCGAGAGAACGGCGGCAAGGGCGTCCACTTCAGTGGTCCCGGCTTGCGAGCGCATGCCGCCAAGTGGGCGGAGAAGGTCGGTCCGTGGCTGGAGAAACAAGCCCCGCCGAAGGACCGGTAAACGGCACCCGGCGCTTGGGCACCACTGGAGAAACACGATGGTTACTCCGACCACATCGGTCGATGACAATACGGTCGGCTGGCGGTTCGACAACACTTACTCGCGACTGCCGGACGTTCTCTTTGCCCCGGCTCAGCCTGCTGCCGTACCGGCACCACGGGTGTCCATCCTCAACCACCGGCTCGCCAATGAACTCGGCCTGAACCTCGGTGTGCTCTCGGCGGAGGCGGCTGCGGCGCTGTTCGCGGGCCAAGAATTGCCAGCAGATGCATACCCGGTCGCGCAAGCCTACGCCGGCCACCAGTTCGGCGGCTTCGCGATGCTCGGTGATGGTCGCGCGATCCTGCTGGGCGAACACCACACGCCGTCGGGCAAGCTCGTCGATATCCAGTTCAAGGGTTCAGGGCCAACGCGATTCTCGCGCCGGGGCGACGGCTTGGCCGCGCTCGGGCCCATGCTCCGCGAGTACATCATCAGCGAAGCGATGGCCGCGCTCGGCATCCCCACCAGCCGAAGCCTTGCGGTCGTCACCACGGGGAGACAGGTATTACGCACCTCCCCGTTGCGGGGGGCGATTCTCACGCGCGTCGCGGCGAGCCACATCCGGGTCGGGACGTTCGAGTACGCGGCACGCCGCGACGAGCCAGCTTTGCGGGCGCTGGCCGATTACACGATCGATCGACACTATCCGGAATTGACAACGGCACCGGACAAGTACCTGAAATTCCTTCGAGCGGTCGCGGACCGGCAGGCCGCTCTCGTCGCGAGATGGCAGCTTGTCGGGTTCATTCACGGCGTGATGAACACCGACAACGTGGCCATCTCCGGGGAGACGATCGACTACGGACCGTGCGCGTTCATGAACGCATACGACCCGGAGACTGTGTTCAGTTCGATCGACCACGCCGGCCGCTATGCCTATGGCAACCAACCCAACATCACGCAGTGGAATCTGGCCCGCCTCGCCGAGACATTATTGACGCTTCTCGATGCCAACCCGGAGAAGTCTGTCGCGATGGCCATGGAGGTTCTGGGCGAGTTCCCCGCTCAGTTCGAGGGGTACTGGCTTGCCGGAATGCGGAAGAAGTTGGGACTCCAGACCGCCGAGCCCTGCGACAACGAACTGATTCAGACACTCCTCGACTGGATGCAAAAATCGCGGGCCGATTTCACCAACACGTTCCGCGATCTGTCCTCGGAGTCGCTCACCGCCGACCATTACCAGACGCCGGATTTCCAGGTGTGGTATTCACGATGGCAGCAGCGAATCGGTCAGGAGGGCCGATCGAATGCCGAGACGTTCGCGCTCATGCGAACCGTCAATCCGGCGGTCATCCCGCGGAATCACCGGGTGGAAGAGGCACTCGCCGCTGCTGAGGAACACGACGATCTGTCGGTGATGCATCGACTGCTGACGGTCCTGGCGTCGCCATACGAACTGAGAGCGGATGGGGCACCGTATCAGGCACCGCCGCCCGACGGTTGCAACTACCAAACGTTTTGTGGAACGTAGGAGAACCCATGAAGCCGTTCGTCATTGCCACCTTGCTCTGCGGACTCGGAATAGTTGTAGCCTTCGGTCAGTGGCAAGTGCAGGCCATCAAGACGGACGCGGACTTCCGTGGCCTATCAGTGGTCAGTCCGAAAGTGACGTGGGTCAGCGGCACCAAGGGAACCTTCGGCCGCACCACCGATGGCGGGAAGACCTGGACTGTGGGCACGGTGCCTGACGCGGACAAACTCGACTTCCGCGATGTGGAGGCATTCAGCGAAGAGACAGCCTACCTGCTGAGTGCTGGCCCCGGCGAAGACTCCCGGATCTACAAGACCACGGACGGCGGCAAGACCTGGGGGCTTCAGTTCAAGAACACGGAGCCCAAGGGGTTCTTCGACGCGGTCGCGTTCTGGGACGAGAAGCACGGGATTGCTCTGAGCGACCCTGTGGATGGCCGCTTCCAACTGATCGTCACAGAGGACGGCGAGAAGTGGACCCTGCTGCCGGAGAAGAGTCGGCCCGCGGCACTGCCGAATGAGGGTTGCTTCGCGGCCAGTGGCACCTGCCTCATCACCCGTGGTGAGAACGACGCCTGGTTCTGCACGGGTGGGGCCAAGGCAGCTCGCGTGTTCCATTCGGGCGACCGGGGGAAAACCTGGGCAGTCAGTGACACGCCACTACTGGCCGGAATCGAGTCAGCAGGTGTGTTCTCAATCGCGTTTCGGGATCGCGACCACGGCGTGATCGTTGGCGGGGATTACCGCAAGCCGGAGGCCACAGAAGCAACGGGGGCAATCACCACGGACGGCGGCAAGACGTGGAAACTCATTGAGAAGCCGTTGCCGTTCCGCTCGGGTGTGGCCTGGGCGAAGGATCGGTGGGTGGCGGTCGGCACGTCCGGCGCTGATGTATCGGTGGACGACGGCATGACCTGGAAGCCGTTGGATAAAGAGAAGTACAACAGCGTCGCCTTCACCTCGACGGGTGAAGGCTGGGCCGCTGGGCCGAAGGGTCGAATCGCTCAGTTCCTGACAACGAAGAAGTAGTCGGCCTCACGCCACGCCGAGCGGCGGCAAGCCGAGCACTTCCACGGGCTGTTTGCCCGAGCCAGTTTCGGCTTCCATCTTGGTGCCGGGTTCCTGATGTTTCCATCGCAGGTAGCCGAGCGCCACAGGCACCCCGAGCCGGGGCGAGTGACAACTCGATGTCACAACCCCAACCTCCTGCCCGTCGTGGAAGATCTTCGTTCCGGCCGGAAGCGGTTCGCCCGCGAGAACTTTCAGTCCCAGGAAGGCACGGTTCACGTGTCCCGCCCGGTCGCGTGCCATCACGATCGGTTCCTGCCCAAGATAGCAACCCTTCGCGTAACTCACGGCACGCGGCGCACGGCCCACTTCCATCACGAAACGATTCGCGTCAAAGTCGATGCCAAACACCGGCGTGCCGGCTTCAATGCGAAGTGTCTCGAAGGTCTCGGGGGTGCCTTGCGCCGCCCCCGCGGCGAGCAGCAAGTCACGCACACCGTCGGCGTGTTCCTTCAGGCAGACGAGATCGAACCCAGGTAGACCAAGCTGATCGCGGCGGCGAATGCTGCACGTCGCGTTGGCTCCGAAAGTGCGTTCCATGTGCCCGAAATCGGGCAACTCGGGGAGCGTTTCACCAAGCACCTTCGCCAGCACCGCGGCCGCGTTCGGACCAGCGAGGTGAAACTGTGCGAACGACTCCGTCACATCCGCAATCTCGACCTGCTCCGAGATCAGGTAGCGGTCGAGGTACTTGAACAGGTCGGCACTGCGGCCCGCTGTGGTTTCGACCCACAGGGCGTGTTGCTTGTCGGCCAACATTACATGGTAGATCCACACCGCGAACTGCACCTTCGCCCGCGAATCGCAGAAGTACGCTTCGCACCCGCCCCCGAGCGGCAGGTTCTTGATGTCGTTGGTGCTGAGGTTGCCGAGGAACATCGGCGCATCGGGGCCGGTGAGCAGCAACTTGCCGACCGCCGAGGTATCGAAGAGTGCGGCCCCGGAAACGGCGGCAGTGTAATCGGAAGGCGTCATGCGGTTGGCTCCAAGTTTAGCGATGCCACTAAACGTTCATCGTGATCAGCGTCTTGTGGGCGTCGGGAATCAGCAGCACTTTCTCGCTGCTGTCGATGAGTCGTTGCACTTCGGCCGCGTTGTGGAGCGGTGTCGTGAACAGTTCCTCGGCCACGTCGTCGGTATAACCGCTGGAGAGGAAGACGCTGTAGTTCTTGGTCACGAACGCCCACAGCCGACACGCGGACCAGTCCGCGGGCATCCGCTTCGCAAGCCGTCTCTTCGCACCGACCGGGGTCTCCATCGCTCGAAGCAACGCGGCACCTTCACCCAGCGCGGGAGCCGCAGCCGAAAGCACGGCGATCCGCGAACCCTTCGGTGCAAATCGTGCGGCGCAAATCGCGGCTTTCGCGAGATCCATGAACGTGATTCGCTCCGGGTCGCCTGAGATGGCCGCGATCACGGTGTCGGGTTCCTCGGTCACGGTGCCTGACCATCGTGCGTCTTGCGCACGCACCCCTTCGGGGGAACTCTCCAGCAAACCAGCGACGACGCCTTGCACCGTGTCGCCCGCACCTTCGATCACCTGCACGAAGAAGGGGAGCCCGAGCATTCGCACGACTTCTTCGGCCTCGACTCGCACGTGCCACGGTTCCTCGCCGGGGGCTTCGATGGAAACCTGCCCCAGGTAAGCGTTGCGGTTCTCCTCGTCGCCCAGTGCCGGAAACACGCCGGCTTCCGCCCCGGCGTATCCCGCGAGTGGGTCGTAACCGCGGCCCGTGAGGACGATGGTGAAATCGGCGTCCACGAGCGTTCGGTTCATGTAGATTCGGCGGCCGTCCTGCGTCGAAGCGAGATAGGCGAGCTTCTTGCGGTCGGCGGGGTCGTGAACTTCCCGCTGCACGCCGGCGAACTCCAGTGCTAACTGACTCGACCAGTTCGTGGGCGATTCGGGTGTCGTGAGTAGCGTCACGAGACCGGGCGGAATCAACGCCGACTTGAGGTACGCGAGAACGGTTTCGAGGATCTCGGCGAGGTGCGGCACGTGCGGATCGAGGACGATTGACACGCGATCTTCAGGAGTGAGCGCGCGGCGGAGGGACTCGAAACCGAACGGCTTTTCGAGCGCGGCACGAGTCAGTTCGGCAGGCGTCGCTGTCGGCGGCGAGACGGGAACCCGGCTGATTTCGACGGCACGTTTCGCGGGCACCTTGAGCGGCCAGGCCGCTAGACCGACGACCAATTCTTCTGGCATCATCATCCCCTGAACCTGACGCGACATCCTCATTATAAGGTTCAGGGGAAGTCAGTCCCTTCAACCGCGGAGATCGTGTGAAGTGAAACCGCAGGCCCGTTCATTCCGGCTAGAAACGGGGACACCACGGCCGGAACGGTTATTCCAGCCCAGAATCGTTTTATCTGTCCGGAATGACATATATCAGATCTTGTCAACAACTGGTTGCGTTTGCAGTTGCGACGAATTCGCCCCTCACCACAACTCCGTAGCCGGTGCGGAATCATCCAGGCATGTCCGGAAACAAACGCCGGGCACCCGGAACGGCCCTGACTTAACGACGGCGAATCGTATCCCGTGCGTGAACCGCTCCCAACACGAACTGGCCGGAGGATACAATCGTGGTGTTGCCCTGTTCACGCCTCTGCGGGATGATAGCAGTGAGGAGGCATCAATGGCTGCCGCGATGTTGCGAGACTTGTTCCGCCCACGAGCGATGGACGATTTTCCGGGGCCGTTCGCGCTCCGTGCCCACGAAGTTGCTGAGGAGTTGCGGCGAGATTGGGAGCGGACCTGTCGGGATGCCGCGGAGAATCGCCGACTTGAGGAACTTCATGCGACCCGCGAGGATTACCACGCCTTGCTGAAGGGCCACCTGCGATTGCTGGAAGATTACCTCGCCCTGACCGAGATTCACCAGCGTGCGTTCGGTGCGAATCCCGTCCGGATCGCAGAAATGACGCGGGCCGTCGATGAACTAAGGCTCCTCTACGAAGAGCTTTTCCCCCGCTGGCAAACCTCGCGAGACCTGGCGCAAATCCTGATCGAGAAGTTCGCGTTGCCCGCCGACCGATTGCAAGCACTCGCCGCGACGCACGCTCCGCCGCCCTCGTGGCTCGAAGAAACCGACGACCCATTCTCCACGGAATGAGGTGCGTACATGTCGTCCCTCAGGCAGGGTCAGATTGTCTGGGCAACGCTCCCCGATTCACGGGGTGGCAACTCCAAGGCGCGGCCAGCGGTGCTCGTGACGGCCACTGCCGAGATTGATCCAGCCGGAAAGGTTCAGGTTGCCGCGATCACGACCCTGACAGGCCAAGCACCCTTTACCGAGACTGTGGAACTTCCCTTTGACTCCGCTGGCCATCCCGAGACAAAACTCAAGAAGCCGTGCGAAGTGGTTTGCTCCTGGATTGTGTCGGTACCATCTGTCGATCTCAAGGACAGCGGAGGCCACCTCCCAGCAGACCTCCTCGTCGAAGTTCTTGCCAAGATTCAACGCTTAACGTGACGCCTTGCCCCATAGTGCACCGATGACCGAAGACGAGGCCTTGTTCCTGGCTGCGGTGGCCAACCCCGCAGAGAAGACTCCGGCACTTGCCCTCGCGGATTGGTTCGACGAACACGACGAACCCGCACTGGCACTCGCACTGCGGGAAGAAGAGCAACTCGTGCCATTTCTCAACGAGTTGATGCGATGGGATCAAGTGCCAGGAAGGGCCACCCAGGTTTACGAGAATGGGGCGGTGCGTGAGGCGTGGCAGATCCTCCCTGCCGCTCATCTGCTTGTCCGGTTCCGACACCTGTTCCCCACATCTGCCGACACTCCCGCCGGATTTGACCCAGATGGAAAGCCGCCACAAAAAGCGAATGACCGGCTCAATCCACTGGCGTTCTTGTTGTTTTGGCAGCGAGCACGCCAGCGACAAATCGCAGTGCTACGTGAACAGGCTGCGGGTCGCGCCCGCGCCCGGAACGGAACTCGCCCGATCTTTGGTCGGATCCCTGCGGGTCAGGATCCCTTCGAATGGAAATCCTGTCTGCTTCACGAACTGGTGATCCGTGGCCGACCACTCACCTCACCGAGCGTGAAACGGCACGCCGCTGAGATGCGTGAACGAGGGCATCCACTCGCCTGGTTGCCTTTGAAGCGTTTACCGGTTGAGGCGGGGATTCCAGACGGAACCACCTTGCTCGGAACGACCATTCGGAGGCGGTCGGTGGAGCCCGCTCCTCTGCCCGTGCTGTTGACAAGACCTGATCGCAACAGCCCTGCGTTCGCTGCAGTTCGAGATTTGGAAGTTGAGTCGAACGGCGCTCTTGAAGCCATCGAGGTTCAACTTGACCGAGCACTTCAAGTTGATCGCCACGGCGCAGATTGGTTCCAATCACTTCCTGATGCGGCTCTGGGATCCGTCCACGGAGCGAATTTGATAGTTCAGCAGATTCACGCAATCAATGCACTGGCTCTCTTATTCGCTGTCGCGCACACGGGTGGAGCGTACAGCCGTGGTGAATTTGGGGCGTACAGTCGGCTTCATGCCTGGCAGTCGTTCGGCTGGTTGGCGGGTTGCGTTCCGACAGCCGAACCAGAAACGATTGCGGCTCAAGCATGGCAGTGCGAGTGGTTCACGTTCCGCGGCACGCCCTGGTTCAACTACATGATCGGGGATCTCGGTTTGATCTGCCTCCGCCCCGACCGCCTTTCTGTGGCAATCCTCGCGGCAACCGACGTGGATTGACAACGCGGTGTCACTGCCGAGTAAACACAGCCATCTGGGTCGGGCCGCCCAAGATGGGGTCTTCGTCGCCGAGCGGGGAGAGTCGCACCGTGTAGCCGTGGGTGACGCACACAGCGGCGCACCAGTCCGCGAACTCCGCTCGCGTCCACTCGAAGCGGTGATCCGCGTGCCGGAACTTGCCCGCAGGGAGGTTCTCGAACCGCACGTTGTACTCGCGGTTCGGCGTTGTCAGCACGACTAATGCAGGCCGTGTGCAGCCGAACAGTACGCGCGAGAATGCCTCCAGGCGTGGCGGGTCGAGGTGTTCGATCACTTCTACGACTGCGGCCGCGTCGAAGCCTTCCAGCCGGGTATCGCGATACGTCAACGCTCCGTGCAGGAGTTTCACGCGCTCGCGTTGGCCCTCGAAAAGTCGCTGGCGGTCGAGCCGTTGGCGGGCGATCTCCAGCGAGCGAACCGAGACATCGAGCCCCACCACTTCCGTGAAGCGCGGATCGGTCGCGAGCAATCGCAGTAACTTTCCCTCGCCGCAACCGAGATCGAGGACGCGCTTCACGCCCGCCGCTTGCAGCACACCCAGCACGGTCGCGAGGCGGCGTTCGTGCAGGCTCACCTTCGCTTCGAGTCGCTCCTCGGCGAGGTCGTGATCGGCCGCGGCTTCGTCGGGGTCGGTGCCGTCGTCGGCCGTCAGTTCCGCGAGTGCCGACCGCACGAGCTTCCCCTGTCGTTTCAGGTAGCGGGCGGTGATCTGCTCCTTCTCGGGGTGCGTGGCGAGCCAGCCTTCGCCGTGCCGCAGGAGCTTCTCGACTTCGTCGTGCGTGACCCAGTAATGCTTCTCGTCGTCGAGCACCGGCACCAGCACGTACAGATGCGAGAGCAGGTCCGCGACCCGCACCGTGGCCGTGAGTTCGACCGTGAAGTACGGCGACTCGCCCCACTCGGGGAAGCGTTCATCCAGTGGGTGCCGCGTCGCAGTGATGGTGTAACCGAGCGGCTCGAAGAGACGCCGCAAGAACGATTCGCCACCGCGGCGACACGGCACGACCGCGAGGCGGGCCACAAGCGGCAACGGTTCCTCGGCCAACTCGGGCTTCAACCGGCAGTTGCCACCGAGCGCCGAACCAAGCACCTGCGAGATGGCGACACTCATGAACGACGACGCGACATACGGCCGGTCGTTGACGTACTGAGCGAGCATTTCCGGGGCACGGTCGCGCCTGGCGAGGCCAACGGGGTCCACGTCGAGGAGGAGTGCCGCAGTGCAGCGTTCCTCGGTCGCCTCGGGGTAGAAGATGTGGGCTTTGCCGAATGTGAGGTCGAAGCTCTGTGTGCGGTCGGGGTGTTTGTGCAGCAACCAGCCGAGATCGGTTGCGGGTGAGCGGGTGGTGGTGATGGTCAGGAGCATGGGTTGTGTGGGTCGTTCAGGATGTGAGGAGTGGGCAGCCTCGGGGCTTTCGGTCCCAGTGTGACTGTTGTGCGGGCTGCATTGCCAACTGCGGCGTATCGGTCATACTGAGGTAGTGGAATGGCTTAAGGTTCACGGGGCCGACGGAATGCTTCCCGCGATTGCACTCATGCTCGGCTTGGCTCCCGGCGGCGACCCGACCGGTCCGAAGCACTACCCACCCACCTACGTGCCCGCAGTCGTCCCCAACGGCTACCTCAATCAGCCCTCGTTCGATATCGACGCGAAGCCACGCCTGCCGGTGAATCCGTACTCGCCACAACCGGGCGACGTGCTTCTCATGAGCGACACGAATCGCTTCTGGACGCTGCTGTTCCGGATCGCGCTCACCGGCAAACCCGGCCACAACGGCATTGTCATCACGATGGCCGACGGTCGCCTGGGCGTGTTCGAATCGGGGTATAGCGACACGCTCTATAGCCGGATCACGCCGCTCGATTACCGCTTGAACTCGTACCCCGGCTTCATCTGGATCCGTGCCCGCACGACACCGCTAACCCCCGAGCAAGATCGCCGCCTGACTGAGTTCGCCATGGCAAGTGATGGCAAGCGCTACGCCCTGATCCGCTTCCTTCTGCACGGAACTCCGTTCAGCCCGCGTGGCCCACTGCGAACCGCGATTTTCGGCAAGCCCCTTGGCCTGAATGAACGCTACTACTGCGCTCAGGCCACCCTGGAGGCGCTGATTTACGTCGGCCTGATCGACAAGCGATTCGCTCGACCTGCCGCGACGTTCCCGCAGGATTTGTTCTACGACACGTCACGAAACCGCTTCATCCACCGGCACCCGCCACTCGCAGATGGTTGGTCCCCACCACAACTGTGGACACCGCTTCCCGGAACGGCATTGAAAGGGAAGTCGCGACCGCAACCACCCTCACCCTGGCCCGGGGAGGGCGGGGCTTACATCGTGAACCCACTGCCGACACCGGGCCAGCAAGTCCCGACACCCACTGTCGTCGGGTACGTCCCCGGCGAACTTCGCCCGATCGCAACTGTTGAGAAGGGACGCCAGCGTGTCGGCTTTTTCGACCGACCCGGCTTTCTGCGCCGTCGCTAAGAGTTCCGCCGTCGTGAGCCTCGTGGCGGGAATGCCAAACCGGCGTTCGATGAACTCGCGGAGGATCGTAGCCACACCCGCTACCCGCTCCGCGTCCGAAGTCGCGCCTTGCTCGAGTTGATCGAACGCGCCGATCGCCCACTCGTGCGGCGGGATTGCTGGCGACTTCTTCCGCAGCCGCCAGACGATTCCCATCCCAAGCACGCCTAGAATGCCCGCTGCAGCCAGCCACCAGGGCGCGAGTGACCCCGGGGTGTCAATCACGGGCGGCGGCAACTCCTCAATACCAGTCACGGGCTTCGCGTTCTCGGCCTTCGACTCGGCCACAGTTGTGATGACCTTCACCTCGAAGCCACCGGGGAGCACCTCGCGTCCATTCACTTTCACGGCTGCGAAGATCACGGGCATCGCGTTACCAGGCACGTACGGATCGAGCCGGAACGTCTGCGTCCACTTCTCGCGGTTGTCGCCGAGTGGGGTCACGCTTGCCGTGCCGACAGGCTGAATCTTCCAGTTGCGGTCCGCGATGGGATCGAGTTGTTGTTGCGGCAACTCGACCCGCAAGGGGGCGGTGCCTTCGATGACGAGCGTTGCGCGAAGTGATTCCGAGAGCCGCAGATCCTTGCGATCGGTGGTGAACCGGGCTTCCTGTGCGTGAGCGATCGTAGCGATGAATGTCGCTAACAACGCAATGCACACCACGAATGTGTTCTGATTCCGCATTCCGCACTCCGCGTTCCGCACTTCTTCAGCCGTGTCTCCGGCGACGGTCCCGCTTGCGGAAAAACCCGAGCAGTGCGTCGAAGTGTCCGCCGTCGGTGCCGACCTCGATCACGTCGGCCTGTGCGCTGCGAGCCAGTTTCGTGAACGACGCTGTTCGCTCTGCCGCGAGGGTCTCGAATCGCTTCCGAACCGCGGGATCGCTCGTGTCGATCAGTACCTGCTCGCCTGTCTCGGCATCTTGCACCCGCACCAACCCGACCGCCGGCCACAACACTTCACGCGGGTCGGTGGTGCGGATCGCGACGAGATCGTGCTTGCGTGCGGCCCGGCGGAACGACTTCTCGTACCCCGTTCCGAGGAAGTCACTCAGGAGGAACACGATGGCACGCCGTCGTTGCACCTTGGTCACGTAATCGAGCGCTGCCGCGAGGTCGGTGCCGGTCTTCTGCGGTTCGTAGGCGAGGATGTCGCGGAGGATTCGCAGAACGTGCCGCGGCCCCTTGTTCGGGGGAACGAACTGCTCCACTTCGGAGGTGAACGTCACGAGCCCGACGCGGTCGTTGTTGCTCGTCGCGCATAGTGCCAGCAATGCGGCGAGTTCTGCGGCCGCAGCGCGCTTGGTGAACGTGCCCGTACCGAACCGCGTGCTTCCGGACACGTCCACAACCAGCAAGATGGTGAGTTCGCGCTCCTCGACGAACCTCTTGATGAATGGCAACCCGACGCGAGCGGTGACGTTCCAGTCGATGGTCCGCACGTCGTCGCCGGGTTGGTACTCACGCACCTCCTCGAACGACAACCCTGCCCCCTTGAACGCCGAGTGATACTCGCCGCCCAGGAGCGTCTGCACGAGTCGCCGCGCCCGGAGATGCAGTCGGCGAACCTGTCGGAGAACGTCAGCGGGGAGCATGGGGCCGGCCTCACAAAGTCGAGGGGACGATCACGTCGCGTCCGGATCGAGGCCAAGCTCACGCAGTTTCGCCGCGAGCCGTGCGGCGCGTTGTTCCGCGGATTCGGCACGCTTCGCTTCGGCTTCTGCACGAGCACGTTCGGCATCCCGCTCAGCCGCGATCTCATCCGGCCGACGCAACTCGCGTCCATCGGGTCCAAACACAGCCAACTGGCCTGCTGAAAGGGCAAAGCGGAACCCAAGGCGCTTACTGACCCACCCATCCATTGACTCAATCTCGACCAGTCGCCCCTCTTTGCGTGTCCACCCTTCCGCGTGGGCTGGGAACTCGGGGTACAGGATGTAATACTCCTCGGCCCCGTACCTCTCGTAGAACTCGAACTTTTTGCGCATCGGCTTGTATCGATTGTTCGGCGACCACACCTCGAAGATGACCTGTGGGAAGATGCCGTCCTCCTCCCACACTCTATAGCTTCCGCGGTAGCCCTTTGGTCGTCCAAAGGCGACGTACACATCCGGCGCGAGCCGTGTGTCCGGTTCATTCTCGACCGGATAGATGAGATGGTCCCCGGCCACAAATGCACTCGGATTACTGGCCAAGTATGCATCTGCGTTCCACTTCAGAATCGCGATCCAGTCGAATTGGAGCGTGTTGTCGGCCATCGGTTCCCCATCGCTATCGGGGTAACACACCTGGTCGGTGCGGAACGGAACGATCATCGTCGCTTCCTCCTTCGTGACGCCGACAATGATACCTCAACTGCCCACCGAGTAAAACCCGATCACCGCACGCACGGCCTTTCGCCACGCGGCCAGTTTCTGTTCCCGATCAGCGGCGGGCAGACGTGCTTCGAATGTCGTCGTCGCAGCCGACATCAGTGCCGCCAACTTCGCCTCGTCTGCGAGACCCGCCCCCACGGCTGCGAGGAACGCCGCTCCCAACGCCGTCGATTCGCCGTGTGCCGCCCGCGCCACGGAACGCCCCAGCACGTCGGCCTGGAATTGCAAGAACCAGTCATTCGCCGACATTCCACCATCGACACGCAACAGGAAATCAGGGGACTCACGTCCCCCGCTCGCCCGGTCGCTATTCGCCGCGTCGATCAAGTCCGCGACCTGAAACGCCACGCCTTCCAGTGCCGCACGCCCGAGATCGGCTGCAGTTGTGGCACGCGTCAGCCCGAAGATGACGCCCCGCGCTTCCGGCACCCAGTGCGGAGCGCCCAACCCCGTGAGCCCCGGCACGAACAGCACGCCCTCGGCCGGGTTCGACTGCTTCGCAAGTTGTTCCACCTCAGGCGACGACGTGAACAGGTGCAAGCCGTCGCGCAGCCACTGAACCGCAGCCCCCGCGACGAACACCGCTCCTTCGAGTGCATACTTTGGTTTTGCATCAGTCGTGGCGGCGACCGTCGTGAGCAGTTTGTGCTTCGATGACACTGCGGTGTCACCGGTGTGTAGCAGGAAGAACGCACCCGTGCCGTAGGTGCATTTCGCGGTGCCTGGGCCGAAGCAACCCTGCCCGAACAACGCCGCCTGTTGATCGCCAGCGACCCCGCGAATCGGGATGCCATCCGGGAGGAAGTCGAGCCCCTTCGTGACACCGAACTCGGCCGCGCTCGGCTTCACCTCCGGGAGCATCGCACGCGGCACTCCGAAGAACCGCAGCAGTTCGTCGTCCCACTGCATCGCGTGAATGTTAAACAGCAGCGTGCGGCTCGCGTTGCTCGCATCCGTGGCGTGTGTCGTGCCAGACGTGAGTCGCCACATCAGGAAGGAATCGACGGTTCCCGCCGCAAGATGACCGGCTTCCGCACCGGCTTTCAACTCGGGGATGTTCTCCAGCATCCAGCGGAGCTTCGTGCCGGAGAAGTAGGGGTCGAGGACGAGCCCGGTCTTCGACGTGAGCCAGGGTTGCTGGCCAACATGCTCGCGACAGAAGTCGGTGGTGCGGCGATCTTGCCAGACAATCGCGCGGCCAACCGTGCGACCGGTGGCGCGTTCCCACACCACGGTCGTCTCTCGCTGGTTGGTGATGCCGATTGCCGCGATGGATTTCGCATCTCGGCCCGATCGCGCGACAGCCTCGCGAACCGTGCGAGCCACCGAGTACCAGATCTCTTCGGGCTCGTGTTCTACCCAGCCGTCTTTCGGGTAGTGCTGCTCGATCTCCTGCTGTGCGGAGCCGAGCACGGCAAATGTTGTGGGGTCGTACACCACGGCACGCGTGCTGGTGGTCCCCTGGTCGATGGCAAGAATGACGGGAGAGGTCATGGAGCGGTTCCGGAGAGAAAAGCAGCCGGGGTTATGTCGGCAGCATACCAGCGCGAGCCATCTACCGGGCAATGGTGTCGCTCATAAACTGAAAGTTGCCGTTCACCGCCGCGAGGTTCTTTGCCATGCCGTTCGAGAAGGTCGAGTCATCCGTCGATTTCCCAGCTTTGGAACGCACCATCCTCAAGTTCTGGGACGAGCACGGCATTTTCGAGAAGCGCAAGGCCCTCAACGCCGGCAAGCCGCGCTGGAGTTTCCTCGACGGCCCGATCACTGCGAACAACCCGATGGGCGTTCACCACGCCTGGGGCCGTACGTACAAGGATGTCTACAACCGCTACCACGCAATGACCGGCCACGAACTCCGCTATCAGCAGGGGTTCGACTGCCAGGGGTTGTGGGTCGAAGTCGAAGTCGAAAAGGCGCTCGGCCTCAAGAGCAAGCGCGACATCGAAAACCTTGTGCCCGGCGACGCCGAAGCGAGCATCGACCGGTTCGTGCAGGCCTGCAAGGACCGCGTCAACAAGTTCGCCCGCGTGCAAACCGAGCAGAGCATCCGCCTCGGCTACTGGATGAACTGGGACCGCACCGACGAGGACTGGGCCAAGAAGCCCGACGACCGGAATTCGTACTTCACGATGGCGGAGGAGAACAACTACACGATATGGGCGTTCCTGAAGAAGTGCCACAGCAAGAAGCTCGTGTATCGCGGCTACGACGTGATGCCGTGGTGTGGGCGATGTGGCGTCGGCCTCTCCGAGCAGGAGATGAAGGAAGGCTATCGGAACGTCGAACACCGTGCGGTGTTCGTGCGGTTCCCCTTGAAGAATCGCCCCGGCGAGAACCTGCTCGTGTGGACGACGACCCCGTGGACGCTCACGAGCAACGTCGGCGCGGCCGTGAACCCCGAACTCACCTACCTCAAGGTGAAGCTGAAGGGCGAGATCTATTACCTTTCCAAGGGCGTGTTCAAGATGAACCGCATGGAGAGCGCGGGCGGCGAAGACGACGGCGAGCCGGATGCGTCAGCTTCCGGTTCCAAGAAGAAGCGAGACTGGATCGACGGCGTCCCGCACCTGAACACCATCGAGCAGATGTTCAAGTCGAAGGCGGGCAAGGGCGACAACTACGAGATTGTCGGTGAGGTGAAAGGCGCGGACATGCTCGGCTGGGAGTACACCGGCCCGTTCGACGATCTTCCGGCGCAGAACCACGACTTCGGTTTCCCGCTGGAAGTGGCACAGGTCACAAAGCAATCCGGGAAGTGGCCGCAATGTACCGCCGTGCAAGCTCACAAGGTCATCTCGGGCGGCAAGGATGTCACCGAAACCGAGGGCACCGGAATCGTTCACACCGCTCCGGGTTGCGGTGCGATCGACTACGTTTGGGGTCAACAAAACGGGTTGCCGCCGGTCGCGCCGATCGGTGACGACGGCTGCTTCCACGAAGGCTTCGGCTCACTCACGGGGAAGAACGCCGTGGATGCCACCACCGCCGACGCGGTGTTCGAGGAATTGAAGCGCAAGGATCTGCTGTTCACCACGGAGCGCTACGTTCACCGCTACCCGCACTGCTGGCGCTGCAAGACGGAACTGCTCTACCGCCTCGTCGATGAGTGGTTCATCAACATGGGACCACGCCTCAGCGAGGAGGGGTTCCGTGGCGACATCATGAAGGTGGTTCGCAACCCGGAAGTGAAGTTCCTACCGGAGAGCATCAACGGCACCGCCCGCGAGCTGGACTGGCTCAAGAACATGGGCGACTGGATGATCTCGAAGAAACGCTACTGGGGGCTCGCGCTGCCGGTGTGGGTCGATGACGCCGACCCGACGCAGTTCGAGGTGATCGGCAGTTTCGAGGAACTGAAGGAACGCGCCGTCGAAGGCTGGGACGAGTTCGCGGGCCACACGCCGCACCGCCCGTGGATCGACAAGATCAAGATCAAGAACCCGAAGACGGGGAACCTGATGTCGCGCATCCCCGATGTGGGCAATCCGTGGCTCGATGCGGGGATCGTGGCGTTCTCGACGATGAAGTACAACACCGACCGCGAATACTGGCAGAAGTGGTATCCGGCCGACTTCATCACGGAGAGTTTCCCGGGCCAGTTCCGCAACTGGTTCTACGCGCTGCTCGCGCTCAGCACAATGATGAGCGACGGCCAACCGCCGTTCAAAACGCTGCTCGGCCACGGCAACGTCCGCGACCAGTTGGGTCACGAGATGCACAAGACCGCCGGCAACTCTATCGAGTTCGTTGGCGCGGCCGACAACGGCTACACCATCGACTTCGAATTGAAGGCTGGAGTCGCTGATGCGACCGTCTCCGCGATCCTCGGCATCACACCCGAGATGAAGGATGTCGGGAAGTTATTGAAGGACGCGATCACCGGGGTTGAGGCAACCGAATTCGCACAGCTTGAGAAGGTGCTGAAAACAGCCACCAACAGGACCGTGGTCGACAAGGAACGTGGCCCGAACGGAATCGAGAAATACCGTGCGGTTCGCGCGTCGTACTCCGCGATGGCAGCCGATGTGATCCGGTGGGTGTACTCCCGACAGGAGCCAGCATCCAACATCCGTTTCGGACCGATCACTGCGGACGAAGTGCGGTCGAAGGTATTCTTCAAGTTGTGGAACACCTACGCGATGTTCTGCAACTACGCCACCGGCGACGGCTTCGACCCCGCCGCGCCGCAGGTGCCGATCGCGGAGCGGCAAGACATCGACCGCTGGTTGATGTCGAACTTGCAGTTGCTCATCACCAAGGCACACGAGGCGTACACGAGTTACAACGTGATGGGCTTCGCGCTGGAGTGCGAGAAGTTCATCGAAAGTGATCTTTCAAACTGGTACGTGCGGCGAAACAAGGATCGACTCCACAGCAAGAACACCGAGCTCGATTCCGCCGGCCGTAAAGACAAAGTTGCCGCGTATCAGACGCTTTACACGACGCTCACGACGCTGTGCAAACTCATGGCCCCGTGCGTGCCGTTCGTCACGGAGACTATGTGGAGCAACCTCCGTTTGCCGACCGATCCGGTAAGTGTCCATCTATGCGACTTCCCGGTGGCCGATGAGTCACTGAAGGACACCGTACTCACCGACGACATGGAAGCGGTGCAGCGTGTCATCTCGTTGGGGCTCTCGGCTCGGCAGCAGGCGAAGCTCAACGTGCGGCAACCACTCGCGGAGTTGGTTGTGTCGGCGGCGTCTGATGATGTCCAAAGGGCAGCCGGACGGTTCTCCGATCTGATCGGTGATGAATTGAACGTAAAAAAAGTTTCCCTACACGATTCGAGATTTGGGAAATCACCATTGTTTTCATTGGAGTACAAGCTTATTCCAAAGACCGCAAAGCCAAAATTCGGCCCGAGGTTTGATGAAGTCCAAGCCGCACTCCAAGCGGTAGACGAATTGGAGCCGATGAATGGTGTAATCGGGCTTAATCGCAAGGAAGTCAATTCGGTTGCATTGCGGCTCAGCGATGACACAACGGTCACTGTCGAGGCAACGGACGTAGTGGTGAAACCGAAACCAAGAGAGGGTTGGAGTGATATTGCCGATGGCGGTCTTCGAGTTGCCATCTGCACGACCATCACGGAGGAACTGAAACTGGAAGGGCTGGCCCGCGATGTCGTGCGACA
Organism: Planctomycetaceae bacterium; assembly: GCA_013823135.1. Classification (GTDB taxonomy): domain Bacteria; phylum Planctomycetota; class Planctomycetia; order Gemmatales; family Gemmataceae; genus Gemmata. The sequence continues at coordinate 52,674 of PNLP01000035.1, forward strand.
GGTTCAGAACGCCCGCAAGGACGCCAAGTTCGACCTGCTCGACAAGATCGCGCTACACCTCGCCGCGACGTCGGCCGAGCTCACGAAGGCGATCACCACGCACCAGAAGGACATCGCCAAGGCTGTGCAGGCAATCGAGTGGTCAGTAACGCCGCTGAATGGCGACGCCCACACGGCCACGGTGAAGATCGACGGCCAACCTCTGACCATTGCCGTTAAGAAGGTGAAAAGTTGATGTCAGGGAGTTCGGATGAGGGTGGACGTGCTGGGTTCGTGTTGTAGGGCATCGCCGAGTCTTCGAGGGCCACGTGGTTTCACGTTAGCCCAACGAGTGGGCCTCGAAGACTCGGCACCACCCTACAACACTCCAAAGACGCTCACGCTTCAGAGTAATTCAGGGGACAACGGTCTTTGGGCAATTCGTGCAGTTGTGATGGCGTCTGGCACAAGGCGTTATGGATTATTCACTTGTGCCGACCGCCCGCGAGGCCATTATTCTGACAATATTTCCTCCAGACAGGTAAACGGTTCCAGAACGGTTCCAGGCATGGGTGGGTCAGTCGCCTGGAAACGATGAGAAGCCTCGTTCAGTCAGCTTTTAGATCGAAACCGGTTCCCGCTTTCGCTAGCTTGTCCAGATTCTGTTCCCGCTTTGCGGTTGCGGTGTAAGATAACAATACCCTCTGAGTCCGCACTGTAAGAACCCGGGCCATCTCTCCTGGCCCATAAGCACTTTTTCTCTCCGAGGAACCGGTTTCATGAGTTCTGAACAAGGCTCTCTCGCCACCCCAGTTGCCGGGATTAACGGTAGCACCAACGGCCACGCCCACAAGCATGTGCGCGAAACGGTCGATGCGGTTACGATTCGATTCGCAGGCGACTCCGGCGACGGTATGCAGCTCGCCGGCACGCAGTTCACCAACACCTCGGCGCTCGCCGGGAACGACATCGCGACGTTCCCCGACTTCCCCGCCGAGATCCGCGCACCAGCCGGCACGCTCGCCGGGGTGTCGGGGTTCCAGGTCCACTTCAGTGCATCCGACATTCACACGCCCGGCGACGATCTCGACGCTCTGATTGTGATGAACCCGGCCGCCCTCAAGACCAACCTGAAAGATTTGCGATCGGGCGGCATCCTGATCGTCAACACCGACAACTTCGGCGTCTCCGACCTCGACAAGGCCCGGTACAAAATCAGCCCGCTCGAAGATAACAGCCTGAATGGCTACCGTGTGGTGCGAGTTCCGGTCGCGAAACTCACCCGGCTTTCAGTGGCCGACTTCAAACTCAGCCCCAAGGAAGCCGACCGCTGCAAGAACTTCTTCGCACTCGGTCTGGTCTACTGGCTCTACGAACGGTCGATGGATGTGACGCTGAAGTGGATTCGGGAGAAGTTCGCCAAGAACCCGCAGTACGTGAACGCGAACACGGCCGCCCTCAAGGCCGGCTACAATTACGGCGAAACGGTTGAACTCCTGCCGGTGCAGTATCAGGTCGCCAAGGCCAAGATCAGCCCAGGAACCTACCGCAAGATCACGGGCAACGAAGCCGCAGTTCTCGGTCTCGCAGCCGCCGCTCAACTCGCCAACAAAACCCTCGTCTACGGCAGCTACCCCATCACCCCTGCCAGCGGCATCCTCGAAGGACTTGCGGAACTCCGTCGGTACGGGGTGAAGACGTTCCAGGCAGAAGACGAAATCGCCGCGATCGGCGTGGCCATCGGCGCGAGCTACGGCGGTGCCATTGGCATCACCGGAACCAGCGGTCCGGGCGTCTGCCTCAAGAGCGAAGCCATCAACCTCGCGGTGATGACGGAACTCCCGCTCGTGATCGTGAACGTCCAACGTGGCGGCCCGAGCACCGGCCTGCCGACGAAGACGGAGCAGTCCGACCTACTGCAAGCGATGTTCGGGCGCAACGGCGACAGCCCGGTTGCCATCATCGCGCCTCAGTCGCCAGTCGATTGCTTCGACATGGCCATGGAAGCGATCCGCATTGCCACGCAGTTCATGTGCCCGGTCTTCTACCTCTCCGATGGCTACATCGCGAACGGGTCCGAACCATGGAAACTTCCTGAGGTGGCGAAGCTCCCGAAGATCGAAATCAAGAACGCGACCGAGCCCAACAGCGCCGGCTGGAGTGGCCCCGGCCACGAGAACGGCGACGAAGAATCCAAGGGGAAGGGTGCGACGTTCTTGCCATACAAGCGAGACGAATTGCTTGCCCGTCCGTGGGCGATTCCTGGCACTCCTGGCCTCGAACACCGCATCGGCGGCATCGAAAAGCAGGACGTGACCGGCAACATCAACTACGAGCCGGCCAACCACGAGCACATGACCCACACGCGGGCCAAGAAGATCGAGAACATCGCGCTGACGATTCCCGATCTCGAAGTGACCGGCGATCAGGATGCCGACTTGCTTGTGGTCGGTTGGGGTGGTACATACGGCTCGATCACAACGGCCGTGGAGCGGTCACGCAAGCGGGGTCTGAAGGTGGCACAAGTCCACTTCCGGTACCTGAACCCGATGCCGAAGAACACCGAGGCGGTGTTGAAGCGGTTCAAGAAGATTCTGGTGCCTGAGTTGAACAGTGGGCAACTCAACTGGCTGCTCCGAGCCAAGTACCTCGCGCCGGCCGAGGGGTTGAACAAGGTGCAGGGCAAGCCATTCCTCGTGTCCGAGATCGAGGCAGCCATCGAGAAAATGGTGAAGTGAATCAATCGTTAGCCGCGACCCGAAGGGGAGCGCGGAGAATCAGCAATCGTGCCGCGCTCCCCTTCGGTTCGCGGCTACGAATCAACATACAACATACCCAAACATACCGAGGCTCTCCCAATGGCCGCTACAAGTACCCCGCTCCCGACTCTCAAGCCTGACGACTTCAAGACGGATCAGGAAGTTCGCTGGTGCCCCGGCTGCGGGGACTACTCCATCCTCGCCCAGATGAAGAAGGCGCTCGCGTCGCTCGGAATGCCTCGCGAGAAGATCGCGTTTGTCTCCGGGATCGGGTGCTCCAGCCGCTTCCCGTACTACATGAACACGTATGGCTTCCACACCATCCACGGTCGCGCTCCGACCTTCGCCACGGGGTTGCGGCTCGCCAACCCGGACCTGCAAGTGTGGGTCGTCACCGGCGACGGCGACGGTCTCTCCATCGGCGGCAACCACCTCGTCCACGCGCTGCGGCGGAATATCGACATCAAGGTGTTGCTGTTCAACAACGAAATCTACGGGCTGACCAAGGGGCAATACTCCCCCGCGAGCCGGCTCGGCACGTCGAGCAAGACCAGCCCGGGCGGCTCGTTCGAAACGCCAGTGAAGCCGCTGTCGCTGGCACTCGCGGCCGAGGCCACATTCGTGGCCCGCACGATCGACCTCGACGTGCAGCACATGGTCACCACGTTCCAGAAGGCCGCCGCCCACAAGGGGAGCGCGTTCGTCGAGATCTACCAGAACTGCAAGATCTTCAACGATGGCGTGTTCGAGTACGCCACCGATAAGAGCGTGAAGTCCGACAATTTGCTGTACCTGGAGCACGGCAAGCCGATGATCTTCGGCAAGGACAAGAACAAGGGCATCCGCCTCAACGGCGTGAAGCCCGAGGTGGTCGAGATCGGCAAGGATTGTCAGATCGACGACCTGCTGACGCACGACGAGTCGAACGAGGACGCCACACTGGCGTACCTCCTCAGCCGGTTCGCTCACGACACCGACAAGGACGCTGTGAAGCCGTTCCCGGAACCGGTTGGCGTCTATCGCAACGTCCGCAAGCCCACCTATGAGGAACTACTCGACGGCCGAATCGGTGACGCAATCGCCAAGAAGGGTAAGGGCAAGATCGAGGATCTGTTCAAGGCCGAAGACGTGTGGACCGTTTCTTGAAACGCGGAATGCGGAGTGCGGAACGCGGAATTGAATACAACAGACCCCGGCGGGAGGCGACTCCGGTCGGGGTTTCTGCTTTAATTCCGCGCTCCGAGTTCCCAACTCCACGTTTCTATGCGTTGTCCCGTTTGCGAAACTGTGAATCCGCCCGGGGCCGATGTTTGCGCGTCGTGTCAGACGCCACTCACATCGTTCGACGCCCCGATTGCGCAAGGGCCGCTCGAAACGAATCTGCTCACCAGCCCCGTCTCGATCCTGGAACCGCGACCACCCGTCACCGTGCCGGCGACTGCCACCCTCGGCGATGCAATCAAACAATTGATCGACTTGCACGTGGGTGCGGTGCTGGTCACCGGCATCGATGGCGAGTTGGTCGGCATCCTGACCGAGCGTGACTTCCTGACGAAAGTCGCCGGCGTTGCGGGCTACGATCAACTCCCCGTCACTCAGTTCATGACACCGTCTCCCGAAACGGTGAAGCCCACGGACGTTCTCGCCGTTGCACTCAGCAAGATGGACGCGGGGGGCTATCGGCACCTGCCAGTCGTTGTCGCGGGAAAGCCGGTGGGCGTCATCTCAGTTCGCGACGTGTTGCGGCACCTCACCGCTCTCGGTCCCGACGTGTAACCGCATCCCGACGGCTTTCGCAGACGATTCCAAATCCTTCTCAGTAGCGGATGTCGAGGCCGAGGGTGATGCCTTGCGCCCAGAAACTGGTGTCGTTGAACGACACAACGGGACGCGGCGTGCCAGCCAGTGTGCCCCCGAAGAACTGCGAGGGGTTGATCGTGCGATCGATCTGGTCGCCGGGCCGAACCACATTGTTGATCCAGAGGAAGTTGTAACCCGTGTAGAGTCGCACGTGCTGAGTCAGATTCACACCGAAGTTCAGGTTCACCTCGGGCATCCAGGCGAAGGTATTGCGAGTGTGGCTGCCGATGTTGGTCGGCAAGGCATAGACGCCGCCGAGATAGGTACGGTCGAATGCCGGGGTAACCTGCCGGAAGGAACCGGACACGTCGATGTCTTGATGGACGTTGCCGATGGCGATCTTGCAGGTGCCGTTGACGAAGAACAACCCGCGCGATGCTTCGAACCGGGCACCGAGTTGCCCGCCCACGAACTGGTTTCGGGTCGCGAATGTGTCGTTGATCGTGTAGTCATTCTGGATGGTGGGTGGAATTGTTGGGCTATCAGTATGCAGGTTGAGGCTCTCCTGCAAATCGAGGTAGCGGGCTCCGACGAGCAAATCAAATCGGCGATTGGCAGTGGCCCGCAGGTTGTACAGGCCGTTGAGTTCGATGCCTTGCAACCGTGTGGACAGCGAGAGCGTGGTGACGCTCGAAAAAGCCCCTGGGATGGCCAGAGTAAAGAACGATTCCGGCGTCCCGCCTCCCGGACTCGGGAAGGCATACGGATTACCCGTTCCAGTGGAGCCGGGAGCACCGCTAGCGATGTCCGACTTGTTGTCCGTCTGCTGTGACAGGAAGAAGTAATTCGCCTCTATCCCAAACCGCCGTTCAGAACCCAGTGCCATGCCGAGGGTGAACCGACCACCGTGGTGGGGCTGTGCGTCAAATGGAGCGTTGTTGCCGAGGAGAATGGCTGTTCCGGTTGTACCAAGTGGGCCGGTACTGAGGACGGGCGAGGGAACCGTTTGACGCTGCGTCCACCAGTAGAGATATTCGCTGCTCCCCCAGAACCGTGGGCTCGATGGGGATTCAATCAACAAGGCGGAAATGTCAGGTTGGCCACCAGGGACAGGTTCGGAGACGACTCGATCTTGAGCCGAGATCACTCCCGCGCTCGCGACGAACGCCAGGGCGATTGCCAGGATTCGATTCGAACTCATTGACGTACTCCATTACATGAAACAGCTTCGGCCCCCTGGCGAATCACACGGGCAAGTGGAGAGGGTAATCGCCAGGAGAGCGACGAAGTTGAGGCTTCCATACCTCGTTGAGTGTCAGATCGGCCGACGGCAAGTCGCCCGATGAAAGCCCGCATAAGGTTCGCCGTCTGAAGGTTGTGTTCGAGGTGGAAATTCCGAGCAACGATCACAACTGGTATCTTTGGAAGGATCCCCAATCCCGGGCATTCTGGGTCGCTGCAGAAAACTGAAGCCTTGAGGCTGTAGCATCTCGCGTCGCGTTCTTCGACGGGTTATAATGCTACTCTCACCAACCGAATCCGCCCCACAACCCACGTTTGTTTCCATGCGAATATCTCTCGCCATCGCATGTGCGGTCCTGTCCGTTTCGTTCGCGAATGCCGCAGAACCCGCCACGCCATCAAAGGTTGATTTCAACCGCGAAGTGCGGGCAATCCTGGCGAACAATTGCCTCCAGTGCCACGGACCGGACGAGAAGACCCGCAAGGCAAAACTTCGGCTCGACATCCGCGAGGATGCCTTGAAAGCCGGTGCGTTCGTGCCCGGGAAGCCCGACGAGAGTGAACTCATCAAGCGAGTCTGCACGACCGACACGGAACTGCGGATGCCACCGGAGAAGTTGAAGAAGCCGGCGATCACCCCGGCCGAGATCGCCATCCTGAAGCGGTGGATCGCCGAGGGCGCGAACTACTCCGACCACTGGTCGTTCACGCCACTCAAACGGCCCGCCGTGCCCAAGGTCGATAACCCCGCGTTCTCCGTCCGCAACGCGATCGACAACTTCATCCTGTACCGGTTGCAGCAAGAAGGTGTGAAGCCCGCAGCCGAGGCCGACCGCGTCACGCTCATTCGCCGGCTTTACTTCGATCTCACCGGCTTGCCGCCAAGCCCGGAAGAAGTGCGAGCGTTTGTCGAGGATAAGGCACCAGACGCCTACGAGAAACTGGTTGAGAAACTACTCGCTTCGCCGCACCACGGTGAACGCCTCGCCGTGTGGTGGCTCGATCTCGTTCGCTACGCTGATTCCGCTGGCTACCACAGCGACAACCCCATCAACGTCTCGCCGTTCCGCGATTACGTCATCAAGTCCTTCAACACGAACAAGCCGTTCGACCAGTTCAGCATCGAGCAACTCGCGGGCGATTTGCTGCCCAACGCGACGCTCGAACAGCGGGTCGGCTCGGCTTACAACCGCTTGCTGCAAACCACGGAAGAGGGCGGCGCGCAGGCCAAGGAGTACATCGCGAAGTATGCCGCGGACCGCGTGCGGAACTACGGGCAAGTCTGGCTCGGCGGCACGATCATGTGTGCCGAGTGCCACAACCACAAGTTCGACCCTTACACGCAGGCCGACTTCTACTCGATCGCCGCGTTCTTCGCCGACATCCAGGAACCCGCAGTGGGGAATCGCGGCCCGGGAACGCCAGTGGCAAACGCCGAGCAAGAAGCAAAGATCAAGACTCTGGCCGATGCCATCACCGCAGCTCAGGCCAAGCTCGGAACGGCTGCCAAGGAGTTCGCGGAGAAGCCGGACGCGTTCGCGGATGTGGAGAAATGGACAAGCCCGCCTGTTGCGAAGAAGGCTCCCACGGTGGTCGTGGTTCCCGCCGATGTGAAGTCGATCATCGCCAAGAAGCCGGCCGAACGCACCCCCGCAGAATTGGCGAAACTCGCCGCGTTCGCACAGATCAACGCTCCGGCCCTCAAGCCCGAACGCGATGCGATTGCGGCCGCGACCAAGGCCAAGACCGACTACGAGACCACGTTGCCGCGTGTGCTGATGAGCGTCAGCGGCCCGCCGCGAACGGTGCGGATTCTTCCGCGTGGCAACTGGCAGGACGACAGCGGCCCCGTGATGACACCGAAGACGCCCGGCTTCCTCCCACCGTTGCCCGCGAACGCCGACCCGAAGACTCGCCACACGCGACTTGATCTGGCGAAGTGGAGCATCTCACCCGAGAACCCGCTGACAGCCCGCGTGACCGTGAACCGCCTCTGGCGACTCTTCTACGGCAACGGCATCGCCCGTTCGCTCGAAGAATCCGGCACGCAGGGGCCGTTGCCGTCGCACCCTGAGTTGCTGGACTGGCTCGCGACCGAATTCCAGACGAAGTGGGACGTGCGGCACATGATCCGGCTGATGGTCACGTCCTCGACGTACCGGCAATCCTCTGCGGAAACGCCTGCGATTCGTGAACGCGATTTGACCAACAAGCTGTTTGCTCGGCAGGCACGCGCTCGACTCGATGCCGAGTTCGTCCGCGATACGGCACTCGCGGTGAGCGGTCTGCTGAATCGCGAGATCGGCGGCGCGAGCGTGAAGCCGTTCCAACCCGCGGGTTACTGGTCGGCGTTGAACTTCCCGACCCGTGAATGGCAGAAGGACGCTGGCGCGAAGGTGTATCGCCGCGGGATGTACACGCACTGGCAGCGTTCGTTCCCGCACCCGGCGATGGTGGCGTTCGATGCCCCGAGCCGCGAAGAAGCCGCGTGCGATCGGCCACGCTCGAACATCCCGCAGCAAGCGCTCGTGTTGCTGAACGATCCCGAGTTCGTGGAAGCCGCCCGCGTGTTCGGTCAGAAGGCGCTCGCCGAGGGTGGCAAGGACGACCCTGCCCGCATCGCCTGGGCCTTCGAGCGAGCGACGGGTCGCAAGCCGAACGAGAAAGAAGCGGGACTCCTGGCGTCGTTGCTGGCGAAGCACCGCACCGAGTTCGCCGCGAAGCCTGCCGAGGCGAAGGCACTGCTGGCGATCGGCGACACGCCCGCGCCGAAGGACGCCAAGCCCGAGGAAGTCGCGGCATGGACGAACGTCTGCCGCGTGATCCTGAACTTGCACGAAACCATCACGCGGCAATAACGAACATCGTTTAGCGCTCGCCCCAGCGGGGCGGTGCGTTTCCATCGCACATACACCGCCGCCCCGCTGGGGGCGGCCGCTAACCGGAGACACCATGAACCTCGACGCAATCAAACTGCACAAGCGCCGCACGTTCCTTACGCAAGCCTGCCGGGGGGTCGGTGCCGTCGCGCTCGGATCGCTGTTCGGCAATGCGAACGCGGCCGAGGATAAGTGGCGCGGCGTCGTCACCAAGCCGCACGTTCCGCCCAAGGCCAAGCGGGTCATCTTCATCGTGATGGCCGGCGGCGCGAGCCACCTTGAGATGTTCGACAACAAGCCGGAGTTGCTGAAGCAGCACGGCAAGCCGTTCCCCGAGAGCATAAGCAAGGGGCAGCCGATCGCGCAACTTCAAGGCGCGAAGCTGACGTGCTTCGGGCCGCAATGGGGCTTCAAGAAGCAGGGCAAGAGCGGCCAGGAGATGAACGAACTGTTCACGCATCTCCCCGAAGTGGCCGACGACCTGTGCATCGTGCGATCGCTCCACACGGAGGCGATCAACCACGATCCTGCCCACACGTTCATGAACACGGGGAGCAGCGTGTCGGGGCGGCCCAGCATGGGCTCGTGGCTCACTTACGGCCTCGGGGCGGAGACCGACGACCTGCCGGGGTTCGTCGTGCTCACGTCGAGTCGCGGCGGGCAGATGCAGCCGATCGCGTCGCGGCAGTGGGCTTCGGGATTCCTCCCCGGTCGCTTCCAGGGGGTTCACCTCCGCGGGCAAGGCGACCCGGTGCTCTATCTCGCCAACCCGAAGGGCGTGGGCCAGGATCAGCAGAAGGACGTGATCGACGCCGTGAGCCAGTTGAACCAGATTCACAACGGCGTGATCGACGATCCCGAAGTCGCCACGCGAATCTCGCAGTACGAGATGGCATTCAAGATGCAGACCAGCGTGCCGGCGCTGATGGACTTCAAGAACGAACCAGCCAAGATTCTCGACATGTACGGCACGAAGGGAACGGATGGTTCCTTCGCGGCGAACTGCCTGCTGGCTCGCAAGCTCGCCGAGAAGGGCGTGCGGTTCATCCAGCTTTACAACCGCGACTGGGATCATCACGGCGGCGTGAAGGACGGCATCAAGGGGAAGATCACGGAGATCGACCAACCGCTCACGGCACTCATCAAGGATCTGAAGCGGCTCGGCATGTTCGACGACACGCTCATCGTGCTGACGGGCGAGTTTGGCCGCACGCCGATGTCGCAAGGCGGGAGTGGTCGCGATCACCATATGAAGGGATTCTCGGTCGTGCTCGCGGGCGGCGGCATCAAGGGCGGCACCAGCTACGGCGCGACCGACGAGTTCGGGTACAACGCCGTGGAAAACGTGTTCCCGGTTCACAACCTTCACGCGACGATGCTGCACCTACTCGGCATCGACCACGAGCGCCTCACGGTGCGGTTCCAGGGCCGCGACTACCGCCTGACCGACGTTCATGGCCACGTCGTGAAAGAAATCCTGGCGTGACCTCGGATAGTGTTCACAAGCCCGCAGCGCGAGCAAGGTAGTGTCCCTTGCTCGCGCTGCGGGCTTGTGAAAATTCGATGCACTTCTCACAACTGAGCTTCAAACCCCGTTCCAAACGCGATACCCTCCTACCCACTCAACACTCACCCAAACAACTCGGGTGAGTGTTGGAGTTGTTACGTCCAACACCTCGCCCATTCACACGGAGAAACTTCGATGAAGTCGTTGAGCAGGTTCTGTGCGGCAGCACTAACGGTTGTAGTACTCGCACAAGCAGCCCCAGCACAAGAAGGACCGAAGGCTGGCCCGGAACACGACATCCTCAAAAAGATGGAGGGGAACTGGGACCTCGTGATGAAGTTCGGCGGCAACGAATCCAAGGGAACCGTGACGTACAAGATGGAACTCGGCGGGTTGTGGCTCGTCGGCTCGCTGGAAAGCGAACTGTTCGGGTCGAAGTTCACGGGCAAGAGCCTGGACACCTACGATGCCGCGAAGAAGAAATACATCGGCGTGTGGGCCGATAGCATGGGAACACAACCGATGATGTTGGAGGGAACCTTCGACAAGGCGACAAAGGCTCTGACGATGAGCGGCGACGGACCCGGAATGGACGGCAAGCCCACAAAATACAAGTCCGTGACAACGATCACGGACGACAACACCATCAACTTCAGCATGTACATCGGCGACGTGAAGGAGCCTTCGTTCACAATCGTGTACAAGAGGAAGAAGTGACGGCTCAAAGCGAGCCTTTTCGTTCCAAATCTGAGCCCGAGCGCCGAGCGAGGTATTGTCCCTCGCTTGGCGCTCGGGCTCGGACGTTATTACCCGTCACTCGTTACCCAGATGTTGCGCCACATACCGCGAAGGCTCGTTATAGTTCCGGTGTCGGGTAAAACCTGTCAACAATGGTTGGTCTACCTCAAAACCGGAGTCCTGTCGTGAAAGCCATCCTCCTCGCGACCGTGTTCGGCCTCGGCTACCTCGCCGCACACTTCAGTTCTGCTTCGATGGCAGTGGACTTGAAAGCCACGGTGCCTGGGACCGACCGTGAAGCGAAGCTGGCGAACCCCGCCATCGACATGCCCGGTTACATCAAGGTCGCTCAAGAGGCGGAAGTTCACCGTCGGACGCGCCGGGTGACGGAAGAAGAGTTCATCAAGATGAGCGGCGAGAAGGACACCATCATTCTCGACGCCCGCAGCAAGCAGATGTACGACCTGTTGCACGTCAAAGGCGCGATCAACCTGAACTTCTCGGACATCGACGCGGTGACCCTGCCGAAGACGCTGCCAGACAAGAATGTCCGCATTCTGATTTACTGCAACAACAACTTCACGCCGGCAGCCCCAGAACGGGCCGATCAGGTTCAGCCGGTCCGGGCGAAGAAGCCCGACGTCGCCGCGCGAGCGTTCCAACCCAAGATGAGGACCGCGTCGTTGAACGTCTCGACCTACACCGCCCTGTACAACTACGGCTACAAGAACGTGTACGAACTCGCGCCGCTGCTCGATGTAAACACGTCGAAGATCGTGTTCGAGTCGAACAGCGACAAGAAGTAAGCTCACTTCTTCGCGGTATCGCCCAGAAATTGCTGGAGAGTGGCGAAGGTATTTGCGGGATCGATCGGCGAGTCGAAGAACGCCGATTCGCCTTCGCCACCGTACTGAATCTTGTTGTTGGCCCCGGCACGTTGCGCGAAGTAGGTCCGCAATCGCTTGCCGCTGACATCATCCACGGTCTTGACGTAGAGTTTCAGCCGGGGTTGTTCGCCAAAACTGATCGCGGCCATGGCCGCCCGACCCTGAGCCAGAATGGGAAGCCATTCTGGCTTCTTCAATCCCAGCTCGATTGCCAACTTCACACCGGGCTTCTCGGCCCAGCGTTCGTCGTTCGTCGCGACCCACGCAGCCGCATCCGCGGGCACATTCTGCGCGATCATCTTGGCGAGTTCGGCTGGGAACTGCTTGCCACCAACGCCGTGCCCGCCAACGCCTTCCAGATCTTTTCGAGCATCCACACCAAGCACCCAGATCGTGGGAGACACGCGGGCCAGCGTCATGGGCAACCCCGCGAACTCGACATCGTGCCGTCCCTTTGCGCCGGTTTGATTCCTGGCCTTCAACCGCGCGAGGAACTCCTCTTCATCCTCAATTGGCTGGCGAAGCACCAACGCCATCGTGAGCCGTAACTCGAAGCGATCGCTGGAGACACTTGTGGCACCTGCGATGTGATCGAACTGCCCCAGGGTCAGGCCCAGATTCGCGAGGGAATCGAGCACTCTTGCGGGGATTCCGGCCTTCACGATCAAGTCGCGAGCGTCCTGATTCGTGCGCCTGGCGTATGCGAGAACCGCGCCGGGTTGCACTGCAAACACGATGTTCGCATCCGCCGGGAGGTAGCCAACGCCCTCAAGGCGTGTCGCGGGTAACACCTCGTTTTCCGGACGTTCCAACTCGGGTGGAGGTTGCACCTGTGCTGGTCGTTGCATCGCCCACAAGGCGACACCGAGCCCGACAATTGCCATCAGAAGCGGAAGGAGAAGCATGCGCGACTTGCGAGCCGCGGGGCGAGAAGTGGTCGGCAGTGGTGCGTTCTGTCGTGCAACCTCGGACGCTGACACCGGGCTCGAAGGCACTTCTTGCCAGGCCCGGACGGGGAACTCGTCGTGGCAACGCGGGCAGAGCCCTCGCCGGTTCGTCGGCACTTCGGGCAGAGTGAACTCGGTATTGCACGTCGAACAGGAAACACGAATGGACATAGGCCACCAGTGGTCAGGCGGCGTAGCCGCGACGCGACAGCTGAGCGAGTCGCAAGTAACGCGCTCCCCTTTCGGGTCGCGGCTACGCGGAATCATTCCGGGAAGCCGTGCTGCTTGCGATGGTACGGCCCGTCGAAGTTCTGCGTGGACTTGGACCACTCGAACCGGCCGTCGGTCGCGACGGGTTTCACCCGTGCGAGCAGGGCGTCGGTTTCGACCTGCGGCATCGGGGTGAAGCCGCGAGCGACCGCGACGTCCTGCATCAGCACCTTCATCGAGTCGATCCCGACGACGAGGCTCGCAACGTCCTGCGACAGCGAGTACCGGATGCACTCCTCGGCACTGGCAACACCGCCCGCGACGATCCGCCCGCCGTCCGCGAGGTTGCCACCGCCCAGGCTCTTCATGCCGATGGCTGCGATGTTCCGCTTCTTCAGTTCGGGCATCACCTCGTGAATGCTGCTGCGGTAGAAGTAGTCGCACACGTTCACGGGGAGTTGGCAGGTGTCCCAGGTGTGCAGCGGCAGCATCTTCAGGAAGATGCTCGGGTGCTTGTGGCCGGTGAAGCCGATGAACCGCACCTTGCCGGCTTTCTGGGCTTCGATGGCGGCCGCGAGTGCCCCGCGTTCGACGATCCATTCGGGGTCGTTGTCGTAGTTGATCTCGTGGAACTGCCACAGGTCGATCACGTCGGTCTTGAGCCGTCGCAGGCTATCTTCGAGGTGCTGTTTGCTCGTGGCGGCATCGCGACCGCAGTTCTTGGTCATGAGGAAGACCTTCTGCCGTCGGCCGCCGATGGCGAGTGCCTTCCCCATGATCTCTTCGGACCTGCCCTCGTGATAATCCCAGGCGTTATCGAAAAAGGTAACGCCCTCGTCGATGGCCGCGTGCATGATCCGTTCGTGGTCGGCGTCGATCGCGGGTTGACCGATGTGCCAGCCGCCAAGGCACAGGATGGATACGTTCACGCCGGTCTTGCCGAGCGGCCGCGTGGGAATCGACATAGGAACTCCGGGAGTGGAGAAAACAGAGGAGTGATCCGCAGATTACGCAGATGGACACAGATTTGAAGACAAAAGCAACCAGAGGTCACACAAAGTCTGCTGTCTTCATTCTCAGTCTTCTGATTTCAAATCTGTGTCCATCTGCGTAATCTGCGGATCAACTCTCTTTCTTATGCAAGGCGGTCGTCGCCGAGGTCGAGTGGGAAGCCGAGGTCGAGGTCGTCGAGGCGAGAGCGGCGGCGTGGGCGTGGTTTCTTTCCCGCGGATTTCTCGGGCGGCAGTGCTTCGTACCGCTCCAGAATCATCTCGATCACCCAGCAGCCGCGGACGTGCGGAACGGGCTCCTTCGCGGCGTGCTGCTCCGTCCCTCGGCAGTGCCTCAACACGGCTTCCTCGTCGCAATCGGCATCAAGCAGAGCGTCCGCGAGGATCACCATTCGGTCGAACGCGCGATCCTCGAAGATTCCCTGAGCGAGTTGCACCACGGTCGAGGTTCGCCACGCGGCCTCGAACCGGGGAACGTTGAACGGGTTGCCAAGTAGATCACGGAGGTGTTGTGCCAGCACCTTGCGGGCAGCCCGGTCACGCTTGTCTTCCGCGTCCATGTCGCCGCCGCGTTGCCGGGTTCCTTCTTCAACCTTGCGGACTTCCTCGATCGCGATCGACTCGTAGACTCGCTTGTTCTTCGCGCCGGCGGCCTCGTCCGCAACTTCGTCGCCTTTCGCCTTCAACCGTAGGGCGTTGTTCGCGGCACGGTTGGCTCCGGTTCGCGTCTCGGCGGCCTCTTCCACCCGCTGCCGGACGAGGGCGAACATTTCCTCGTTCGGTTCCCGGAACAGAATTCGCACGGTCTCTACTGCTTCCGTGAGGGCGTTGGCGATCCATTCAATCGCGTTGCGTGCGTTTCGGCTCGCGGCCTGAAACAGTGGGAACGCCGGCGCGATCTGGTTGGGGCGAGACAGTACGGGCGCGTCGAGGTCCGCGGCATCCGGGTCGCACGACCGTACGATTTCCCGCTGTGCGACCTCCGCGGCGGTGACTGCTTTCAAGACGGCAGCGTCGATCTTGGCTGTCCATTCTGCTCGCACCGAGGCGGAAAGCGGATGCGGAGAACATTCGGCGAAGTCGATCGCTTGCCGCAACACCCCCTCGGGGAAGAGATCCCAGAGTCGGCGTGTGGCCGCGGCCGAAAGCAGCACCCACTGCCGGGGCGAAAGGCGGTCGGCCACGTACTCGAGCATGGCTTCCCCGTCGACACCGGTCAGCCATTTCGTTTCGTTCATGGGGAGGCCCTGCACGTGCGGGTTCGCGAGAATTACTACCCTATTCGCGACCCAACACCAAATCTACCACCCAGTTCCCACGCACGTGGACGTTTCCGGGCACTCGACAACATTGTAGTAACGTCTCATCATCGCACCCGGCATCTTGCAGGGCATCGGCCAGAATCGGCACGATCGAGAAATCGCCGGACTCGTCCGCTTGCCGGGCAAGCGCGACGACGGTTGACGTGAGCCAGTTGGGATCGAACTGCAGGGCGTAATCTGGGGGCGGAAAGATGTCGCGAACGAACGCGGTTTGCGTTGCTCGCACGTCGTTGTAGATACCGGTCCAGCCTTGGTGCCAGCGGGCGGTCCGTTGGCTGTGGCCAGGGGGGCACGGTCCGAGAGCCCGTGTGGCGATCGCTTTCGCGGCGTTGCGGCCGGCTTCCGCGGGGTCGAAGAGAACGGGACGATTCTCGAGGTTGCGGTAGGTCGGGTGAGCTTCATACATCCCCGCCGACGCCCACCCTGCTGCATTGATGGCAAGTTGTTGAAAGCTCGTCGGACCGTAGCTAATACGAATTGCCGCGGCCCGCAGGTTGGCCGTCTTGGCATGGGGTGCGGCGACACGCTCGGAGATGAGCACGGCACTGCGGGCATCCGTCGAGAGGAACTCCCACACCATCCGGGCGGCAGCGCAACCGAATAGCCGCAGCCGATCATCGACAAGAAATTTCAGGCGTTCGGCGTGTTCCCCGAACCCTGCGAACCAATCGGGATGCACGGTTCGCAGCAGCATATCGGGGTTGGTTGTGGCGAACCACTCGGCCTGCGTCATGGCTTCGCCTTTCGCTTGCGAGCCGCGGGCTTCGGCGGGCTTTCTCGTGCGATCGCCGCACCGATGACGAGGTCGAGCACCCAGCAACCGCGAACGTGAACCTGCTTTTCGTCGCGGCAGTGGGTCAGCACGTCGGTGTGTTCGCACCCGGCATCCTGTAGGGCATCCGCGAGGATCGGCATCGCGCTGAAGTCGCGTGATTCGTACATCTGGCGTGCGAGCAGAATCACCGTATCCGTGAGCCACGCGGGGTCGAACGCGACCGGGCTGAACGGGTTGCCCAGCACTTCGCGAACGAGCGCGGCTTGCAGCTTCGATTCTTTCTTCGAGTTGTCCCCGTTCACCGCGAACGCGATGTCGTGCAGACAGCTAAACACAAGGTACTCGAAATCCTCACCGAGCCGCTTCATTGTGGCGACGGGTTCCGCGGCCGCAACCATGCCAAACGCCACACCCCGAGCCGGAATGGTCTCTGTGGCGGACGCAAACTGTTCGAGTGCTCGGTAAGGTGCAACGAGGTTCCGCCCGCTGAACGGCTTGTCGGGTTTCCGGGGGTCGGCGTAGTGGGCGATGAGGAGGCTGGTCATCTTCCGAATGGCCTCACTCTCAAGCGAATCCGGGTGTCGCTGGCAGCAGGCGAGCATGAGCAACCGCGCTTTGCGCTCGGTGTGCCGCTCGGCGTAGAAACGATTCATCACCTCGGCGTTGGCGCACTTTAGCCACTGCTTCTCGGTCATCGATGTCTCCGACGGCGCCCTCGTGGCTGCACTTCTGCATCCGTTTCAACGGGTGCGGTGTGCTCGGCCGGTTGTTGCGGATGGCCTAGGACGAGATCGACCACCCAGCAACCGCGTGTGTGGAACTGCTCGGGGTTCTGACAGTGCAAGAGGATCGTCGGGTCCACACAGCCAGCGTCTTGCAGTGCGTCGGCGAGTATCGGCATGGCGGAGAATTCGCGTAAGTCGTACATCCCCAGCGCGAGTGAAAACGCTGTATCACTGCGCCAGGCCGGGTCGAAAGCCGGGAGAGGATCGGGGCCGATCAGATCCTGAAGCAACTGGAACCTCGGGAGTACGAGATCATAGTCCGGGCCATCGATTGTGTACTCGCGGTTCGCGGCGATCACGACGTCTCGCCACGTCTGCGAGAGCGATTCGGAATCGTAAAGCGCCAGATCGAAGTCCCCGCTGACGCCTGTGAGGCGCGGCCTTCGACCCTCGCGAAAGCGGGCACGCTCGGCCTCGAATTCCAGCTGCGTGATCTCGCTGTCTGCATATCGTTCGGCCAGTTCCAGGAACTCGAGCCATTTCTTCGCGGTCCGTTTTGGGAAATTCCGACGAGCGCAACCGCACGCATGAAGTCGCCATTTGCGAACGTTCCCACGAGCGGCCACAGGCGACCACACCAGCGCGGTGTCATCCGGTGGTTGTCGCTTCTTCGCCAAAGCGTTGGTCCTCGGGTACGGACGTTTCACGTGAGGAATGCATACGATGTGGGCATTATAACAAACGAAAAACCGGAGGCAGATGCCCCCGGTTCGCGTGGCTGGGAGAACCACGGGGATGAACCCCGTGGCTCAGCAGTTATCAAAGCAGTTCGGTGACCGGTTGGCGATCGTCGAGGATGTACATCGGGCGGCCGGAGCCGTTGAGGAACGTGTAGCTCGGGTCGATCCCCATGGCCTGGTAGATCGTGCTGAGGACTTGCGGCACCTTGTACGGCCGGTCCTTCGGGTACTCGCCACGTGCCGAGCTGGCTCCGATGGCCTGACCCATCTTCAAACCACCACCAGCGACCATCGCCGACATCACGGGCGACCAGTGGTCGCGGCCCGCACCGTTGTTGTTGATCTTCGGGGTGCGGCCGAACTCACCCCAGACCACCGTGACAACATCGTCCTCCATCCCGCGGGCGTGCAGGTCTTCGATCAGGCTCGCGATGCCGCGGTCGAGTTGCGGGAGTTGCGTCTTGAGTTGCTTGAAGTTGTTTTCGTGCGTGTCCCAACCGCCGAAGCTCAGCGTGACGCAGCCGACGCCAGCCTCAACCAACCGGCGAGCGGTGAGGAACTGCTCGATCCCTTTGTAGCGGTCGCGGGTGCGGGGGTCTTCGTTCTTCAGGTCGAGTGCCTTGCGAACGGTGCCGGAGGCGATCATGTCGAAGGCACAGCCTGCGAATGCGTCCATCCCCTTCATGGTGCCGCTGGCGTCGATGTCGCGGCGAATCGTGTCGAACTGGCCGAGTAGGTTCTTGCGGTCGTCCATCCGGTCGACCTTGATGCCGTTGGCGAGGCGAAGGTTCTCGATGCCGGGGCCGCTTGGCGTGAACGGGCGGTGTCCCACGCCGAGGAAGCCGGGTTCGGTGCCGGGGCTGCCACCACCACGCAGGCTCACGAACGGGGGCACGTCGTTCGCACCACCGCTGCGGAGCTTCGAGATCACGGAGCCGAAGCTCGGGTGACCCTGGGTGCGGTTCACGTTCTCGCTATAACCGGTGGTGACGTAAGAATCGGAGTGCTCATCGACAGCGACAATCGAGCGGACAACCGAGAGTTTGTCCCACATCTTGGCCTGCATCGGCATGTGTTCGCAGATTTGCACGCCGGCCACGTTCGTCTTGATCGGGTTGAATTCGCCGCGGAATTCCATCGGTGCTTCGGGCTTCATGTCGTACATGTCCATGTGCGACGGGCCGCCCGGCAGGTAGATCATGATCGCCGCCTTGTTTGGCGTCGACGGCTTGGTGGTGGCGTCCTGACCAGCCTTGGCGCGGAGCATGTCGGTCAGTGAGAGACCAGCTCCGAACGCGCCGATCTTCAGGAAGTTGCGGCGATTGACGCCGTCGCAGTAGCGTTGTTTGTCGCCCAGGATTGTCAACATGATGGGTCTCCATTTGTGAGGCTCGCCCGGTTCTTTGAAGACTCAGAACAGGCTCGCCTGGCGGAGGAAAGCAGGTGGGATTCAGGCAGGTGGGACGTAACGCGGCAGCGTTCAGCAGGGCAGCTAAGTCCAGATATTAGCCACAGCGTTCCGGTATCGCAACAGGAAAGTTTGGAATGTGGAAATCGCGTAGCCGCGACCCGAAGGGGATCGCGATTGATCGCGCTCCCCTTCGGGTCGCGGCTACGCATGGTTCGCCAATTCGGTAAACTGTTGGGACAGCTCCCGCACCGCACACGACATGAGGGGTCGCTCTTGTCCGCAACCGATAAATTCACCGAGTACCTGAACCAGTTCGCCGTCGATCGAACAGGGATGCTCGAACAGCTTCGCCGTGTCGTCGTCGGCCAGGGCGAGGTAATCGAGCAAGTGCTCGCCGCCATCTTCACCCGCGGGCACTGCCTGCTTGTTGGCGTACCGGGCCTGGCGAAGACCCTCATGGTCAGCTCCGTCGCACAAATCCTGAACGTCGCGTTCAAGCGGGTGCAGTTCACCCCGGACCTGATGCCGTCGGACATCACCGGCACCACGATCCTCGATGAAACGGCCGACGGCAAACGCGAGTTCCGCTTCGTGCGGGGGCCGATCTTCGCGAATATCGTGCTCGCCGACGAAATCAACCGCACCCCGCCGAAGACGCAGGCCGCACTCCTCGAAGCGATGCAAGAACGGCAGGTGACCGCCGGCCAGGAAACGATGAAGTTGCCGGAGCCGTTCTTCGTGATCGCGACTCAGAACCCCATTGAACAGGAAGGAACCTACCCGCTTCCCGAGGCACAGCTCGACCGCTTCATGTTCAACATCAAGGTGGATTACCCGACGGTTGAAGACGAACAACTGATCGTGTCGATGAGCACGCGTGGCGAGAAGATCGAACTCACGAAAGTGCTGACGGCCGAGCGGATTGTCGCCTGGCAAAAGCTGGTGAAGAAGATCGAGGTGCCGAAGTTCGTCAACGACTTCATCGTGCGGTTGGTGCGAGCGACTCGCCCGAAAGACCCGAGCGCACCGGACGTGATCAAGCGGCTCGTGGATTGGGGCGCGGGACCGCGTGCGGGCATCTTCCTGGCGCAGGCCGGGCAAGCATTCGCGGCGATGGACGGCCGCCCGAGCGTGGCCATCGACGACATCAAGAAGGCGGCGATTCCCGTGTTGCGGCACCGCGTGAGCGCGAACTTCCAAGCTCAGGCCGAGGGGAAGAACAGCGACGACATCGTGGTGGAGTTGCTCAAGATCGTGAGCGAACCCGAACCGAAGAAGTACGCCGAAAAGAGTCGCAAGTCATAAAGTCGTCAAGTCGTCAAGTCAGAAGAACCTGACTGACGCTGCCTTCGACTTGATGACTTGACGACTTTATGACTTGGGACTCAAAGAATGTGGTATCGCATCTTTGGTCGTTCTGAATCCGAAACTTCGCCCGCAAGTTTGGCGGAGCATCTGCACGCGGCTGGGTTGCTCGTCGAGCCGCACTTCAAAGGGGATGACCTCGGTTGGACGTCGGGCGAACTTCGCCTCCCGAACAGCTCCCCCGTGTTCGTCCAGCGATACCTCACGAAGCAGGACGATCTCCGTGACGATCTGAACGCATACGCAGCCGAGTTGGAGACGTGCGACTACAGCCCGAACAATGGCATGTTGATGCAGCACGCGATCCAGACGAAGCAACTCATCACGCTTCGCAAGCCGATCGACGCGGCCGACGAAGTGACGATGGAGAACCTGCTCGAAACGACGTGCCGCTTCCTGGCCACCGCCACCGAAGGCGTTTATCAGATTGATGGCCGCGGGTGGTTTTCTGCGGGTGGTGAGTTGCTGTTGCAGGAGTATTGAGGCTCACAAGCCCGCAGCGCAAGCAAGGGCACGCCAACCAACCCTTGCTCGCGCTGCGGGCTTGTGAGAACACGCATGACTGCCGAAAAATACCTTCGCCCTGAAGTCATCCGGCAAGTTGCCCGGCTCGACCTGCGGGCCAAGTTCATCGTCGAAGGGTTCCTGACCGGGCTTCACAGCAGTCCGTTCCAGGGGTTCTCCGTCGAGTTCTCCGAACACCGCAAGTACAACCCCGGCGACGACCTCAAATCGCTCGACTGGAACGTCTACGCCAAGACCGGCAAATACTTCGTCAAGAAGTTCCGGGCCGAGACGAACATGACGGGTTACCTCGTCATGGATCTGAGTAAGTCGATGGACTGGAACGGCCCCGCCGAGGCTCGCAAGGCCGGCGTGAAGATCGACTGGGCTGCCCTGGGTGCCGCCGACGAGACACTCACGAAGTTCGATTATGCCGTGTGCCTCGCTGCAGCGCTCGGCTACCTGATGATCTATCAGCAAGACCCCGTCGGTCTCGTCGCGTTCGACACGAAGCTGACCACCGTCATTCCGCCCAAGAGCAAGCGATCGCAACTCGGCACGATTCTCTCGGTGCTCGCGAACCTGAAGCCGGTCGGGCAGACGAACATCCCCGATAGCCTGTTCCAGCTTGCGTCCATGATCAAGGGGAAGAGCCTCATCATGCTCTTCACCGATCTGCTGCCCACAACCGACGACTGGAAGACGGAGGCTGATGCGCTGCTGCGAAGCCTGTATCGGCTGCGATACTCGGGGCACGAGGTGATCGTGTTCCACGTTCTCGACGTGCTGGAAACGAAGTTCCCGCTGGCTGGGCTGGTGGACTTTCAGGACGTGGAATCGGCCGATCACAAGGAGATCGACGCCCAGGGAATCGCAGACGACTACCGGAAGTTCGTGGACGAGTTCCGGGCGTACTACAAGGCCGAGTGTCTGGGTGCGAACATCGATTATGTCCCGATGGACACGAGCGTCGGGTTCGACAAGGCGCTGCTCGATTACCTAATCTTGCGGCAGCGCCGATTCAAGTGACATCTCTTTTAGCGGTCGCCCCAGCGGGGCGACGCACCATCAAGCGTCGCCCCGCTGGGGCGGCCGCTAAACCGCGTCCATCATCTTCCCGCGGCGTACATCAATTTCCCTTCCGCCACGATTGCGTATTCGGGTTCGGTCATCTCGAGTGCGGGGAGTAAACGCAACGCACGCACGTCGTGAAGTCGCTTCAGGCCGTCGTGAAACGCCGACAGCGTCAATTCGGGGAACTTCACCCGCACGGCGTGGAACAACTCGGGCAACGGGCAATCGCCGGTCGCCCCGGATGTGTGCCGGCGATCAAGATACTCCAGCGATTCCACGGCCCACGGTACGACGCGGCCGACTTGCTCGGTGACCGAGGGGCCGTGCGTCTCCGCACGCCGCAGGGCGGCTTCCACGCGGTTGGCGAGTTCGTCGAGCCTGGCCAGCATCGCCTTCGCGCTCGTCTCGAATCGAGCAGAGAGCAGCGCGGCTTCCTGTTTCGCTTCCGCCATCCAGGCCGGGATGCCGTTGCGGGTCGTATCCAGAACGTCCTTCAGTTCGCGCAGCACCGACTTGGGTGAATCGTGATCGTGAACGAACGCCACGGCCTTGGGCGTGGCGCGTACCCACTCCATCACGATCTTCCCGCGAGTCTCAGTGCGGATCGTTTCGAGAAGCCCTTCGCGAACCGCCACGAGTGCCGCTTCCGCGGAAATACCAGCCCGTGTCGGGAACAGTCCCGCGAGCTTGCCGGATCGGAATAGTCGGTGCTCACCGGGCGTAACAATCGCGGTCTTGATCGCTTCGAGCAGCAACTCGGTACGTGCGGATCCCGCGACGTGCTCGACCGGGCCGGGGATGCCAACATCGGAGGGTGCGGTGTCCATATCCTACAGCCGGGTGTTCAGGGAGCGAACCGGCCGTAGTTTAAGCGTGTCAATGTGTTGAAGAAAAGCCCATCCCGATGCGTGGAATGGCGATCGACGTTTAGCGTTCGCCCCAGCGGGGCGGCGCAGCGATGACTCGCCGCCCCGCTGGGGCGAACGCTAAACAGTAATGAGACCGCAACCGGAGTGCTTCCGTGTCTACCGCGACCAGTGGATCGTTGCCTCGAATTCTCAGCGGTGTGCAGTCGTCGGGGAAACTGCACATCGGCAACTACTTCGGCGCGATCAAACAGCACATCGAACGGCAAACGCACGGCGATTGCTTCTTCTTCATCGCGGATTACCACGCCCTCACCAGCCTGAAGGAAGCCGAGGAAAAGGAACTCGCGGCGGCGGCCAAGAACAAACACGCCACGCCGCGACCCGCCCGCCAGATCCTCGCCGACAACGTCCGCGATGTGGCCATCGACTACCTCGCACTCGGGCTCGACCCTGCCAAAGCGGCATTCTTTCGGCAGTCCGACATTCCCGAGGTCTGCGAACTCGCGTGGATTCTCTCAACAGTTGCGGGGATGGGATTGCTCGAACGGGCTCACTCGTATAAGGATAAGGTGGCAAAGGGATTCACGCCCAACGTCGGGTTGTTCACGTATCCCATTTTGATGGCTGCGGACATCCTGATTTACCGGTCGCACCTCGTGCCCGTGGGCCGCGACCAGGAGCAGCATCTTGAGATGACTCGCGACATCGCAGGCTCATTCAACCATGCGTTCGGTGAAGTGTTCCCGATGCCGGAAGCTGCCTTCAACGAGACCGCCATCGTGCCCGGCACCGACGGCCAGAAAATGAGCAAGAGCTACGGCAACACCATCGACATCTTTGCGGAAGGGAAGGCACTGGAGCGGACCGTGATGGGAATCGTCACGGACAAGACGCCGCTCGAAGCCCCGTTGAACCCGGACACGTGCAACGTGTTCGCGCTGTACAAACTGTTCGCGTCCCCGCCGGAAATCGAGGCGTTGGCTGCGAAATACCGTGCTGGCGGGTTCGGCTACGGTTCGGCCAAGAAGGAGCTGCTCGGGAAGATCGACGGGTACTTTGCCACGGCTCGCGAACGGCGGAAACAACTCGAACGCAACCCCGGGTTGGTCGAGGAAGCCCTCACGACAGGGGCACAACGAGCCCGTTCCGTCGCGCAGGTCACGCTCCGACTGGTCCGCGAACGTGTCGGGATGCACCAGCGACCGGTTTGAACGGAATCGGATCAATGGCCGCCAGGTTTTGCCCAAAAATGAAGATTCAGGCGAAAGCGTGATTCTTCTCCCTGAAACACGTTCGCAGATGACCAAACGTGATGTACCATTGGAAGTGAGACGGTGCGGGCGCATTGCCCGCTCGTGTCGGATTTGGGCTCCGCCGGCTATCCTAGGACTGAGGGTGCCGCCGTGGTGATCGTGTGTCCGTACTGCAGCCACCGCCTGAACCTCAAGGCGGCCAAACCCGGTCGTTTCCGCCCGAAATGTCCCGGGTGCGATAAACCATTTCTGCTGATCGTCCCCGAAGACCCCGCAGCACCACCGGAAGCACGCGAGATTCTCACTGACACAATCGCGGTGCCGGGCAACAGCAGTCGCCTTGCGGGAAATAGCGGATTCATCGCGGGCACAGCCGGTCCGCTATCAGGCGTCAAGCCTGTGGGGCTTGAGGAAACCGCCATCCCGGTGGCCGCTCCTGATCTCGAGATGCGTGCCACGGATCACATGGCGGCACC
>PNLP01000036.1 GCA_013823135.1 Planctomycetaceae bacterium
AGAGGTTTAGCCGCAAGTTAACGACCCCGTTTTGAGCGCCGGACGGGATTAAGCAGTGAAGTTCGGGCCTCGGAGACGTTCGCGGCGGGCCAAGACATCGTGTTTCCAGCGCCGTTTTTGCCCCGTCATGTAACTACATCGCTTACATCATGTTCGCGTTGCCCATGACGCTCCGCTTCGGGCATGTGCTATTTGTCGCGGATGCAAACATGTGCCGAACCGATCCGTTCGTGTTGATTACTTTCAGCGGTTCAACCCCGTGGCGTCGGGATACTCAGCGAGTTATGGTTGTCGTCATCAGCAATGGGTCGGGCGGTTCACAGGAGCGTGTCGTGTCCCAGAACAGGCAGAGTGCGGTTGCGTCGGCGGTGGAGGCGATCAAGGCGTTTCACGCCATCGGGGCGGCTCTCCCGAAGAAGTCGAGTCACAAGGAGGTGCACGACAAGGGGGGGCATCGAGGGCGAAGCTGAGAAACTGCGGATGAACCCCGACACAGTCCGCAAGGCCCGCCACTTCGCCGACCCCGTTTCGCCGACCCCGTGTAAGTTCAACGAGGTGGTGCGTTCTGGGTTACGCCGTGTGTTACACCGCGGAACGTCCACCACTCGACAACGCAATCGAACATTTCCAGGGGAAATACGCGAGATCGGTACGGTTTTCGACGCACCCTGTGGGCCAGAGATATCGAAACGGGCACGTGCGTGCTCGGGACAGAGATACCATGCCCGTGTGATAGGACGCGGCCGAAGCGGAAGTGGCGATTAACGAACCCATTTCACGCGTCAACGGTGCGTTCAGGCATCCTGGACGCCGTTCACTTGAGCTTTCTGTGCTGACGCACAGCGGAAGGTGCGCCGTTTTCGGACTGGGTCGGTGCGTGGCACAGTTGCGATCTCCGGACCTTCCACCCGCTCCGACGGTCGAATGCAGGAACTCGCCTAAACTGGCGAAACTGCGATCGCACAGCTCCTCACCCGCATCCACCACGCCGCGATCATCTGCTGAGTCTACGAGCGGTCGAAGCAGTTCCACACCCGCGTCGTTGGCCTGGAGGTCGTTGCCGAAGTACGCCGTGCCGCACGAGACTCGCACAAGCTCGACCTGCGGTTGCCGGACGGGACGCAGGTCGCGTCGCTCAGTTTTCCAAACTCACAGGAGCGACCAAGCTATCCGAGGCGTGAGGCCCACAACATCTTGCCTTCGCGGTCGTTGACGTCGAGGTCGCAGTGGCTCACGTGATGGAACACGGCATCGTTGTTGAGCTGGTGCGGGTACGGACCGAACTCTCGTTGCAGGCGGGCGTCGGGTGACGTACTGTTGATTCTCGAAGCGGATTCCTTGCTTCCGGTGTAGTCCATCTGGGTACGATCCATCACGGCGAGGTTCACCCATGCCGCGGCCGATGTTCGTGGTGTTGACGGCGTGCTTACTCGGTTCCGCCGCACTCACACGAGCCGACGACCCCGAAGACAAAGCCATTAGCTTCATGGAAAAACTCGGTGGGCAGGTCAGACGCGATCAGAGTTCACCCGGTACGCCCGTCACCGAAGTGCGGCTGAGCCTCACCGCGTTGACCGACGCGGGGCTGAAAGAACTGGCGGCATTCCCGCGTCTCACGTCCCTGAGTCTGAGCAACACACAGATCACCGACGCCGGATTGAAAGAACTCGCCGGTCTCACAAACTTGACCGCACTCGGCCTCAACGGCACGCGGATCACCGACGCCGGATTGAAAGAACTCGCATCACACAAGAATCTCACGGATCTCAATCTCTGGGGCACTCCGATCACCGACGCGGGGCTAAAGGAACTCGCCGGCCTCACGAACCTGACGGTCTTGAATCTCAACGGCACGAAGATCACCGACACGGGATTGAAAGAACTCGGCGGGTTGAAGCAAATCACGGAACTCGACCTGAGCCGAACGTCAGTTTCAGATGTGGGTCTGAAGCAACTCGCCGGATTCCAACGCCTCAACACGCTAACGCTCAGCAACTCTCAGATTACAGATGGCGCGTTGCGGGTGTTGCGTGAAATCGGCCTCTTGCACGCACTCTCGCTCGCCACGCGAAAGGGTGGCAGCCGCCCATCCAACGCGGAGGAAGTCGTCGCACTCGACCTGAGATTCACGAAAGTGACAGACGCGGGCGTTGTGGAAATCACCGTGTTTAAGAACCTGACCTCCCTCGACCGCCGGGGCACCAAGATTCGACTCGCGGGCTTCCACGACATGCCCGGCCTGAAGCACCTGACCACACTCGGTCCCAAGCCACCGGTTACGATTGACGACACGCTGAACGAACTGCGGGCACTCGGGCGTGTGCACCTTCTACCCCAAGCCGCCGCGGAGAGAGGAGAACGCCCCAGAAATTCGGACGAGGTCGTTTCGCTGAACTTGTCGAACGAGACGGTAACTGCCGAAACGATAAAGCACTTCGTTGACCTCAAGAACCTCAAAACGATGCAATTCCGCTGGGTGACGTTGTCTGACGGGGCCGTCGCGGAGTTGCCGTCCCTGAAGTCGCTCACCCTGCTGAGTATGCGTGGAACGAAGATCACCGACGAGGCCGTCCCAGAACTTGCCAAGCTCACGAACCTCACCACGCTGGATTTGGCTGGCACTCAGGTCAGTGACGCGTTCGTTAATGAATTCGCAAACCTCAAGCACCTCAACACGCTCATTTTGCCCTACCGCTCGATCACGGATCGGACGCTGCGGGTGTTGGCGAATTCCAACCAGTTGCACGTCCTTGAGGAGTCGGGTGCCCTGCACGGGCGACCCGCCACAGCCGAGGGCGTCGTAAGCTTGGACTTGAGCCGAACCCAAGTCACGGATGCGGGCCTTAAAGCCCTTACTGGTTTGAAGAACCTGACCACGCTCCGCTTGTCGGACTCGGTCACCGACGCGGGGTTGCAGGAACTATCCAGGTTCCAGAACCTCTCCACGGTGAACCTGGAGCGTACACAGGTCACGAACGCAGGGGTGAAAGCACTTGCCCAGCTCAAAAACCTCGCAACCCTCCGACTCGACGACACAAAGATCACGGACGCGAGTGCGGCCGATCTTGTCGAGCTCAAAGGGCTGGCCACACTCAGCTTGCCATCGAATGTGATTACCGACCACACACTTCAGGTGTTCGCGAAAGCAAATCGACTGTCAGTGTTGTCGATCTGCAAGGGTGGCCTGTTTCCAGAATGTGCTCGACTCATGAAGGGCATCCCCCTCGGACCGGAGCAGGTGAGCTGCATCGACCTGGGCTACACGTCGGTGACCGATGTGGGGTTCAAGCAACTCGGCTCGCTAAAGAACCTCCGGTCTCTGGAACTGAGCGGCAGGATGACCGGCGTAGGTATCAGTGAACTCGGGGCGTTGAAGAAGTTGACGTCACTCAGCATCTCGTCCAACTTGGATCGGTCAGCCTTCACGGACGCCGGGTTCAAGGAACTCGGCACACTAACGCAACTGACGTACTTGCGGTTGAACACCGACGTAAGCGAGGTTGGTGTCGTGGAACTCTCGAAACTCGTCAACCTCGCCCAACTCGACTTGTGGTCTGCACAAATCACTGAGGGCGGCTGGAAGAAACTCCAATCCTCGCTGCTGAACTGCGAGGTGCGGAAGCCGTTTAAGTTCAAACAGAACTGACAGTTCCGCATCCACACGGCCGCTCCGTGTTTATCTGGTTCTGATCGTTCAACGACCGCCTCGATCGCTTCAACTCAGACCGACCCTGCGGGGTGCCGACGAGCTATGGGTCTCGCGTAAGCTTGAGGCGGCTTAGCTCGGAGCCGTCGGACAGCTTGATCTCCACTACGGCGAGCCGGTGGATGGTCCGTCGTACCGAGCGTGACGGCATGAGATTTCGAGTGATGTCGTCGAGTGTGCGGGTTACACAGCTTCTGTCCAGGCAATGCGGCCTCCCAGGATCGGTTCCCACTCGACTGACCGGCCTGCGGGTCGTGATAGCGAAATGGGATGCAATTCTAATAGTGGATTTGAGATCTCTTCGACCAGATCTGCGAACGCGGCCACCGATACCCGGACGAGAGCCTCGAACGCTGCGGGGGACCGGAACAGTTTCTTGCTGTATAGGTGCGTCGCGAGATCGGGGGTAATGGGCCGTCTCCGTGAATTTTGTTCCGGGGCGAGGGCCAGGTTCGGAGTTCCGCCGGGATGACGCGGTGTGGTTCCCGTCCGGGCGGCGACCGCCGACCAGGGCGAAAGTGCCCGCTTTCACTCCCAGAACACGCACCCGGTCGATCGGGGCCTCGGAACGCCTGTAACGTGCCTTGAAACTACCCGCTCGAAGGAGGTTTTGGCAACGCCGACGAGTGCGCAACGGCCCAGCAGACACGCCGGAAGATCGCCCAAGGGTGGGTTCCGGCGTCGAACCGGCGGTTAGCAACACCCGAAGTGCCCGTAAATACGCCTACCTTGCGCCATTTTTTGAGCCGGTAGAGTCACTGCCGCAGGCTTATTCTTGGTGATGGAGACCACCGGGGCACGAAGCCTCGCCGCTGGGTTCCTTCCACTTTCTTCGAGTAGCCGCAGTTGAGATCCGGGAACGGACTGTTGCTACAGGGGTGACTGCGTAGACCCCCGCTGAATCCGAAAGTGGTGGCGGACGAGCAAGCGGTACGATACTCGTGTTTCACTGCTGCCACATTGAACGAGATGACAAGCCCGATGAATGCGATCGACGGATACGTGTACGTGCCCGACTCTGACCCAGGCGTCCTCGCCGGTGCGGCAGGGGGCGTGGTCGTTCGGAAGTCGGACCGATCGCCCCCTTGGATCGTTGTCGACCACACGATCGACTCGACGCTCGTCGCCCGCTGGCCAAGTCGACTCTGGTACGTTGTGGTGCTCGACGCAGAAGGCGTCGAGCAGGCAAGTGCTCACGCGCATTACACACGGGCACTCGCGGTCAAGGTCGTCGAAGAGGTTCCGGTTTCGTCCTTGTTCGGCGAGCACGGGGATGCGGTGGTTGCGGTCCTCTCGTTCGCTTCCCACATCGACGTTGCCACGGTCGAACGACTGGCCGAACTCCGGCACCCGGAAGGCGACCGGGCGTATTCTCGTGCGTGACAGCGGTGGCTCGAACGCCGTGGTAGCGGTTCGGTGTCATACGCGTTGGATTACAGCGGAACACTTGCGGCCGGTTAGGGGCAGTCTCGTTCGCCGCTCAACTACGGACTCTCACTCGTGTACCGTGCGGTGTCGGACCGGGCCGAAGTTGTTGTCGGACCTGGGGCGTTAATCGAGGACGAAGAAGGCGAGCGTGCACTCGGCCCTGTCTGGGTAACCGCGGCTTCTGCGCTGTTGGACGCAGCGATGGCCATTGGTGCCCCATCAGTTGCAGTGGAGGATGCGGCCGACTTAACGGCGGCATGGATGGTGGTGAACGATTCGGCCAATGCCTTTCCACCCACTGCGTGATTAGATCTTCCTCGGCTTCGTCGCATTATTGATCCGCCCGAGGAGCCGGCGGTGTACCTCGCGTGCCAGTCTGGTGTCGTTCAGACCTCGAAGGTGGCTAGCGCACTTCTCCAGAGCCGTCTCGATTTTCTTTTCATCGTCCTCATCAAACCCTTTTCGGATCGCTGCTTCCTTGGCTTTTCGTTGTTGAATCGCTAACTTGCTCGCTTCGTTTTTCTGCTCGTCCTCGCGCAGCTCATCGAGTGCTTCTTGCTGTTTGTCGGTGAGTGCGGCCTTCTTGGTCGCGGTCTGCTTCTTGGCGGGCTTCTTGGGCGGCACGATGTAGCTCCTGGTGGGGGTGCGGTCACAACTTGCGTATCGTCGGAAGGAAGATTTTTACCTGTACGTTTTGGCCTTCGTGTGGCGGATCATCTATCGCCTGTGGGCCACGGGAACCGGCTGAGGCTGACCGACTTTGACCATGAAGTGGTCAGACGGTCTGTCCTTGTGAAAATACGGGCTCATGCAGCCAGCACCCTCATCCAAACTCAAAACTTCATCCAGCGTGGCGTCCCTTACCCCTCGCCCGCGGGCAAGGTCAGGCCTCGTTGAGGTTCGTTTGGAGGTGATCACGCCGCCCAGCGTCGCCGTCTACTTGACACCGACTCGTCCTCCGGTTGAGGCCGGTTTTGCCTCTCGCGAGTGGGGAGCGGGCGTTTCGTCTGTTTGGTGGGCATGTGGAACGCGGCGAAAGATGTTGCGTGACGGCATGATGTTACCGCCCTCAATACCACATCTCAACCAACCAGTTCACCTTTTGATCGAAGACACGATTGCGTAGGGCAACCGTGCGGCGGGACTGTACGGTGTTCTTGCATCTGCGCAGAATACTGCGATTTTCATTAACGGAGTGCGAACTCCGGTTGATCAGAAAGGCATCTTTGGCCCTCGCCGGAGCAAACCCTCGTCGGTCGCGAGGCTCATCGTAATGAGGTTGCGGTCCGAGAAGCCTTCACCTTTTCCGCCTTCTCCCTTCGCCCTTCTTGCCACGGGGCAGGTGCTTGGCGAGACCCGTCTGAACTGCCGCGACGGCGATATCGGCGTCGCGGACGAGGTTGCGGACACCACTGGGCAGTTCAGTGGCGGCGTCTTCGGTCCACCGAAGCCAACGCAAGCACAACCCCTCCAGTACCACCAGGCACTGTTCCTTGTCAGGCGGAACAAACGGCTTGCGCCCGGCCCCGACCCTGCGTGCCCCGCGGGCGACTTGCACGTGGCGTTCGAGCGTGCTGAGCGTCCATGACTCTCGTATGGCCTGGGCGAGAAGTGAATCGCGGGTCTTCCGGTCGGCGACCGCGAGTGATCGGATCAGGTGGCTGGTCGAGAACCGCGACCTGTGCCGTCGGATCTTATTGGCCATAGTCTCAATCTTCTTGCGGTCGTAGTCGGCAGCGATCCGGCGAAGCTTACCGAGAGTGTCGAGGTTGAGTCCCAGTGCAAGTGACGCTTTCTCTTCGCTCTGCCGCCTTTTGAGGCGAGCGAGTTCGTTTCCCAGCCGCTTGGTTGCCTTGCGGTATACGAGGCGGGCGGGCGGGCAGTTTTCGAGGCAGTCGCAACCCCACTCCCAAAGGGCGACGATCTGGGCGGCGTTGCGGTCTGCTAGTTCGGGAGTAACCCGATCGGATTTTGGCTTCACGACGGGCTCACTATCGGAGTGCTTCTCGGGAGCACTTCCTTTGTGGTGCAAGAGACCCACACGTGCAACGGTCAATTTTCAAAAAGCACTCTTTCAGTGCTTCCGCGGACCTGAGTCGGCGGCAGGCAGACGGACCGGCCATTATTCTGGCGAACTGGGGCGTCGCGATGGGTGGGGGGAATGTGCGTCGCTTCCGAAGCACGGGGCCGTGCATCCATACGACGGGAACGATCCCCTCCACGCCAACACGCCGTGAAGCTACAAGAGGCGCACCACGCAGTTCATGGCGTACCGGC
The DNA here is from genome assembly GCA_013823135.1 of Planctomycetaceae bacterium. Taxonomy (GTDB): domain Bacteria; phylum Planctomycetota; class Planctomycetia; order Gemmatales; family Gemmataceae; genus Gemmata. The sequence goes on from PNLP01000036.1 coordinate 7,412, forward strand.
CGGGCTTGCCGGTAGGTAGCTCCTTATGCCCGTAGACGATCTCCCCAAGTCCGGTGAGGTCCGCCAGGTCGTTGAGAATTTGGAGCCGGTCGAAACCGAACTCGTCGGCCAACGCACTGGGGTCGATGATCTTGAACTCGTGGCCGTTGAGCACCACTTTGCGAGAAATCGTGGGGAGGACGCTCTTGAGTACGGCGAGCACTCGTGCGCGGCGTTCAGCGATACTGTTCATGTGGCCTCTTTCTCAATAGTGGTTTTTGAATTGGCGATCTCGGTCCCCACACGTCGCGATCAGAGGGACAACCAAATCCGTCTTGACCTCGCGTGGGGTTCTTGGGTTAGACTGCTTTCAGCAGTCTAAACCCCTACGGGGTAAACCCAGGCAGACCCCTTAGCGCCCTTCACTTCTTGACCTTCTTCTTCGACTTATCCTTACCTACTGGTGGCGACGGAATCTCCACATCGGCGACGCACTCCTCAAACCTGTACGTGTTGAAGTGGAAGGTTTCGAGCCACGTGCCGCGCTCGGTCCCGTCACGCCCTTTGTCCAACCCGACGGAGATAATGCTGCGGCCGTCTATGCGAAGTGCCTTCCGTTTCTCATCGACGGCCTTCTTACGGGCCGGTCCTTTCAATCCGCGTATCGAGGGGTACAGGTGGGCGATCTCTTCGTCGGACGCGAGAGAGGTGAGCACCGTGGCCTCGGCTGCGTACTTGATGCGGGTTGATCCCATGATGTCCGACCCGTCTTGGGCAACCTGCTTCACCCCCGCCAGCCGCTTGCGCATCTCAGAAATGGCGATAACCGCAGCGAAGTCGTCCCCACTCTTCCGCCCCTCCGAAACCACCCGCTTAAGTTCGTCGACCCGAAAACGATCGGCGTCGAGCCCTTCGAGACCCTGAGCACTCAGTAGTTGGAGGTAATCGACCACTAGGAGACACCGCTGCTTGCCCGACTTGCATTTGGCCTGTTCCACCATCCTGGAGAGGGACTTGGCGGTGACACTCTCGCCCGCCTCGGAGCCCACGACGACCAGTCGTTTCCCGCCCAGCTCGCGGATGATCTGTTCGGCCTCGCATATACGCCCATGTACAGCTTTGGTGTGGAACGGGTGCTTCTTTTTGCCGGACGGCCCGCTGCCCTTCATGTAGAGCTTCCAAGGGATGTTCGCCTGCCGGCACACCATGCGTGCGATGAGCACCTCCCGTCGCATGTCGAGTGACACCACCACCGCAACGGTGTCGTCCTGCTGAGCCAGCACGCCCCGCACCACTTGGAGGGCCTGGGAGGTCTTCCCGCAGCCTTCGTTGCCCGCCAGGATGGTGATGCCCTTGAGCCCGTCCAGTGCCTTGTCCCAGCGCTCGTCGCCGGTGGCCAGTCCACCCAGCGGCTTGCCGAGGCCATTCTCCTGCCACGTCTTGTAGCCGTCCCAAGCGTCAGAGAGGAACTGGACATCGGCCGCGACCTGCCCGGCGGCGTCGGCCTTGTCCGCGAGCGCCCGCAGGTCGTCCGGCGTGGGCACCCGATCCTTGTTGTTCATGGCCATGGACGCCGAGTACAGGCCGCCCTGGATGATCAGGGGCTGACACTGGGCGAGTGCGAGTTTCTCAGAGTAGCTTTGCTTGAGCTTCTTAATCTTCTTGATGTGGACGCCGACTTGCTTCTGCTTCTCCTTCTTCTCATCCTCGTCAATGAGGCCCAGTTGCGCGATGAACGCCTGGGTGCGGGCGACGACTTCCTCGACGAAGCCATCCTGACCGGGTCGCAGGGTGACCTCCTTGTATGCTCCCACGAGGGCCGCGAGGTCAACTCCGTCAGGGCCGCGGTGGTGCAGGAACAATTCGGCCGTCGTATCTCGCAACACGTCGAACACGGACTCGTGGTGCAAGGCGGCACAGACGACATGTTCCAACTCCTGTTCGGTCAACTTGTTGGGGGCCTTGAACTTCTCCACGTAACTACTCCTCCCTGCCGTGCAGGGAATTGAAAGGTGGGAGTAGCGAGGGTGAGATCTGGCGTGCCGGTCGCGTGCATGCTACATTTCATGTGCGGATTGCTGGTGGCGAGATCTCACCCTCGCTACTGTCTACAGGTGCCTCCGGAGCTTGCCACTTCGGGGGCACCGCCATTTGATCACATCACCTTCGATCACCGCCATAGATGCACATCACCACCCGACGCTCGTAGCACGTGGAAGTCGCGGCACGTGGTAGGCAGTGGCGATGCGAAGCACATACTTGATGCTTGTGCGTGCCCGGCTATAGGGCGTCTTTACGTGTGCCTAACGGCCTACACGACCTGGAACGCGAACATCCCATTGCCTCGGCTGTCGGTGCCCGAAGGGTGTTTTCCTCGGCATGGGCGAGAGAATCGTGTATCGGGCGCTTGTGGTGGGTGATTCTCAGACGGCCGCGCGTGTCGAAGACTTCCAGGATGACGTAACCGCCGATCGCCGGGCAGTCGCCAAGGCGTTCGAGGACTTCATCAGCCTCTTGTTTCTCGAGCCGACGGACCTGCTTCAAGTGAGCAGGTCCGTCGCTACGCTCCTCTTACTCAGCCGACGCTCTTCGCAGCATGCGGATGAGAATGCAATCCGCCTTCCGGGTAATGTCCCGCTTGATGCCGTATAACTTTACCAACAGGCGATCGAGCCTGCGTTGCTGTCGTTGTGGGTCGAACTCCGTGGCTTTGATCTCGCTCTCCTTGCGATCATAGGCCACGTTCAGCCGGCAAAAGATCGCGTTGACCTTTGCGATGTGGCCGTCCACTGCGTTCTGGAGGGCCGGGCCGTCCTTGGCACCCGCGATCGTGCGTTTGATGGCCCTCTTGAACTGTTCCCACGACCACATCTTCCAGCCGTTCCACGGTGACTTTTTCTTTCCTCGCTCCCTTCGCTCTGCTTCAACTTCCTCGCTTCGGTGTGCGGCTTTCCGGGGAAGGATTGCGTGGGGACCGCCGCGATTTTTTGAAAACTGGTAGCAGGTCTTACCCCTACGCTCCTCGATCAAGATGGTGCCGGCGAGGTCCAGTGCCCGGACGGCAATCTCGACATCGGCACCCGTCAGCGGCATACGGAGTTTGACCGCATCACAAGCGAGCCCTTTGGCGATCATCTCGCAGTCGAGTGCGTGCCACCTCCTGTGCGGGTACTTCTTGGCCAATTCCGTGAGCGCGGCCTCGACGAGGCGGACCTTCATCTCGTGGTCGTCGATGAGACGAGTATTGGTCGCCTTCACCCGTTCCGGTCCACGGCCCTCTTTGTTCTCACTCATCTTCGGTCTCCTTGTTGCAGGTAAAACCACATCGTTCGATCAGCCGAACCGCCGAACCACCATCACGCACACGGCGATGATGTCGGCGACCTCCACGCCGTACGGCATGGAGGATTCCCATGCCTTTGGTGCCTCCTCCTTCTTCGCCTTGCTCGGTGCAATCTGCCCGTATCAGACCTTGTGCACCGCCACCTACCTCTCGCCGCAAGGGGGCTCGTCGATCCGTCACAGAACCCGGAGTCGGGACGTCGAGTCGTGTTCGCGACGAGCCATCGAACCCGAGGCCCCGACCGCCTTGTGTGCGACCCTGCTATCGCGACCCGGAGTTGCGGACGGGGCCTCGCGAACGAAGAGCACCAGCTTCCCGCGTCCGCTGGCCGAAGGGTACGCGCCACCAACTTGGTGGAACCCGCACGACAGCAGCGTTTGCTTGATGGGCTCGTTCGTCGCGTGAGCTGTCGCAAACACGCCGTTGCTGGGGCCGGCGGCCAGACACTCATTGGCGAGGAGTTCCGACAGCCCGCGGCCGCGGTAGTCGGGGTGCACGTAGAACCAGCCCAACTCGTGGGGGAACCGCTCCGGGGCGAGTTCGAACCCGGCCATTAATGCGATCCGAGAGCGGTAACTCGGCAAGGGGTTCTTCATCCCGGCGACGGCCACCACGGTGTTGCCGTCGCGGGCACAGGCAAGGACACTTGCCCGTCGCAGGCGCGCGGACAACCCGCTCGTCTCGACCACGCCGCCGGCTCGAACCAAGTCCTCGAAGCATTTCATCTCACCTGCGGACCATTGCAGTGGGGGGTTCGATTCGATGTTCAGCGAACCCGCCCAGGGTTCGTCGACGTACCACCCGGCGGTGGCCCACCGCCCCACGCGGTTTGGAACTACCGCTTCCCACGAGGTCCGTAACTCGGCACGGTTCCTGCGTAACAGCGCGGCGAACCCCGGCGTCGTCGCGATCCCTTCCTGCTTCAACAGGGTGACGATGTCCTCGCGGTCGGCCTGGGCGAGGGAAATCTTGTTGTTGCGGCCGGGCATCACTAGCCCCGACCACGCCGGTCCGCTCCAGCGGTAGCGGGCGGTGTTGAAGATCTGCATCCACAAACTCACCCACAGCGCGATCTTGTTAAACTCGTGCGTGCCGTGGTGCATCCGCACTTCCAGCAGCGGCACGGGGTCCTTCGACTTGATCAGGTTGACCGAGTGGTAGCGGTTCTCGTAGTCGCGGACGAAGCGATTCAGGTCGATTGCGGCAGGGTCGCCGAGTTTGCGAAGGGGGCGGCAGTATTGGTTGCCTTGTCGACGCGAGTAAGATTGCGTTGTCGGGTTGAACTCGTAGAGTCGGGATGGAGCGACCAAAGTGAACAGGCCTGGTTCAAGCCGCTGGACCAAGCGGACGAAACTCTTGAGCCGCTCTTCGGTGTTCAACTGAGTGGCCAGCGTCACGTGCAGCCCGGTTCGGTGGTTCACCACGAGCGTTCCGTTGCTGCTCTCGACGAGTTCTGAAATCGCCTTGCACGCTCGCTGCAACTCGTCGAACCCCGGCGCGTCGACGAGGATAGGGCTGACGACCTCCCACCCGGCCGAACTGTCGTGTACCACACGCCAGTGGGTCACCGGCCCGCCCTTGTTTTTGAGTGGATGTGAGTGCACCGGGCCGCTGACGTGCTCCTTGAGCTTCGCAATGATCCCGAGCGCGGTGGACTCCCAGGCAGGGTCGCACCACGGTACGCCGGTCTTGGTGGTGAGTTCGATCTCGACGCCGAACGTCTGCCCAAGGGCGAACGGGAGCGTGCCGTAACTGGAGATGGTGTAGTTCTCGAAGCGCGGCTGATCTTTCGGCTCGGAATGCTCAACAGGAGGCCGGTAAGTTCTTGATCTGAGTGCCGGTATTCCCGCGGCCGGCACAACGTCCGCTGCCCGGACGAGTAGGTTCTCGTACCGTGTCAAGTCGTCCTGAATGTCCACCACGATGAAGCTGTCCTTGCCCGGTGCCTTCCGGGCTCCCCGTCCGATCATCTGGGTCAGCAGTACCCGGCTTAGACAGGGCCGGGCCAGGACGACCGCGTCGATCGGTGGGAAATCGAACCCCTCGGCCAACATTGCGACGTTGACCAGGACATCGACCTTGTGCTTGCGGAACGCCTCGAGCGCCTGTTCTTGATCGGCCTGCGGCAGTTTGGAATGAAGGACTTGCGCCGGGATGCCGAGCTTGCCGAAGCGCTCCGTCAGCTCTTTCGCGTGGGTGATCGAAATCGCGAACACCAGGATGTGGCTTGCGCGGCCCTCGGCTCGCAGAGAGACGACGTAGTCGGTGATGCAGGCGTTACGGCTCGCCGCCCGTGCGAGAACGTCGAGCGATGCGTCCGAGAGGTCGGCGTGCTGGATGTCAGGGGTCCAGCGAACCCCGGTTGACGCCGACTCCACCACCGGGGTCGCCAGCACCGTGCCGATCAGTTCGGCGAAGGACTTTTCGTAGACCACCTCCGCGCAGTCGCTCAGCGGAGGAGTGGCCGTCAAACCCATGACCGCTGCCCGGCCGAGATACTGACCACGGAGGGCTTCCCCGAAGGCTGTGGTAAAGCCCCAGTGCACCTCGTCCCATACTACGGCGAGCCGGGCACGACTGAGGTACGTGATCGCCCGCGTGCCCCGGCACTGCTACCAACTCTGGATGGTCGTGAAGTAGATCTGACCGCCGGGGCCATCGGGAAGATGACCCAACTCGAACCGTTCCGACGCTCCGCCGATCCGACGCAGGAAGTGCTGCGATTCGGGAAAGTGCTTCTTGAACTCATCAACCGCCATGCGCAACAGACGCCAGCTCTTGCACGTCCAGAGGACCTTGTAGCCCGCCCGGATGAGGCACATGGCCACCGCTACACCGACGATGGTCTTTCCGCTCCCGGTTGGAAGGGAGACGACTTTTACAGTCGTGAGATCACAGTACACCGCGAGAATCGCTCGCACGGCCTGTTCCTGATAATCACGCAATTGCAGTCGAGATAGAACTGTCTTGATAACGAGTTCGCTCATGTCAAACTCCCAGGGCTTGGTTGCGGGTGGGCAGTGACTTCCAACCGCTTCGTGTCTTACCGTTCCACTTCCACCGAACCGCCATCACGCACACGGCGATGATGCCAGCGACTACCACACAGCCGGATGGATGTCTCACGCGACTTGAGTGCGGCTCTTTTCCGCCTTGCCCACCGCGATCTGCTCGGAGTGGGGCTTGTGCACCGTTGACAGTACTCACTCTCCAACGTCCGCATTTCAAAATCGGATCATCATCAATTGCACCGCAAGCACCTGCGACATCGCGAATGCCGGCATCGTGAACCACGGGTCCGTCTCCATCTCGGTCGCACGACGTTCGAGTTGTTCCTGGATTCTCACCCTGCGACGGATCGGCGACTTGCTCGGATTGTCCTGCTTCGGTGATGGCGGCTTGTCGAGTGCGGCGAAGTTGGTGTGGTGATCGTCAAGCAACCTCAGCCAAGTTCGGCCATTGGTAAACATCATCCGCCTCTTCTCGTCTGAGGTGACTGCCCCGTATACGGGTTCGGTTTGCCCGATGCAGGTCCCGTCGAGGACGCACCACTTCCGGTTCAAGCCACCGGGGATCTCGACTACCGCACGCGAAGCCTCCAGGAGCACGAGGTCGCCAGCCAGCAACCGCCACGGCTCCACCGTAGTCGCGGGATGCCCTGCGTGCAGTCGCCAGAAGTAGCAGGAGGGCCGCATGAAGGCCGTGGCGACCGCGAACCGCTCACCGGCCATCATTGCAGCGTACTCGGTCGGCGGGCCAGGCAGGAGCACGCCACTAACTGGCAACGTGCCACTGGTGTCCGGGACGAAAGCCTCGCCCTCACCGGTCTCGGCCCACCTGGGGTTGATCCCCTCGATGCTGCCGAGGCGGGCTATCAGGTTTCGCGTCGGCGGTTGCACGGCTCGAAGGACGAGGCTGACGAGAGTGTGGCTCACGCCGAGGGCATCGGCGAAGCGGTTCTGGTTACCGTGGTATCTGCGGTCGCAGATCAGCCTGATTCGTTCCCTCGCGGCCTCTTGCCAGGCCGCGAGGTGTGGGTTTTTGCTCTTCGCCATGTCGGCACTTCCATTTGAGATATGGACTCCCTGGACTCTATGTTATAAAAATGAAATAGATCGGAAAATGAAACGATACCGGTTTTCTACCGTGTGCGACAGAAAAGCCTCGGAGAGGGCAATGACAAAACTAACGATCAAGCAAGCGGCTGACCGGACGGGCCTATCGGCTAGCCTGCTCTACCAGATCTGCGCGGAGCGGCGGTTGCCACACTTTCGGCTGGGGCGGGAGGGAAAGCGGGGGAAGATCCTGATCGAGGAGACCGACCTCGATGCTTTCATCGCGGCATCCAGGGTCGAGGCGGGGCAGGTAGGAACCCCAGCCCCGCTGAAGCTCATCACCCGGAAGTAGCCTTCTGGGCGACGCCGATGTCGTTGACGAGTGCCTGCGTGGCGAAGGTTATAGCAGACGAAGTGCTTCAGGTGGTGCTTCCCGAATGAGGGCATCGAGAAGATCAAGACCGGCGACGAGTTGAAGCACATTGGCGCGAGTATTTGCTCACTGGTATGGAAGCTGCGGAAGAAGGCGATGTGCAACTGATGAGGGTGAACCGAGCCGTGTTCATCGTTACCGATAACACGACTTCACGAGCGACCTGGCGACCACAACTTCATCTGTCCACAAGATTGGCATTACCAAGATTCGGCTGAGGTGCTTTATGGTGCGATATCGACTTCATCCTGTTTCAACTGCTGGTTTGGGTTCAATGCGTAGTTCGGCTTGGATCGTCGGCGGTGATACGAAGATTCCCTTCTCGGCTCTTCTCGGGATTCAGAGGATCGAAAAGATCGAGAGTGGGCAAAGCACAGCAGAAAGCCCATCGTACAAGCCGAGCCGCTCACAGAAAGCTCCACGCCCGGCGATTGTGGATGTCGAGCCTGAGCCGAGCCCAGAGCGTGACGCCTACGCTGGCGGAAGGAATAATCTGAAACGCTACTTGAGCGTGAAGCAGGTCGTGCAGCGACTCAACAACGCGGTCTCGATCAAGCTGATCTACAAACTCATAGCGACGGGCAAGCTCCGTGCGAACAAAGTGACGGGCAAGGTATTGATCGACGAGGAAAGTCTCGTTGAACTCATCGAAGGGGCGTCACACTCGTCGCAAGTGAAGGAGCAAACACAACCCCTGAAGAGGCCAAAGGGAAGACCACGTACCAAGGCAAATCGTTCTGGTAAAATGCGTATCGAGCTTTGGTGATGTTATCCAGCGACGAGTGGTGTTCGTTTCTGCGCGGCGAACGCCAGATACCGCTCGTGCAGTTTGTCGATGTTCGGGTGGCCGTACCGCTTCTCCACCATTTTCACTGACGTACCGCAGAGTTGGGCTACGATGTAAATGTCGCCGCCGTCTTCGACCCACCGAGTCAAGAAAGAGTGACGGAAGAAGTACGGCTTCAGGCTCGTCGGGTTGATTCCATGTTCTCGGCAGTATTCGACCACCTTTGGCCGCTCGATCAACCACTTCCATTTGTTCGCGACGCTGGTCTGGCTCCACTGCGCTCCTCTCGGGGTACGGAACAGTGGTCCGGTTGGGTGCTTCTTCACCAACGCCTCGACGTAAGCCTGCAACTCTGGTGTCAGGAAGATCACACGATCGCGTTGTGTCTTCTTTGCGTTCTTGTGGACGTATCCCCGTGTCGTGTTCCAACGGAACGACAGGCGACCCTTCGCGTAGTTGTGGGCTTCGGTGAACCGAATCTCACCGGGGCGTGCTCCCGTCAACCGGAGGATCTTCAGGAAGTCGCCCCACTCCCGAGACTGCATCTTGTTGTCGTAGGCTTCGGCAATCAGCAGGTCCATCAACTCTTCGGACATGCTGGCTTCGCGACCTCGGAGAACAGGTTGTGGAAGATCGACGCGACGAGCCAACGGGTCGGTCTGGATGAACCCCTTTTTCCTCGCCCATGAGACGGCGGCTAGAATGAGTGTGCCCGCGTGAGCCTTGCTGGTATCATTCCAGCGGTCCTGTCCGGCCAACCACTCTTCCACCATGTGAGGTTGGAGTTGCGACACTCGGTAGTGGCCCAACTTCTCGCCGAAGCCACGGGCCATGATCTCGAATATGCCCGGCACTGCGCTCTTCCGTGTTGCGTGCAAGTGAGTTCGGTATTGGTTGAGCAAAGCGGAAACGAGGTAGTCGTCGGTCCCCTTGTTGGCGTCCAGTGCCAGCAGTTTGCGGAACTGATCGAGGGCAGCGAGGTAGGTTGGGCCTTGGGGAGCATCGTCGGGGCCTCTGGCGAGCGTCTCCTGCTTGCCCGCGATCCAACAGCAATAAGCTCTGCGGCCTTCCCAGTATCGGACAGACGGTTTCTTGCCCCGTGCCATCGTAGTATCCTGTGGGGTGTATTCTCGCAGGCGATTTCAGTGCTTCAGGATAGACCAATCACGGTAATCGTGCAATAAACCGTGCAGATCAAAGTCATAAGTGCTTTAAATATAAGAGGTTGAAGAGAAAATGAAGTACATCGACCCGCATATCCACATGATCTCCCGTACCACCGACGACTACCAGAGGATGGCCTACGCTCAGTGCGCCGCCATCAGCGAACCCGCCTTCTGGGCCGGGTTCGACCGCGGAACCGCTGCCGGCTTTCACGACTACTTCCGCCAGCTCACCGACTACGAACCCCGGCGTGCCGCACAGTTCCACATCAAGCACTACTGCTGGCTGTGCATCAACGCAAAAGAAGCCGAGAACGTCTCGCTGTCTCGCGAAGTCATCAGCATGATCCCCGAGTTTCTGTCGAAGCCGAACGTGCTCGGCATCGGCGAAATCGGCCTGAACAAGAACACCGTGAACGAGGCGACCATCTTTCAGGAACACCTCGATCTCGCCGCGAAGACGAACGAGTTGATCCTGATTCACACACCGCACCTTGAGGACAAATACAAGGGAACGCGGATGATCGTGGACATGCTCAAGAATGACCCGCGAGTGACTCCACACCGTGTGTGCATCGACCACGTCGAGGAGCACACCGTGAAGATCGCGCTCGATGGCGGCTTCTGGTGCGGAATGACTCTGTACCCCACAACGAAATGCACGCCGGCTCGTGCTTGCGACATTATCGAGATGGTGGGCACCGATCGCATCATGGCGAACTCGGCCGGCGACTGGGGCAAGTCGGACCCGCTCGCGGTGCCGGAACTGATTCAGGAGATGAAGCGCCGCGGACACAGCGAAGCCGACATCAAGAAGGTCGTGTTCGACAACCCGCTCGCGTTCTGGCGGCAAGCGAACAACTGGAAGGAATGGCCTCCGGAACCGAGCGTGAACGGCTCCGTGCCGCAGCCGGTGAAGGCCGGGTACTGAATCGCTGTTCACAACACAAAGGATCAACCATGTCCACTGCATCACTTTCCGTACCGACTCGCCTCGACCCTTACGCCGACGCGGACGGACAATTCGAGGTGGTAAACGGCGTGCGAGTGGAGAAAGCGATGAGCGTCTTTGAGCAGACGATTGCAACCTTGTTGATCGGACGTCTGGAGCCGTTCTGCCGAGAGAACGGACTCGGACGCGCCTTTGTGGAGACGGCGTTCCGCATCCCCGGTAGCGGGAATGACCGAAAGCCAGATGTCGCGTTCCTTTCGTTCCAACGATGGCCGGCCGCACGTGGAACGCCAAGGACGAATGCGTGGCCGATCGCCCCTGACCTTGCGGTCGAGGTCATCAGCCCGACAGATAAGTGGTTCGATGTGTACGACAAACTGCGGGAATACTTCGCCGGTGGTGTCCGACAGGTCTGGGTCATCGGTTCAAATCTGGAACAAGTCACCATCTTCGACTCACTCACAGCAGTTCGCATCCTGACTCGGGCAGACGAACTCACGGGCGATCCGATTATCCCAGGTTTCCGGATGGCAGTGACCGATCTCTTCCCACTCCCGGAGCCGACACCATGACCATCGACGAATTCTGGAACCACATCAAAGCAACAAAACGCCGCGATCTTGATGAGCACGTTGAAAGGCTCATCAATCGACTCGCGAAGTTGCCACCGGACGAGATCCTGGATTTCGAGCATTGGTGGCAGGCGTCTTCGGCTCAAGCGTATCGCTGGAATCTGTGGGGTGCCGCGTACCTCATCAACGGCGGTTGCTCCGACGACGGGTTCATGGACTTTCGTTCGTGGCTGATGCTTCAGGGACAGAAAGTGTTCGATGCCGCGCTGGCGAACCCGGACTCGCTTGCCGACCTGAAAGTGGAAGAAGACGAAGCATCTTGCGAGTGCTATCCCGCAACCCGAGCGTGGTTCCAGGCCACGGGACAGGACGACGATTATGCGGCCCTGGATGCCGCTCGCAAAGCCCGTCACCCAACCACCCAGGAAGAACTCGCCCGGGGTGCACCTGAGCCGACAGGCGAGAACTGGGATTTCGATGATGAAGGCGAGATGCGGAAGCGATTGCCTCGACTGGCGAGAATGTATCTCGACCGCGACTGAACCGACCGCTCTCCCGGGAGGTGTATGATGGACTGGAAACCGTTCTGGAAGATTATCGAGGACGCTTACCGGCCCGATTCGATCGACCACTTCGAAGCACTCAAGGACCGCCTCGGCGAACTCAAGTGGTTTGAAGTCGTCGAGTTCCAGGCCCGGTACGATGAGGCGATCGCCTCCGCGAATACCATCGCGTTGTGGGGTGCGGCACACCTTATCAACGGCGGTTGCTCCGACGACGGATTCCGCGACTTCCGCGTGTGGCTCGTCGGTCGCGGTCGGCACGCGTACGAAGCGGCTCTGAAGAACCCCGACACGCTCGCCGGCATCCTTGATGGCGATCCCGTGGATGGCTTCGGCCTCGACGCTGCGGCACTGCGGGTCTATGAGGCAAAGACCGGCATGAGCGACTTCTTCGATCGCCTCGACCGCGCGGAAAAGGACGCGCCGCCACCACCGCCCGAGGGTGTCGATTTCGACTTCGAGGATGAAGCCGAGTTACGGAAGCGCTACCCGCTGTTGTGTCATCTGTACCTGAACCCGCCCGCCGAGACGCCAGAATGAGCGATCCCTTTCACGATCACTTCTCGACGGTTGCGGGCGACTACCGTGCGTTTCGTCCCGTATACCCACCCGCGCTGTTCGCATTCCTCGCGGAAACGGCCCCCGCCCACGATCTCGCATGGGATTGTGGTACCGGCAACGGGCAGGCCGCGGTCGCACTGGCGGGTCACTTCTCGAAGGTGGTTGCCACCGACGCCAGTGCCGATCAGATCGCCAACGCCGAGCCGAACCCACGAGTCGAGTACGCCGTCGCGCCTGCGGAGAAATGCCCACTGCCCGATGCGTCGGCCGATCTCGTCACCATCGCGCAGGCAATCCACTGGTTCGATTTCGACCGCTTCTACGCCGAGGTGCGCCGCGTGGCGAAACCTGGCGGGATCATCGCGGCGTGGACCTACGACCTCGACACGATTCACCCGGAAGTCGATCCCGTTCTCGAACGCTTGCAGAACGAGTACATCCGCCCGTACTGGCCGCCGGAACGAGCGTATGCCGACGCCGGGTATCGCACGCTGCCGTTTCCGTTTCCTGAGTTGCCGCGACCGCATTTCAAGATGACCGCGCAGTGGGATATGCCGCACTTGCTGGGTTATGTGAACACGTGGTCGGCGGTGCGAAAGTATGAGCAGAAGCACGGGCTGAACCCGCTCGGGTTGCTCGCCGAGGAACTCGGGAAGGCGTGGGGCGACCCCACGACCGTGCGCTCGGTGCGATGGAAGTTCTCCATGCGATTGGGACGAATCTCGTGAGTGAACGCAAGCATCTCCTCGCGGCGATCTACGCAAACCCTGAGGAGGACACACCGCGACTCGCGTTCGCCGACTGGCTTGACGAACAGGGTGGCGAAGACGACGCCAGCCGAGCCGGGCTCATCCGCGCACAAATCGCACTCGACCCGCTGCCTCGCTACCACCCCAACTGGCTCCCGGCGGCACACGAGATCCTCCGCAGGTGGGGCAGCAAGCTCGATGAATGGCGACTTGAACTGCCACGAATTCCGGGCGTCTCGTGGGGCCAATTCCGGCGTGGATTCGTGGATTCGGTCAACGTGTCAAGTGCCAAGAATCTCGTGCAGAAGGGCGGCCGAATCGCCGCAGCAATCCCGCTGCTCGGCATCTCGCTAACTGATCGGAATGAGTTCATGGCTCTGGGCCGCAGTCCAGTGTTCAGCCGCATCCGCCGCTTGCAGATCGCGCACGGGCGAAGCTTCACAGGTGCCAACACGCGAGAGCTTCTTGGGTTGCCGAACTTCCCGCCGCTCACGCACCTTGATCTATCAATGGAACTTGTCGCCAACGATGGAGCGGCAGCCATCGCTGCGTGTCCTCATCTCGCGGCATTGACCGAACTCCAGCTTTCCGAGAATCACATTTCGGATCCAGGGTACGCGGCGTTGGCACAGTCTCCGCACCTGTCGAACCTGCGGGCACTTCACATAGATCGACAGTACCCAGTCAGCAGCGCCGGTGTGCGAGCGCTGGCGGAGTCGCCCAACCTTGTAGGGTTACGGGAATTGAATCTCGGTTATTGTGGCGGCCTTGACGGGGCACGGGCGCTCGCAACTTCGAAGTTCCTGACCAAACTCGAAGATTTCACGGTGGGGGATTCCGTAGTTGAGAGTTTGGAGGCTATCGCGAATTCTCCGAACTTCGCGGGGTTGATCCGCCTCCGCATTACTGCACGCGGCGCGAAGGCTGTGGCGGAATCACCGCACATGCGAAACCTCCAAGAGCTTTGGCTCATCCAAAACACGACCGATGAGGGTGCGGAAGCACTCGCGAACTCGCCGCACCTCGCGAACCTGCGACGGCTGAATCTGTCCGGAAACATCCTCTCGGATAAGGGTGCGAAGGCTCTGGCCGAGTCGCCGTACCTCGGCGGGTTGTGCGAAGGCTGGCTGTTCCTGGACACCACTAGCTTTCTCACGAAAGATGGCGTTTCGGCGCTGCTGAATCGGTTTTGCAATCACCCCGCACACATGCCCACACCGGGTGGGTTCCCGAGTCTCCCCGAGAACGTTCGATTCTAATGACACACTTCCTGGCTCTTGAAACCTCGTGCGACGAAACGGCAGCGGCGGTGTTCACCGACGAACTCGCGGTGCTGTCGAGTGTCGTCGCGTCGCAAACCGATCTGCATGCGAAGTTTGGCGGCGTCGTGCCCGAGATTGCCTCGCGGGCACACCTCCGGAATCTGTTCCCGGTCATCGACGAAGCACTAACCAAGGCCGGGGTATCGCTAAACGACATCGGCTGCATCGCGGTCCACAACACGCCCGGGCTCGTCGGGGCAATCCTGATGGGGGTCTCGGCTGCGAAGATGCTTGCGCTCGGGTTGGGTGTGCCACTCATCGCGGTGAACCACGTCCAAAGCCACATCTATGCGTGTCGCATGGCAGCGGGGCGAGACATCTTCCCGTGCGTTGGGCTTGTGGTGAGTGGCGGGCACACGGCACTGTTCCAGTGCGACAGCCCGTTGTCAATGAGCCTCCTCGGCGGCACTCGCGACGATGCTGCCGGCGAGGCGTTCGACAAGGTCGCGGCGATTCTCGGTCTCGGCTTTCCGGGTGGTCCGGCACTCGAACGCGAAGCCGCCAACGGCAATCCGAAGGCACATGCCTTCCCTCGCGCTTTTGTCGCCGATGATGGCCGACTGGAGTTCAGTTTCAGCGGACTGAAAACTGCGGTCCTGTATGCCTGTCACGGGCAGGATGTGAGCAAGGCGAAGCCACCGGAACCCGGCCCAAAACGTGCGAATCTTGCGGCGAGCTTTCAGGCTGCGGTTGTGGATGTGCTGACGATCAAGTGCAAGCAGGCGATGCGAAAGACCGGGTTGCCACGGCTCGCGGTTGGTGGCGGCGTGTCGGCGAACAAGCCACTGCGGGCTTCGTTGGCAGCAATGTGCGCGAAAGAAGGCGCGGAGTTGTTCATTCCACCGTTATCGCTCTGCACCGATAACGCAGCAATGGCAGCGCTGGCAGTCGAGAAGTGGAAGCGGTCGGAGTTCGCGCCCGCAGACCTGGACGCCGAACCGAACTGGATCTGAAACCGAGCAAGCCCACCCATCGCAATGGGTGGGCTTGCGATTGTCACTTCTTGGCAGCTTCTGGAGCGGCTGGCGCGGGGCCGGCGGCCTTCTTCTTGGCTTTTGCGACCTTCTTCGCAGCGTCGTACTTCGTCTTCTCGGCCACGGCTGCGGCGATTGCCTTTTCAGCTTCGGCGTTGAACACAAGTCGTTCGTCCTTCGGGAGGTACACGCCTGGCCCGAGCCGTTGCTCGTACTTCTTGCGGCGCTTCTCCGAGTGCTTCCGCTTCACCATCGCGGGATTGCCCATGACCTTCTCCGTTTGCGTGGACCTGTCAGGAATATCTTAAACTAGCACTCTGCGCAAAAACGTCGAGGGTGATGAGCCGACATGGATCTCGCAATATTCCGAGAATTATTGAGTCCCGCGGGGCAACGAACGCTCGCCGCCGCGGCCGCACTGGAGCCAACCGAGGCCAGGTTCCTCGCTTGCTTCGACAAACTGCGCAAACATCACCCGGCAACGCTCGCGAAGGCGGCGCTCGAAATCGCCCTGCTACGTGTGCGGGGGCGGGCGAAATTCGCGGCAGCCGACCGAATGTATTTCACTCGCGAAGCACTGGAACAATCCTCCGGCGATATCGTGGCCAAGTACCGTGCCGCACGGCTTGCGCCGTTCGGTGTCGTGGCCGACCTGTGCTGTGGAATCGGTGGCGACTCGCTCGCGTTCGCTGCAAGCGGGCTCACGGTTCACGCCGTCGAACTCGACCCGCTTCGTGTCGCGATGGCAACCGCAAATGCGGCCGCACTCGGGTTATCCGGGCGAATCACCGTTCACACGGCCGATGCCCTCACAGTCCCGGTGCCCGATGTGCGAGCCGCGTTCGCGGACCCCAGTCGCCGGGCTGAAGGGCGGCGGTATCTCGACCCCGAAGACTACACCCCCTCGCTGTCGGCGCTGCGTGAGCGGTTCCCTCCAGAATTTCCACTTGGGGTGAAGGTCGCGCCAGGTGTGGCACGCGATGACCTCCCCAGCGTCGGAGCGGAAGCCGAGTTTATCTCGGTCGCGGGCGAAATGAAGGAGTGCGTGCTGTGGTTCGGTCCGCTCCGCTCCACGCGATACCGGGCGACCGTGCTCCCTGCGGGTGTCACCTTATTCGCGGAAGACGAACCGCCACCGTTACCCACACCGGAACCCGTGGGTGAGTACGTCTTCGACCCTGACCCCGCCGTGGTTCGCGCCGGGCTACAGGGATTGCTCGCGGAACAACTCGGGCTCTCGCCGATCGACTGGACGGTCACGCTCCTCACGGGGGCAGAGTTGGTGCCGTCGCCGTTTCTCACGCCGTATCGGGTGGAGTTCTCGGACCGCTACCATCTCGGGCGGTTGCGCGATCACTTGCGGGAGAAGCAGGTCGGGCGAATCACAATGGTGAAGCGGGGTTCGATGCTCGACTCGGATGACGTGACCAAGAAGCTCAAGCTAAACGGGCCAGAACACCGGATGGTGATTCTGACCCGTGCAAATGGCGAGCAGGCAATGATTGTCGGAAATCGCGTGTAGTGGTGGTCCCAGCGGGACCACAACCTCACGGAGCTTTGGGCTTCACGGTGGAAACCGTGCGGTAAATCCAGCGCTCGGCGGGGCCGTTCAGGTCGTCCGGCACAATGTCCGCGATCTGCGGCTTGTTGTCATCGGTTGGCCGAAGGAAGTTGATCTGCAAGGTCTTCCGCTTGATGAGTTTCTCGCCGGTTGGCGTCTCCTCGATGGCCAAACCGTTGGAGAGGCCCAGGATGTACACGCTGAACTTGTTGGTCTTCGGAGCCTTCTCGAAGATGTCGGTCCAGATTGCGACGCCGGACACCACACGCGGAATCGCGTCGGGCTTGCTCGGCGGAATCGGTCGCTTCGAAATGGTGATCGACGACTGGAAGCCGAGAATCCCGGTGGGATCTTCGAGCTTACGCAACTGCTCAAGCAAGTACGGTTCGGGTTGATCCAGGTGCGAGGTGTTCAAATCCTTCGTCACCAGCTCGAACTCGGGCAGGAACGTCTGCGGTTCACCGCTCATGTTGTACACTTGGTACCACATGTACCACACGATCTTCTTGACTTTCTTACCGGTTGAATCGAGCGTATCGAGCGTGACGATCCGGGGGACTTTGTAGCGGAAGTGCAGCGTCCACACGTCTGACTTGTCGAGCGGGAGGTTGATCGGATCGACCTTCCGTTCCGCAGCGTTTTGGGCGAACAGTGCCGGCCCGCCGACAGCGGTGAGCGCAACTGCCCCGAGAAAGCCTCGCCTGTCGATCCGTGTCTCGCGCATTGCCTGTGCCTCCGGAGCAACCCACAGCCTCAGTTGACCATACCCGGCATCCGGGCGGGGTTCAAGCGAGGTCGCGCGTGATCCCGTCCTTAGTTGGGCAGCCGGCAGCGCACAGACGGACTAACGATCTTCAGCCGCCCGGAAGTCGTACCGGTATGCAGAACTTCCAGGTCGGCGAATTTCCTCACGGCACTCCCCGAGCGACTCTGCGTAAGCCCGGATTTGCGATTCCTCAGTGCCGTGGCGGTGCGAAAATACAACCCAGACCCGTGGCTCGCCCGCGAACTTGCGGAGTTCGTCCCGGTAGCCGGTGCGCCGCTGGCGGTTCTCGGTTCCAACGGTTACCGCGACGGGGAACGGCTCCGTGCGGGTGTAAAACGTGAACGCCGGGGCCGCGTTGTAGTACAGGTACACCCGATCGCCGGGTTGCACGCGACTTCGGACCTCGGCCAGCACTTCCGTGATTTGCTCGTGCCGCGATGGCCGCAAGAATTCCTGAGCCGTTTCGAACAGCGGCGCGACGAGCAGGACGCCCAGCAACCCGGTCGCCGCGAACGGGTGCGAGGGGGACAACGCCGACACGATTTCGCTAGCCCCACGGGCCACCGCCAGCACCGCCAGCGGCACGAGGAACAGCAGCAGTCGCCCGGCGAACGGGTACTTGTGCAAGCCTGACGCGACGAGTACCAACAACACGGGCACGACCATCGCTACCGCGACCTGCCAGCGATCTCGCCAGAACGCCCCGATCCCGACAAGGCCAAGCAGAGCCGCGACCGCGCCGACCTTGAACTCACCTCCCGCGAACCCACCCGGATACGCGAAGAAACCGAAATAGTGATCCACGATCCAGGCCAGATCACCCGGCGAGGTTGGCGGCAACGGCAGGAAGTGGCCCGCCCAGTAATCGAGCAGGTACTGGCTGTTTCCCAGATGCCGCAGGGTGAGCAGGTAACACGCCACGAAACTCGCCAGCCAGCACCCGATGGTGGCGACACTCGCGACTGTCCGCCGACGGTCGCGAGTGAAGGCAGCATCGACGAACAGTGCTGTTCCGATGCCCCCCAGTACGAACGCCGCGGGGTGCGAGAACCACACGGCCACCGCGCCAGACACCGCGAGGACCGCATAACGCCAGCCACCACTCGCGCCGTGCAACAACCCGAACGCCACGCCGAACAGGCCGATTGCAATAGCGGCATCGAGCGCGTACTGCTTGCATTCCGCCGAGTAACTCACGAGCACGGGATTCACCGCCATGAGCGTCAGTGCGAGCGTACCCGCTGCCGCGGGAAGCATGCGTCGAGCGAGCCATGCGAACCCGATCAGGCCGAATACCGACGCGGCAAATGGGAACAGTCGCAATCCCCACTCCGACTCACCAATCAGCGTAATGGTGGCCTTAGTAGCGAGCAAGAACCCGGCGGGAGCACCCTGGTTCCAGTCGAGCGGTTCGAGCAACCGGGCGGGCGACCGCTCCACGAGGTTCAACGCGATCATGGCTTCGTCGATCCAGAGATTGCGGTTCTGGATCATGGGGACGAGACGCAATCCGATCCCGAGCAAAACCAGCGCGACAACGAGCGTGCGGGAGTTCAGCCACGAACGGCCGGTGGCTGCGGGCAATTCTGGGGCGAGCACAATGGTAGGCGTGCCGATCGTACCGAGCCTGTTCGTGAGTCGGGGGCCATCCATTGCCGGGGTCATGCGGAGAACTCCAGGGCGCAGTGAGGCGAAAGGGTAACTCTCACCCACGCCGGGAATCAACCCCAAGGGCAAATCCGCAAAAGAGGATTCACCGGAGAGAACGCAGAGGACGCAGAGGCAAAACCAAGACCGAGAGAATGCGGAGTTATAAACACATCGCCGTCTGTCTTCTCCTTGCGTCCATTGCGTTCTCTCTGATGAATCTCTTCGATTCGGTCACGCGATCTGCCAAAAACCCAAAATCGCAAGACGCTTCGTGCCTCAGCGGTTACTATGTCGCTGTGACCCTCATACCCTGTGAATGACCTTGAAAATCCGCACATTCCAGCCCGACGACGAAGCGGCCCAGGTCGACGTGTATAACACCACGGCCTCCGCCCTTCCCGGTTGCAAACTCGCGACCGCGGCCGACGTTCAGAAGCGAACCAGCGCTCCCACGTTCGACGCGACCAGCCGGTTCTATGCCGAGGAAGCGGGCCAGGTCGTCGGGTACTGCGTTCTGGAACCCGAGCAAGGACGGGTCAGTTTCCCCTGGTGCAAAGCTGGCTTCGAGTCGGCCGCACCACAATTGCTCGAAGCCGCAGTACAATCGGCCAGGCAACGCGGGCTCACCAAGCTCATTGCCGCGTATCGCAAGGACTGGGAGCCTGTCCTGCGGTTCTTCACCGAGCACGGTTTCACGCACGCCCGGGACATGATTAACTACTGGAGTGCGTTGGGGGATATGCCGACTCTGCTCAGCAAGTCCGTGCCGGTCGAGGAACTGGTGCCCGAGGACATCCCGGCGATCGCGGCACTGGGGCAAGGCGTCATACGCATTCCGGAAGACAAACTGGAAGCATACTTCTTCGCGAACCCATACTTCCCGGCTCGCTCCGTCCGGGTGTTGCGAGCGAGAGGCACCGGGATGCCTTACGCGGTCGCGCTGGGATTGGATAATCGCGAGTACGCGGATGTGCGGAAGATCGATCCGCTGGCCCCTTGCTTCCGACTCGGAGCGTTCGGCACCGAGGGATTGAGCACCAAGCGAGTGAACGGCCTGTTCAGCTTCCTCGCCCTCGAACCCGAACGAGCCGCAGCGGCCGCGCTCACACTTCTCTCGACATTGAGCGAGGAACTCACCGACGGATCGGTGGATGCGTTCGCGGCGCAGTGCCCATCCGACGTGCGGTACCTCGTGGCGTTCTACAGCCGCTACTTCAAGGAGCAGGGCCGCTTCCCCGTGTTGGAAATGCAGTTGGTTTAGGTCGCATTACTATTCCGAGCCCGACCGCCAAGCGAGGTTCACGTTGTTCCTCGCTTGGCGGTCGGGCTCGGGCTCGGGCGAATGTCGCCGTTGCCCCGCTGAGACAACCGCAACGCCGACCGGTTCGAATTCACTTCCCGATGGGCGACTTCTCTCCGGGCTTCACAAACGTGATTCGCACTGCGGGGCGTCGGCCCGCGGCCGGTACCACCGTCTCCGAAACACTACAGGTTATGATCGCGGGATCCGATCCGAGCCCGGGGCGGGGCACGGGAGTCGCACCCGCGTCAGGCTTCACTGCGGCGGACCCAAACGACGGTCGAGGTGACGGGGTGGTTGACCCCGTGTCTGTCTTCGGCGTTGCCACGGTCAACCCTGAGCCTCCGATCTTGGCCATCGGTTTGGAAACGGCGTCAGAAAGCGGTTTGGAAACGGCTGGCCTCTCCAGGGATTCATCATCGGGATATAGCGTGTACCGCGACTCCTGATCGTCGGGCAGCGGGGCAGGTTTCGAAAGTTCTGCCTTCGTCACCGCCGCGAGCCTCGACTTCCCACTGGGGCTGTCTTCCGCGTCGAGCGAAAGCAACCCACCCGCGTTCGCCGGAACCGGTTCCACCTCGTCGAGCGTGAACACCTCAGTCGCGGAACCATCTTTCGCCTCGCTCAACGGAACGGGCACCGTGTCGTTCGTATGGGGTGCAGAGCCAAACGCGACCGAGGCCGTTGCCACGACTGACGCAGGTTCGGCAACCGTTGTTTGCGGAATCGTTTCCAGGGAAGCCGGCACCGCCTCGAATTCCGCCGGAGCAACTTCCGGCTCGGCTGAAACGCGGGCGGAGTCGGTCATCGTCTCGGTCATGAGGGGAACCGCAGTATCGAGAACTTCCGGCTCCTGTGTGGGCTTCGACTCGGGCTCTGGTTCGGCGACGGCTTTCACCACCAATTCCGCGACGACCTCAGCCACCAGTGGCGTAGGTTCAGCCACGGGCGCGGCTTCCGCCACCGATGCGTCGGGAAGCGGAGTGGCCGGCACGACAACCGCAGTTGCCTGTGCAACCACCGAAGCAATCGGAACCGCGACAGGTTCCATCTCCGCTGCGACAGGAACAGCCGGCGTCGTTTCAGGAACGGGCACGGCTTCGGCGACGGCTTCCGCGAATGCAACTGGCTCGGCCGACGGCATGGCGAGCGGAGCCACTAACGGAACGGGCACAGCGACCCGAGCGGCGTCGGGAACCCCACTTGACAGGATGTCATCGCTATCGACGACCCGGATCACTTCATCGAAGATCGTTTCCCCTTGGAGTTCGTCATCCACCGGCCCAACGAGAACCGCAGGTGGCAACGGTTCGGGGATATTGACGACCGGGATCGGCTCCTCCACGGGTACCAGACTGATCGACTCGACCGCTCCTGGGGACTGGATCTCACCTGTGTCGAACAACCGCTCAAAGTTTTCCTGCACCGGGGCACGCTGGTTGATCTCGGGATACTCCTTGTCGATGTAGCCCTGGATGGTTTGAGCATCGACCAGGTCCGCGTTCTTCCGGATGTGAAACACCACCCGGTAGAATTCGTAGGACAGCAGCTCTTTGAGTTCCGCGACGTTGTCGAACAGAACCCACGGGGAGCGGTGGTCCATCACCGCAGGGACGAAGTGCTCCTTGGCATTCTCCTCGCGGTCGGCATTGGACGGATGCCCTCGCCACATCGGCGGTGTGTCTTCGTCGTCGGAGTCATTGTCCTCGGGGTCGAAGATCCGAATGGCTTCACCGGAATTCGGCTCAGGCAATTCTGGGGGCAGACCGAACTCGGGTGCCTGGGTTTTCCACCGAACAATGGCAGCGGCTCGATCCTGATGCAGATACAGGTCGTTTGAGTACAGGTCGTGACCATCGGCCAGTTTGAGCAGATCGTCGATCGCCTGATTAAAGCATCGCGTTCCGAACCGTGCCCGGAGCAACCCGTGGGTGACAGCATCGCTTCCGGCCGCGCTCACTGCCACGAGGTCGGCGTGATACTCTTGTTCCCACACCATCGCCCGCCCGGGGAGGGCAACCGTCTTCACGGTCAGCCAGAGTAACGCGTGACCGGCCTCCAGCAACCAACTGATGGGGTACACGACCGGCCATGTGACCATTTTGAGCGAGAACCCGCCGGAATCGGTCTCCGGGTTGTGCTTGCAACGCCGGATAATGCGGTCGAAGAAGTCTTCGCCCTCGATCATGTCGAATACGATGTGCTGGACGACGGCGCAATAACTCTTGGAGCGGCCAAGGTGGCAGAAATGGCCGAACTCATGGGCCAGGATCGCCTTGAACTCGCTGAGGTTCGTGCAGTTCACCAACCCCGCGCCGATCAGCAATTCTCGCCTGGGTTCAACAAACAAATTGATGAGCGACGTGCTGACTGTGTACTCCGCGATCACGTCAGGGCAGACATACACCCGGTTCGGGAACGGTGCTCCAAGTTCGTCGCACAACTGGTGCAGGAAGTCGAACAGAATCGGGTGTTCGTCGTCAGTCACCTCGACATACATTTCCCGATTCACGGCGGGCCGCTTGAAGAAGCCCTTGAGCAGGAACAGGCAGAATGTGGCTCCCAACACAGCGCCGACGACCTTGAAAACCGCGTACGTCCCGGGAAACGTGAGAACACACCAGACGCCAACCATGGCGAACAGGACGATCATCGCGAAGTAGAAGATGAGAAAGACAAACAGTCCGGTGAGCACCCGGTTCTGTTGCCTCGCGAACGAATCGGCGTAGTCCGTGAGCCCTTCGGGCACATCGGGCGGGCTTGGCGGATATGGGGTTTTCGGCTCGGACATACGACTCGTGGTGGTTGGGCGACTGGCACGGGTACTTTGGTTAACTCGACCACCGTTAGCCACACGTCGAGTGCGGCGACCTTTCCGCGATCGGAAAGATCCTCGTCAAAGCAGGTCGGGTCTTGACCACATCGGAGACGAAGTGGTCGGAACCATCAGGCTGATTCCGGGTGGGGAGAACACGCTCAACAACACCAACTGCCGAACTCCTGGGTCGTGGCCAATTAACGATGCCGACACAAAAACTTCACTCATCAACGATTGCCGGACGGAAACGGTATGTCAATCCCTTAGATCCGGCTGGGAGATTTCTTGGAATTTCGGCGTCCGCCAACCAGTTCTAGCACACGGAAAAACGAACGCCATATCAACTTTCGAGCAGGTCAGATAATCACCCCGTCGGGGATGACTGCGCTACGGGGGATGCAGATGATCCCATCGCGGATGTGAAACATCCCATTGGGGCCGTCTGCCTCCTGGCGACGATCTTTGTTGATGAGTTTCACCCCACGGCCGATCCGCGAATCCTTGTCGAGAATCGCCGTCTCGATCACGCAGTTGTCGCCGACCGTCAAGGAGGGTCGCCCGACGCGGATGTTCTCCTCACGTTGTGCGGGAGTCTCGAACGTATCGGACCCCAGCACAACCGTGTCCTTGATGACGCAATCGTTACCGATCCGGCTCCGGACTCCAATGAGACTGCGTTCGATCCGCGAACCGGCCCCGATCGCACATCCGTCTGCGACCACGCTTTCGGTCAGTGTAGCTCCATCGAAGCGGCTCGCCGGTAGGTTCCGCATGCGAGTGTAGATGACGCCATCCGGGGTGAAGAAGTCGAACGGCGGGTTGGAACTGGCCAACGCCAGGCTGGATTCGTGGTAACTGCGGATGGTGCCAAGGTCTTCCCAGTACCCATCGAAGAGGTGGGCACAGACCTTCTTGGTTTTGTAGTTCCGGGGGAACACTTCCTTGCCGAAGTCGGTGGCCAGCGGCTTGGCCGTGAGCAGTTCGTACAGCACCTCGGTCTTGAACAGGTAGATGCCCATGTTGGCGAGGTAGTGCCGGCCTTTGCAGGCGATGCCACGCTTTTCGATCCACTCGGCCGAGGTGTAATACGGTGCTCGCTCCTCCGCGGTCTTGGGCTTCTCCACGAACCCGGTCACCCGGCTGTGGGTGTCCATGCTCAGGAGGCCGAAGCCGGTCGTGTCCTTCTCAGGGACAGGAATCGCCGCGATGGTCACATCCGCACGGTGGCCCCGGTGGGTCTCGATGAGATGGCGGAAATCCATGCGATAGAGCTGATCGCCTGAAAGGATCAGCACTTCGTCGGGGTTTTCCCGCTCGATGTACGAGATATTTTGGCGGACAGCGTCGGCCGTACCCTGATACCAGTCGGCCGACTCGTTGGTTTGCTGGGCCGCGAGCACCTCAACGAAACCCTGGCTAAACATGTCGAACTTGTAGGTGTTCGCAATGTGCCGGTGCAAGCTGACGCTCAAGAATTGCGTCAGGATGTAAATGCTATTCAGGTCGCTGTTGATGCAGTTGGATATCGGGATGTCGATCAGTCGGTATTTACCAGCGACGGGAACGGCAGGCTTCGATCGGGCCTTGGTCAAGGGGAAGAGTCGCGTGCCACGCCCTCCGCCCAAAATAATCGACAAAACAGAACGCATGACGACAAGCCTCGAAATGGAATCTCGCGTTTGAGCGGGGCCGGACGGACGGGAGAGCCGGCCGAACGACTCGATGCTAACATCGGCTCTTTCCGAGCGGAAGCGTGAACGCTCCAGAACGCCGGAAGGTACGGCAAATTGTATCGATTCGTCTGGTCCCGCGACCTTAATTGGGCCGTTCTTCAGCGCGGCGGAAGTTCTCCAGGATGCGGTCGATGAACGGCCGGCTGACAGTCTTGTGCCGGTCGAACGCGACCCGGTCCACGGTATAAACCTCGACGCGGTCGATGGCTCGAACGGTGGCGTTGCGTGGCTGGTCCATGAGCAGCGCAACTTCGCCGAAGTAGCGGCCGGGGCCGAGTTCCGCCACCTTCCGCAGGTGCGGCCCGCCGGGCGATCGCCACACCTCAACCGTCCCGCGGCGAATCAGGTAAAACTTGCTGTGTTCATCCACTGGGTCGCCGACCTGCACGATCTCTTCCCCCGGCTCGTAGACCTCGACTTTGCCAGGATTCGCCGTGAGTTGATCGGGGCGCACGGGCATATCAGGATGAACGCCGACCAGGAGCTCGTCCGCGATCTTCTGCTGTTCGTCCGGCAGGATTGCCGCGAACGCCGCGCTCTGCCGCAACCCATCCCGCACGAAAATCCGCTCGGCCACGACGACGTTTGACTCGATCCGGCCGCGTTCCATGTGAACGATGCGGTCCGCCAGGTTCATGATGCGTGAATCGTGGGTGACGATCAGGCTCGTGGTGCCGGTGTCGCGGGCCATCGCCCTGAGGAGCGGAACCTGCCACGGAGCGAGCCGACCCGCCTCACCGGCCTCTTCATTGGTGCGAACGAGTTTGGCCAGTTCCTCGTCGGGACGGGTGCGGGCAAGGTTCTGGAGAAGCGTAACCACGGCCAACCCCGTGTTGGCGTCGAGCGCCGCGGTCGGTTCGTCGGCCAGCACGAGCTTGGGTCGGTTCACGAGCGCTCGCGCCACGGCCACCCGCTGCCGCTGCCCGCCGGAGAGTTGTGCCGGCTTGTGGTCGAACCGCACCTTCTGCGGCTTGCCTTGAATGTCGAGGGTGCCGAGGATCAGGTACTGAAGCAGGTCGCGGGCGTCGGCATTTGGGTCGCCCTTCGAGTTGCGCAGTCGTTGCGCCATGCGGATGTTCTGCATGGCCGTCAGGGAGTCGAAGAGGTTGTGCCTCTGGAAGATGAACCCAATCAGCCTGCGGACGTGGACGAGATCCGGCTCCGGGGTGTTGAGCAACTTGCGGTAGTCGCCGCGGTCGCCATCCCAGACTTCGATCTGGCCTTCCTGAAGTTTTCGAAGCCCGCCGATGAGCGTGAGAATCGTCGTCTTCCCGGACCCGGACGGCCCGCTCATGATGACGAGTTCACCCGGCATCACCTCCAGAGTGTTGTTGAACAACACCTGGGTGCGTGTCTCGCCAGAGCCAAAGAAGTGGTTCACCCCCGTGATCCGGAGGACGGGTGAACCGGGGGGTGGCAGTGCAGTGCTAGAAGACATCGGCCGGGTCCACTTTCTTTGCCTTGCCCACGGCGAGCCACGCGCTCGCCGTACACATCACGACGGTCAGAATCAGCACGAGCCCGGCGCGAGACAGGCTGAGTTCCATCGCCAGCCCGGTCGCGTCCGTGAGCAGGGCATACACGCCCAGAATCACGAGCAATCCAGGCACGAACCCCGCTCCTGCGAGGATGAGCGCCTCTTGCAACACGATGAGACTGAGGTAGCGGTTCGGGTAGCCGATGGCCTTCAAGGTCGCATATTCCGCGACGTGGTCTGCGATGTCGCTCGACAAGATCTGGTAGCAAATGACCATCCCGACGACGAAGCCGAGCACGACCCCGGCTCCGAATGCGAAGCCGATCGGTGTGTTCGACCACCAGAACCACTTCTCGCGGGCTACCATTTGCGACACGGTGAGCACATCCACATCGCCGGTGGCCGAGAAGATCGCCCGGAGGCGTTCTTGAACATGATCCACATCGGCACCGGGTTGCAACCGCACTGCCACGAGGTCGATTTCCGCGAGCGGGTCGGTCCCGGGAGCGGAGTACGGCGCGCGGAGCCACTCGGCGTAGGTGCGATCGCTGACAACGATCGTGCCGTCAGTGCCGAAGTCGAAGCCGAGATCGAAGCCACTCCCGACAAGGGTGATATCTTTGCCCGCTAGCTCCGTTTGAACGCCGTCGGCCAGCTTGCCGAAAACGGTCTCGCCGGGATGTTTCTCCTGATCGGGGTGCTTGCGGCTTTTGCGGTCGTACAGTGCGGTGCCGGGGACGCGGAGCCGTTCCCAGTCGGAAGCGGGCACGCCGGGGAAGTTCAGGAGCCCCGCGTCGGGATCGACCCCGACCACGCGGACGCGGCGGGTTTGTGTCCGGTTGCCAACCTCATCGGCGGTGTGGCGGAGCATCCCGAGCATGTAGTCAACGAACAACGGCTCGATGGACGCGACCCCTTCGACCTGAAGTGCCTGTTCCGCTCGCCGCCGGTTCACGCCCTCGCGGAACAGAAGAGACTTGCGGGTGGGGCTGACGAGAACGAAGTCGGCGTTCACACGCTGGAGCAACACGGTGTTGCTGTCGAGCATGGCGTTCATGATCCCGAGTTGCACGCCCATGAGGACGACGGCGAACCCGATGCCGGCAGTGAACAGCGCGAACCGCACCCGGTCGTGCGCGAGGTTGGACCAGGCCAGGGGAACAGCAGGTGGGCGAGGCATGATTTTGGCTTACCGTCGGCGAGTAGGACCGGCGTACAGAATCTCGACGCGAAGGTTGGTTTCGTCAATTCGATAGAAGACGCCCAGAACATCTTCATACCACAACCGAAACCCCGGCGACCGCGACTCGCCCATGTCACGCGGAGTCCGTCGCAATGCCCAATCGATGCGATTTTGCGCCGCGCGGGTTCGTCCTGGATCGGCGGCAGATTGCTCCAACCGCGTTACGGTTTGCAACGCGAGGAGCCTCCATACAACGGTGAAAGTCATGCTTGACCCACCTGCTTGCGGTATTCTTCAAGCGTTAAGAACGGTCCCTTCAACGCCTCTTCAATCGCTTCAGGGGTGATCGCCTTCACCCATTCGGGGTCATCCTCCTTGGCAATCGGCGACTCCGAGATAACTCTCGCAAGAACCTGGCCATCGTCGTCGCGGAACTCAAGTTTTCGCCCGAAAACGGACGGGTCGGCGAACACCCGGCCCATGTCGGCCCAATCGACTCTCTTTCCACCCACATACAGCGTGACCATGCGAAATACTCCTCAAGACGTGTCGCCATTGTACCACGCTCGCGAGTCATTTCACCCGGGGGATCGGTGCGACCGGGACTGGGGTATTCGCTTGCTTGGCTGGGCGAGAATCATAGATGAGGATGGTCTTCTCGTCGAACCCCCGAGTCAGGATTCGCTTGCCTTCCGGGGAGAACGACACAATGTAGTTCCCGGGCAACGCAAGCAGTTCGGCACCCGATTCGGTATCCCACAAGCGTGCGGTGTCGTGCTTACTGGCCGTCACCACCTTACTTCCATCGTGGCTAAAGGACGCAGAAACGACAGCATGAGTATGTCCTTTGAGTTCATGGATTTGCTTGCCTGTAGCCGCGTCCCATACCCTCGCAGTTTCATCCTCGCCAGCTGTTACCACTCTGCGGCTGTCTGGACTGAAACAGGCCGAACGAATCCCGCTCGTGTGCCCCTTGAGTTCGTGGAGCAGTTCCCCCGTCTCGGCATCCCACACCCGCGGGCTTCGGTCGTCCCTGCCGGTCGTGACGGCTTTCGTTCCGTCCGGACTAAAGGAGATGGAGATGATCCTCTCGCCGTGTGATTCAAACTTGCGTAGCTGCTTGCCTGTGGCCACATCCCACAGCCGCGGATTGTCGTCTTCCCCAATGGTGAGCACCTTGCTTCCATTGGGGCTGAACGTCGCGGAAATCACCGCGTGTGGGTGCCCCGTCAGCACATGGAGTTGTTTCCCTGTGGTCACGTTCCACAAACGAGCCGTGGCGTCCTTACCGGCGGTAACGACCTTGGTTCCGTCGGGGCTGAACAAACCCGAGAGAATTCCCTTACTGTGACCTTCAAGTTGGTGAACGAGGCGGCCCGTTTGGGCGTCCCACAAGCGTGCCATGCCGTCCTCGCAGGTCGCGAGCAGATGACGTCCATCGGGACTAAACGATGCAGAAACAACCTCGAAAGCGTTGTCATTCAGTTCGTAGAGTTGTTTGCCTGTCGCAGAGTCCCAAACTCTCGCCGAAACCGCGTCTGTCGTAACGATCTTCGTTCCATCAGGATTCCACAAAGCGGATTTGACCGAGGTCTTGTGATCCCCTGTGCTGACGTGACCTGCAAGAGCTGCATGATCGATGTGGCAAAGGCGATCGACGTAGTGGTATTCCCACCCCCGCAAGTCTGGTCGTGTCGTACTCAGCAGCATCCGGGCACTTGCGAGTTTGTGGTCTTTCCATGCCTGGTAAGCCACTTGAACCGTCCTACCGTAATTAAGGCGTGCCAGGATCTCTCGCTGTTGTTCGGCTTCCCGCTTCGCAAGTTCCTCACCGCGACGTGCATTGTCCGCAACGTCTCGGGAACGCAACGCTTCATCGCGTGCGGTCTCTGTTAACTTTTGCTCGTCTTTGAGTTGATCGCGAGCGGATTCCGCGTCTCTTCTGGCGCCTTCCGCCTCCCGCCAGAACGTGGCAACCACTGCCACGACGAGCGTCAGTGCAACGGCGAGTGCCGAGAATCCATAAGCGGCGGCGGTGGTCGGCTTCCGTCTTACCCAACGAACCAACCCTTCGACAGAGCCAACAGGTCGTGCAGCGATTGGCTCGCCTCGTAAAAATCTCGCCAGATCATCGGCCAATTCACTCGCGCTCGAATACCGGTGCTCTGGCTCCTTGGCCAAACACTTCATTGCGATCGTGTCCAGATCCCGTGGCACTCCACCCACCTGGGTCCGCAAAGTGACGGGTTCGACCGATTGAATTTGCGAGAGCAACACCTGAGCACTCTCGCCGTAAAAAGGTCGTTTCTCCGCGATGCACTCGTAGAGCATTACGCCCAGTGACCAGACATCGGCCGGCGGACCGAGAAACTTCGCCCGCCCTGCTGCCTGCTCCGGTGCCATGTACGCGGGAGTGCCCATCACCGCTTGAGTTGCAGTCAGATCGTTCGTCTGAAATTTGGCCAGCCCGAAATCGGCGACCTTGGGTGTGCCACCCGCAGCCAGGAGAACATTCGCGGGTTTGAGATCGCGGTGAACGATACCCAGGTCGTGAGCCGCCGCAACTCCACGGGCGATTTTCTCGGTGAGTTCGGCTGCGATTCGCGGGGCGAGCCCACCCGTCGCCTTCAAGTAGTCGGCCAGTGATCCACCAGCCACAAATTCCATTGCCATGAACGGTCGTCCGTCGTGTTCTCCGAGCTCGAACACATTGACGACGTATGGGTGTTTTACCGCTGCCATTGCCTCGGCTTCTGCCCAGAAACGAGCAATGGTTGTGTGCGAGACATCCGCTCGCAAGATCGTTTTGATTGCAACCTCGCGATTGAGCCCGCGTTGTTTCGCCCGGTAGACGATGCCCATTCCACCCCGGCCGAGTTCGGCGACAAGTTCGTAGCCGGGAATCGTTGGTGATCCGGAGAGTTGTGCGGCTTTCGCAGCTTGTTCTGGAGTTTGAGTTTGGGTTCGAACAAGGCAATCCACGTCGGTTACGTTCGTGGCTCCCGCCTGGTTCATCGTGGATTGCTCCGTCGCCGATTCGTTCTTGCCAGGCAGATGGGCTTGAGTCTCTAGAGCTTTCTCGAGCCGATCGGGAGCAGGTTGAGTTTCATTTGGGTCGGGCACAAGCAATTCTCCGGAGGTGGTTTGATGCTACCACCCCGGGCCAGGACACGCCAACGGGAACAATCACATCAATCTAATGACTATACAAACAAATAGCAACAAGTCGCCGATGACTCAAGTTAGAACAGATCCGCAGGGTCGGCAGCGTGGACCTTTCGCACGGCGAGCAACCCGGACGCCAGGCACATGCCCAGCGTCAGCACCAGCACCCCGACGGCGATCTCGATCGTCATGCCAGTTGGGATGCCACCCCAGGCGCGAGCCGCCGCGTACAGCCCGATCGATGCGAAGAACCCGGGAACATATCCGAGCATCGCCAGCAATGCGGCCTGCCACAACACCACCCCCGTGAGATAAGGTGGGCGGTAGCCCAGCGCCTTCACCGTGGCGTATTCTGGCATCATGTTCCGGATGTCGGCCGCCATCATCTGATAAACGAAGATGACTCCCACGACCACCGCGAGGATCACGGCCACGACGAGGAACTGCCCGATCGAGGTGAGCCGCAGCCAATAGCGGCGTTCGTCGGCGTTGAGTTCGGCCCGCGTGTACACCTTCACATCCGGCGGCAGCGTGGCTCGCAGTTCTTGCTGAACGGCGAGGATGTCGGCCCCCTCGCGCAGTTGCACGAGGCCGAAGTCCACTGCGTCGGCCCGACGACCCGTGAACCGGCCCAGTGTCTCCTCGCTCGAAAGCAGCATCCCGTTCCAACTGAAGCCGGTGCCGAGTTCAAAGGAACCCGCGACCGTCGCCCGCATGTTGTTCAAGCGAACTGGGTCGGTCGTTTCGCTCTCGGATGCCACGATGAGTTGCTCAACCGAACCGAAGTCGGGTTTCGAAAGGCGATCGAGAAGAAACGCATCAAGGTGCCCGATGGCGATGCCAGCAATTCGCGCATCCTCGACCGTTGGGAACACGCCCCCAGGACCGATGACGAATGCTCGCTCAATCTGACCGGGCGGCACGGCGATCAGC
The DNA here is from genome assembly GCA_013823135.1 of Planctomycetaceae bacterium. Taxonomy (GTDB): domain Bacteria; phylum Planctomycetota; class Planctomycetia; order Gemmatales; family Gemmataceae; genus Gemmata. The sequence goes on from PNLP01000036.1 coordinate 39,451, forward strand.
GTGATGGAAAGAACACTGCCGCCGGGTGTGGGGCCGAACAAACCCGTGCGGCTGGGTGCCCGCCAACCGCCACCGCCAAACGACAGTGGCACCACTTCATCGACGGCGCTCACGGAACGAGCCTGAGCCAATCGGGAACGCTGGAACGGCTCCGTCCGGCTGAGGTCCATGTATTCCGACGAGGTGATGAACAGGTCGAAGTTGAGTTTGTCGAACAACATGGTCGCGGTGCGGCCCACGCCACCGAGCAACCCCAACTCCATGAAGATGAGGATGACGGCGAACGCGACCCCACCCGCCGCAATGGCCGTGCGTGCCCGCTTGTGAGCGAGGTTCGACCATGCGAGAAGGAGTGGGGTCATACCAAGCTGCGAGGATGGGTTCTGGCTGTTACTTCCCTGGTTCGAGCGTCACAGTCACTTGAAGACCCACGAAGCGGCCGGCGTCGGCCATCGCTTCGGCGCTCAGATGAACCACGACCTCGATCACGCGGCGGTCGGCGTCTTCCCGCGGCCCCATCGCGAATACCTGATTCCGTGCGATCATCCGCGAGATATCTTGCTCCGAGTTCACCGTGCCGGTGAGCGCCTTGGGCAACGCCGGGTTCTTGATCTCGGCCTTGACCGGCTTCGCCTTCACCCACTTGGAGAGCCGTTCCACGTCGCTCTCGTACACCTCCGCGACGGCTGTCATGGTCGAGAGATCGGCCATCTGAAGGAGCGGTTCCAACCCCGTCGGTTGCCCCTCGCGGCCGATCACCTTCAACACGGTCCCGGTGATCGGTGCCTTGAGAATCGTTTGATCCGAGAGTTGCCGGGCCAGGCTGAGCTTCTCTTCGGTCGATTTGATCGGAACGCGGGCGATGGCTTCGTCCAGTTCGGCCTTCGCTGCCGCGATCTTGGCCGTCGCGGACTTCTCCGACTCCTCGTATGTCGTCTCGGTTTTCTTCCGCACGGCATCGCCGGCCTTCAGTTCCGCGTCGGCCTGCGCCGCGAGCAACTTGGCCTTCTCCATCGTTTCGTCGGCGACAGGGGAACCAGCCGCACGGAGCTTTTCGAGGCGGGTCACTCCGGCGAGCGCGGTTTCGGCCTGGAGCTTGAGGTACGTCTGCTTCGCATCGAGCGCGGCCAGGTCGCTCGCTTTGTTCGCCTTTGCGAGGTTCAACTCGGCTTCCGCGGCCCGCACCTTCTGATCGCCCGCGATGCGAGCGAACTTCAGCGAGTTGTTCGCCTCGCCTTGCTGTGTCTCCGCAATCTGAAGTTCGAGCAACCGGTCCTTGCGACTGGCGAGTTCGGCCACGGGCGTGCCGGCCTTGACCTCGTCGCCGGGCTTCACATCGAACATCTTCGCGATGCGATCACCCGGTGGGCCGAACACGGGAACCACGCTACCAGCCGGCTGAAGCCTGCCGAGGGCGGTGACTCGCTCGGCGCGGGCGACAGGTTGTTCGGGGGTCGCAGGCGTCGTGCCCGCGTTCGACGCGATCATGTAGCCGCCCGCAGCCCCCGCGCCGAGCGCGGCGACCAGGGCGAGCAGCAGTTCCAGTCCGCGACCGGGGCGATTCGTCGTGACACGGAGCATGGTCATCCCTGGGGAATCGGCCCGAGTAGCCCACTGACGAGCAGTGAGAACCAAAGCACTCGGCAGATTATGTGCATGGCCTGATCAATGTCGATGCCGTACCACTTCTCACACTTTCCGAGGTCGATGAACCAGTGCACGACTGTTTCGGCAATCGCGAGAACTGCCACGGCATCCCAGCCGAAGCCGAACCATCGGACAACAACCCCGATCGCAGTTCCGTGCAGAACGGCGTGGGCGGTGAGCCAGTAGTACCACGGAACAGCCTTCGCGACCGGACTGGTACACGAGCGGCACTTACACGTGGCGATGGCGTCGGACTGTAGCGCATAATCCATCAACGCATGAGTGGCGACCAGAAAGAATAACAACGCAACGAGCATGGATAAACCCTGAAGGTGCCCGATTGTACCGTGCAAAAACTGGGCAGGGAATAATTGTTCTTGGCGAGAATGGGACTTATGTTCCCATCCCCTTTGTTCAATCCAACCAGGCGGCGCAAGCCTCCGTTCGATTCAGGCTCCAGGTTTCCGGATGACCCGGCACAAGAGCACGGCCAGGGTGAGCAGTCCACCGGACAGGTAAAACGCGAGATCAATGCTCCCGTACGCGTCGTTAATTAACGCCCCGATCTGAGGCACGAAGAACGCGATTCCCCAGCCGATGAACACCAGTCCGTAGTTCAAGCCCAGGTTTTTCGGTCCGAAATAGTCCGCTGTGATGGCTGGCATCAGGGCCAGCGTGCCGCCGTACTGCCAGAACATCACTCCGATGATGATGAACAGCATCAACACGTCCTTCTGCGCAATCACCCACGGCGCGGCGAACAGGCACACGGCCGACACCACTCCGTTCACGGCATAGGCGTTCGTGCGGCCGATGCGGTCCGAGTACCGCCCGGTTCCGACACGACCAGACGCATTCACGAATCCGCCGAACGTCGCGAGGATCCAGCCGTTCTGGGCGAGGAATAGGTTCGACTCCGCGACATCCTTCAGCAGCAATGCCGCGTTGGCGATCACCAACAAACCGGACTGAGCGGAGCCGATAAACAGGAACACGAGTGCGTAAAACTGCCAGGTGCCGAGCATGTCGCGGGCCGACCAGTCGGTCGTCACGACCTTCGGGCCATCGAGGATGTGCTGAGGGATTGGAGCGACGTACCCGGCGGGTGGCGGCGTCAGCATTTGCCCCGCAACGACGACGACCACGGCGAACAGAATGCCCAGCCCGACGAAACTACCCGTGAGACCGTAGTTGACGATAAGGAACTTTGCGAGCGGTGAGATATAGATTGCCGCGGCTCCGTATCCCGCGACGACCAACCCGACAATCAATCCACGGCGACTGCTGTGGAACCAACGCACGGCGGCAGGCGTGGCAGCCGCGTATCCAAGCCCCATGCCGATACCGCCGAGCAATCCGAAGCCGATCACGAGGCCGATGTAGCTCTTCATGACTCCCGCGAGAATGCACCCGCTCGCGAGGAACAGCCCGCCGGCGGTGGCTCCAATCTTCGCGCCGTAACGGTCCTGGAGACGGCCACCGGGGATCATGCACAGGGCGAAAGTGAACCCGCAGATTGAGTACGCAAGGGTCGCCTGGGCGTTCGAGAGATAGATCCAGCCTTCGTTGATGCCGGGCATCGCGGTGCCGTACAGGGCCGCGTCCCTGGGCACGAGCGCGGATTTCCAGACGCTCCAGGCGTAGAGGATGCCGAGGCACAAATTCACGGCGGTACCCGCAGCCGTCACGACCCATGCTCGACCCGGAACCGTTGCGGACATACAAGACCTCGGAGAGAAGCAGGGCTAACCACAGAGTCACCGAGACACAGAGAAAGCAAGAGGAGTGCATTCTTGAGGCGTTCGTCAGGTGAAGGATTACCCCCCACCCGGCTCGAAGACTCGCCACCCTCCCCCACAAGGGGGGAGGGCAAGGAAAACGAGCCTTGTTTTAGATTTCGTCCTCCCCCTTGTGGGGGAGGTGGCGAGGCTTTGCGAGCCGGTGGGGGGTAAGTTCAAACCCGCCGAATGCCTAAACGCACTTCTCTCGGTCTGTTTTCTCTGTGTCTCGGTGCTTCTGTGGTTAGCCCTGCCTTTGATGCGGTTTCGCCAGCATATTGGCTTCAGCCTCGTTTACCACCTCGCCATTGGCTCAAGCCGTGGTAGCGTGATAACATTCGCTCCAACTCCCGGAGTCTCCCGTATGCGCTGCATTCTCTCCTCGATCGCCGCCTTACTCCTCTTCTGTTCACCCGCCATCGCCGCGGATTACGACATCGTCGTTTACGGCGGCAACGCCTCCGGGGTCGCGTCGGCGGTGCAGGCCGCACGCATGGGGAAGACCGTCGTGCTGATCGAGCCCGGGAAGCACATCGGCGGCCTGACTTCGGGCGGCCTGGGCTGGACCGACTCGGGCAACAAGGCCGTGATCGGCGGCTTCGCCCGCGAGTTCTACCAGAGCTTGAAGAAGCGGTACGACGCACCCGAAGCGTGGGTTCGGGAGCAAGCCAAGGACTACGCCCTTTATCACCCCAAGGACGATGCGATCTGGGCGTTCGAGCCGCGAGTGGCCGAGGCGGTACTCCGGGCCAAGCTCGACGAGGCCAAGGTTCCCGTGGTGTTCAGCGAACGCCTCGACCGAACGAATGGCGTGAAACTCGACGGCAAACGAATCGTGTCGATCACCACGGAGTCCGGGAAGACTTACGCGGGGAAGGTGTTCATCGACGCGACTTACGAAGGCGACCTGATGGCCGCGGCGGGGGTGAGCTACGTCGTGGGCCGCGAGGCGAACAAGCAGTTCGGCGAGACGTACAACGGTGTCGCGAAGAAGTGGAACACCCACATGCACCGGTTCACCGCGAAGGTCGATCCGTATGTGAAGGCCGGTGACGCCACGAGCGGTGTCGTGTTCGGCATCGAGGCCAACCCACTGCCGGCCGACGGCGAAGCGGATACGCGACTCCAGGCATACTGCTTCCGCATGTGCATGACCGATGTCGCGGCGAACCGGGTTCCGTTCGAGAAGCCCGCCAACTTCGACGAGGAAAAGTACGAACTCCTCTTCCGCAACTTCGAGGCGGGCGACCTGCGGATTCCCATGAAGCCCGACCGCGTGCCGAACAAGAAGACCGACACCAACAACAACTGCGCGTTCAGCACCGACTTCATCGGCCAGAACTACAAGTACCCGGACGCCAGTTACGCCGAGCGCGAGAAGATAATCGCCGCTCACCTCAGCTACCAGAAGGGGCTGATGTGGGCGTTGCAAAACCACCCGCGAGTCCCCGAGAAGGTGCGAGCACAGATGAAGCCGTGGGGGCTCGCGAAGGACGAGTTCACCGACACCGACCACTGGCCGCACCAGCTTTACATCCGCGAAGCCCGCCGCATGGTGAGCGACTACTTTCACACGGAGCTCGACTGCACCCGCAAGAAGGAGACGCCGCAATCGGTCGGCATGGGCTCTTACAACATGGACTCGCACAACTGTGCCCGCTACGTGACGGCCGACGGCCACGTGCAGAACGAGGGCGACGTTCAGCAAAGCCCCGGCGGCCCGTACCGCATCAGCTATCAGTCGATTGTGCCCAAGACGGGCGAGTGCCCCAACCTGTTCGTTCCGGTGTGCATGAGTGCGTCGCACATCGCCTACGGCTCGATCCGCATGGAGCCGGTGTTCATGATCCTCGGTCAGAGCGCCGCGACAGCGGCCGTGTTCGCCATCGACGACAAGGTGGACGTGCAGAAGGTCGATTACGCCAAGCTGAAGAAGCAACTCCTCGCGGACAAGCAGGTGCTGGAGTTTGATACGCCGAAGCGGTCCGACGCGGTTGACCCGAAAAAACTCCCCGGCGTGGTGGTCGACGACGCCGATGCGGAGTTGAAGGGTTTCAGCACCGCGAGCAGTGCCAACTCGCCGTTCGTCGGGGTGGGTTACCACCACGACGGCAACGCGGACCGCGGCAAACAGAGTGCACGCTTCGTTGCGGATCTCCCTGCGGCCGGGATGTACGAGGTGCGGCTTGCGTACAGCCCCAACGCGAACCGTGCGACCAACGTGCCCGCAACGGTGACGCACTCCGAAGGGATGTTCACGAAGATCATCAACCAGCAGAAAGCCCCGCCGATCGATGGCTTGTGGATCTCGCTGGGCACCTTCGAATTCGAGAAGGGGAAGGGCGCGAGTGTGCTGGTCACGAACGTCAGCGCGGACGGCTACGTGGTGGTTGATGCGGTGCAGTGGATCCCCGCGAAGTGACTGACCGTGGCGACAGTGCCCGGCGCATGAATATTCGCAATTGGCCCGAATCTGCGTCCAATTTTCAGTCAGTTGAAAGCCGGGATCGTTGTGTTTGGTTTCTGGCCAGTCTGATTTTCGGACGGTGACAAAAGATTGCGTCGGAAATTTGCCTTCGCAGGGTTGATCGGCGGATTGAGTGGATCTAGGATATTGGAAGACCGGCCGCGGTCATTGAACTGAATGGGCGACAGTTCAGTGGTTTGCGGCCGGTTTTTTTGCGCGTAGACATCTCGCATCACCAATCAATCGTTTCCCCTTCGAGTTTGAGCTCTCTCCTCTACAAAGAGGGGGACGAGTGGCTGATAACCCGCACCTCTGCATGTCGACGCACGACATCGAACTGAGGCAATCCGGGTTGGACGCCAGCACCAGTCACGAATGGTTCCTCTCCAGCGTCATCGGCCGACTCAGAAAATTAGACCTGCTTCGGACACGGAGCGAGGAACAGGGTAGCAACATGCGGCTCAGCGTTTTCGATCTGTTCAAGATTGGCATCGGTCCGTCGAGTTCCCACACGGTGGGGCCGATGGTGGCAGCAAACCGATTCGCCAGTGGCTTGCGACAAGCGAACCAGCTTCCGGGTGTGAAGCGGGTGCAAGTCGATCTTTACGGGTCGCTCGCCCTCACGGGGCGTGGACACGCCACCGATATTGCTGTGCTCCTGGGCCTGGCGGGCGAGCAACCCGCCGAGGTCGATGCGGACTGCGTGGCCCCGTTCGTCGAGCGCGTCCGCCAGAGTTGCACGCTGCCGCTGGCCGGGGAAAAGCGGGTTGAGTTCCGGGAACCAACCGACCTGCTGTTCCACAACACCGAGTTCCTCCCGCGGCATCCCAACGGCATCCGGTTCACCGCCTTTGCGGAAGGCGGCGAAACGATCGCGGCCGAGACCTACTACTCGGTCGGTGGCGGCTTCGTGGTCCGCGATGGTGATGCCGATGGCGCCGGCCAGGAGGACGACGCTCCCCAATTCATGTTCCACTCAGCCTCTGAGTTGCTCGAACTCGGCAGAGAACACCGACTCTCCATCACGGAGATGATGTGGGCCAACGAGATCGGCCGGCGACCCCGCGAGGAGGTTGGCCGTGGGCTGGATCGTATCTGGTCCGTGATGGAACAGTGCATCGAGCGAGGCTGCCGAACCGGAGGTGTGCTGCCAGGCGGTCTGGGAGTGCAGCGGCGAGCCGCGGCGCTGTTTCGGACGTTCAACGCACACCCCGCGTCCCCCGATCCGATGGCGGCGATGGACTGGGTGAGTCTCTGCGCGCTGGCCGTGAACGAGGAGAACGCGGCGGGCGGGCGTGTCGTGACCGCACCAACGAACGGGGCCGCGGGGGTGATCCCCGCCGTGCTCGCGTATGCCCGCCGCTTCCTTCCCGGTGTGGGGCGAGATGCCACGCACTCTTACCTGCTGACAGCTTCCGCCATTGGAATGCTGTTCAAGAGGAATGCGTCGCTGTCGGCAGCGGAGATGGGATGTCAGGGGGAGATCGGTGTCGCCTGCTCAATGGCTGCAGCGGGCCTGGCGGCGATCATGGGCGGAACGAACGATCAGATCGAGAACGCGGCCGAGATCGGCATGGAACACAACCTGGGCCTGACATGTGACCCCGTGGGGGGGCTCGTACAGGTGCCGTGCATCGAGCGAAATGCGATGGGGGCGATCAAGGCCATCAACGCGGCGCGACTCGCGGTGCTTCACGGCGACGGGACACACCGAGTCCCGCTCGACCGCGTGATCGAGACGATGCGGCAAACCGGCCTCGATATGCATTCCCGATATAAGGAAACCTCGCTCGGCGGGTTGGCGCTCAACATGATCAACTGCTGACATGCCGTCGGCGGCTATCGCGACACCAGATCTCCGCCGCCGGCCACGTTACACAAGGGTGTGGATGATTCGACTCATTCTTTCTTGCCCAACACCATTTCGATTACCCAGCAACCGCGAGTGTGTGGTCCGTCAGAACGGCAGTGGTGGAGCAGTTCCTCATCATCACACCCCGCATCCTGCAAGGCGTCCGCCAGGATCGGCAGGCGATCGAACGCACCCTCGGCGTCAATTCCCTTGGCGAGTTGCACGACCGTGGACGTGAGCCACAGTGGGTTCATCACACACGGATCATCCCGGTGATCGACATCGCCATTTCCCGAACCTTCGGCAAACGTCGATGATAACGCACCCGTGAGCCGAGTCTGCCAACTCGCCGCCTCCCCAGCGACCCATGGATACTCGGCCTGAAAATTTTCCCAATCGACCCGCAATGCCCCAACCAACTCCGCAGCCGTGCGAGGGAGCGGACGTGCACCACCCAGGTTGAAGGTCTGCGTCAGGACCGACAGCGGAAGAGGAAACTGCTCCGCCAGCAGAACGGCGTCGTAAAGATCCTTCCCCTGTGGATAGTTATCGGTTGCCAACCACAGCAACTTCCAGGCCAGGGATTGTGAGGGGCTGGCACTCCGAACCGACACGCAACCTCGGTCTGCGAGTGGGATCGGGAGCCTGCGGTCGGGTGTCGGGATGGTTTCATGAAACACCACGTCCACCTGGACCGCCGCGCCCGGCAACCCGGCGACACGCCACGGAAACACGACCCGCCGACCCTCTGCACGCTCGTATGTCCAGATGTTGTCAATCGCAACACCACTCCGAATGAGTTCGACACCGCTCGGGTGGGGTTTGGCAAACACGGCATCGACCAACCCCGCGCACAGACCCGCACCCCATGTGTCCTGCGGGCCGACCGTGGGCGGATCGACCACCCAATCCAGATCACCCGGTTCGCGTGCCGCGTCGCCGAGCCAGGCTTTCAAGAGCCGGCTCCCACGCAGAACCAGACGATTACCCCACTCCGATTCCGCGATCGCGCGGAGAACGTGGTCGGTGACCACCCGCCGCAATTCCACCCAACGCCGCCCATTATCGACGTTCTCAAATGTTGGATCGCCCGGCCGGAAAGCACGCGGGAAGTGCTTGAGCGCGGGGTCGAACACCTGGGGCTGGTGAAGCCCGTCGTTTGGAGATGTCGGCCGGTAAGTCGTTGGGTAACCCGGCGGGGTCGCCGTGGTCGGTTGCACCACGACGCGGGCGGCCGGTGCGGCGTTCGCGACAGCGACCGCATCGGGCGGTGCGAACAGGTGATTGTGAAGTCGTTTCCAGAAGTTGCTCACGATTGCCCTCCATTTTCGAGCCAGCCCGTATCAACGCTGGGATCGCTGTCATACACGACGAACTCTTTCTCGACGCTCAGTACGTAGTGCCCCCCAGTCAACAGTGTGGCCAGGAGAGCATCCAACCGCTTGCTTGCAGTCTGCCGACCGACCGCGTGGCACCGTTGCGTTACGAACCGTTCCTGCCGCCCATCGGTCCGGACACGCCGGGCGTTGCGTGACAGGTGAGCCGAATGGGCGATCGCGACATTGGCAAGGCCAGGCACATCGGTCTCGGGATCAAGAACGAGTTTGACGTGGTGCTCGAAGTAGCGGCCGGAGTGGCGGTCGAGCGCCTCGGCGTCCGTATTCGGCACGTCGCCGTTCCCTGGCGCCGCTTCAATCTTCACACGGGATACGCAGAATCCCTCGGCATGCAGTCGCCGATTCAAGTCTGCCGCGGCGATTAATTCCCCCGACAACCGACCGCGACCCCGCCGCCCAATCATGGGTTGGGATGGGGTCTGCCCACGTTCGAGGATGATGTGGTGGAACGTCAATTGGCGACGCTCGGCCCATGCCTGCAGGGTGTTAATATCGCCAGGTTCCGCGACACGGATGGTGATGTGCGTCTCGAACTCCCCCTCAAATTCCACGATCGCACCCTCCCGTGTCGTGGTCGTGATTCTTCCGCTCACCGCTGCGTTGTCGGGACCAGCCAATCCGGCACGCAGAGGACAGTTCTGTCGCAGGTTGGACATCATCTGCGGCAAACGGGACTCACGCCGGTTCCTTGATTCGCGGCTCACACCGATACGGGTCGGTTGCAGTCGCAACCTCGATTCCCTCAACTTGGACAGTACGTTCCTTCGTGGGGTTCACGTCGTAGCACTCGTCGCCAGAGTAACCGACGAGGAACCATCACGGGTTCGGAAGCTCCCGGAGATACCTTCGTCGTCCCGCATCGCAGACGCGATATGTGTTACCGTGTTCGGGGTCGTGAGTAGTCATTTCTTTCAGTCTGGATCCGTGCTCATTCGTGGCGAATTCTTCTTCCTCCGCGTTCTCGGATGGTTCGTATCATAACCGCATGAGTACACCCGATTCCAAACAGCTTGCGCGGTTCCTATCTGTAGCTGTCGAGGCTGCCAAACGTGGCGCGGCCGAACTGGAATCGTGGCGCTCGCGGTTCAAGGTTACGGAGAAGTTCCGGGCTGATCTCGTGACCGACGCCGACCACGCATCCCAGAAGGTCGTGAAAGAAACGCTGCTAGCCGCGTTCCCCGATCACCTCTTCCTGGGCGAAGAGGAGTGCGTCGGCAAATCGCCCGAAGAAACACGCCCGCCTGCTGATGCGCCGTTCGTGTGGGTCGTCGATCCGCTCGACGGCACCGCGAACTACGTTCACGACTCGCCTGCGTATTGCGTTTCCATCGGCCTGTTCGCGGCAGGCAAGCCGGCGGTGGGCGTGATCCACGACCCGCGGATGAACGAGGTTTTCACGGCGGCCACCGGCCTGGGTGCGTTCTTGAACGGCCAACCAATGCGAGTCAGTACCGTCGAGACTCTGGCCGATGGCATGCTTTCGACGGGGTTCCCGGCGAACTATACGAAAGCCGTCAACAACCTCAAAACCTGGGCAAAGTTGATGGAACACGCCCAGTCGCTGCGTCGAACCGGCTCGACCGCATTGAACCTCGCTTACGTCGCCGCCGGACGCTACGACGGCTACTGGGCACACGACAACTACGCGTGGGATGTGATGGCTGGAGCGGTGCTTGTGGCCGAAGCTGGCGGCTCACTCACGACAATCGACGGCTTGCCATTCGACCCATTCCGACCCGACATCCTGGCAACGAACGGCCGATTTCACGCCGAGATGCTCGCCACCATCAATGGAGGAGTGCCTGCGTAAGCTCCGACTGTCCTCCATCAGCCGTGCATATTCTATTGTGGGGCGATTTTTCGCGCTCGTTCTTGATTCGTAATCCCACCCGTTGCAAGGTATTTGCACGAAATCTACTCACAAATCGGCTCGGCTCGTAGTCTTCATGCCACACCAAATCTTCGGGTTGGGAGTTGCGATTACGACGGAGTGAACTAGACTTGATCTTGATTGTGGGCTTCGTGTCAGTTCTTTCCCCGGGTTCGGAGCCTCTTCTGGCCGGGGGTCCATCAACATGTTCGATGTGCAATCGACCCTGATGACCGACGACGACCCACTTCCGGACCTCATCAAGGCACTCCGGAGCGAGGCTGTGGCCGAGCGTCTCAGGGCGGCTAAAGACCTCGGTCGCTTGGGGTGGCTCGCCCGCGAAGCCATGCCCGCGCTCATCGCGGTGCTGGCCGATAAGGACACGAAAGTTCGCGAAGCCGCTGCACAGGCCGTTGGTCAGATGGGGCCAGAGGCACTCCCAACCCTCTCATCGATGCTCGGGCATCATGACAAATACGTTCGTAGGCACGCCGTCTGGGCGATGGGAAAACTTGGGCCGCTGGCGAGACCGGCGTTGCGGGATCTGTGCGAATCGCTGAAAGACCCCGATCCGCGAACAGCCAGCGGCGCCGCACAGGCGTTAGGGCAACTCGGAACCGATGGGGCCGCTGCGGTCCCTGCCCTCACCGAAGCGATGCGCGGCACCAACATTGTGTTGTGCCGGCTTGCTGCGAAGGCGCTCAGCCAGATTGGATCGCCAGCGCTTCCCGCGCTGATCGCACACCTTCAGCACTCCGACCCGTTCGTTCGGGGCGAATCGGCGATGGCCATCGGCTGGATGGGACCGATCGCACAGCCGGCGGTGCCCTTGCTCGCGGGGATTGTCCGCGGCCCGCGAACAACTAGCCACAGCGTCGCAGCCCTGTTCCCCGACATCCTCTCGCCACCCCGTTCAGGTGTGATCGCCGCGGATAGCGACTGCGACAGCGACCACACGAACTCGCCAACCCCTCCTCAGGTTCCAACCGAACCCGTGGAAGCCAGCACTCCCGAGGAAGCCTGTCGGGTCTACGCAGCACAAGCCCTTGGCCGCCTCGGCCCCGCCGCAGAGCCCGCACTGGACGACCTCCGCGAGGCGATTCGCACAGGCTTCGACGCTCTCCGCCGCGCCGCCCAGCAATCCATCCGCCAGATCCAGGGGGCGTAGGATCACTTCAGGCCAAGCTGATTGGCATCAAGCAGCCTTGGTTTTGGGAGCTTCGCCATACCCGAGACGTTTCATGGTGGCTCCGTTGTGTTTCCAGAATAACTCGTTGAGTTCTGGTGTGAACAGATCCTGCCACTGACCACGTTTCCCACTCCGGAAGTCTTGCGGCTTACCCGCATGGAGTTCAGCAAATGTCTTGAGTTTCTCGTCGACAATGGGCAACTCGAGCTTCAACGAGCGAACAGCGCGATCAACGGTGCTGGCCGGATTCGTTGTCAACTCCTCGAAACGAACGATATGTGTGTTCGGACGAGCTATCCACGCTTCGACGTTCTGTGACCAAGTTCGGTATGGTGAATTTGGTTCCAGTATCAGGTCGCTAATCGTATTGCGAAGAATTTCTGGAGTCACCATGTCCGTTACATTTTTGTACACGAACGACAACGCAAAGTGAGCATAAGATACGAGAGAATCGCGACCATCACGGTGGATGTAAACCGCTGGTCGTGTATCATGCGGTTCGGGTAGCTTGTGCGTTTTGATCCCGAGAAGCCCTAGTGTTGGAATATTGTGGTCAGACCCTGAGGATCGAGTAACTTGCAATGGTTTAATCTCGAACTTACTCGGGCATTCCTGATCTATGCTGGGGATACCATATCGAGTTTGGATCATGATTCGTAAATAGGAGTTTCCAGAACGGGGGTACGAGGCGAGCCAGAATTCCATGTACGATCTCCTGATTCTTGTTGAGTCTAGCCCCTACCAGTCAAAGTCCTTCTCGTGCTCGGTTGGGAAAAGAAAAGAACAAATGCACTTCTCTGATTTCCAATGAGACTTCGCGGCAGTACGAAGGATCGCACCCATGCAACGAGCAAAAATGTCACGGGTCACTCATCGGCATGACAGAAATTAACCTTTAGCGGAATTGCGGATTCGGTTGCTCTTGCGGGTCGTAACGTCACGCGGATAGACTCACATTTCAGTGCCGACGACCGCACGGAAAGGATTCCCGTGACCCAAGCCACAGCGACCGCCACGGCAACCACAACACCCCCACGCGACCTCGACTGGGCTGAGGAGTTGAACCTCGCCACGGATCGGGCGAGACACGCCTTAATTGCCCTTCGTCGGATCGATGGCCACTGGTGCGGGGAACTCGAAGGCGACACGATCCTCGAATCCGAGTTCGTGTTGTTGCTCGCGTTCCTCGGGCGAGCCGACGATTCTCGCGTTGATCGTGCCGCGAACTTTCTGCGTCTGAAGCAGCAAACGGATGGTGGTTGGTCCAACTACCCGGGCGGCCCCGGCGAAATCAGTGTTTCAGTCAAAGCGTATTTCGCTCTCAAGATCGCAGGCGATTCCGCGGACGCCCCGCACATGGAACGCGCGGCGACGCTCATTCACAAGCTCGGTGGTGCCGAGGCGACCAACTCCTTTACGCGGTTTTACCTCGCGATCCTCGGGCAACTGCCATACTCCGCTTGTGCCAGCGTTCCAGCGGAACTGATCCTTCTCCCGCGTTGGTTCGCGTTCAACGTCTACGCCATGTCCGCGTGGAGTCGAACGATCTTCGTTCCGCTCTCGGTGGTGGATGCGTACAAGCCGGTGACGGTACTCCCCGAGTCGATGCACATTCGGGAACTGTTCCTCGATTCGCCCGAGAAGCCACGCTGGCCCGCGAAGCCCACCGCGAAGTGGTTCTCGTGGACGAACTTCTTCCTCGGCATCGACTGGGCCTTGAAGAAATTCGAGCGGTTCCGGCTCACGCCCTTGCGCGGGTGGGCCGTTCGCAAGGCCGTGCGGTGGATGCGTGAACGGAGCCGCGACGGCGAAAGCGACGGCATCGGCGCGATCTTCCCGCCGATCGTATACCACGCGATTGTGTTGAAGGCGCTCGGTGTGCCCGCGACCGATCCCGAGATGCAGTGGGTGCTGGGGCAACTCGACGACCTGAGCATCGAGGAGGGCAGCACACTTCGCCTTCAACCATGTAAGTCGCCGGTGTGGGACACCGCACTCTCGCTGATCGGTGCGGCCGATGCGGGGCAACCAGCGGATTCCGAAGAGATCACGACTGCGGTTCAATGGCTGCTCGATCGCGAGGTGCGAACGGCCGGCGACTGGTCAAAGACAGTCCGGGGGGTCGAACCCGGTGGGTGGTTCTTCGAGTATCGCAACACGCATTATCCTGATGTCGATGACACTGCGATGGTGTTGATCGCGCTGGCACGTGCGGGCCACGCAACCCGCGACGCGGCTCTCCCTGCGGTCCACCGTGCAATTAACTGGCTTGTGGCGATGCAGAACACAAACGGCGGCTGGGGTGCGTTCGACCGCAACATCGAGAACGAAGTTCTGGAGAAAGTTCCGTTCGCGGACCACAACGCGATGCTCGACCCGGCGTGTCCGGACATTAGCGCTCGCGCTTTGGAATCACTCAGCCACTACGGCTATCGCATCGGTCAAGAACCGGTCGATCGTGCGGTGCGGTTCGTCCTCGGCCGGCAGGAAGAGAGCGGCGCGTGGTTCGGTCGCTGGGGCGTGAACTACATCTACGGCACCTGGCAGGTTCTCGTCGGCCTTGCCGCCGTCGGCTTCGACATGAGCACTCCTGTCGTGCGGCGTGCGGTGCGTTGGCTAAAGGATGTCCAGAACGCCGATGGCGGCTGGGGCGAAAGCTGTCTGAGTTACGACGACCCGACGCAGGCCGGCATCGGTGAATCGACCGCATCGCAAACGGCGTGGGCACTCCTCGGCTTACTCGCGGCTGGTGAAGCCGAGTCAGTCGAGGTCCGTGCCGGGGTCGAATACCTCATCGGCACGCAGAACAGGGAAGGGACGTGGGACGAGGAGCCATTTACGGGCACCGGCTTCCCACGCGTTTTCTACCTGAAGTATCACATGTATCCGGTGTACTTCCCACTGATGGCTCTGGCCCGCTACGCTCAATCACAAGTCGAAAGTCGTAATGTTACGACGGATCGACTTCGACTTCATTCGACATTCTGACTTTACGACTTTCGACTTTACGACTTTTCGACTTTACGACTTTCGACTGGAGTACTTATGCGATTCCCCTTGAGCCTGACCACAGATATGGCAGGCTATATGATTAAGAAGAAACTTCAACGCAAGCAGCGATTCCCGCTGGTGTTGATGTTGGAGCCGCTCCATGCGTGCAACTTAACCTGCACGGGCTGCGGCCGTATCCGCGAGTACGAATCAACAATCAAGCAAAAACTGTCGCTCGAAGAGTGCCTCGATTCGGTCGATCAGGCTGGCACGCCGATCGTCAGTATCTGTGGTGGTGAACCGCTGATTTACCCGCAGATCGGTGAGTTGGTGCGGGGAATCCTCAAGAAACGCAAGCACATTTATCTCTGCACAAACGGGATGTTCATCACCAAGAAGTTGCACCAGTTCAAGCCGTCGTCGCGGTTTTTCTTCAACGTTCACCTCGACGGACTGGAAAAGACTCACGATCTGATGGTGGAGCGCCAGGGCGTATTCGCCGAGGCGGTGGAAGGTATCAAAGCCGCGAAGAAGGCCGGCTTCATGGTGTGTACCAATACCACCATTTATAAAGAAACTGACATGGCCGAAATCGACGCCATGTATGGCTATCTCACGCAGTTGGGCGTCGATGGGTTTATGATGGCTCCGGCATATGGATACGCTGCCGTGTGCAGTACGAATCCGGATGGAGCCGCCGAAATCTTCCTGACGCGCGATCAGATTAAGCAGAAGTTTAATGAAGCTCAGAAGTTGTTCGAAAAGTATGCGATGAACACTTCGCCGATTTATCTGGAATTCCTGCAAGGGAAACGTGACCTGACGTGTGCCGCGTGGGCGAGCCCGACTCGCAACGTGAAGGGCTGGAAGGGGCCATGCTACCTCATCACGGATGAGCACCACGAGACGTTCGATAACTTGATTCAGGACACGCAGTGGGAGAACTACGGCTACGGTAAAGACCCTCGCTGTGAGCACTGCATGATGCACTCGGGTTACGAAGTGGCTGCGGCGCTCGGAGTGAACGCTCGTCTCGGCGACAGCCTCAAGATGCTCCGATGGCAACTGACGTGATCGCGGTGGTGTTCGCGCTAGAACGCGAGGCAGCACCATTTCGCAAACTCGCCCGCGGCTTGCCGCGGGTTCGTATTTTCGTGAGCGGCGTTGGTCACGCAAACGCTCGCGATGCCGCAAAGCGGCTTCTGATGGAATCGCCCACTCCCAGTCTCGTGATCGCGGCCGGCTTCTGCGGCGCTCTCGTCCCGACGCTACGAGTCGGGGATATCGTCACATCGCCGCGAATCTACACCGCGAAACACCTCATCAGCACCCCACACGAAAAACGCCAACTTGCGGAACACCACGGCGTCGATGCCGTGGACATGGAATCGTCTGGAGTCGCGGCGGTCTGTGCAGAATGTGGAGTGCCGTTCCGTGCGGTACGAGTCGTATCCGACACCGTTGACACCGCGTTGTCACCGGAACTGATCCGATTGCTCTCGGGTGGGAATGTGTCGCCGTGGAAGGCGATGCGAGCCCTCGTGCGAAAGCCTGCGTTGCTTTGGGAATTTCTGAGATTGGCCCGCGACACGAAGCTCGCGGCGAGGAATCTGGCGGATGCGTTGATCCAATTGCTCGGCGAGCGGCCGGCGTGAGGCGACTGTTCTCCGCGTGTTCAGAACAGCAGGCTTACGCCCAATACGTGTGGCGTACTGCTCATCTTGCATAGGAGGTCCAGTTGTCCGGGTAGTAAAGAGGGTATGGGAACATCGGTTTCCACCCCATGCAGGTGGCGTGAGTGCGAAGTCCGGGATCTCGTCTCGGCCGTGGCGATCCACTATCCTCCCTCTAGTCCCCTTCCTCCCGCCCCCCTCCGGTGCACACCATGCTTCTCCGTGGCATCATCCCACCTGTCATCACACCAATGACCGCCGATCAGGAAATCGATCTGGCCGGTCTCCGAAAGCACATCGACTGGATGCTCGGGCACAAAGTTCACGGCATCTTCGTCCTGGGCACAACAGGCGAGTTTTACGGCCTCGATGAATCGGAGAAGCAGGCCATCACGGCGGCAGCGGTCGCACACTGTGCGGGGCGATCACCCGTGTTCGTTGGCACCGGAGCCGAGACGACCCGCGAGGTGATTCGCCTCACCCGCATGGCCGAGAAGGAAGGTGCCGCAGGCGTGTCCGTCATCACGCCGTACTTCATCAAGCCGTCGCAGCCCGAACTGATCGACCACTTCAAGCGAGTCGCCGAGAGCACGAAGTTGCCGGTGGTGCTGTACAACAACCCGGCCACTTGCGGTGGAGTGAGCATCGAGCCGGACACCGTGGCGAAATTGGCGCTGGTGCCGAACATCATCGGCATCAAGGATTCATCGGGCGACCTGCAAAATACCATCGAAATCATCCGCTGCACGCCCCGCGACAAGTTCTCGGTACTCAATGGCCGCGACACGCTCATCCTGGCAGCGCTCCAGTTCGGCGCACAGGGGGCGATCCCGGCGTCGTGCAACATCGCACCGGAACTGTGCGTGGGGCTTTACGAGTCGTTCGCGAAGGACGACATCCCCGCAGCGAAGGAATACCAGTCGCGGCTTCACCCGGTGCGGATGGCAATGAGCCTGGGCACGGGGAACGGCGCGATCAAGGAGGCGCTGACTCTGCTTGGTCGTTCGTGTGGCCCGAACCGCTCGCCGATCAGCCCGCTCTCCGACGAGAAGAAGGCGAAGCTCAAGAGCATTCTCACCCAGGCCGGATTGCTGTGAGCGTGAGAAAAACAGAAGCAATGGCACGCGGATGACGCGGATAAAACCGCGGATGAAAGAGGATCAGACCAAAGCAACAAGCAGTTTGATCCGCAGATTACGCAGATGGACACAGATTTGAAGACAAAGCAGAGTTGAGTTCAATACCCACTTTCTCTCTCTTCGTTTTCCACTCTGTGTCCATCTGTATAATCTGCGGATCACTCTCTTCTTTCTGATCCTCTTGATCCGCGTGTAATCCGCGTCATCCGCGTGCCATTGCTTCTGTTCGAACCGAACTCCGGTCGCTTACGCTCCCGGCTCGCCTAACGTCGCAGCGAGTCAGCGGCGTCGCCTGAGGAGCCCCTTTTCGTCGTCCTGCGGCGGTTGAGGGTCCGGGCTGCGTGGCTCGTAAATCAGGTTCGTGCCGCCCCGCACGAGGGGAGCCTCGCCGGGCTCCATTCCGGGCGGCGTTTGCCTCCATGCCTTCCCCATACAGACCAATCGAACGCCTTCGTCGAACAGCGCTGTCATAGCTTTCGGGTCGAAGTCCACGGCTCCACCGGGAACGATGAACTCCGGGGGGATCGCGGTCACGTTGAAGTTCATCCCCCGCATCGTGCTGTACGTCCACAACCGGAACAGGTCGCCACGTGTTTGGGCATAGAGCACGGTTTCGACATTATTCCCCAAGATGGAGAGAGCACGGGGTTTCACCACCTTTGGGTCTGAGTAGAGCTTGCCCGCAACAATTGCGTAGACGTCGGAGCCGTACAGCGATCTGCCATCGGGAGTGTCGGCGAGTTCGGGCGGAATCCGCGGCGGCGCGAAGAACAACCCCTGTGAGACGCCGCCGTCCGCGTGCTTCTCCACGAATAACTGGCCTTGAACTTCAACTTCAATTTCGGATGGCGGGAACACGCCAGGAATGGCCGACGAGCCGAGCAGGATTCGCTTGATCTTGTCGCGGTCGCAAGGTCGCCCACGCGACGCAATCGCACCGATGTCCCAGACCACGAACCGCCGGCTCTCGACCTCTGTCGTGCCGACGTAGAGCCTGCGACCACGGGCGTGCTCGACCGCAATTTCCCGGATAATCTCCTCTGTCAGCACCTTGTCGATCTGATTGGCAAGTGGCGTGTTGTCCGCGAAGGATTCGGAGAACAGGCCGCGAATCGGCTTCGCACGGAAGACATCCTTCCGGGTCAGCGTGGTGTAAAACTCATGCAGAAGCGGGTCGTAGCGACAGCCGAGGAAAGCAAACGGCGCGATCAGGGCACCGGTGCTGATGCCGGTCACCGCGTCGAACTGGGGGCGGCCGCCGCACTGGGTCCATCCGCACAGAACGCCAGCGGTATACGCACCATAAGACCCGCCACCCGAGAGGCACAGCACGGTGCGTTTCGGCGGCAGCACGGCCGGTCGGTTTTCCTCGCGAGCGTGTTTCACGAGCTTGTAGAAGTCGTCGAATCCGGCGCTTCGCGTCAACTCGGCCTGAGCCACAGGGTCGATCAAGTTGTTCGTATGAACGCCGACCGCAGCGGGGCTTGGCTGCCCGCGAGCCCACTTCCGCCCGGCGCAGCCCGCCAGCAGGGCGATTCCGAGAATCGCACAGCAGAGTCGGAACTGGCGAGACGCCAACATCATGCCCCCGTCGGTGAGTTCACTCGTCAACTTGACAAGTGGGGCGGTTGAGCGTCCTGCTTTCTGGGTTTCTGGTGAACAACCTTCAGGAAACACGGATTACGACGGCGATACAAGCCCAGTGAATCATTCGCACGCAAGACAGCGGGTGATTTGGGCCGAGCGTGAGAACTTTGCCAAAGGCGGCGCGCACGACCAATCAGATGTGTTTTGGCGATACTGCGGAATGGGCAAGAAAGAGGTGCGTAGCCGGGCCGGGAGCCTCGCTCACGTCGCCGGCACGAGCACGATTCGGAAGCCCAGAGCGTCGTAGCGGACCGCGGGGTCGAACCAACTGCGATACGTCGAACGGCAGAACTTTGCCGAGTCGCCCCAGCCACCGCCCCGGAACACCCGATCGGTGGCCGACTCCGCGCCGGTCGGGTCGATTCGTTCGTCCGGTGTGTATTCCGCGTACCAATCGGAGCACCACTCCCACACGTTCCCGTGCATGTCGTACACCCCCCAGGCGTTCGGTGCGAGTTGCCCGACCGGGTGTGTTTCCCGACCGCTGTTCTCCTCGTACCAGCCCGCTTTCTGGAGTTGTTCCTCGCCGTCGCCCGTGTTGAACTCACTTGATGTGCCGGCGCGACAGGCATACTCCCATTCCGCCTCCGTGGGCAGTCGCACGGTCGCCCGCCCCTTCAATTGACGCGACATCTGCCGGCAAAACTTCTGCCCCTCTTCCCACAGCACCTGTTCGACCGGGCGATCCGGACCCTCGAAATGGCTGGGGTTTGGCCCCATCAGAGCGGCCTTCCACTGGGCCTGAGTCACCGGGAAGATGCCGATGAAGAATCCCTGTGTCAGCGTCACGCTGTGGGTGGGCTTCTCGTCAGAGTTCGCGTCGTGGCGGTCGCTGCCCATCGTGAACGTGCCGGGTGGACACCACGCGAACGTCAGCGGCAGGTTGCCGGGTAGCTTGATGGTGAACTGCTCACCCGCCACGCGTGTTCGGGCAAGGTGGAGAGGGTCGTTGCCCCTGGTATCGCGTGATTTCGGCTCGGGCTCCTTGTCGGTCACGGTCGCCACGGCAGCAGGCGACTCCGAAGGCTCGACAACGCTTGGTTCCGTGGGTGCCACGACCTCTCGGGTTTCGAGCCGCTCCGGGGTTGGGTGCGTCTCGGCAGGTTCCAAAATCTCAGGCTCTTCGTGGTGCTCCGATTCCGCAACGGACTGCAAACCGTTCGGCGTCTCGACGGCTTTCAATTCCTCAACCGTTTCCGAGGGTTCCAGTTCCTCGACCGGTTCCAACTCGTGCAACTCTTCAACCGGTTCCAACTCGTGCAACTCTTCAACTGGCTCCAGCCCGTGCGACTCTTGAACGGGCTCCAACTCGTGCAACTCCTCAACTGGAGATTCCAGGTCGCCAAGTGGGTCATGGGCGACGGGAGGCTCGGGTTTGGCTACTGCTTGGGGCGGTGTAACCGGTTCTGGCACCACCTCGGTCCGGGGCACCTCAACGGCCTCGGCCATGGGAGCGGCAGGCGGTTCCGCACCGGGGAAGAACGCTTTCAAGGCCTCGATAACGGGTGCGAAACTCGGATACCGGACATCGAGGGTGTCGGCCGTGGCACGTTCGAGGAGCGCCTGCAGTCTCGCTCGAATGGACTCGGGAATGCTCGCCCAGTGATGCGGAAGCGGGTGCGTCGTCTGGAACAAGAGCCACAAGCACGTCTTGCCGAATGAGTACACGTCCGAATGCGGGCCAACCGCGATTCCGGGAAGCTTGCCACGCTGCTCGGGTGAAGCAAATTCCAGGGACCGCATCAGGCTTCGGTCTCGCACCGTGGACCGCTTGGCCGCGAGGTTCAAACTCGCGTGGTACACGACCTCGTGCGGCGCAGCCAACCCGAAGTCGATCACCCGCACATCCCAGTTGTTCTCGACCATGCGGGACATGACGTTCGCCGGCGTCACATCCCTGTGAATCACGTTCTTCGAGTGGGCTTTGCGCAGTGCCTCGGCGATCTGCATCGCGACCAGCAGGAAGACCTGAACGGGCATCGGGCCGTAACGGCGGATCACGACATCAAGCGTTTCACCGGGGAAGAACTCGGTCACGAGGTACGGCCGTTCCTTGCGGCTGATGTTCTCCGTGTCACCCCGAGCGTATCCCCATCCGAGTGTCCGGATGATGCGACTGCCGGGCCGGTGGAGATCCCTGAGTGTTCGCGCGTCGGCCATCACGGCTCGCAAGTCACGGTCGAGGCTCTGGTGGCGAAGCGATTTGATGACCACCGGCGTGGGGTTGCCGTGGTCGTCCAGGTCTTCGGTGTCGAGGCAGCGGAACATGGTGCCGAAGGCGCTGACGCCGAGAACCGCGTCGAGCTGATATCGTGCAGTGTCGAACGGGCGAAACTTCACCGGGTCGAGTTTGGTCGCGCGGGTGAGGGCTTCTTTCGCCTCGGGCCACTTCCCGCTCTCGCAGGCATCCTTGTAAATCCGGTAGTAGTTCTCGGCCTCGGCAGCGACGTTGGCGTCGGTGTGAGCCTGCGTGGCAGCCGCCGTGTGTGCCGCTCGTGCTTCCTTGAACAGCCCGCACGCATCGAGGTTATCGCCGAGGTTCTGCCAGTCGGACCATTCCACCAACTCGCCGGGCAGTTGTCGCAGACGGGCCTGGAACGTCAGCATCCGCTCCCGCTCGTTGAACGCGAGGATTTCGAGCGGGGCGTCGGTCGCTGCGACCAGAACGCGGTGCGTTTCCC
The DNA here is from genome assembly GCA_013823135.1 of Planctomycetaceae bacterium. Taxonomy (GTDB): domain Bacteria; phylum Planctomycetota; class Planctomycetia; order Gemmatales; family Gemmataceae; genus Gemmata. The sequence continues at coordinate 61,782 of PNLP01000036.1, forward strand.
GCCAGTCTCGCAACTCCTTGCGGAACGTGGCCAGTTCGTGAACGGCCCGGCCAAACCAGTCGGCGAACGGATCGAACAACATGTCGAAGTGGTCGAGAACGCCTGGCGGCGGGCCTTCGAGGAACAGAATCCCGCGTTCGCTGGCTGCGGTCACCATCCGCATCGAGTCGAACGACAACCCGCGGGCAAGATCGGGGTTCACTTCTACTTCGCGCCGGAAGAAGTACAGGAACGCGGCTGCCAGCAGGGGGAGCCCGTTCGCGGGGGCCAGTTGAATGACGCGGGCAAGGTTCGGGGCTTCCGTGGCCAGAGCGTCGGCCACTCGCGCGACGGCTTCCTCGGCTCCCGGGAGGAGTCGGGTGGGGTCGCCGCATCGCCACAGGTCCACGACGATCACGTTGCGATCGACGAGAAGCGTTAAACGGCCCGCACGCCGGAGCCGCGTGAGTTCGGCGCACGCCTGGAGGCGAACCCCCGCCGGCGCGGCGTTCAACCCGGTCGGCGTGTGCCCCAGGAAGCCCCGCACGGGGCCACGCACACCATTCAAGTCGCGATCCGGGAACCAGGGTTTCACTCGCTCGAAGAGTTCGTCGCCGACGAGTGCGAATCCCAGGGCTTTCCAGGCGTTGTCGCTGGCACGCATCATCGCACGCTGCAACGGCTGGCTCGGGTTCGAGAACCGCGTACCAATCCACCCGAGCAACTGATCGACAGACGTATTAAACGCCGACTTCAGGGTGAACGCGGCGAGCGGACCCATGACCGACATGTCGAAGCTCCAAACGGGGCGAACCTAACCACTCAATCCCAAACGGCTCACTTCTCGAACACGCGACTGCTACTTCCACCAATCTTGTCCCGACATGGGGAAATGCGGAAGCAGTGAAATCGAGAACTCGGGAGCGGAGTCTGCGGATTGTGGTGGTTGGTGGGATGATATCAAATAACCGAGGAAACGCCTTTCGGCCCCCATGGTGGGAGTGTCGCTCTGATGCCGCAAAATCTGACGAGGTTGCGAGTCGCCGAGTTGCCCTTGCAATGAGGTTTTGTCACGGGCTACACTCCCTCTCGACCCGACTCACCGGGGTAAGGAAACCCCCTTGAGGTCCACGGAGGGACCGACGCTTATGGCAGTTACCCGCATCAAGGATCCCAGCCCGAAAACCTCCACCGCTACCCCGCCACCGGCGCGGCCGCTGATCGGGGTGAACACCGACTACATCACCCCCAAGAACGGCCCGGCATACACCCGGCTGAACGTGGGCTACATCGACGCGATCATCGGTGCTGGCGGGTTGCCGATTCTGCTTCCGCCACCGCACCGCGACAACCTCGCGGATTTCGACGTGCTCCTCGACCAACTCGCCGGCATCGTGCTGACGGGCGGTGCCGACATGGACCCACGCCGCAACGGCCAGGCGCTCACGAGCGCGGTCAACCCGATGCCCGCACGCCGCGAAGACGCCGACCGCACCCTGCTGGCTCGCATCTTCGAACGCAAGACGCCCGTCCTCGGCATCGGCGTCGGCATGCAACAACTGAACGTCTTCGCGGGCGGAACGCTCCACCTGCACCTGCCCGTCGATAACCCGAAGGCGATGCCGCACTTCGACCAGACCGGCGCGCCGCACCGCCACATGGTTCTGATCGAGTCGAACACCCGCCTCGACGACATTTACGGCGCTCAGGAACTGCGGGTCAACAGCACGCACCACCAGGCCGTGAACCAGATCGGCAAGCGGATGCGAGTGGCGGCCAAGGCTCCGGACGGCGTGATCGAAGCCATCGAATCGACCGACCCGAACTGGTTCTGCGTCGGCATCCAGTGGCACCCCGAAGCCGACACCGCATCGGCGCTCGACGTGCAGATCTTCGAGTGCTTCGTGCAGGCCGCAGTGCGGGCCTCGGATAGCGTGTTCGCCGTTGCGTGAGTGAGTTGGGGATTGTTTAGCGTCAGCCCCGAACGGGGCTGCGCCCCATCGAACGCGCAGCCCCCGTTGGGGCTGTCGCTAAACACGAACCATCCACCACCATGTCCCGACTCCTCATCGGCCTTTCGGTCGGCTCTGGGCTTGAAGGCGTCGATGCCGCTGCGGTTCAAGCCACGGGCATCGGCACCGAACTCACGCCGAAAGTGCCCGCATCGGTTCGCGTCGCGTTCCCCCTCACCGTTCGCGACTTCCTCCGCACCGCACGCCCCGGAACACCCCTGGCCGTTAGCCCCGATGCCCTCCGCAACATCGCGGAGACCGCGGTTCATTCCGTCCGGCACGTCCTCACTCGAATCGGCGTCTCGGCTCGCGACACGTTCGTCGCAGCGTTCCTCGAACCGGCCCACCCCATCGCGGAAGTGGCGGTGCCGTGGCCCGAAGTCACGGACCGCATCGCCGAGCAAACCGGCCTGACAGTCGTTCACGCCTTCCGCCAGCGTGACCGCGCCGCGGGCGGATCGGGGCACCCCATCACCGCCGTCGCAGACTATTTGCTGTTCCGCGACCCGAACGCACCGCGATTGCTCGTTCACCTCGGCGCAGTGACCACATTGTTGCTCGTGCCCGCCGGGTCGAAGGTTTCGGGCGTGGTCGGGTTCGAGGCCGGGCCGGGGAACCAACTCCTCGATGCCCTGATCTTCCACGGCACTCGCGGGAAAGAACTGGCGGACCCCGGCGGCAAAAAAGCCGTTCAGGGGAAGTGCGTGGAACCGCTGCTGAAGCGTTGGCTGGATCACCCGCACCTCACGCGAACGCCGCCGAAATCGGTTCACCCCGAGGCGTTCGGGCGGAGTTTCTTGCTGGATGCATTCGAGACGGCTCGCCAACTTGGTGCCGGCCTTCCGGACCTGCTCTGCACGGCGACTCACCTCGCGGCCCGAACAATCGGCCACGCGGCACGCACCTGGCTCCCGCCCGTTCCCACGTTCGGCAAGATTCTCGCGACCGGAGGCGGAGTGCGGAACGGCTTCCTCTGGCAACTGGTGTCGCAGCAGTTCGGCACGGACACCGTCGTGCGATCCGATGAAGTGGGGATCCCCGCACAGGCGAGGAACGCGGCGGCGGCAGCCGTGCTGGCAGCGCTGACGTGTGATGGTGTCGCGGGGAACTTGTCAGTGCTGACGGGGGCGACCGGCGGGCGGTTGCTCGGGCACCTCACCCCCGGCGACGGCCGAAACTGGGCGAAGGTAGCCGCCTGGATCGCGGATCAAACCGGCGAGTACCCACGAGCCACCCGCGCCGCGTAAGCCGAGAAGCATTTCCCAAACTGACGTGCAGCATTTCACGCGGACAGACTTCCGGATGGGAGACACACTTCGCAGGAGTGAGCCAGAACGTCACAGGTGTTGGCGAGCGGATGTGCGATTCCGACACACGGAGAGTCCAACCGGAGTCGCAACGAGCACGTTCTGCCCCCGCACGGTGTCCGTGTCGACGTGTCCGTCGAAGTACTCAGTCGGAGATGTCCTCACCAGCATATCCCGCAGAACCGTTCCACCCGCCCAGCGACTTCGATCCAATCGGTAGACAAGGATGTTTTTCGGTCTGTCGGCCCACACCGCTGGCACGTGTAATGCTTGGACGAAATATGGTGTTCGCACCGGACTCGAGCGACACACGAGGGCTTATCGTGGCGAAAAGCAACAGAACCATGAGTAAACAGCCGCCCATTGAGACCAGTCCATCGCTTCGACCGCACCCGACCCGGGATGATCTCTATTCGCTGGGAAAGAGCCTGCGTGACAAGTGCCCGCGCGAGTCGCACGCGGCCTGGAAACCCGCCGCCGATCGGCTCGATCCGCTCGTTCTGTTGGAGGAATCGAACAAGGGGCGTATGGCTCAACTCATCCCAGTCCGCCATGGCCGCATGCTGCAATCGCCGTTCACGTTCTATCGCGGGGCGGCCCTCAACATGGCTGCGGACCTGGCCGGCACACCCGCAACTGGGTTGCGTGTGCAGGCGTGCGGCGACTGCCACCTGTGTAACTTCGGCGCATACGCGACTCCCGAACGGCGTGTCATCTTCGACATCAACGACCTGGACGAGACCCTTCCCGCCCCTTGGGAGTGGGACGTGAAACGCCTGGCCGCCAGTTTTGTCCTTGCCTGCCGTGACAACGGCTTCCGCGATGACACCGCCCGCGACGCCGTGTTGAACTGTGTGCGGTCGTATCGCGAACACATGGCCGAATACAGCGATATGCGGGTTCTTGACGTGTGGTATGCCAGTATCGATGTTGAGAAACTACTTGCGGTGATCCAGGACGAGGAAGCCTCCAAGCGATTCAAGAAACGACTGGCGAAAGCCCGCGAACGCAGTGTGCTAGAACACGAGTTTCCAGAGCTGGTGTCAACCGACAGCTTGGCCCCGACGATCAGGGACAACCCCCCGTTGATCTTCCACCCGCACGAACGGGGACGCGAGGAGTTGATGGCGAATGTCGAAAAGAACTTCGCACTCTACCGGGAAACCATGCAGGAGGACCGGCGGCTTCTTCTGGACCAGTTCAAGCTCAAGGACGCGGCGTTGAAGGTAGTCGGGGTCGGTAGCGTCGGAACGTACTGTGCCATCCTGCTCTTGATGGCGAGCGAGCACGATCCCCTTTTCCTTCAGGTCAAGCAGGCCCGCCCCTCCGTGCTCGAAGCCTACGCGGGCAAGAGCCCGCACGCCAACCACGGCGAGCGCGTCGTGCACGGCTGCCGGATGATGCAGTCGGCCAGCGACATCTTCCTCGGTTGGGTGGATGGAGAGGCCGGGCGGCATTACTACATCCGCCAGCTCAAGGACATGAAGATCAAACCGATGGTTGAGATGTTCACCCAAGGCGTCATGGTGCAGTACGCCGACTTCTGTGGCTGGGCGTTGGCTCACGCGCACGCCCGCTCCGGCGAACCTGCCAGGATCAGCGGCTACCTGGGCAAGGGCGACCAGTTCGACACGGCCGTCGCCGACTTCGCGGTGGCGTATGCCGACCAGAGCGAACGCGACCACGATGTCCTCATGAAGGCAGCGCGCGCGGGCAAGTTGGAAGTCTATGTTGAAGAGGGGCAATAGGGTGGCACCGGATCGAGAAAGTCCAACATGAGCCACGTCCTGGCGAATGAAGCCGAGCTGTATTTCGACCGGGGTGGCCCGGTTCAGCGGTTCTTCAATCGACTCGCCTTGCGCCTGGGTCTGCAACTCACGGTTCGCGCACGTATCGTTGGATTTCTGACCATCACGTGGGTTCCGCTGCTCCTTTTCGCCCTGATCGAAAGGCGTGCGCTCTGTGCCTCGCCGAAGGAGTCGCTCCTCCAGGACTTTGCCACATACGTGCGATTCTTTGTGGCCGTGCCCCTCCTCATCGTGGCGGAATTGGGTGTCGGGCCACGGCTTCGTGGGGCGGGATTGCACTTCCTACATGGCGGCCAGGTCAGGCCCAACGACCTCCCTGCTTTTGACGATGCGATCGGGCGTGCGGCAAAACGGCGTGAGTCAGTCTGGGCTGATATGCTTCTCCTGGCTGTGGCCGTGATCGTTCCGTGGACGGCGACGGTCGACACGCTGTACGGGGAAGGGCTCGCGACCTGGCGTTCGCCCGTGCGTAGCGATGGTTCGGGGGTGTCGCTGACCGGGCTGTGGTATAACCTCGTCGCCGTACCCGTACTGCTGTACTTCTGGTTTCGCTGGCTCTGGCGACTGTTCGTCTGGGCAGGATTCCTGTGGTCCGTCTCCAGGCTCAACCTCGACCTGGTCGCTACGCACCCCGACCGGGCGGGCGGCCTGGGCTTCCTCGGCACCGCGCACACATCGTTGGGGATCTTTGGCTTTTGCCTCAGCGCCGTCCTGAGCGCCGAAGCCGCCTTCCTCATCGTGTTCGAGAAGGTTGACATCGAGACGTTCAAAGTCCCTTACGCCGCGCTACTGCTGATCGTCGAGTTGCTCTTTCTCGGACCGCTCCTCATGTTCGTTCCAATTCTTATCCGCACCCGACTGGCGTCGTTGCGCGACTACGGCTTGCTCGTGGATCGGTACAACCGGAGCTTCCACGAGAAATGGCTTTTGGGCAAGGCACCCGCGGACGAACCGCTACTCGGCAGCGCCGACATCCAATCGCTAGCGGACCTGGGCAACAGTTTCCGGTTTGTCGAGGAGATGAGGTCATACCCGTTCAGCATGCGTGCGATCCTCCAGTTGGCGATTGTGACAAGCCTTCCCTGCCTGCCGCTCCTGCTCCTCGTCATGCCGATCGGCAAGCTCCTCGAACTGCTCACCAAGGCGGTGGTGTAGTCCCGGATGTGCCGCGTTCGACACACGGTAAGTCCGACAGGTGTTCCTGCGAAAAAACCATGTGGCCGGTCGGATGTACCGGAAGTGGAACCCTTTGGTAATGAGCCTGCTTTGCGTCCACCATTAGTGACTTTGTTACGACCTTGACAATAGTTTCATCGCCAGCGTCACGGCCCCAATGGCGGGGTCTTCCACCAATCCGACCGGGCCGGGAGTCACGCCGTAGCCGCGCAGGTGTTCGAGGAATTGCATCCGGAATGCCACGCTTCGCAGGAGCAAGCCGCCCGTCAACGCGATCGGGATTCCGTCCGTCGGGAGGTTCCCGTTCGCAACCGCACCCGCCGCGGTTTTCGCCAGTTCCAACGCCTGTTCTTCGAGGATCGTTGCCGCTGTCTCATCGTCGCGTGCCAGTTCCAACACCAGCGGAGCCAGGCCGGCAATGGCGGCCTTGTCCCAGGTTCCGTACACGACCGGAATGATGTCACGCGGGTCCGTGATGCCGAACTTCGCCAACAGCGCGGGGAGTAACTTTGTCGGCGGGGTGATCCCGTCGGCGGATCGGCACGCGGCGCGAATTCCGAGCAGGCCCATCCGGTAGGCGCTCCCCTCGTCGCCAAGGAGGTAGCCCCAACCGCCAGCACGGGCGGTCTTCCCTTCCTTGTCGAGCGTGAACGCGATGGAACCCGTGCCAGCAACGATCGCCAGCCCCCAACCCTCGGGCGTGCCAGCCGCGAATAATAACGTCGCGTCGTTGGCGACCGAAACCCGAGCAGCCAGTTCGACCCGATCGGCCCAGGAGTGGATGAGATCCGTCCCCGCGAGATCGACCCCGGCAAGCCCGAGCACGGCCGCGCCGACTTTCGCGCGAGGTCGCTCCGCCATCTGGAACGCGGCCTCCACGGCTGTGTCGAGCGATTGCAGCGCCGCGGGAACGCCGACCGCGTTGATGTTCGACGAACCGCCGACGCCGCGACCGAGTTCGCGACCGGTGGCGTCGGCCAGCAGCGCTACCGTGCTGGTCGCGCCGCCGTCCACACCGAGGACGAGTGAGGCTGCATCTGGGAGAGGCATGTGTGAATCTTCGTGGGCGGGCCGCCGTGTCGGGCGGCCGCGGAATTCATGCACATCTCGGAGACCATCGAGGCCAAATTGGTGGGTGCTGATTGGTTTGGTGGCACAGGCCTCTGGCCTGTGTCTTGCAATCACAGGCCAGAGGCCTGTGCCACCAAACCAACCACCTTAACCTGGATGGTCTACGAGGAGTACACAGTCGTTCTGGTGGGGCAGGTATTCTTGCCTGCCAGAGTTGCACAAATGCAGGCATTCTTGCCTGCCCCACCAAGCACAAAACAACTGCGTAACTTCCAACATCGTTTAGCGCGGCTTCGCGTTCTTCACGTATTTATCGAACCACGCGAACTGTTCGTAAAGAACATGTTCAACCGATTCGCGGGCTTCGTAGCCGTGCGATTCGTGTGGCAGCAGCACGAGTCGCACCGTGCCGCCGTTCGCACGCACGGCCGCGTACATCCGCTCGCTCTGCACCGTGAACGTGCCGGGGTTGTTGTCGGCAGCGCCGTGGATCAGCAGCAGCGGTTCGTTGATCTTGGTCGCGTGATTGAACGGCGACATCTGTGCGTACACGGCCGGCGCTTCCCAGAACGTGCGGCGTTCGTTCTGGAACCCGAACGGCGTCAGCGTGCGGTTGTACGCCCCGCTGCGAGCAATCCCGGCCCGGAACAGGTCGGAGTGCGCCAGCAAGTTCCCGGTCATGAACGCCCCATAGCTGTGGCCCATCACGCCCACTCGCTGCGTGTCGATGCCGAACTCCGCGGCCTTGTCGAGAGCGGCTTTCGCATTCGACACGAGTTGATCCACAAAGGTATCGTTCGCCGTCGCGGGCGGGCCGACCACGGGCATCGACACTTCCATCACCGCGTACCCCTGCGCCAGGAAGAACAGGTGCGAGTAGCCGCCGATGGCTGTGAATCGCAGTGGTGACCCGGATACCTGTCCCGCGGTGTCGGCGGATGCGAACTCGACGGGGTAAGCGTAGAACACGGCAGGAATCTTCTCTCTGTCCTTGGTGTGGCCCGGCGGCAGGTGCAGCGTGAAGCTGATGGTGGTGCCGTCGGCCCGCTTCGTGGTGACGAGTTGCTTCGTGGCCTTGCGGAGTTCCGGAGCGGGGTCGGTGTTCTTGGTCAGTCGCAGTTCGTGGTTCGCGTCGCGGAAGAAGTAGTTCGGCGGCTCGGTCGGCGACTCGCGACGAATCAGGAACCGGGTTCCCTTCGCGTCGAGCACTCCCACGACTTCTTCGTAGACGTTTCCCTCGGACTGGAACACGCGAGTCGCTTTGCCCGTCTTCACGTCAAAACGGTCGAGGAACGGGCGATCGCCCTTGGGTGAGGCACCCGGACCGGCAAGCCAGATCGTATCACCGGCGGGGTCGCCACCGGTCCGCAGCACGCGGTGACCGCTGGGCATGGTGCGGCCGAGTGGCGTGCCCGGATCGCCGTAGCGGTCCTGCGTCGATTTCTCGAACAGCAGTTTCGGTTCCGTTGCGGCGAACAGCGATGTGGTGGGTGCGAGGAACGTCCGGCTCCACTTCCGTTCGCGGTCGTAGTCGCGGATCAACATGCGATTCCCGGTCGGGAAGAAGTCCATCCCGGCGAATCGTTGTTCGAGCTTCATTAACTCGGTGGTGCGACCCTCCACGGCCGATGTGAACACGAGTTCGCGGTGTTCGACTTTCTTTCGCGGGTCGCCGTCGTCCTGAGCTTCGACCCAGATCAGCGTGTGGGGTTGCGTCGGCATCCAGCGCACGGAACGCGGCCCGATCGGTACCCCCTCGATGGGCACCTTGTCCTGCAGGTGTAGTTCGGCGATGGTTCGCACAACCTTCCCGTCGCGACTCCAGATTTCGACCACACGCGGGAAGGCCGAGTAGGGTTGGAGGTACGAGAACGGCTTCCGCACACGCACGACGAGGAAGTATTCGCCATCGGGCGACGGGTCGGCGTCGAGCACGATTCCCGGCTCGCCCAGCAACAGCGGTTCCTTGTCCTTCGCACCGGGAAAGACGATCGCGAGTTGCGACGTGGTGTAGTACGCGAACAGTGCCTCGTCGTGCGGGTTCTGCAACAAGTCCTGGTACGTCCGCACGGGAGCGGCTTTGCCGTCGCTTTCCTGAATCACGGGGCCGGTCGGGGCGACGGGTTTCGCGGGGGATTCGCCACGCTTCGCGGGGATCGACTGAACGATGAGCGATTCGCTACCCGGGAGCCACTGGAACGGCTCGCCGATGGTCGCGTTGAGCGTCACGCCGGGAACGTGCTGAAGTTTCGCGTCGGCTTTCAGGTCACCAGTCCAGAGTTCGATCCCCTTGGGGGTCGTGACCGTGAACGCGAACCGCTTGCCATCCGGCGACCACACGGGGAACCCCGGCTTGCCGTGGTTCGGCAGGTGGAACTCGACCGGCTTGCCGTCCGGGAGCGTCTGAAGCGACAGGCCCGTGATGTTGAACGGCCGGGCGGGGCCGTTCGTGCGGGGGTCGATCCGCAGGCCCGCGAGCCGCAGTTGCGGGGCCGCGACCTCTTCGATGCTGGGGTAACGGGTGGTTTGCACAAACAATAGCGAGTCCCCCGTCGGGCTGACCGCGAGGCCAGGCGGGGGCGGGACATCGAGAATATCCGTGACGGCCCTGGGTGGTCGCTGATACCCCTGGCCGAGTGCGTCGATCGGAAACGTCACCGCGATCACCCCACAAAACAGAGCGCGGAACATGGCTGGTTTCTCCGTGCGTGATTCAGGCAGTGTACCGGCGGCAACGGTCCGCGTATACTAATCGCGCACGCCAACTGAACCTCTCACCCAATTTGAAACTGCCATGAAACTGTCTCGTGTGTTCACCGTTCTCGCATTGTTTGCGCTATCGCCGTTCGTCGTTGCGGCCGACGACTTCAAGCCGGTCGTGCTCGAAGGGAAGGACGGCCCCGGCAAGGGGAAGCACGTCGTCCTCATCAGCGGCGACCAGGAATATCGCTCCGAGGAAGCCATCGCGCAACTCGCGAAGATCCTCGCGACCCGCCACGGCTTCAAGTGTACCGTGCTGTTCACGACCGACCCGAAGACCAACACCATCAACCCGAACATCAACAACATCCAGGGGCTCGAAGCCCTCAAGACCGCGGACCTCATGGTCATTTTCACGCGGTTCCTCGACCTGCCCGACGATCAGATGAAGCACATCGCCGAGTACCTCGAAGAAGGTAAGCCGGTCGTGGGGCTTCGCACCTCGACGCACGCTTTCAACATCGGCGGCGGGAAGACCTACGCTCGTTTCGGCAACGGCAGCAACGTCAAGGGCTGGGAAGGCGGCTTCGGCCGGCAAGTGCTCGGCGAGAAGTGGGTCGCTCACCACGGCGGCCACGGCAAGGAAGGGACTCGCGGTCGGATCACTGAAGCCGGGGCAAAGCACCCGATTCTCAAGGGGATCAAGGACGGCGAGATCTTCGGCACGACCGACGTGTACACCGCAAACCCGCCGTCGGATAGCACGCTGCTCGTGATGGGCGAAGTGACCGAGACTCTGAAGCCCGACTCGAAGCCAGTCGCCGGCAAGAAGAACGATCCGATGATGCCGGTCGCGTGGGCGAAGACCTACAAGCTGGGCGAAGGCAAGGCCGGCCGTGCCTTCAACACGACGATGGGCGCATCGACGGATCTGGACTTCGAGGCAACACGCCGCATGATCGTGAACGGTTGCTACTGGGCCGCCGGGTTGGAAGACAAGATCCCCGATAGCTCCGACGTGGCGCTGGTGGGCGAGTACAAATCGACGCCGTTCAAGTTCAAAGGCAACAAGGACTGGCCCGCTGTCACTCCGGCCGACCTCTTCAAGTGATTGCGTGTGTCCGATCGCCTGTTTTGGAGTTGCGGTTTGTGGAATTTGTCTGTGTTTCAGCCTGAAAGGCTGTGACAACGTAGCCCAGGGCAAGACAGCGAAGCT
>PNLP01000037.1 GCA_013823135.1 Planctomycetaceae bacterium
TCAGCCTGAGATCACGCTTGGTTTAGGGCTAGTGGAGCAACCGTACAAGACCGTGGTCCGATCCAGCAGGTTGCTGTCCCCTTCGCGGGTGTTTTTGAGTTTCATTAGGAAGTAGGCGAATTGCTGGGCCAGGAACTGATCCCAGAGTGCCCATCGCTTGAACCCGTCTTCGGTTTTATTGGTGCTGTGGCTCAGTGTGTGAATCGTGGAAAGCCCCAGCGCTCGCGGGAACACGTCTGAAAGTTGGCCACCTCCCTCAGTTCCGATGAGATAAGTCGCCACGCGCGTAGTGTCGGTCTGGAACGCATGGAACATCAGATCGTACATGGCACGGATGTAATCCACTGGCGCCTCGCGGGTGGATTCCAATTTCAACAAGGTGGAATCGACCTTGGCCGACGGGACGTTGAGCCACTGTTCCGAGCGGATGACGCGGCGTTCCAGTTCCCGAACCGAGTTCAGGTACTCTTCCAACTTCTTCTGATCGTCGCGGCCGAGGTTTCGATTGAGGTTGTTGGCGTCTTCCAGCACGAGATCGAGCATGCTTTTTTGTCTCTGTGCGACCGATCTGTGAACCTCGATTTCCCTGGCCGCAGTGTTGCCGAACATCCGATTGAAGGCGCGTCGCAGGTTGTCTTCCGCAGGGATGGGTTGGCCTTCCCTGGTGAACGACATCGTGTTGGTTCGGCCCGACTGACCGACGCCCCCCGTAGTGGAGAGTGCGAGCGAGGGAAGCCGCGTGTGCTCCCCGACTTTCGTAGCATAAACCTGATCAACCGAGATTGAGTTCGTGTAGGTCGATGTCCCTACCTTCGAACCCGTCAGGAACACGTCCGAAACGCTGTGCCCCGGCAGTTTCCGCCCGCTGGGGTGCGACAAGCCGCCCAACACCGAGATGCGATCGCGGAGAGGTTCCAGCGATTCGAGCGTCTTCGTGAACTTGAAGTCCTTGCCTTCCCCGTGTGGGAACCAGTGCCACTCTTGATGGTCTCGATGCTTCGGCTCGGGCAGGCTGACACCATTGGGGAAGAACACGCACGCCAGACGCCGTGGGGCTTTGGACTCGGCGGCCTTCGTCGTACCGGCCATCGCATCCAGCATCGGTAAGGCGAGGCCGACTCCCGCCCCGCGCAGAAACGTTCTTCGGTTGAGTTGCCAGGACTTCATGGGTCACCTCGTTCGAAAGGTTTTGCTGAGTACGATCTCGGTGATCAGGTTTTGTAATTTGTAGTTCGATTCGGCGAATAGCCGCGTCAGGCGATCCACTTCGGCGTGATCCGTCCACTCCAACGAACGGCCCAGCGAGTACGCGAGGAGCTTGCGAACGAGAGCCTTGGCGAACTCGTTTTTTTTCTTTTCGATGCAGTATTTCTTGAGATCCTCTACACCGTTGATGGCAGTTCCGTCGGGGAGCCTGACAGCGGCATCGACGGCCGCCATGGCGACGGTTTGCGGACTCTTCTTCATTCTCTTCTTGGAAGACTCGGGGGTGGCCACCGCTTTCCCGGCCGGGCCGGAGGCACGCCACTGTCCGATGGCGTCGAAGTTTTCCAGAGCCAAACCCCACGGGTCGAGCTTGTTGTGGCAACCCGCACACGCGGCATTCTCGCGGTGGAATTCCAGCTGCTTCTTGAGCGGTAGCTTGGCGAAGTTGGGATCCGCCTGATTCAGTTCCGGAACACCGGGCGGGGGCGGAGGTGGTGGTTCATTGAAGAGATCCTTCAGAAGCCATTTACCTCGGAAGATCGGGTGGGAATCCGCCCCGTTGGAGTGGGCCAGCATGAAACATCCCATTGTGAGCAAGCCGCCGCGGTGACTCTCGGGCCGAACCGGAACAGCTCGGAATTCCGAACCGACAACACCTTTGAGCCCGTAGTGATCGGCCAGTGACTCGTTGACGAGGGCGTAGTCTGCGGAGAGGAACTCCAACGAGCTTTTATCCTTGGAAAGCACGTGCCAGAAAAACTCGATTGGCTCCTGGCGCATCGCGGCTTTGGTCGTGTCCTTGAAATTGGGATAGCGCTCGGGATTGATCGCCACCGAATCCATTTGATCCACACCGAGCCATTGTTCGGTGAAGTGCTTGGCGAACCGGCGCGCTTTCGGATCCTCGAGCACGCGACGGACCTGGGCCGCAAGCACACTTTCCTTCAACAATTCGCCGGAGTCCGCGAGCTTGCGGAGTTCCGCATCCGGCAGGCTGCACCAGAGGAAGTAAGAGAGCCGGGTGGCCAATTCGTGGGCATTGAGGTCGCGTCGTGCCTGCTCCTTGGAGGGCTCGACGAGGTAGTGGAACTTGGGGGAGGCGAGGATCATCGCCTCGGCATCCCGAAGTGCGGCGTCGAAATTCCCGCTCTGCTTGAAAAAGCAATCGAAGGCCTTGGACAGAGGTTCGATCTCATCGATCTTGACCGGTCTCCGCCACGCCCGGCTTGCAAACGATGTCAACGCTTCCCGTGCGCGGGTAGCTGGCACGGTCGCTTTGCCTTCGGATCCGATCGTGGCGACGCGGGATGCCGGTGGCCAAGTCTCGAAATAGGGAGCCTCAAATTCCAGCCAATTCACTTGGATGACGGGATGCCCCGCCTGTTCTTTCGCCTTCTTGCCAGCCAGGGGCGGCTCATCGGCATCGTCGGGGTGGATCAGGAATGCCATGAGTTGTTGATTGGTCTTCCCCGGGGCTGTGTTCGGAACCGGGTAGTCTTCTAAATAACCCTGGAATTCGAGAACCTCCGGTTTATTCAGCGGGGCTTTGACCGGAAGCTCGGCCACCATCTCACGAGCCAGTACGGTGCCGGTGGTGCGGTATCCCAGCCACAGTTGCAAACGGGGATGCTCTTCGTCTTCGCCCGCATCGGCACCCACCCGCACGCGAATGCGGAATCGCCCCTCGCGGGGAAACGTACTGAATGGGAACGGCTGGTACGAATTCTCACCTAACCGAACCCCGCCCGGAACGCTTACGCCACGGGTATAACCTCCGAAGCCGGGCAGTTTTTGATTTCCATTTCCAGTGAGCTTTTCACCCGCTTCCAGATGATGGCGAACAACTTGGGGCTTTTCCGGAGCGACCATCGCTTTGCGAAGTGCGGTGCTCGCCGTCTCCAAATACAGCTCGAACTGATTGGCCGACATTCCCAGGAGGTTCGAGTTATTCTTCAAACCGTTCGATCCGGCCCGATCATCTGGCAAGCTCTTGGCATGATTGATGGGCAGTTCGAGCAAATCCTGAAGGGTATAGTTGTATTCGTAACGAGTCAGACGCCGAATCACTCCGCGGCCGCCGGTGTTCGCTCGAAACTCCGCCGCAACTTCCATTTCCTTGTGGAGCCAACCGGTCAACGCTTCGCGATCCGTCTGAGCAAGCGGTTTTTCACCTTTCGGGGGCATCGCTCCGATGTTCACCTGGTTGAGCACCTCTTCCCATTTCTCACCGTCGGGGCCGTTCATCAAGTCGGGATTAAGCGTATCGATGCGAAACCCACCCTTGGGCTTCTCGGCATTGTGGCACTTGACACACGATTGCAGAAGTATGGGCAATACCTTTCCCTTGAATTGTGCCGTATCCGACTTGGGGCGTTCCGCCGGTGAAGCAGCGTGTGCGGAACAAAAGACTAGCATTACCAGGCATAAGGAGGATCCTGCCATGAGCGACCGTACTCTCAGGCCAATCGGCATCATTTCATACCTCGGAATTGAAGGACGCCAATCGCTGCGATGGCTCACATCATGACGTGTGCAATCTTTACGATTCAACTCCCCAGAGAATGAAAAGTTCCGGACTTGCGAGAGTGAAACATCGATATTCCGCTCCCTTGGCAGGGCAGGCGAGTTGGACGAAGCCCTCGAAGTTTCGACATCGCTTTTCACAGCGGGTCACGACACTAATTGCACAGGACGGAAAAACCCGTTCGAGATCAAATGCGTTACGATCGTACCCAAGGGCTTCAGGGTCGCGTTCACGAAAGCGGTCGAAGCGACGACGGGCGGCGATCCCAAGTCGTATTGCCTTGCAATGTGCACGCACCCTACCACGGCGGATACGGTGGTCCGGAGATCGAGCAAACGAAGCCCGCCGTTGAGCGTCAAGATCACCGCCGACGGTATGTCGGCGACGCGGGTTCTGGACAAACTGATTCGTGGACACGTCTAAGATTTTGCTCTCGGTGCGCTGCGATCACGAGACCAGAATGAGTTGCTGCACTGAAATGCGTACGATACGGTGAACGAAATCCCCGCGGCGAAGGAGCCAGGGGGCATTGCCAGATATCTACCCGTAGAGGATTCGTTATGCTGGCTCGCCAATTCGCCCTTCCATTTATCGCGTTTCTCTCGCTCCTGTCGCAGGGCGACAGCAGTTTGCTCGCAGCTGAGCACCCGGTGCCGGAAAGTCCACTGTGGCTCACCTACCCTGGCGGAGATGGACCGGGCAGGGGAAAGCACATTGTCCTCATTGCCGCCGATCAGGAATATCGCAGCGAGTACGCGCTTCCGATGCTCGCCCGAATTCTCGCAAAACATCACGGCTTCCACTGCACCGTTTTGTTCAGCTTGAACGACAAAGACGAAGTGGACCCCACAAAGAAGATCCGTTGGGAAGACAAGACCGTCACCCACAACATTCCGGGTCTGGAGCATCTCGGCAAGGCCGATTTGGTCATCCTCTTTAGCCGCCTGATCTCGCTGCCCGATGAGCAACTGAAGCACGTCTACGAGTACCTTGATTCTGGCAAACCGATCATTGGCATCCGCACCGCGAACCACGGCTTTCTGGGCTTCGACTACAAGAAGGACGGCAAGAGGATCGACTTCGGCGAGGATGTGCTGGGTGGTTCGTTCCGCAGCCACCACGGCCGTTGGCAGGCAGACTCGACCCGCGGCATTATCGTCGACAAGCACAAGGATCATCCGGTGTTGAAGGGCGTCAGCGACATCTGGGGCCTCACGGACGTCTATCGAACATTCAAGGAGGGCGGGAGCCTCCCCACTGGCTGCACGCCGCTCGTTGAGGGGCAACCGCTCAAGGGCCGCAAACCGGATGATGCGCCCAATCCGGAGTTGATCGCGCTGCCGGTCGCGTGGGTCAAGACATGGACCGGGAACGCGGGCAAGACGACACGCGTCTTCCACACCACAATGGGGAGCGCGGAGGACTACAAAAACGCTGGCTTGCGTCGGTTGACTGTGAACGCAGCGTATTGGTGTCTCGAACTGGAAGAGAAGATCGACCACCAGTCCAAGGTCGATATCGTTGGTGAATTCCAGCCGCTGGGTAGTGGCTTTGACTACGCGAAACTTCAGGTCTTCCCGCGTAAGCCCAGTTTCTACAAGTGACGGGCGAGCCAAATCGCTAACTCTGCCGGTATTGGGTTCAAAGGTTCACCACGTCGTCCAGGCTCCGAGTCGCGCCGCTGCGATCTCACGAGGTCGCGCATGCGGCCCTCACGCACGACGAACTTCAGCCAGTTGACGTGCTCGTGGGGGATCGTGCATCCGGCACCTTCGCTCACATGGCCGTCCTCATTCACCGTGGCCTGTACGGAGTGTTCCGCAATCACCAGAACCGTCTCGTCGATTTCCGCCCGCGGTGCGGGGGCACTCACGTCCTGTAGATCGAGGAAGTCATCGTCTCGTCGTGCCGAAGCGGAACGGTGTCTGGCGATGAACGGAGGCCCGCCGTGAAGATGACCACCCGACTGCACGCCGCGGAACTCGCAACCGGTCGCCTGAGTGATCGCGAGGATGTTCCTGCGATATCGAGGAGTTCACGGGGGAACGCTGGTGATGTGCCTGCCAAACCGCTGGGGTGTTGACCGCTGCCAGTCGACCATCAGTGGAAAAGCAGAACGTCTGGCCCTCCCGTGCTTTCGTAGGTCACTATCTTTGGGCCCTCGAGCCGGACTGAGCCGGCAATTTTAACCTTTACCATCAACGACTTGCGGAAACACGGAACGGCCCTGCAGAGCGTCCAGAGAGCATGAAATGGTCTTGTTCGTTTTTGAAAGGAGGGATATTCGGGCGACGAATTTCATCGTACATGATCGACCCGGCGTCCGCGGAGATCGAGAGTTGCTCACGCGATCACACTTGAAGCGAATCGAGATGACCGCCGGCTGCCGGGACGCCGAACCGATCCCGAAGGTCCCTGAGGCCGGCACGGTCGCGTCACACCGCGGGCTTCGCTGCCAGTCCATGCACAACGGCGTGAGGGTCATGGCGGACGCATACTGTGGTGCCTGGATGACGGAGCTGATTGGGCGTCTTCGCGGGCACCACGAGCCGCAGGAAGAAAAGGTCTTTCACAACATCCTCCATCACTTTCGCCCTGATTCGGTGATGCTCGAACTGGGGTGCGGGTGGGCATACTACTCGTTGTGGTTTCGCCAGGCCGTGCCTGGCGCCCGGTTGGTCTTGGTCGAGCCGGACCCCACCCACCTGAACACCGCCAGACGCCACTTCGAGATCAACGACGCTCAGGGAGAGTTCCTCCAGGCCAGCATCGGGGAGTATTCAACCGGCCCGCGTCCCTTCTTCTGTGAGAGCGACGCAACGACACGGTCCGTCCCCCGGCTATCAGTGGACGACCTCGTGGACCGGTTGAGGCTCCCCCGTGTCGAAGTCCTGCACGCCGACATCCAGGGTGCCGAACTCGACATGCTGCGAGGGGCCGTCCGGTCGATTGACTCGGGCAGGGTCCGCTTCCTGTTCCTGTCGACACACGACCAGTTCATCTCGGGCGACTCCTCGATTCACGAAAAGTGTGTGGCATTTGTCAAGGACCACGGCGGCCACCTGATTGCATGCCACAGCATCGCGGAGTCGTATTCCGGCGACGGACTCGTCGTGGCTTCGTTCGACCCGAGCGACCGCCGAATTCCAGAAGTGCCCGTCAGTCGAAATCATCCGATCACGGGCTGGCACGAGCTCGACTTCGATCTTGCCGAAGCCGGACGAGATGCCGACGTTCTGACTGCTGGGCGAGAGTCTCGCTTAATGGATTCGGACGAGGTGAAGGATCAGCCGTTCACGGGACCACACTTGAAGTTATTCACAGGAGAGGGGAGTAGCGCCGCCGAGATCGCGCGGAGCGAACCCTATTGGGAGCAAGAAACACGGCCCGTGACGGGACCAATGGTCAGCTACTCGATGAACCGCGAGGACGTACTGTTGCAACGAGTCTTCGCGGACCAGGCCACCGGGTTCTACGTGGACGTGGGGGCAAACAGCCCGCACCGTTTCTCGAATACGAAGCACTTCTACGACCGGGGGTGGCGCGGGATCAACGTGGAGCCGTCGCGGGTGTTCGACGAACTCGCGGCCCACCGCCCGCGAGACATCAACCTCCGCCTGGCAGCGTCCGACGCCAACGGGACCGTCGAGTTCCACGAGTGCGACGACACCTCGCTGTCCTCTGTCCCGGACCGGCAACTACCTGAAGGCTTTGTGGTCGCCGCCCCGAAGGTCATCCCCGCACGCACACTGGCGAGCGTTTTCGAGGAACACGCCAACGGGCCGATCGACTTCATGTCCGTCGATGTGGAGGGGTACGAACTGGCGGTGCTCCGGGGCAACGACTGGAAGCGGTTTCGGCCTCGTGTTCTTGTCGTCGAAGCGACCGAGTTGTTGTCCCACACCGCCGCTCATCAATCATGGGAACAGGTCGTTCTGGAGGCGGACTACCTCTTCGCGCACTTCGATGGCATCAACCGGTTCTACGTGCGCAAGGAGGATTCGGCACTGCTTGGGCACTTCGCGTTCCCCCCGACATGTCTGGAGTTCCTCTCCGCGGAAGCTGTCGAATTAAGGCACCGGCTCGATGAGGCCGAACGCAGGTTCCGGCACCAAGTGAGCGAAACCGAGCGAGCGTTCGCCCGGTCCGGCCAACTCACCGTGTGGTTTGACTTGACGACGCTCGTCGTCTACCCCGGCAATAACACCGGTATCCCACGAGTGGTAACCAAGGTTCTCGAAGCGCTGCCGCTCGTGCCTCAGGTGAGGACCCGGCTCTGCGTTTACGATTATCACCGGCAGTGTTTTGTCAAGGTGTCGCACAAGTTGACGCGATTCGGCCGACTGCGGGCGTGGGCCAAGGAGTCTCTTCTTCGCGTCATTCGGCCGGTGCGTCAGGCGTGCGGCCAACTGAAGCGGGCGATCGGCTGTCACCTGTCTACACCGCTTCGAGCGCTCCGCGACTGGCTGAAAACTGTGCCTGGGGCAACCCAGGCATACGGCTGTGTACGGCTTTTGACTCTCTGCCTCCTCCATGCGGTTCGCCCGATTGCCCTTGCCCCTGGAGTCCTCACCAAGTTCCTCAGGGACTTGAGCCGGGGCATCCGTCAGCCACACCACCCAGACATCAATTGTCGGCCGTTTCTATTCCCGATCTGTCTCTTCATTCACCATATCCTGACGCAGTTGCCCGCAGCGGCTGCTTTGCGGCGGCTCGGCGAGCGGACCCGCATGCGGCAATGGTTCCGACTCCACGTCGGTGATGGGACGTGGGTCCGTGCCACCGCCGAGCCCGTCAAGTTATCGCCGCACGACGCGGTCGTTCAGGTCGGCTGGCACCCCCACCTACGCGGAATCGCCGACGCCAAAAAGCGGCAGGGGTTCTGCTATGTGTCGCTCGTGCATGACTTGATTCCTGTGAAGCTCCCGCACTTCGTCGCCCGCGGATTCCCGCAGGAGTTCGCAGCCGTCACGACCGAGCAACTCCGCCTCTCGGACCTGATCCTGGCAAATTCCGAGTGTACCCTCCGCGATTTGGAGGAATTCGCCCGCGAGCAGTCTGCCCATATGCCGCCTGCCCACGTGCTTCGCTTCGGGAGTGAAGTTCATTGCCTGCCCAGGCAGTCGACGGCTTCGCCGGTGGGGGGGGTGACACAGGGCGAGCCGTTCGTCCTCTACGTTTCGACAATCGACCCCCGCAAGAACCACCACACGCTTTACCTCGTGTGGCGGAAACTGGTCCAAGAGTATGGCGGGCAAGTCCCCAAGTTGGTCGTCGTCGGCTCCCCCAACGTCCACCAGTTGCTACACGAGATACAGTTCGACCCGTTGGTCAGGGGCAAGATCCTACACCGGCACCCCATCGACGACCTGCAGCTCGACTGGCTCTACCAGAACTGCCTGTTCACGGTCTACCCGTCGTACTACGAGGGGTGGGGACTGCCCGTGTCCGAGAGTCTGTGGTACGGCAAACTCTGCGTTGCTGCCGGCAACTCGTCGATTCCTGAGATCGGCGGCGACCTCGTTGACTATCACGATCCCTACGATCTGAGCGAGTGCCACAGCCTGATCCGCCGAGCGGCGTTCGACGCGACCTACCGGCAGCGCCGCGAGCAGGAGATTGCCGCGTCGTACCGGCCGACCACCTGGCGAGAGTGCGCGGAGTCGCTGTGTCGGGCGATCCACAGGCGGGCGACCATGTCCTGGCGGGGTAGGGCCTATCCGGGCTCTGGTCCCGCCGACTCGGTTGTTTCACTGAATAAGGCTGCGTAAGGGCAGCGTCCCCTCTGAGTCACTTCGCGAACAGCATGAACGTCCCGGGTGGGGTCTGGCAAAGACGCTGCCGAAGTGCGACCCACGTGTCCGAGATCGCGATCAGGTGCCGAGGCAAAGTGGGCGAACAACAGCGTATCGGTCCGGCGAATCGCGTTCTCGAGAGTGCGGCGAATTGCGATTGTCGAAACAGTTTCAGCCTGCTGATTGTGGTGGGTCAGCAGGCTCGAAGAGTGTCGCTTGGTGCTGGTTCACGCAGGGGCCAGCATAGCGATTGATGTGTTCCGCGTTCGGTTCAACAGCCAACAATCCGGGAGCCAGTTCAACAATTGCTCTGACTTCGGCTTCTCGCCCAATTCAAACAACCCCGGCAACGCCTCTCGCAGATAGGCCTGCGGATCGATTGTAACGGGCCGGTGAATCACGTGGTTCGGGCGAGCAACCTGTTTCGCGCGCCGTTCATTCAGCCCAACGCGGGTCACTCGCAGAGCCGGCCCCGGCCTGTGGCTGCGGTGGCCAATGGGCTCAAATACGGTACTACGGGCGGTCCGTCACGAATCGAAAATCAGCGAGACCAGGGTCCCGATATCGCGGTGGGCCTCAACCGGGTGACGCAGCGGTCGTTCGCGGTGCACGCGGTAGCGATTCCGTCGCCCGGTCCGCTCGCGTTCGAGATACCGACCTTCCTCCAGGTCGGCGACGATCCGTTGGACCGCCCGCTCGGTAATCCCGACGCGGACGGCCACGTCCCGCAACCGGATCTCCGGTTCGTGGGCGATCAGCAGGAGGACGTGGGCGTGGTTGCTGAGGAACGTCCACGTGGGCAGGGCGGGATCCGCGGCCTTCTCGGGCGGATCCGCGGCTTCTCGCGTCGGTTTACTCCGGTTGTCCGGAGCCTCTTTCTTCCTCGGCATTAACCCTCTCCCACCCGTGCCCGGGAACCCGCTGGGACGTTTCCGTTCCGTCTGGGTTGAGTGCGAACAGCCGCACCCAGCCGTTCTCGATCAACTCGCGCACCCCGGGTTGGGCGGCGAGGACCCGGTCGATCCGATCCGTCGGGGCCTCGACGACCACCTGGAGGCGGAGCGGTTCGTGGAACCATCGGCCGTTCCCCGCGTGTACCGACTGCAGGGGCAGGCCGGTGCGGAGGTCGCCGCCGTTCCCGAGTACAACGCCGAGTGCCCCGACACGGTTGTGGAGCGCCTTGTCCCCGCAGCCGAACACATCGTTATCCACCGTAGAGGCAAAATACTGCAAGTTGATCCAGGAAGCGACCACCATTGGGGCAGAGAGGATGAGGGTTAGGACCGACGCGTCGGTGTCGGCCGCGGCGTCGTACTCGTGGAGGAACGCCCGCCCTTGAAGGTCGATCCCCCGGGTACGGCACCGCCGGGCTGCAATGAACGCAGCGTTCCGCGCCAGCCCCCACTCCGGCCGAACCTCGGACCAGTCCCGTGTGCGGCGGCCCAGGAGGCGACTCAGAACTCCCGCCGGCTTCCCGCCAAGGCCGAGCGCGGGGGCGCGTTCGGCCCGGGTCGCGGCCCCGGCAGCGGCCAACCATTCCCGCAGTCGCTTCAGGTCTGCGTGGAGGTCGGTGGGAATGCGATCGAGGTGGAGCAATCGGACCTCGTCAGTGGACGTGTTGTGAACCCCCGGGACGAAGTGCGTGTCGGCGGGCACGACCCATCCGCGGGCCGGGAGGCCGGCCCGGACGGTCGTGTCGTTCAACACCGCCGCCGCGACCCGGGCGTTGACGCCCCCACCGTGCCCCCCGCATGCCCCGCAGTCGAGTCCGGCCGCGTGCGGGTTGTTCGTGCTCTGGCTCTCGTGCCCGCAGAGCAACACCAGTCGGGCGAAGGATGTCCCGAAGCCCATGTTTTTGAGTATCCCCGCCGCGAGGTCGAGCCGCGCCGCCGGCGTGAGTCCCCGCCCGCGGGCGTCCGGTTCGAGGTCGAACGACTCGAGGCACTCGCCGTGGTTGTTCGCCCGGGAGGCAGCGAGGGCGTCGCCGGCCAGGCCAAGGCTATAGGCGACGCCGAGTAACTCCACGTACGAGAACGCCGCGGCCGGGGCGACCTGGATCTGTTTGAGACTCCGCGTTGCCCGACCGGACCCGCACCCGCAGGCCTCCAAGGTCACACCGGGCTTGAGCAGGACCGGGCACCGGGCGCTGGGGTTGCCGTCGGCCTGCCAGTTCAGGGCGACACCGAAGAATCCGGCGAACCCTCGGGTCTCGATCTCTTGTGACTGTGTTTCAAGGTGTCGGCGGAACGGCTCGGAGCGCACGTCGATACAGAACACCGCCTGGACAGCGGGCCGGGCAGTCTTCTGTGATGATGGTGCCGCGCGTAACTGCGAAATCAGCCGGCGAGCGTACCCGTTTTCCAGGGCGTCCTGAAACACGACTCGCACCGTCTCGGCTTCAACCGGCACGGTGACCACGTCGTCCGCCAGCGTCGTCCGTCCGGACTGGGCGGCTGCGGCGGCGTCCTGACAGATTCGGATGGCGAGGAGATCGGCCAGTTCGCCAGGCGCGTCCGCCTCCCCGGCCCACGTCTCGCGACGGAAATACGACGCCCACCCGAACAGCCCGCCGAGCAGTCGGTACAGGTACGCCTCGCGGTCGGCCCCTGTCACCGGGACTCGCGTGAGGGCCGCGACAATTGCTGCGGCGGGGTCGTCGGGGATCCGGCCGATCCAGGTTCGGAACCCCCGCACGCCGGCGATCTCCAGCGACCGGTCCGACGCGGCCGCATCCCGCCACGACGCGAACAGACCGCGGGGGTCGCACGGGAGGGGCCAGTGGGTTCCGCCCCCGCTCGCATGGACGGCACACCACCGGGCGGCGGAGCGGATGAACAGGCCGTTCCAGTCGGTCCCGTGCCGGCGGTCGTGCTGCTCGGCGAATGTGAGCACCTGCGTGGACGGCCGCGTCGGCATCGGGCGCTCGCCTTGCAGGATCGCTTCGAGCGTCTGGATCTGACACCCCGACCCGCGAGCCGCGCTCGCCAGGTCCGCGCGCTCGAACATCCCGGTGGCCCATTGCTCGCGGTAGTATTCCGTGCCGGGAAGCACCCGGCCCCCCAGCCCGTCCGCAACGGCTCTCGCCACCTCCGCGACCGGTTCGCCAGCGAACCCGAGGAAGGGGTTCACGGCCACGTAGTTCTCCAGGCCCCAGAGCGGCGGGATCTGATCGGCGACCCGCACGACATCCGCCCACACCACGGCGGCATCGACCGCGATGTCGCCCGTCTCGATGACTTCAGGCATGTTTCACCTCCAGTGTTGGGTTACCCGCTCCACCCCATAACCCGTCCACGACCCGATCCGCAACAGCCCCGAAGTAGAATCCGTGGAGGGCGTGAACGTAAAAACTTCGGCCGCTGGCACTCCGACCGAAAACCGGAAGAAGGGCGTGAACCAGGGTGAGCCCGGTGAACGCCATCACGGGCACGACTGCGGCCGCCCACGCGAGCGGCCCCGCGGGGGTCGGCAGGGTGCCGATGACGGGGGCGAGAAACTCCTCCGCCCCGCGGTAGGCCGCGAAGGCCGCGACCGGTACCGCCAGCGTGGCCCCGATGCCGAGTGCGGTTTGGATCGCAGCCTCTACCACACTCGTCGCCCGGTTCCCCCGTACCGCGACCCACACCTGCCCGACGGAGAGGGCGATGACCGCTGTGAGGGCGAGTTCGCCCGGCGAATGGAGCGGAGAGTAGCCCGTCATTATGGACGCCAGAGCAAGGGCCGGGACAGCGAACACGGTGCCCATCCCCGCAATCGCTAACCGCCGCACCGGGGCCACCGGAGGATACGGGCGGGACGGGGCTGGGAGCGTTCCTGACCGGAGGAAACTCCAGGCCTTGTAACATCCGTGGCCGATGATGTGTAGTAGCGCGGCCGGGAACGCACCGACCCCGCACTGGACCATCATGAATCCCATCTGGCTGACCGTGGACCAGGCCAGAGTCCGCTTGAACTTCACCTGGGCCCACATCGCAAGGAGTCCCAGACTGGCTGTGATCGTACCGATCACGGCGAGGAGGAGCAGTGCTTCGGGCACCCGAACAATGAGCGGTGCGAACCGGAGCACCAACGCCCCGCCGGCGTTGATGACTCCGGCGTGCATGATGGCCGACACCGGCGTCGGCGACTCCATCGTCTCGGGCAGCCAACTGTGGAACGGGAACTGGGCCGATTTGGTGAGCGCGGCGATTACCACTAGCAGTCCGATCGCCGTCACGCCCTCGGTCGGGATCGGTGCCAGGGCAGCCAGGAACTCGTGCAGGTCGAGGGTGGCGTACTCGCGCCAGATCAGGGCGATCGCCGCGACGAGTGCGACGTCTCCGAGTCGGCTAATAAGGAACTTCTTTCGGGCGGGTCGCAGGGCTTCCGGCCGGCCGGGGTAGTAGGTGAGGAGCCTGTGGAGCCCGAGGCTTGTGAGCGACCACGCAACGAAGAGGAGAACCAAATTCGTAGCGAGCATCAGCACGTAGGCGGAGCCGATCGTGAAGGCCAGATAGCGGAGAAAGCGGGGCCGGTCCGGGTCGCCGTCGAGGTATCGGCGGGAGAAGTGGAAGGTGACCGACCCCACCCACGCCACCAACAGGGTCAGGGCGGCACTCAGCCGATCGATCCTGACCCCGAACCCGTGCAGAGGCTCGGGTGTTACGAGCTGCCATGCCAACAGGGCAGCAGAAATCCCAGCCATCCCGACGAGCATCGCGAGGAGCCCGCCCCCTGGGTCGGGGTCTGTTCGATCGGCAGCCACGACGACGCCCGCATCCGTTCTACCCATCCGCACACCTCCTCCGATTGCGTGCCACCGCGGACCGGCCGTGGGAATCAATATACGACACAGATTTCGTGTATCTTGTAGCGTATATCGGTCGCGAGTCAACCCGGAATGTCGTGAAAGGGTCGGTGGTGTGAACCGGCGGACAGTCCAGGTCGGCAAATCCGGCCGCAGTTGCTCTCGCGTATTCGGCGACGGCTGGCTGAAGTGGTCCGACGGTGGCGTGGTCTCAGGAGGCGACGGGATGGGTTCGGCAAGCCCCAACTGCTACAAATGGGAATTTGACCGGGACACGCCTTCGGTGACGCAATATGCGAAAAGGCATACTACGATGCAGCGAAAACGCCGGGCGGATCATGAGGTTCGGAGCGTACACGGGGTCGGGCCGCTGGTCGTGGACCAGCGGGCGCTGGAGTCAACTCTGAAGATAACCGTTGCCAATCGACCAAATCGCCAGAAGACACCCTCATGCCCCCGTGAGTCCCGGAGAACCATATTAACTTTCATATGTGTATGCTTATATAATCGACATAGTGGATGATCTAATGGAGCCAGCCAGGAAAGCAGACCGATCGGACACCACCAGGAGTGATCGATCGCAACTGCCGGAGCAGTGAATCGCGACAGTGCAAGTGACAGAAACAGCCTGGAACGATCGGTGGAATGATTACTGATCTGAGATGGGCTTCTTTTTCTGCCGAACCACGCTTCAGGAATCACTCCTGTCCAGCTAGTTCGTGGAGGCGGTTGCGAGTCCACACCAGTTGTTCGGGCGGGTATGTCCACTGCTCAAGAATCGCGGACCCGGCGAAACCTCGCTGGTGTAGCCGTCGGATCAGTCCTCGCAAACCACGGTCGTCCTTCGCAGATGGACCGCTGAACAAAGGGAGATGGGAATCGTAGTCGCCCCAATTCTCGTGGGCGTGCCAGTGGATGATGGGGACGTGGGCGCCAAGTAGATCGACAAACCGAACATAGTCGTTACGAGTGGTCGAATGGAGGTTCGCGTGCCCGCTGTCCAAACAGAACCCAACTCGCCCGATTGCTTCCGGGATTGCGGAGAGTACACCGAACACCGCGTTGACATTGTCTGGGGAAGTTGCGGGCGTGTTCTCAAGACTGAGTTGCAAGCCGGCTCGCGTAGCCTCTTCCCAAAGTGGACGAAGAGACTCGACGTACACTCGAGCGTGGTATTGCGGAAACAGGTGCAGGTTGACGATGCGTGCCCCGATTGAGCCGCCGAAGCGAATACTCCGGCAGATGGCCTCGACCCCGTCACGGGTGGTCGGGTCGGCTGCGTAAGGAGCATGGATGCTGAACTGAACGCTTCCCGATTCCGCGACACGCTGGAGTTCGGCTCGCTCGGCTTCAGAAGTTTCGGCCTCGCACCAACCGTGCCGGCCACGATCGCTGAACCATTCGAAGGCGTCGAATCCGTGCGATCGCGCGAACTCATACGGCAACCACGCGGGAACGTGTGCGCTCGTCTGATTTCCGATGCGAACATTCATGGGGCAGACTCGTACTCGTGCGGTTACGTCCATCACTACGCGTCATTACACCTGCCCGCTCGCGGCGTCAGCCGGGAGTGTGTAGCGTGCTTCGATAGCAATACGAACGGCTGAGCGGGAATCCTTGGATACAGCCTGCTTATCCGCCTCGATCTGGGCCAACTCGTCGGCAAGGGTCTCGTCCTTGATCTGTGCCCGTACCCATTTCGAGATGTCGCCATTCTTCCGATGGAATTCCCACGTTTCATCGTCCACGCCATCGGCCAGTTGCAGGAACACTTGCAGGTTCGGTGCCTTCAGGTTCAACTTGCCTTCCGGGCCACTGAAGTAAAAACTCCGCTCCGGCCCCAGGTTCCCCTCGGCGTATTTCCGCGAGTGCCGTTTCCGTTCTGTCCGCGGTTGTTTGGTGTGAATCACGATTGTCTCCGGATCACCCCGTCGCCAGACGATCGCGTCACCCGTCGGCAGTTTTTCGCTCGCGATCGCGGGGTAGAGCGGTTCGTTCTCTCCAGTCGCCCTGCAGAACTCTGCCACAGTGTTGGCCGGTTGCCCACCAATCAGTAGAAGAGTGCCGACATTCACCATCGTCATCGGTTCCACAGCGCCCGGGTGAACGGTAATGAACAGGATGCCCCGGTCTGGCAGAAGCGGCGCGAGCGAGGCAGCCGACGGGCCGGTCGGAAGCAGGTGATGAGTTTCGTCGATCACCAACCAGTGCGGCCGACCCGTTCGGGCCTTCTCTTCAAGGATGTGGGGCAACAGTTGGGTGAAGAACTTCGGCCGGTCGTTCAAAGGAACCCCGAGAAGGTTCACGACGATCGAACGCCTGGGATCCTTGAGCGCATCGATGACCGTTTCGGGCCGCGGAGCCTGGGTCGGATTCCCGATGTGGCTCGCGAAGTCCAGGGTCTCGTAATCGCCCTCGGGGTCGATCACGAGCACCTGATAGCCGGCGTCGGCCAGTCGCTCCATGATGGAGGTTGTGAGCGTCGATTTCCCGCTCCCCGACGTCCCCGCCACAAGCAACCCGGGGCCAGCCGGGTCGAGACGAAATTCCGTTTTGTCGTCCGTTTCACCGATGGCAATGCGATGCCGCGAAAGTGTCTTCAGGTCGGAAAGGTCGTCCGCAATGAGGCGGTCGATGAGTTCCACAACCCCCGCACCGCGAGGCTTCCCGAGGACAAGATCGGCCGTGTCCTTGACGGCGGGCAAGGCGTTGGCAACCGCCGCCGAGCACTCGCACAACCGCATGAACGCGTGGTCGTTCTCGGCGTCCCCCACGCCAACAACGTTGTGCGCCGACAGGCCCATTTCCATGAGCGCCGCGGCAAGCCCCGTCGCCTTGTTCACGCCCGACGGCAGCACCATCACCGAGCCCTTGTTGAAGATCACCTGAAGTTCGAGTCCGTACTCGTGGATGACTTTCAACACCTCCAGGTGGTGCGGTTCCAGCGTCGCGACGATGACGTGCCCGGTGGAAAGCGGTGCTACCTTCCGTGCTCGCAACTCGGCCACGAACTTCGGCGGGGGCGGGTCGGCAAGAACGCGGACTTCCTTCGTCTGCGGGTTGAAGAGGACGGCACCGTTCTCGACGACCGCGAGATCGAAGAGATCGAGCCGCGGGCAAACGCTTTGCAAATCCGGCAACTCACGTCCGGTAACCATGAGGAGCTTTCGGCCCGACTTCTTCGCCCGCTCCAGTGCAGCCACGGTCGCGGCATCCATGACGCCGTCGTGGGCGATCGTACCGTCGTAGTCAGTCGCAATGGCATGGAACCGCATGGGTTACTCTCCACCGAGGCATCACAAGAGATCGATCTTCTTGGCACAGTCGTGTTGCCCGAATGCCAACACACCCATGAGATACCGCAAATCCAGGGCCATGAACCTGTTCCGTTGCCAGCGATAAACAGAGGCCCGGCGATGTGTACGTATATATACTGTGCAACGATTTTCACATGTCAACCGGGGAAACACCACGGGTTTTCGCCGGTTGGAACGAAATGTTCTCCAAACTGAGACTGTAGCATGTTGAGTGCTGGGGTTTCATTGCCCTCCCCCCTTGTGGGGGAGGGTGGCGAGGCTTTGCGAGCCGGGTGGGGGGGAAGACCTCATCAGTTGCGAAGGTTTCACCCCCCCACCCGCTCCTCGAAGACTCGGAGCGACCTCCCCCACCCGCTCCTCGAAGACTCGGAGCGACCTCCCCCACAAGGGGGGAGGGCAAATACCAAGCCAATTCGGTAGGTCTTTCGTACATCCTGGCACCGTTGGTGCGACAGTCTCTCCAAACTCGGGATTACACTTCATCGTTCAGCCCCGCTTTCCGGAGCCGGGAGCGTGCGCGGCTCAGCCTGGCCCGCAGCACGGCGGGAGTGCAACCCAACGTGGTCGCGATCTCCGCCGTGCTGTACCCCTGCGCGAGAAGTTCCAACGCGCGTCGGTCTAGCCCGTCAACTTCATCCAGCAGGTGTGCCAGCAGATCGGCGGCATCCGGGTACGCGGCAGGAGGTGGAACGGTTCGGTCGATCGGTTCCGCCTCCGGGTTGAGGGCGGCCGGGCGTTTCTTCTGTGCCGCACGCTGGAACTTGTGCCGGAGAACCGTGACCGCCAGCGCGAGCAACTGACCTTCGTCCGTGAACGTGTACCGGCCGTCCTGAAGTCCGGGCAACAAGGCGCGGTGAACGGATTGCACCAGATCGACCGAATCGAGTGCCTGCCGGAGCGGGGACCGAAGCATTGCTCTGGCCGCGATCCGAACGCGCGACTCGTACCGCCGGAGCAGGGCCGTCAGCGCGGCGGAATCCCCCTTCCCGGCCCGGCGGAGCAGGTCGGCGAGGTCGTCCCGACTTGTCGGCGATTCGCTCACGCATTCTCCGACTTGTGACGCTTTGGTTCGCGTATATTACTTTAACTCGCTGGCCCCACTTCTGCTAACCGGAACCGGCTGATGTTGAATCCACATCCTCGCTCTCCGGTGTCGGTCTTGTGCCGGGAGTTGGATCGTCGGCTCACAGCGGGGGAGTCCGTTCGGGCCGAGGACTACCTGGTCTCGGATCTGGATCCGGAAGACGCCGTCGAACTGATTTATGCCGAGTTCGTGTGCCTGGAGCAACTCGGCCGTACACCGGACCCGAACGAATACTTCATCCGGTTTCCAGATCTCCGAACCCAACTCGAAGAACAGTTTCTGGTTCATCGTGCGATTTGGGGCGAGTCCAAAACGCCCTCAGCGATTGGCCCCTACGACCTCATTCGCGAGATTGGGCGGGGGGCGCGGGGGGCGGTGTTCGCGGCTCGGGACCGACGTGACGGCCGAGCCGTAGCCGTCAAGCTCTTGCTCACCGGCGAGTATTCGACCCCCGACGACCTGGCTCTGTTCCAACACGAAGCGGCCGTCCTGGCCCGCCTCGATCATCCGAATCTGACCCGGATCTACGAAGCCGGCTTAGCCGATGGGCGGCCATTCCTCGCGCTCGAGTACATCGACGGTCCGCCGCTGTCACGTGCGATCACCGCGTTCCGTGCCCCTGACGATGCCGCCATGTTGGTCGAGACCCTGGCACGGGCGATTCACCACGCTCACCTTCAAGGGGTGGTTCACCGCGATCTGAAGCCGGGCAACATCTTGTTGCAGATCGACAATGGGCAAGGGGCCGTGGACAGCCAACAGAGCCCCGTCACTGCGACACCGAAGGTGTCTGACTTCGGCCTGGCGCGCGTGCTTGACGCAAGTAACCACCGGACACGAACCGGGCACATCGTCGGGACGCTCGCATACATGGCGCCGGAACAGGCGGCCGGGTCTGCCCACCGGGCCGGACCGGCTGCCGACGTGTACGCCCTGGGGGCTGTCCTTTACGAACTCCTAACCGGCCACGCGCCATTCGGCCCGGACCCGTCCGCGGTCACGCTGCACCGGATTCTGCACGAACCGCCAGCGGGTCTCCGGCGACTGAACCCGGCAGTCCCGCGTGATCTTGAAACCGTTGTCCTGAAGTGTTTGGAGAAGAACCCGGACAACCGTTATGCGACCGCCCTCGTGCTCGCGGACGACCTGCACAGGTTTCTCGTCGGTATACCGGTCGCGGCTCAGCGAGTTGGGCGGGCCGAATCCATTCGCCGCTGGATCGCCCGACGACCAGCGCCCGCGGCGTTGATCGCCGTCGTGGTGCTGGCCACCGTCGGGTTGATCGCGGGGGGACTGTACTACAATGCTCGCCTCCGCACAGCGCTCGCCGAATCTGAGGACCTGCAGCGCCAGACCGCGACGGCACTCGCCGAGACCGACTCGCTGCGAGCCGACACCCGACGACAACTCGATGACACCCGCCGCGTGCTCTTCGCCCACCAACTCGCGCAGCTGCCGGCTCTGTGGCTCCGCGAACCGATCCGAGCAAGGCAACTGCTCGCGGACGAGAAGATCTGCCCGCCCGACCTGCGAGATTTCACCTGGCGCTACTTCCACAACCAGTGCTCGCTCGGGGAACGGTCGTATGAGGCGCACGCGGGAGGAACGCGAGCGGTGGCATTCCTGTTGGATGGCCGGTTTGTTAGCGGCGGCGCGGACGGAAAACTCCGCTACTGGCCCGCGCCAAACTCCGAAGATCGTGCCGGACCCACGGTCGCGGCACACAGCAAACCCGTGACCGGCGTGGTGGTGTGCGACGACCGGACGGTCGCCTCTTCGGGACACGACCGTGTGGTGAAGGTGTGGGACATCGGCACGCCCAAGGCGGTCCGCACCATACCGGTTCCGGTCGTGGTACACGGGCTGAGCGTGGACCGAAAGAACCGGCGACTGGCGGGGGCGTGCAACGACGGCGTCGTGCGGGTGTGGGAGTGGGAGACGGGGCGGGAAGTCGCGGCCCTGACTGCTTCATCGGAACCGGTCATGTCCGTGGCCTTCGGCGACGAGGGGCGTTCGATCGCGGCCGGTGCGAAAGACGGGTCTGTCCGGTTGTGGAACCTCTCCGCTCGCACAGCGAAGACCATCGGAAACGAGCACACCGGGGCCGTCCTCGGACTGGCGTTCGCTCCCGATGGCCGGTTCGTGGTCTCGACCAGTGAGCAAGGGGAAGCACGGGTCAACGACCTTCGCTCGGGGACCGCACGCGATCTGCGGGGGCACTTGATGGCGGTTCGCGGAGCGGTGGTGTCGCCGGACAACAACCGCATCGTCACCGGCGGTGGGGACACTTACCTGAAGGTGTGGGACACGGCCACCGGGCAGGAGTTGACCAACCTGATGCGGCGGGACGTGGCCGGGGTCGCGTGGTCGCCGGACGGGCGCTGGGTCGCCGCGGGTGGGAGAGACGGGCGGCTCGGCGTCTTCCGCCTACCGAGTTTCCCACCGGCAGCGGTCTACCCGCAACCGACCAACGTCGGAGTGATCGCCGCGCGACCGGGCGGCGGTGTGGTGACGTCAGACACAGTCGGCGAGGTGCGGGTGTGGGACGCGACCGGCACAACTCCGGTCGCGAAATTTGCCGTGCGCCCGCACAACGCCGGACCCGTCCGCCCGCTAGCTGTTCTTGGAGGCGGTGCGCCTTCCCTGGCTGTTTCCGCGGATGGTGCGACCGTAGCGATCGGGGCCGGTGGCGGGGAAGTCGTGTTCTGGGATGCGAACGAGCGAGTCGAAACAGGTCGATTGACCGCTCACGATGGGAACGTCACGACAGTTGCCTTCCAGCCAGGCGGGAGGCTTCTGGCAACCGGTGGCGTCGATAACACGGTTCGCCTGTGGAACGCGGACACCCGGAAACCGATCCGCACCCTTGAAGGTCACACCCGTGGCATTCTGACCCTCGCCTGGTCGCCGGATGGCAAGCGGCTCGCTTCCGGTGGGGAGGACAACATCATCCGACTCTGGAACGCCGAGACAGGACGACTCGAACAGGAGTTGAAGGGACACACGCTGTGGGTACTCAGTGTGGCTTTCCGCCCCGATGGCCGGGCGCTCGCTTCCGGGAGCCGGGATCGCACCGTGCGCCTGTGGGATCTGGACGCCGGCAATTCGTCCGTGGTTCTGTCCGGGTACACGAACTGGGTGTACTCGGTCGAATTCTCGCCGGACGGTCGCACGATGGCGACCGCGTCCGGGCACTACTCGATCGACACCCCGGGTGAGGTGAAACTGTGCGACCCGGAAGCAGGGTACGTCCGGGCGATCTTGACCGATGTGCATGCACCGGTCGCGTTCAACCGTGATGGCACTCGCCTCCACGTCGGCGTCCGTGGCGGCGTGGCAGAATTGAATGGCCCGGCCTCTGCCTCTGAAGCCAAATGACGCCTACTTCTTCCCCGAGGGCGGCGGCTCGACCTTGATGAGAATCTCGGTCGTGTCGGGCTTCACAGTAAACTTCAGCCCCGACGATTCGGAGTTGCTATATTTCGCCGCAACAACCGGTTTGGACGGCGTCGCGCTGTCCGTGGCCGGGAGCAGCACGATTGTGATATCGTGCTCGCCTTCGATCACGCCGTCCTTGTCGGTGAACGTCGTCAACTCGAACGTCCCGTCCGTGTTGACCATCCCGCGAGCCGCGATCCGTTGCCCGTCGTGAGTCGTTTGCAGAACGATCGTCGCTCCAGGAACGGGTTTGCCGTCGTCGTAGACCAACCGGCCCGGAATGCGGTAAGTTTTCGGCGTTCCCGCATTGCAACCGAGCGTCAGGAGACAGGCCGATACCAGTAGCCAGTAATGGAAGCGTCGCGCCATGAGTGTACCGATGGGGGCGAAGTGGAAAGTCTCAGGGAAAGGAGCACGTGGCGATTCCTCATGGGGTAGTGCAGCGGCATACCCCACAACGCGCCACCGAACGCGGGTTCAATACTCGCCCGCTGGAATGGTTCCGATAGCGCGAGTTGTCAGCCGTGCGAGAGTGACGGAGTCGATGTTGAACTTCAACGAGCGAACGCTCCCGTCGCCCCAAACGAAGTTGACCGCGCCGGTGTGCCAGCTCCCGAAGACTGCAAGTGCCTGGCCGCCGACGTTGTCGGTTGGCCCGTTCCCGAGCGGCCACTCGGCACCCGCACCGCCGCTCGTGCCGCCGGCAACCCGCATGAACGAGTACGCGAAACCGCCCATGATTGGGCCGTCGCCACCACTGTCCTTGCCGATGTCCACCTGGCGGACGTGCTTCTCGCCGATCATGAGCGTCGAACTCAGTCCATCGGTCACCGAAGTGAGACTGGTCTGACTTCTCCAACCGACGGTCGAACCGGACGTGCCGGCCGCGATGACGATCATCCCCGCTGCCGAAACGCGGCGGTAAGGTGGGTCGTTCCCGTCCGGCCCATCCACGGTCGCGTAGTCCCCGAGTGAGCCACTTTGCCCGGTCGCGGTTGCGTCGTGCTGTGTCGAGAGTTGGCCCGACATGTGGCGGCTCGGGCACTGGTAGGTCGGCACCGTCGCCTGGATCGCCGCGCTCGGTTGGGCCGAAACAGCAGCCGTGAGAGTGAACTGCTTATAGAGGTTGTCCTGCTCGATGAATGGCAGAATCAGGACCGGCCAAGCCAGGTAACGGTACTCGAACCGTGCTGGGGGCAGCTTCCCGAGAGCGTCGTGGTAGTTGTGGACGGCCAGCCCGATCTGCTTGAGATTGTTCTGGCACTTCATGCGAGTGGCGGCCTCACGGACCTTCTGCACGGCGGGGAGGAGCAATCCGATGAGGATTGCGATGATGGCGATGACCACCAATAGCTCGATGAGCGTGAACCCTCTCTGTAGAGAACGAGACATGAAAGGACTCCGGAGAGAACAAGGGAGAAAATGAACGAACCCAGTCGGGCGAATGAATCAACCGGTCACGAGCCGCGTAAACGGCTCACCTTCGTTCAGGGTCGGTCGTTCGGGCCGGCCCTTATGCTTGTAGACGAGCTTCATGTGGTCCGCGCCCAGCAGGTTCAGCCA
Source organism: Planctomycetaceae bacterium (assembly GCA_013823135.1). Lineage (GTDB taxonomy): Bacteria > Planctomycetota > Planctomycetia > Gemmatales > Gemmataceae > Gemmata. The sequence continues at coordinate 23,714 of PNLP01000037.1, forward strand.
GGTGGCGTGCAGGTCGTGGACGTGCAGTCGGTCTTCGACGGCGTGCAGCCCGAGTTCGTCGGTGGTGCCATACGCCCGCCCGCCCTTCACCCCGGCACCGGCCATCAGCATCGTGAACCCGTAGGGGTTGTGGTCACGGCCGTTCCCCTGCTCGGATTGCGGTGTGCGGCCGAACTCGCCGCCCCAGACCACCAGCGTGCTATCCAGTAACCCTCGCCGCTTCAGGTCCGCGAGTAACCCGGCGACCGGCTTGTCCATGCTCTTGCAGAGCGAGGAGTGGTTCTTGTCGAGGTTGGAGTGCGAGTCCCACTTGCTGCCGGCACCGTGATAAAGTTGAACGAACCGCACCCCGCGTTCGACCAACCGGCGTGCGAGCAGGCACTGCCGACCGAACGTCTCCGTTTCCTTCTCATCGGCACCGTACAGGGCGAGCGTGTTGGCCGACTCCTTCGAGAGATCGACTGCCTCGGGCGCTTCAGCCTGCATCCGGAAGGCCAGTTCGTAGGCGCGGATGCGTGCGTCCAGCTCGGTCTGTTCGGGGCGTGCCTCGGCGTGCCGCTGGTTGAGCTTCGTGAGGTAGTCGAGCTTCTGCTTCTGCCGCTCGTTCCCGATTGCGGCAGGCGTGTGCAGATTCGGGATCGGTTCCTTGCCGGCGTCCAGCCGGGTCCCCTGATAAACCGCGGGCATGAACCCAGCGCCCCAGTTTCGCGGGCCGTTCACCACGGACGCGGGGTTATCCTGCATGACCACGAACGCCGGCAGGTTGGTGTTCTCGGTGCCCAGCCCGTAACTCACCCAACTCCCGAGCGACGGCCGGCCCGCGAGGATGCTGCCGGTGTTCATCTGGCAAACACCGCCGGAGTGGTTGATGCCGTCCATCCAGCACGACCGAACCACCGCGAGGTCATCGGCACACCCGGCCATGTGTGGGAGCCAGTCGGAGAACCACAACCCGCCCTTGCCGTGCTGCTTGAACGTCCGCTTGCAGCCCATCAGCGGTGCGTTGTTCTCGCCCATCGCGAGGATCACCGGCTTGAACGTGTCGGGCAATTTCTGGCCGTGCAACTTGTTCAGGAGCGGCTTCGGGTCGAACAGGTCGATGTGACTCGGCCCGCCTTCCATGAACAGGAAGATGACCGACTTCGCCTTGGCTTTGTGATGGGGTTGCTTGGCCGTGAGCGGGTCAACCGCCTTCGCATCTTCGGCGAGCAAGTCGTTGCCCAGGAGCCACGACAGCGCGACGCCACCGAACCCGGCCCCGCCGTGGATTAGAGCGTCGCGGCGGTTGAGCATGCGTTCGACGTGAGGGAGAGAAACACTCATCGCAAGACCTCAGTCGATGTAAAGGAACTCGTTCGCGTTGAGCAGGGAGTGGCAGAAATCGCTCCACCCCTTCCGCCGGCTCTCAGGGGTCACCGCGTTGCGTGCGACCCCGACTTGCTGGTGCAGGAACTCGAGTGCCTCGGCAACTTCCACGGGTGTGGGCGAGCGGCCGAACGCAGAGCGGTACGCCTCGTTCACACAGGCCGCCGCGTTCTTACCGTCGGCGGGCATTACCCTCGTGGCGAACGCCCCAGCGCGAGCCAGTGTGCCGGGGCCGTTCATCAGAAGCAGTGCCTGTGTCGGGGTGACGGTGACGTTGCGGCGGGCACAACTCTGGATCCCGTCGGCAGCGTCGAACGAGGCAATGAGTGGGTCGGGGGAGTTGCGATGAACGCGAGTGTAGACCGATCGCCGGGGCGTGCTGGCCGGCACCGCGGGGCCACCCGCGTCGAGCTTCAGTTCGCCGCTCACGGCCAACATCGCGTCACGCACCTGCTCGGCGTCGAGCCGTCGCACCGACATCCGCGACAGCAGGCGGTTCTCGGGATCCGTGGTCGCTCCCTTCGTGCCGACTGACGCTTGTCGGTAGACCGATGAGGTCACAATCAGCCGGTGGATGTGCTTGATGCTCCAGCCATGTTCGACGAACTCGACAGACAGCCAATCGAGCAACTCAGGGTGTGATGGCTTCTCGCCGAGTGTGCCGAAATCGCTCGCGGTAGCCACCAACCCCGCACCGAAGTGCCCCTGCCAGATGCGATTGACCATTACCCGTGCCGTGAGCGGGTGATCCTTGCTTGTCAGCCACTCCGCGAGCGCGGCACGCCGGCCGGTTGAATCCGGTCGCGTGCGAATCACTGGTGAACTTGCACCCAGAACAACCGGGAACGCGGGTTCAACCGCGACGGCCTTCTTCCGCCCGCCGGGAATCACGACCTCGGCTGCTTCCGACCCGAGATCGCGGGCGATCATCGCCACTGGTGCGACGGGTTTCGCAGTAGCGTCAAGTTCTTTCTTCAGCGCCTCGTACTCGTCCTTGCGTTTGCCCAGTTTGGCCGGAGCGCGGCTGATTTCGAGTTCCCGCACCTGTCGCATCGCGAGTTCGAACAACTGCCGCTCGCCGGGGGTGCGCTCGGCAGCAGGCTTGCGGAACACAGCCTGAATCTCGGCCGGGTAGTTGTCGCCGATGTTCGCCTGGATCTTCGCAACCACCGGGCTGAGCAAAGCATCCATCTTCTCGCGGAGGCTTGCCGTCTTCGCTTCCCACGCGGCCAGCTGTGACTCGTACTCGGCCTTTGCGGCGACCGATGAGAACACAGGTTCATCCGCGAACCGGATGCCGGCAAAGAACGACTGCAGTGAGAAGTAGTCTTTCTGGAGGACGGGATCGAACTTGTGGTCGTGGCAACGGGCACAACCCATCCCGAGGGCGAGGAAGGCATCGGCCGTGACATCGGTGATGTCGTTCTGGATGGCAGCCCACTGGCCGCGTACGTCCTTCTGGTTGTACTCGTACTGCCCGAGGCGGAAGAAGCCGGTTGCGATCAGAGCGTTCGGGTCGTTGGGGTATAGTTCATCCCCGGCCAGTTGTTCCCGCACGAAGCGGTCGTAGCCCGTGTCCGCGTTGAACGCCCGGATCACGTAGTCGCGGTACCTCCAGGCGTGCGGCCGTGCGGCATCCGCGCGGTAACCGTCGCTCTCGGCATACCGAACCAGATCGAGCCAGGCTCGGGCTTGCCGTTCGCCGTAGCGCGGGCTGGCGAGCAACCGCTCCACGAGCTTCTCGTAGGCATCGTGTGAGCGGTCATCGACGAACGCCGCCACTTCGGCCGGGGTCGGTGGCAGCCCGATCAGGTCGAAGCTGACCCGGCGGATCAGCGTCTGCCGGTCCGCTTCCACGGCGTGAGGAAGTTTCTCGGATTCGAGCCGCTGCGCGATGAAGTGATCGATCGGAGTCTTCGCCCAACCCGTGCCCGCCTTCGGAACCACGGAGCGTGTCAGCTTCTGGAATGCCCACCACCCGCGGTCGGCGTCGGTGATCTGGCCCGGCTTGCGAACATCGTGGCCGGTCGCGTTGCTCGGCTTCGCCGTCGCGCCAGCCCATACGGCCCCGCCCTTGATCCACTTCGTGAGCACCGCGATCTGCTCGGCGGGCAGTTGCTTGCTCGGGGGCATCTTCAGCCCCTCGTGCTTCAGGGCTTGAACGAACAGGCTCTCGTCGGGCTTGGCGAGGTCAATGGCCGGTCCGGATTCGCCACCGGTGAGAAGGGCTTCGCGGGAATCGACTCGCAGGCCGCCCTTCTGCTTGTCCGGTCCGTGGCAGCGGAGGCAGTGTTCCACCAGAAGGGGGCGAACGGACTTTTCGAAATGATCGTCGGCCCCGACCACGGGCGTGGTCAGCAGCACGAGAACAGTTGGAACGATGAAAAACAAGCAGACGCCGCGCGGCATGCGGACTGCCCTTGGTATGTGGGGAGAACAACCTGCACCCACAGAAAGCCACGAAGGCCCCCAAGCGCACGCCGGAATCCGGAAAATGTCTCCAAAACTTCACGCATGCCGCGCCACAAGACACAAACCACTGCAAATCAACATCTTACGAAGGAGACCAACTCCCACATTATGTGCGGCGAATGGCACCCATCAGCACCAACCTTCGCCGCGTTCGAGTTCGATGAGACTCTCGGGTTTGCGTCAACGTGTCAGCTGGTTGGTTTGGTGGTGAACGTCCCGCTTGGTCCCACCAGTTTGCTCGGATCGAAGCCACCCTTCTCGACGGCCTCCCACATGGCCTTCGGGGACGGGGCGGCACCGGCCTTCGCGGTGATGGTGAAGGTTTTTGCTTCGACGCTCGACTCGATCTTCCCGACGCCCGGTATTTCGGACAACTTCGCCGCAACTTTCTTGGCGCACGTCGGGCAATCCAGCTCCGGGACCGTGATGGTGGTCGTCGCGGGGTCAGCGGCCCTGGCACTGCCGATCACCGCGAATATCACTGCCGCAACAACGGCAAGCATGCGATGCGTCTTCATCATGGGACTTCACTCCTGTCGAGGAACGATCTTTCCGCGCCCACGACAGTGGGGCAGAGTTCCCTTCCTTCACATCCATCTACCCGACCCGTGCGGCGATTTCAACTTGCGATCGCCGCGACTCCCTGTTTCATGGTCCCTGCTCGGTGAATATCCTGAGTCGTGTCCAATCCCATCGGAGTCGGCTGATGTTCGTGCTGCTCGCACTGGTCCTGTTCGCCGACCCTGAGACCCCCACCCCGGTCCGGCGTGCGCACGCCCACAACGACTACGAACACAAGCGGCCACTGCTCGACGCACTCGACCTGGGTTTCTGTAGCGTCGAGGCCGACGTCTGGTTGACCAAGGGCGAACTCCTCATTGGTCACCTCCCCTTCAATTTGAAATCCGAGCGGTCGCTCCAGAAGTTGTACCTCGATCCGCTTCTTGAGCGGGTCAAGGCGAACGGCGGGGCTGTGCACAAGGGCGGCTCGCAGTTCTACCTGCTGGTTGACGTGAAGACCAACCCGAAGACTACCTACGCGGAGTTGGCCAAGGTACTGGAGGGGTACGCCGACATCCTCACCGTGACCCGGGACGGGAAGACCGAAACCCGGGCGGTCACGGTTGTCATCAGCGGGAACTGCGACCGTGAAGCAATCACCAGGCAGGGGACGCGGTACGCGGCGATCGACGCACGACCGTCGGACCTGGATTCCGACGACCCGGCCCATCTCGTCCCGTGGATCAGCGCGAGTTGGAGTTCGCAGTTCAAGTGGAACGGGTCCGGGGACATGCCTGAGGCTGAGCGTGCCCGGCTCAAGGAATTCGTGGCAAAGGCGCACAAGAAGGGCCGCCTGGTCCGCTTCTGGGCAGCCCCGGACAAGACGGCGGTGTGGCGAGAACTCCTGGCGGCCGACGTCGATCTGATCAACACCGACAACCTCGCCGAGCTGCGAGCCTTCCTTTCCGAAAAGCCCAAGAAGTGACCGCCCGCCAGTCATTGACCGCTCAGCCACGAAGGGATTCTGGAATTTGATTCCGGGCGAGTGGGGCACCCCACTCCAGAACCATTTCACTTGTCCGGAAGAAAGTTCATCAGAACAATTTCAGGTTCGGCAATACCTCATTATGTGACTCACCAGCAGCCAGTTGAGTCATCCGGTTTGTGCGCGAAGGCCAATTCATCTCCGAGTCCGCGTCAGAATCATGCGAGACGTGAACAGGAGTCCGGATCATTCACGCACCCCGCCCGCGTCAGTGGCTGGGAACTTTCCAACCATGTTACGTGGGTGAAACACGGAACGGCCCTGACCGGACTTTGTGGGACGACCAGATGCTGCTTGACTCAGGGCCGGGGACATGGGAAATTCAACTACCTACCTCACTCTGCTTCACGCTCACGCCCAGACCCGCCTCAAACTCTCTCAAGACCTGATCGACGACGGCCGTCCACTCGCCGAACTGTTCTGATCCCAGGGAGCCGAACCGTGACACACTCTCCTACCGTCCCGCAGGGGTGCCTTCAGGTTGGCTCGCGCCGCTGGTTTCTTCGCACGAGTTTCGCGGGGATGGCGGGGCTGACCGCGCCCGCGCTGCATGCAGCGGCGCAACCGGCCAGCCGCAAGAAGCCCGCCGTGATCCTTTTCTGGCTGTCGGGTGGGTTGAGCCACATTGACTCCTGGGATCCGAAGCCCGACGCGCCGGCGGAGATTCGTGGCCCGTTCGGCTCGATCCCGACCCGCGTGCCGGGCGTCCGCATGAGTGAGTACTTGCCGCTCCAGGCGAGCATCATGGACAAGCTTACCCTGATCCGCTCGGTGGACTGCCGGTCCAGCAACCACACCCCGATCACAATGCAGGCGGGCAACCCGCTTGCCCGTCGTTCGAACGACGGCAAGGACGGGGACGGCTACCCGTCAATGGGGTCGATCGCGGCGAAGTTCTGTGGTGCGAACGACCCGGCGCTGCCGGCGTTCGTGGGACTCGCCGACAGTTGGAAGGCCGACGTGTGGGGCGCGGGACAACTCGGCTCCACCTACGACCCGATTCAGGGGACCGATCTCGCGGGCAGGATCACGCTTCCCGCGGGCGTGACGGTGCCGCAATTGCAAGACCGCGACAACCTCCGCCGCCAGCTCGACAAGGCCCATCGTGAACTCGACACCGCCGGCGAGCGGATCGATGGTCACTCGCGCCGCGCGCTCAACATGATCGCATCCGGCAAAGCTCAGAAGGCATTCACGCTCGAGGAAGAACCCGACCGCGTCCGCGACGCCTACGGGCGCGACAGCATCGGCGAGAAGGCACTCCTGGCCCGGAGACTGGTCGAGGCCGGGACCACGTTCGCGCTCGTCAGCGGAGCGTGGGGGTACTTCGACCACCACGGCGACGACGTGCGCTGGGGCGGGATCGTGAAGGGGCTGAAGCCACTCCTGCCGCGGATCGACCGCGTGATCTACACTCTGGTTAACGATCTTGCAGCACGCGGGATGCTCGACTCGACGCTCGTTCTGATGATGGGTGAGTTTGGCCGCGGGCCGGTGATCAACAAGAACGCCGGTCGCGACCACTGGACGAACTGCATGTCGATGCTGGTCGCGGGTGGCGGGTTGCCGACGGGTCAAGTGATCGGCTCGACGGACGCCAAGGGCTGGGACATCAAGGAACGCAAGGTTGGGCCGTCGGACATCGCAGCAACGGTGTTCCAGCACCTCGGCATCGACCCGACCGCTCACTGGGAAGACCCGCAAGGCCGCCCCGTTCCGATCGTGACGGAGAACGGCCGCCCGATTCCCGAACTCACCTGAACGGAGCTTTCGGCGACTGGGGATCGAGGACTCGTATCTCCAGTTTTCCCCGTTTCCGAGTTGCGTCCCACCCAGTGCAGGTAGATAATTAGCAAGTACTCCCCCCCCGCCAGAACGCCCACCTGTTTGTTTGCCCCCACTGATTCGGCCTGCCCAGAGGCCTCGTTAACAGAGTGGAAACGAGATGCTCAGCGAAACGAGCCACTCCCGGCAATCGGTAGCTCATTGGTTCCGGGTTGTTTGCCTGGCCTTTTCTTGGAGCCTGGTTGGCCCCGCGGGCTCCACGCACGCGGCGGAACGCCCCATCAGTTTTGCCAACGACGTTGTCCCTGTGCTGACCAAATCCGGATGCAACATGGGGACCTGTCACGCCAAGGCGGGTGGCGGTCGGAACGGGTTTCAACTGTCGCTGCTCGGTTTCGAGCCGGATGAGGACTTTGAACACATCGTCCTCGAAGGTCGGGGGCGGCGTGTGTCGTTCGGGAATCCCGACCAAAGTCTGCTGCTCCTCAAAGCGGCCGGTCAGTTGCCACATGGAGGCGGTTTGCGGTTGGCGAAATCGTCCCCCGGTTATGGCGTGATACGCGAATGGATCCGCCAGGGCACGCCGGTGGATGTGGTGACCAGCCCGAAACTCGTCTCCCTGGAGATCGAGCCGAAGAAGGGTTTGTTGCGCGTCCGGGCCTCTCAGCAACTCAAGGCGATTGCTCGATATTCCGATGGCAGCGTGAGAGATGTCACCGACACGGCGCTATTCGAGTCGAACGACAAGGCGATGGCCGACGTGTCGGAGGGCGGCCTCGTCAAAGTGTTCGACCTGCCGGGCAAGGTCTCCGTGATGGTCCGGTACCAGGGGCGTGTCGCGGTCTTCAATGCCGCCATCCCCCTGGGCGCGGCAGTGGGAACGCTGCCCCCCGTGAAGAACTTCGTCGATACGGCCGTCTTCGCCAACCTGAAGGAACTTGGGATCCCGCCGTCGCCGGTGTGCGACGACGCCACGTTCCTGCGACGTGTCAGCCTCGACATCGCGGGACGGTTGCCGACCGAGGCCGAGGCGAAGGCCTTTCTGGCCGACACGAGCGCCGACAAACGCGACAAGTGGATCGACGAGTTGCTGCGAAGCCCGGACTACGCGGATTTCTTCGCCAGCAAATGGACGGCGGTGTTGAAGAACCGCCGCGACGATGCCAGCGACATCGTCTCTAACTTCGCCTTTCATGCCTGGGTTCGCGACAGCCTGCTCGCCAACAAGCCGTACGACCAGTTTGTGCGCGAACTGCTGGGCGCGACCGGCACCGTCATCGGCAACCCGCCGGTCGCGTGGTACAAGCGGGTGAAGCAACCGAAGGACCAGATCGAGGACGTTGCGCAACTCTTCCTGGGCGTGCGAATGCAGTGCGCCCAGTGCCACCACCACCCGTTCGAACGCTGGAGCCAGGACGACTACTACTCCCTCGCGGCGTTCTTCGCACAGGTGGGACGCAAGCCCTCCGGCACCCGCGATGAAGATCTGATTTTCCACAAGCGCGGCACGGCGACGGCGACGAACATCAAAACCCGCGAGGCGTTGAAACCGATGGCGCTCGGCGATGAGGTGCCCGCGATCTCGCCGGACGAGGACCCACGGTTGCGGCTGGCGGACTGGATGCGGTCGCCGAAGAACCCGTTCTTCGCAAAGGTGCTGGTGAACCGGTACTGGAAGCACTTCTTCCAGCGCGGGCTCATCGAGCCCGAAGACGACATCCGGGACTCGAACCCGCCGTCGAATCCGGACCTATTGGCGGCGCTGGAAAAGCACTTCATCGACAGTCGGTTCGACCTCAAGGAACTGGTGCGGGCGATTACGCGATCCAACGCCTACCAACTGAGCGCGACGCCGAACAAGGACAACGTCAGCGACCGCCAGAACTATTCACGCTACTACCCCCGCCGGCTACCCGCCGAGGTGATGCTGGACGCCATCGACCAGTTGGCCGGCACACAAACCGACTTCCCGAACCTGCCGCCGGGGACGCGAGCAGTGGCTCTGCCGGACAACAGCTACAACCGGTCGTCGCCCTTCCTGCGGGTGTTCGGCCGGCCGGAAGGCGAGAGCGTGTGCGAGTGCGAGCGGGTTCAGTCGTCGAACCTGGCGCAGAGCCTGCACATGATCAATGCGTCGGATATCCGGAGCAAGCTGGCCAGCCCCAACGGGCGGGCCGAGCGCCTCGCCGTGGACACCCGCCCCGCGGGAGAGCGGGTCAAGGAGTTGTACCGGGTGGCGTTCGCCCGAGAGCCGCGGCCCGACGAACTGAAAGCAGCCCTGGACTACCTGACCGAGCCACGGGTCAACGCGGCGGGCCAGAAGTTGGATGCCCCGAGGGCCGCACGCGAGAATTTCCGGGACTTGATCTGGGCCATCATGACTACCAAAGAGTTCCTCTTCAACCACTGAGGAAGGCCACGGTGACCATCTCACGATACTTCTCGAGCGCCGCAATTGCCTGGGCGTTGATCCTGGGCTGGGCCTCGTTGGCGTGTGCACAGTCGGTGGGCCTGCCGGCCCCCCGGCTACTGACGACCATGCCAATGGGGGGCAAGGTGGGGACCGAACTTGAGGTTGCCGTTACCGGCGAGAACCTCGATGAGGCCGGGGATCTGGTCTTCTCCGACCCGCGACTTACCGCGAAGCGCAAACTCGACGCGGACGGCAAGCCGGTCGCGGACCGCTACGTGGTGACCATCTCCCCCGAGTGCCCGGCGGGGCTGTACGAGGCCCGTGTGATGACGCGGTTGGGCGCCTCGTCCTCTCGCATTTTCACCGTCGGGAAGCTCACCGAGGTGGTCCCCGCGAAGCCCAACCGGACGCTCGCAACGGCGCAGGAGTTGCCGCTCAACTGCGTTTGCAACGCCGCCGTCGCGGACCGGTCGATCGATTACTACACCTTCCGGGCCAGCAAGGGCCAGCGGGTGGTGGTCGACTGCGCGACACGCGGAATCGATTCCAAACTGAACGCGACCGTCATCGTCGCCGACGCGACCGGGCGGGACCTGCTCGTCGAGCGTCGCGGCGGCGTCTTGGACTTCGCGGTGCCGAAGGACGACACCTACGTCATCAAGATCCACGAACTGACCTACAAGGGCGGGCCGGCGTTTTACTACCGGTTGGGCCTGTGGGAACAACCGGCCGGAACGCCGATCGTCCGCCAGTCCACGACAAAGCCTGTGAACTCCTTCTCGTGGCCGCCCCTCGGACTTCCCGAGAACGCTCCGCAAGTCGAAGTCGAGCCCAACAACAACGGCACGAACGCCCAGCGGATCAAACTGCCGTGCGACGTCGCGGGCCGGTTCTACCCCGCGGCGGACGTAGATGTCTACGAGTTCGAGGCCAAGAAGGGTGAGGAGTGGTGGATTGAGGTCGCATCGGAACGGCTCGGGTTGCCGACCGATCCGTCCATCCTGATCCAAAAGGTGGTCAAGGGCACGGGTGGCGCCGCGGACATGCTGACCGATGTGCTGGAACTGACGGACATCCCGAGTCCGGTGAAGGTCTCCAGCAATGGTTACGCTTACGACGGGCCGCCGTACAACGCGGGAACATCGGACATTCTCGGCAAGCTAACCATCAAGGAAGACGGCCTGTATCGCCTCCAGATGTCGGACCTGTTCGGCGGCACTCGCAGCGAACCCGGTCACGTCTACCGGTTGGTGATTCGCCGTGCGGCGCCCGACTTCGCCCTGGTCGCGTGGGCGCTACACATGGAACTGCGGAACGGTGACCGCAACGCACTCTCGAAGCCGCTCTCGCTCCGGGGCGGTGCGACGATGGCACTGGAAGTCGTGGCCCTCCGGCGCGATGGCTTCGACGGTGAAATCGAACTGGCGATGGAAGGGTTGCCCAAGGGGGTGCGGGCACAGGGGCTGAAGATCCCGGCCGGGCAGTCGCGGGGCATGATGCTCATCACGGCCGACGCGGACGCCCCCCGCGGCTACGCCAACGCCATGTTCGTCGGGCGCTCCACCGTCGCCGGCCAGGCCGTGAGCCGTCCGTGCCGGCTCGCGTCGTTCGCGTGGCCGATTCCCGATTCGTGGGGAGAAATCCCCAGTCCCCGACTTCTAGCCGACGTGCCGGTTTCCGTGAGTGGGATCGAACTCGCTCCGCTAACCGTCAGCGCGAAGACCCCCGTTCTGGAAGCAACCGTCGGCGGGAAGGTGACGGTTCCGCTGGCCCACAAGCGAAACTGCGACTTCTCCGGGGACAAGATCCAGATGAAGATGATCGGCGAGGGCTTCGAGAAGGCACCGGGGTTCAGCCTGCCGGTCAACGCCGACGGCTCGGAAGTGGTACTCGATCTGAAGGCGCTGAACGTCCCGCCCGGTGAGTACCGCGTGTCGCTCCTGGGCGGCGGGGTGGTCAAGTACCGCCATCAACCCGAGTTGGTGGCGGCCGCGACGGTCGAGGCGACCTCCAAGAAGATGCTCGAGGAAGTGAAGTCGTTGGAGGCCGAGGTGAAGAAGGTGGCGACCGATGCCCAGAACGCCCCGCCCGAGAAGAAAGAGCAGATGGCGAAGGCACTCGCGGCCGCGAGTGCCAAAATGAAGGCTGCCACCGATGCGTTGACCGCCACGCAGGAGGCGCTCAAGAAGGCGAAGGCAGCGGCCCAGCCCAGAGACGTTGCCGATATCGTCGTGTGCGAACCGTTCACGATCCGCGTCAAGCCCGTGGAGAAGAAATGACGGCCCCCAACACCAACTGCCGCGGCCCCGTTCCCTTCAGCGCGACCGGGCGACGTGCCTTCCTGCAAACCGGCCTGGCCGGGTTCGCCTCGCTGAGCCTGCCGGGCATCCTGAAGTTGCGAAGCCATGCTGCCTCGTCCGCTGAGGCGGAGAAGAAGGCGGTCATCATGGTGTGGCAGCCGGGCGGGCTGTCGCACATCGACTCCTACGACCCGAAGCCGGACTCGGGCAGCGAATACGCCGGCCCGTTCAAGCCGATCGCCACCAAGGTGCCCGGCCTAAGGTTCACCGAGTTGCTCCCACGGCAGGCGGCCATCGCCGACAAGATGGTGGTGCTGCGGTCGATGCGGCAGTCGGCCGGCGGCCACCCGGCCGGTTCGATGCAGTTGCTCTCCGGCGACCCCGACACCCGGGACAAGCCGAAGCCCAAGTACCCCGACTGGATGGCGGTCTCGAACTACATGCTCGCCCAGAGGGGGCCGCGGAAGAACCCGCTGCCGTCCTACGTCGGCATCAACCCGCCGCTGGAGTACAACGGCCCGGCGTACCTGGGCGACACCTACTCACCGTTCGTGGTGTCGGGCAACCCGAACGCCCCCACGTTCTCGGTGCCCAACATCGGGTTGACGGACGCCGACGAGGTGGCCCGCCTCGGTCGCCGCGCATCGCTACGTCAGAAGATCGACACGCTCGACCGCAGCTTCGACCACGCCCGGGAACTGGGTGCGCTCGACGAGTTCGAGTCGCAGGCGATGGGACTGCTGACGAGCCCGCAAACGAAGGTCGCGTTCGACCTGAACCGAGAGCCCTCGCGCGTCCGCGATCGGTACGGCCGCAACGCCTGGGGTCAGCAGTTGTTGCTGGCGCGGCGGCTCGTGGAAGCCGGGGTCGATGTCCTGACGACCAGCCTCAGCGGCCCCCTGTGCGGCCGGGTGAACAACTGGGACGATCACGCCGTCAACCACAACGTTTTCGAGGCCATGAAGTTCCGGGCGCAGGTGTACGATCAGGCGGTTTCGGCGTTGATCGAGGACATTTACGCCCGCGGGCTCGACAAGCGGGTACTCGTCGTGGTCACCGGTGAATTCGGCCGCACGCCGAAGATCAGCTACGCGGCCAGCACGGGTGGCGGCGACGCGAGCGCTCCGGCGGGCACGTCGCAACCCGGTCGCGACCACTGGCCGCGCGGCTTCTCGAACATCTGGGCGGGTGGCGGCATCAACGCGGGCCGTTTCGTCGGCGCGACCGACAAGCGCGGCGAGGACGCCATCGAACGGGTCAGCGGGCCGGGCGACTTCCTCGCCACGATCTACCACCACCTCGGGATCGACTACGGCACGACCTTCATCAAGGACTTCAACGGTCGGCCCACGCCGATCGTGGATCACGGCAAGGCGATTCCCGAATTGATTGGCTGAGGCACTCCACTTCGCATCCCGCCGGGAACCGCTCGTTCCCGGCGGGATGTTGCATCAACGACAATGCCACACCTGACAAGTCACACGCATGCCAGGAAACAACGGCCGGTGCGTCCAGGCGAGCCGCGTCAGTCATGACGCGGGTTTACGCTCACCCGCGTCATGACTGACGCGGCTCGCCTGGAAGTTAATTCCTGGAAACCGGATTACAGCAGTTCGTGAATCGGCTTACCCCCGCCGACAATGCTGACGGGCCGACCCGAGGCGTCTTCGTAGTGGGTGTCCAGCGAGATGCCGAGCGCCTGGTACAGCGTTGCCAGCAGATCGCCCGGAGAGACCGGCCGCTCGATCACCTTCCCGCCGCGTGCCTCGCTCGCCCCGACCACCTGCCCACCCTTCAGCCCGCCGCCGCCCAGAAGCACGGAGAAGCAGTCGGACCAGTGGTCGCGGCCCGCGTTGCCGTTGATGAGGGGCGTGCGGCCGAACTCGCCCGCGCAATAAATGACCACGTCGTTGAGCATCCCTCGGTCATCGAGGTCCTCGACCAGGGCACCGATTGCCACGTCGAGTGGTGGCAGGTGTTGCTCCAGTCCCTTTTCGATGTCGTCGTGGTGGTCCCAGTACCCGGTGTTGATGGTGACACAACTGGTCCCGGCCTCCACCAACCGCCGCGCCAGGAGCGCGCTCTGGCCGTAGAGGTGGCGGCCGTAGCGGTCCCGCAGCCTGTGGTTCTCCTTGCCGATGTCGAAGGCGTTGCGGACCCGCTCCCCGGTCACCATTTCCAGCGCCTGCGACTTGAAACTGTTCAGACCTTCGAGGGCACCGGACTGATCCACGTCGCGCCGGAGGGTGTCGAACTCCTTCAGGAGTTGGGTGCGGGTCTGGACGCTCCGAAGCGGCAGGTTTCCGGGCAGGGCCAGGTTCGGCACGCGGAAGTCGCGTGCGTTCGGGTCCGCCCCGACCTCGAACGGGTTGTTGGCCGCGCCCAGGTACACCGCGCCCTGGTACCCGAATGCCTCCGCTTTGGGGACGGCCACATAAGGCGGCATGTGGGACTGGCTCGCCCCGCGACTGCGGGCGATGACCGAACCGAACGAGGGTTTCTGCGGCGCGTTGCGGGCGAGCGTGGGACCGAAGTACCCCGTCTGCATCCAGTGAGCGGACGGGGCGTGGATCCCGTTCTGGTGGTTCACCGAGCGGACGATGGAGAGGTGCTTCATCACCCTGGCCTGGTGCGGGAACCGCTCGGTGATCCGGATGCCCGGCACGGCGGTGGCGATGGGCCGGTACACGCCGCGGAACTCGGCCGGCGAGTCCGGCTTCATGTCGTAGGTGTCCTGCTGGCTCATGCCGCCGTGAGTCCAGAAGACGATCAACGATTTGTCCGGGGTTCGGTCGCGCGGAGGCTCCGCGGCGGCGAGACGCACTCGGAGCCCGTCAGCCGCAAACGCGCCGATCGACGCACTCATCCCCAGGAACGCCCGACGGCTGATGGTGTGTCGCATGTGCTGCCTCCAGTTCGGTCCGCGTTCGTCGGCCGGTCAGTGGTTGAACAGGAACTCGTTCGTCGCCAGCAGCGACCAGAGCAAGGAACTGTAACCTTCCTTGCGGTCGGCTTCGCTTTCCAGGTACTTCACCGCGGCGGCGGCTTCTTTCGGTCGCGGCGGGCGACCGAAGACCCGCAAGAAGATGTCGCGGACGTTCTCGTCGTGCGCCTTTCCGTTGCCCGCCAGGCGTTTCACGTATCCCTTGTCGGCCGTCAGCTTGTCCTGAATCTCGGGCGAGCCGATCAACGCGAGCGTCTGGCCCAGCGCGGGGGCATCGACGCGCTCGCACTCGCACGCCGAGTTACGGGCGGGCCGGCCGAACACGTCCAGGAACTGGCTGGGCACCGCCTCGTCGGGCAGGTCGATGGCCCGCGTCCCCGCCGGGAAGTCGCCCGCGACGCTCCGGAACTTCGTCGGGGATTCGAGCACGTGCCCGATCCCGTCGAGCAACACCTCGGCGGGGAGCCGCCGCGGGTAGTACCGGGCGAAGCTCTGCACGTCGTCCTTGTTGGCGTCCTCGGGGATTGAACTGAGGCCGTAGGCCGTCGAGTTGCAGATAACGCGGATCAGGTGCTTCACGTCGTAGCGGTTGGTCACGAACTCCTTTGCCAGTGCGTCCAGCAGTTCCGGGTTACTCGGCGGGTTCGTGCTCCGCGCGTCGTCGATCGGGTGAATGATGCCCCGGCCGAGGAAGTGCCCCCACATCCGGTTCGCCATCGTGCGGGCGAAGAACGGGTTGTCGTCGGCCGTCATCCACTTTGCGAGAGCGCGGCGGGGGTCGTCGTACTGACTCAGTTCGAAATCCGGGCCGCCCGGCGGACGGGGCCGCATCACGTTCCCGGTTCGGGGGTGAACGACTTCGCCGCGATCGGCCAGGAAGATCGTCTCGCTCGTGGGAACCTCGGCGTCGGCGAATCCGCCCTTGCGCCCCACTCGCGCGAAGACCGCCGCCAGTTGGAAGTAGTCGGCTTGGCTCCAGCGTTCCGCCGGGTGGTGGTGACACTGGGCACACTGGATGCGGATGCCGAGGAACGCTTGCGCGACCGATTCCACGTACTCCGACGAGGTGCGAGTGGTTCGATACCAGACCGTTGGCGGGTTGGTCTCCTGACTGCCCGACGCGGTCAGGAGTTCGCTCACGAAGCGGTCGTAGGGCACGTTGTCGGCTACGGAGTCTCGAATCCACCCCGCGAACAATGCGGTTCCGGTGCGCTGCTGACTGGTGCCGTAGCCCCGGCCGCGGTTCCGGAGAATGTCGCCCCACTTCAGCGCGAAGTAACTCGCGTACTCCGGTCGTTCCAGCAAGCGATCAATTAGCTTTGCCCGCTTGGCGCTTTGCGTGTCGGCGACATAGGCCTTGACCTCGTTGGGCGTGGGGAGCGTGCCGCAGATGTCGAGCGACGCCCGGCGGATGAACTCCTCGTCGGTGGCCGACCGCGATGGCACTACGCCCAGGCGTTTCCAGTTGGCGACGAGGTGTTGGTCGATTCCCGCGACGGCGTTGGCCTTCTCCCACGCCGCCAGGGCGGACCCGGTCGCGACCTTCTGATGGTGTGGCACCGTGCCGTGGAAGACCGCGATCTGATCCCCGTAGCGGACCATGACCGCAAACAGGCCGCTCCGGTTCTTCACCTGCACGACGCCGGCGTCGTCCACCTCGGCGAGGTCCGGTTCGTTAGACTGATACACGGCCTGACGGGTCACGTCGCGCGAGGTGCCGTCCGAGAACCGTGCCACGACCTTGAGTGGTTGCCGGCGGTTACCAGCTTCGAACGTGACCCGATCGGGCGTGACGGTGACGCGGGCGAGTGTGGGGTCCGAACTTCTGGCGGGTGGCGACCCGTTCGTCATCCAACGCAAGAGGGTCTGGTAATCATCCGAGCCGACGGCCAACCGCTTGCCACCGCCGTGGGCAAGAGTGCCAGTCGCCTTCAGAAGAAAGAGGCTCGCTGCAGGCGCGGATGGCACGAGCCGCCGGCCCCGTGCCTCCTTGACGATCGCTTCGTAGTCCTGCTCCGGCTCGAAGCCGAGGAGCGACAGCCGAAAGCCGTTCTGGCCTTCCGCCTTACCGTGGCAACCGCCACTGTTGCACCCGAGCTTGGTGAGCAGTGGCACAACGTCGGTGTCGAAGTAAATTGGTTGGCCCACGGCGCACGGACTGGTGCCGACCAGAACCAGCAAGGTCAGGACACTGTGGTTGCCGAATCGGCCTGACGGGATTCTCATTCCGTGATCTCCAACTCGACAAAGCGACTGCCGCGATAAACGGGTTGGTCCTCGACCGTGCCCACGGCATCCAGGCGGAGAAACAGGTGGCGACCGAGGGGGGCGTCTTCGGTGGCGATCACCTGGAGCGTGCCCGAATCCGACTGGCCGACCAGCGTCACGCCCCGCCCACGAAGGCCGACGACACCGCCCGGTGCCACCAACTCGGTGTGGACCTTTCCGATGAACCCCTGCTTCCGTTCCGCGGTGAAGCGGAGTTGGATGATCTTTCCCCTCGCGATTTTCGTCGGCGTGCGCGGGTCGATCTCCAGAACGATCCGCGCGGGGCGGACGGTCACCGTGATCGGGTTGCTCACGACAGTCACCGCAACCTGAGTCGGCTTCGCTCCCTTGGCCCCGGGAACGGGGATGGTTGTTTCAGCTTGCACGGCGAACGTGTAGGGGCCGGGAGGCAGCGAAGTGGGGAATGCGAAACTGATCCAGCCCCTGGTGCTGCCGGCAGGGATCGTCGCGGTGCTGTGCCCGGCCACCTTTGGCAACCCGATCCCCGTGAGATGGATCGGACCGGTGGCCCCCGCGAATCGCTGTTCGAGATCGATGGCCACGTCGAGCACGCTCTCCTGATCGATGGCCGCCTCGGCGGGCGACGCCGTCAGCAGGAGCTTGGCTTCCGATGCGG
The DNA here is from genome assembly GCA_013823135.1 of Planctomycetaceae bacterium. Classification (GTDB taxonomy): domain Bacteria; phylum Planctomycetota; class Planctomycetia; order Gemmatales; family Gemmataceae; genus Gemmata. Next base: position 41,444 of record PNLP01000037.1, read on the forward strand.
TCGCCAGGGGGATCTCCTGTGTCAACCGACCGGCGGGGATGGGGAGCCCTCGCCAGATCATGGCACCGCCCTTCGCGGGTCGGGTGATCGTCGTGCCGCCCTCGCTGAAGACGCCGACGAGGTTCAGGCCACCAACGAAGCCGGGGCACTCGCGATCCGCGGTCACCACGACCACGCCGCGGTCCTGGCCCGGCCCGATCCAGGCGTCGAGGCACTCGATGCCTGGGGGCAGGTTCTCCGCACGAACCCGGATCGGCCCCGACAGCCCTCGGTGGCGAACGGCCAGCACGTCCAACACCTCTCGACCGCCGGGCATGAGGTTTAGACCGGCTGGCTGATCCGCTTGACGCGGCACCACGACCAGATGAAAGTCGGGGTCTTCACGCCGTACGCTGAGGCGGTAGAGCCGACGCGGATCGCGGTTCAACCCACCCGTCAGGTTCCGCACCTGGATCAAGTAACGGCCGTCGGCCGGCGCGACCCACCGCCCCGCGGGGTCGGGGTGCGCCGTCGGGAATCGAACGCCGCCCACGTTGTCGAGGGTTCCGGTAAACTTCAGAAGTTCTGTCTTGCCAGTGGGATCAAGCACAACAACATCGAGATCGACGGGGGAGCCGATCCGTGTGCCTAACGCCTCCAGCCAGAGCACTTCCCCGCGCCGGGCACGCACGGCGTACCAGTGTCGTTCGTCCCCTTCCGTCAATTGGCCGCAAACTTCGCAGGGTGCCGTGAGTTCATGGGCGTGCTCCGAATCGCGATTGTCCTCCACCGCGGACACGACCGGAACGTCCGTGACACCCATCAGCAGCGGAGCGTGACTCCCCGGAAAGTGGTACGCGAAGCCGTCGAGCGTCATCTGGGCGGGGCGTAAGCGGAGCGGGAGATGATCGTGCCGGCCCGCCTCCGGTGGCGTGATCTCGACTTCCACCCAGTCGAGCGAGAGACCCTTTGCCGGCTCCCGTGGTGTGAGATTCCGGCCGTAGAGTTTGACCTTCGTCGGCTTGCCTCGCGTCACCACGCACGGGACGGCAAACTCCACGCGCGGCTTCGTGTCGATGTCGAGCCGGTAGAAGTGCGAGGGACTGCCGAGGTAACCGAGGTCGAACACCTTCACGAAGTACGCCCCGTCGGCGGGGACCAGGAAATCGATGATCGGGTCGATCCCCGCGTACCCCCGGTTCGCGGCCAACCGCTTGCCGCTGGCGTCATGTACTTCCAACACAGCCCGCAACTTCGAATCGATCCGCTCTGCCGAGCAGTCGAGCACGACACGCTGGCCGGCCTTCGCCTTGAACTTGAAGTGGTCGATGTCTCCCGGTTTCTCGACCCGCCCGCTGACCGTGACATCCAGCGGAACATCCTGGGCGGTGTCGAACGATTCGTTTGGATCCGCTTCGAGGGCTTCCGCCCGGTTCCCCACGACGAACGTTCGCGGGGAACTCATGCCGTGTGTGCCTACCGCGCGAATGTCGTACACACCCGCCGGCGTTCCCGCGGGGATGTCGAGGCGGAAGCGGTTCGCATCGAGCCTTTTGGCGGTCAGTTGCGGGACAGTTGTGTGGACCTCTCGAAGTCCGTCCAGACCGGTGCCGTCGAGAACTACGGTCGCGGAGGTTCCCGCCTGTCCGCCAGGCGGGTGGACCGTGTTCAGTACGGGATTTGGCACTTGTGCCAGTGCGTTCCCACCCGACATGAGTAAGCAACTCAGTGCCAGGGGAAAGCACAAGCCTCCGCAGATATCGACGCGAGTCATTGGAAGTTACCGCGAAAGCAAAGAGCGGTGGGTTTTCGGTGGTCGCGATCACGCAAGAAGCGAGCAGCAAGGCGGGGCAGGCTCGGCGGAGGGTCGATAGCTATACGCTACCCTGACTTTGTCGCGAGTGCCAGACAGAACCGCAGTCGGGTCGGGAAAAGGTTTGGCTGATCGCCGACAACCGGTTCCCAGCCGCGCCGCCGCCGGGTATTCTGAGACCGACGCCCAAGGGAAACGGAGAGCAGTTTCCGATGAACTCCATCGACGCGCACGTCCACGTGTGGACGCCTGACACCGCCCACTACCCGCTCGCGGCGGGCTACAAGAAGGAGGACATGAAGCCGCCGTCGTTCACGCCGCAAGACCTGTTCAAGCACTCCAAGCCGGCCGGAGTTACACGCGTCAACCTCATCCAGATGAGCTTTTACGGGTTCGACAACTCGTACATGCTGGACATGATCAAACTCTATCCTGAGGTGTTCGTCGGCACCGCGGTCATCGACCCACAGGCCGAACCGGTCAAGCGGATGCGAGAACTCGCCCCCAAGGGCGTCCGGGCATTCCGCATTCTGCCGAAGCTCGTCAAGGCCGAGAAGTGGCTGGAGCCGGAAGGATATACTGCGATGTTCACCGAGGGGGCCAAGGCGGATCAGGCGATGAGTTGCCTCATCAACCCGGCCGACCTCCCCGAACTGGATCGCATGTGTGCGAAACACCCCGATACGCCGGTCATCATCGACCACCTGTGCCGGATCGGTGGCGACGGCACCATCCGCGACGCCGAGGTCACGACCCTGTGCGAGATGGCGAAGTACAAGCGAGTCATGGTCAAGATCGGAGCGTTCTACGCCTTCGGGGCGAAGAAGCCGCCATACACCGACCTGGTGCCACTGGCTAAGTCGGTGATCAAGGCGTTCGGCGTCAAGCGGTGCATGTGGGAGAGCGATTGTCCGTTCCAGGTCGGCCCGGGCCACACCTACCAGGACAGTGTGGATTTCGCCACGAAGCAACTCGACTTCCTGACAGCCGACGAACGCGACTGGCTATTGCGCCGCACAGCGGAGGAGTTCTTCTTCAAGAAGAAATGAGTGCCGTCTGACCGCCCGTCAGCCCGGGACTCCCATGTTGGTTCAGTCCCTCTCACTCACCGGGATGGGTAAGGACGCGGAATTTCGCCACTCTTGAGGTCCTTGCCCCAGTCGTCCTTGTAATTCAGAGCCTGGATCAGCGGCTGCAGATGTGCCTCATAACGCTTCCAGCGTTTCATCGATGTCTTGTAGATTGGCTGACGCACCTGGAGCTTGCTTGCGGTCTGCACCGGCCGCTCGGTTTTGTGAAAATCCAGGCAACGCTCGTCCCACTCCAGACCGAGGAAGCGGATCAGATCGCGGCTGATGGCCTCCTGATTGTCGATGAGTTCCTCGTATACGACCTCGTACATCCGCAATGGGATCACTTCACGCCAGTGTGCCATCAGTCGTTCATATTGCTGGTAGTAAAACGCCAGGTCTTCCAGGTTCGTAGCGAAGGTAATCGACCTGAAGTTCTGCACGAAACATGACAGGCAGGTGTCGATCGGATCGCGTCGGCAGTGAATGATCCGTGTCCTGGGAAACAGGGTCCAGATGAATTCCAGGTGGGCAAAGTTGTCGGGCATTTTGTCCACGACCCGGGCGGCATCCCCACCCAGGCGACGGAGATGGTCCAGGTGGTTGACGGCCTGACGGCGAATCTGGGCTGGTGTAACCCGACTCATCATCCCCCCTGCATCAGCACCCTGGCCGGACACCTTTCCGAGGTCGAGCACCAGTCGCTGGATCTGCTTGAGTTCCCCGGCCCCATGCACCTGCGGGTGGCTGGCCATGATCTGCTCGACCAGCGTCGTTCCCGACCGTGGCATGCCGACCACGAACACCGGCAACTCGCTGTCCAGACCGGGCGAGGGCATCCTCGCGAAATGTTCTCGAGTAAACGTGGCAATGATGTGGTCGAAGAGCTTCCGGCAATGCTCCCGATCGAACGACCGACCTTGCTCGGTGAAGTGGGCACGTTTGAAGTCGTTTGCCTTCTTGTAATGGAGGAATGCGGCATCGTCGGCCCCCTCCTTCTCCCGGATGCCGGCCAGTGCGAAGTGTAGTGGACCAGCATCCGAAGGAGAGAGTTCCCCCTTCGTCACCAGGGCTTCCATGTGTTGGATTTGCTCGGGGGAGAACTTGTAACGCCCTTGCTTCACCTGGTCCCCCAGGTTGCAGTACGCCTCGCCAAAATCGGGTTTGAGTCGGAGGGATTCCAGACAGTGTTTCAGAGCTTCCTCTGGCTTACCCAACTCAGTGTAGATGTAGGAGAGGTTGCAATGCCCTTCGGCGTAGTCGGGCCGGTAGCGAAGCGCGGCGTGATAGCATTCCACCGCCTCATCAAGTCGCCCTTCCTCCAGCAGCGCGAACCCGAAATTGTTGCAACACTCGGGAAAGTCCGGGCGGAAACGGAGTGCTTCGCGGTAATGGGCGATAGCTTCTTCGACGAAATCCTTTTGCTTTAGCGCCACGCCGAGGTTGTTGTGCGCTTCGGGATAGTCGTACCGGGAGCGAAGTGCCTGCTCGTAGTGCCGGATGGCGTCATCGACCTTGCGGTCCTCGATACACATCGCGCCGAGGTTGTTGTGGGCGTCAGCCAGGGTTGGGTCGAACCGCGTCGCCTCCTGGTAATGATGCAGGGCTCCGTCGCGGTCGCCGAGCCTTTTGAGGATCACCCCCAGGTTGTTATGGACGACAGCGTTTTCGGGCTCGAGGCGGAGTGCGTCACGGTAAGCAACCACAGCCTCATTCGAACGCCCGAGTTCGACCAGCGCGATCCCCAGGTTGACATGAGTGAGAGCGAAATCCGGTTGAAGTGCCAGAGCTTGCTGGTAACAAACGATCGCCTCAGCAGGCTTGCCCTGGTTTCTGAGCGTGACCCCACGGTTGTTCTCTTCCACAGCCTTGGGGTGTGGACGGAAGGAAGCTCGCTGCGTGGGAGGTGCCGGTTTCGATTTCTCTCCGGGAGTCGGCTGCCGGTTCAGCCGCGGGTCCAACTCCACTGCACGACGCAGATGCCGGCTTGCAGTCTGGGTGTCGTTCAACGTGCGGTACACGTGACCCAGATGCCAGTGAACCTCCGCCGCGTTGGGTTTTCGTTTCAGGACTTGTTCCAGTTGAGCCTGCGCCTCTTGAGGCCGGCCCAGCAGCAGGAGTGCAGAACCCAGGTTTACCTGAGCTTGCAGGTAGTCAGGTCTGTATTCCATCGCTTTGCGCAGCATCTGGACGCCCCGTTCCAGATTCCCCTGATCGACACAGACACTTCCCAGGTTGTTGTAAGCCTCAGCGAAGTCAGGCTTCGCACGCAGAGCCGCCTCGTACTGCACGGCAGCCTCGACGAGCCGGCCTTGCTGCTTGAACACGACGCCCAGGTTGTTGTGGCAGTCGGGGTCGTCGGGGCTGAAACGTAGTGCGTCCTTGTAGAGAGCCGCCGCTTCGCCGAGCTTGCCTGTCCGGAGTAACTGCAAGCCGAGCTTTTTGTACACCGGCATCAGACCCGGTTTGCGACGCAGGGTCTCACGGTAACACGCGACCGCCTCGTCTGGATGGTTCAGTTCGGCGTGCAGATCGCCCAGAGCCATGTGGGTTTCGGCACTTTCTGACTGGAGTCGCACGGCTTCTTGCAAGGCGGCAAGGGCTTCACCTCCATGGCCTTGTTCGGCCAGAAGGACAGCGAGGTTGCGGTGGGCTGCGGCCAACTGGGGGTCGATTCGGATTGCCTGCCCGATGTGTTCAAGGGCATCAGCAGGCTGCCCCTGGAGTCGAAGCGTCTGGCCGAGAAAAGCGTGTGCGTCCGCGTAATTCGGGTCGAGCTTCAGAGCTTGCTCGTAGCTGGATCGAGCCTCCGCGAGACGCCCAGCACTGCGGTAAGCGTTGCCGAGGTTCGTGTGGAACGCGGGGATCAGTGAGTTGCCGGCCACTGCCCGCTGAATGAGCCCAATCGCGACCTCGTGTTGGCCGGCCTGGTGAGCGATCACACCCAGGAGGTGCAGAGCATCGGCGTTTTGCGGATCTTCCTGGAGGATCTGACGATAGAGCCGTTCCGCGTGCGGAAGGTTCCCGGACTTGTGAAGGCGTAATGCCGTCGCCAACAATTCCACAACTTCCGGCATCGGGTCAGCCTCCTGTGTACCGCCCGTACTTCTGCTTGGGGATTCCTGCCTGGCACGGTCCAATCAACGCAATCGTAAGATGAGTGAGGTTGGGACTACTGGTTCCAGCATGGGTAAGGTTCCAAGTCGGGAGTGCGAGGCTCCTGCCGAGCCTTGGCCTGCGGCTCGGCAGGAACCTCGCACTCCCAGTAGGGTGCATTCAGAATGCTGGAACCAGTAGTAACTAGAAAATCTTTCCCCAGGCCCGAAGTCCGCACAACGGACTTTGGGCCTGGGAGAAGAGTGATTAACACCGTCCTACGGCTTGGCTCATGCCAACACTTGCCGTTCCACAGCCCCGATATCGTCGCCCCCACTCGCTGGGCGTGGTTTGTTACGCTCGTCGGTTGTGAGGGTGGTACTGCCGTTGTTGATGGCCGCGCTCCCCAGATTGAGGAAGTGCGTCAAAGGTGGCAATTGACCCGGGGCTGCGATCACGAGCGTGGTGTTAACTGCAAGCGGTGCCAGCTTCGGATCGACTCCAACGATGCTCGTTGAATCTGTCGCGAAAACGCCTCCCGTGGAATCATCGACCAGGATCAGGTTAAACCCATCGTTCGCCCCCGTTCCGGAGATGAACACGCCGCTGACGTCCTTGCTCGTCGTCGCGGAGTTGCGGGCGACGATGGTGTTGTGGACGGCAACAGCGGTGGCGCTGTTGTTCAACACGCCACCACCCGTTGCAGCGATGTTAAAGGCGATCGTGCAAGACTCGATCGAGACCGCGGAGGCTGCGGCAACGGTATTCACGTAGAGACCGCCACCTGAGTTGCCGGCGCGGTTGGTGCTGATGGTCGAATTCTCAAACGTGGCTGTGGTGGGATTGATCCAGAGACCACCGCCAGAAGAACCTGCCCCGTTGTTGCTAATGGTGCTGCGAACGACCAGGAGTGAATCACCACCAAAGTGGACGCCACCACCGAGATCCGTGGCCGTGTTGAAACTGACCGTGCTCTCTTGAATGGTCAAATCGCCCGTCGGCGTTCCGGAGAAGTCTTGATAGAAGATGCCGCCACCGCAAGAGCCAGCCTGGTTCCTGGTGATCGTGCTGTTCGTGATCAAGACGAGACCGCCACCATTCGCAGCATAGTAGAGGCCACCGCCAGAGCCCCCCGCGGAGTTCAGGTTGATCGTGCTCCGGTTGATGGTGATATTGGCACCGTCGTTGTTGGAGTAAATTCCTCCGCCATCCCGCCCGGCTCGGTTCTGGTTGATGTTGCTGAATTCGACGAGCAAATCGCGACCGGACACGAAACCGCCACCCTGGGAGGCAGCGCGATTGTTGAGGATGCTGCTGCTGGTGATCGTGATGTCTGACAAGGAGTCGGCGTAGAATCCGCCACCAGAGTCGCCGGCTTGGTTGTTGGTAATGGTCGCGTTCGAGATCAGGATATCACCACCAGTACAAGAACAGCCTGGGCTGAAATCGAAGCCACCGCCGTCGCCTTCTGCCGCTTGGTTACCGGTGATGTTGGTTCTGCCATTTATCACGAGGGTGCCAGTAACATCGTAAGCGGCGAAACCGCCACCATCACTGCCTGCCTGGTTGAGAGAGATCGTGGATCGAGTGATGGTAATGGCAGCGTTGTTGGAGTCATCGCCGATACCCGAGACGAAGAAGCCGCCGCCATCACTCCCCGATCTGTTGTTGCTGATCGTACTCGCGTTGATGGTGAGGTCACCGATCACACCCACGAGGTAGAAACCACCGCCGGCCGAATCGCCGGCCGAGTTGCCCGTGATTCTGCTCGAGATGATGTTCACGTCGTCACCGACGCCGGCCAGGTAGAACCCACCACCAGAATGCAAGCTGCGGTTGTTGGCAATCGTGCTGCTGGTGATGTTGACATCCCCGACAACACCAGTGACGCCAAAGCCGCCGCCGGAGTCCGCGACGTTGTCCACGATGCTGGATTTGGCAATCGTGAGATTGCCACCAACAGCGTTCGCGAAGAACCCGCCGGAGTATCCCGAGTTCTTGGAAATGGAGGAACTCACGATCGTCAGGTCCGTCCCAACGCTTCCCAGGTAAAACCCGCCGCCGTCGCTGTGAGCGTTGTTGCGCGTGATGGTCGAGCCGCTGACCCTCACCCCGGCTGCGACGTTCTCAATGTAAAATCCCCCGCCGGTGTCGCCGGAGTTATTCCCGATGATTGTGCTCCCGCTGATGCTCACTCCGCCCTCGACGGTCTCGGCCGCAAAGCCGCCACCATCGTCACTCGCGTTGTTGCCACTGATCGTGCTATTGATGATGACCAGATTGCTTGGAACACGGTTGTTGTCCAGCGAGAAACCACCACCATCGGCACCCGAATCGTTACCCGAGATTCTGCTGAACGCGATCGTGACGTCACCCGCCCCCGAGGTGGAGAAGCCGCCGCCATCGTCATCGGAAGTGTTATTGACGATGCTGCTTCGACTGATTGAGATGCCATCGCTGGCACTGCTTGAGGTGAAGCCACCGCCTTCACCGCCGGCCGTGTTGGAGCCGATGGTCGAACCGGAGATGGTAATCCGATCGACCGACGAAGCGTTGAAACCGCCACCACCGCCGTTGGCCACGTTGCCGCTGTAGACGCCACCCGTGATGCTCAACCTATCCGCCGACGTGGCATAGAATCCACCGCCATTGCCGCCAGAGGTGTTATTGAAGATGTTGGTGTTGGAGAGGGTGAGGACACCATTGCCCGACCTACCATCAAGGTAGAAGCCGCCGCCATCCGCGTTCGCAACGTTGCGGTACACCCGAGAACTCAGAAGCGTTACACTCCCGCCAGCGACGTAGAAGCCACCGCCCTGGGCTCCTGAGCTATTCTCATCGATCCTGACGCGATCGAAAGTGAGGTCAGAGTTGTCCGCTACGGCACGGACGCCACCGCCTTCATCGGTGGCCACACCATCACGGATCGTGAGATTCCGGAAGGTGACATCCACGCCGTTCCGAACGTCGAACACACGGTCCAGGTAGTTCCCGCTGACGACTGAAAGCGTGGCCCCCCTGCCAACGATGGTCAACTTTTCGGTGATGTCAAAGTCGCCCGTGGCGTTGAAATCCTCACCTTGGCCAGGAACAGTGATTCGTATCGTGCCTTGCGGCAGGATGATGGTGTCAGCGGTGCCGTTGGCATTGGCCAGGTTAATGGCTTCACGGAGAGTAAGCCCGGGGACACCAATCCCGTCCGCCAGTGAGGTAACGGTGAATACGGCTGGGGTGACGCGATCTTCCAGCGACTCAAGCCGGGGGGAACAACCTGGCTTGCGAGCGATCGTTCGCGGGGTATTCGAGCAGGATGAACGGCGAAAAAGTTGCTCCAACGAACGCTTCCATGAAAATGACATCTACAGCTCCGCTCAGGGTTGGGGCAAATACCTGATGAATAACCTGGGGCCACTACTCTCTTCTGAGGTCTGGGGTGATCTTCCAAAGGCCCCCGCTCAGAAGTCCAACGTCAGCACCGCAGAGCTCGGCTGATGGCCGCTCGGCAGTACTCCCACGGATTCTCAAATCACTTCTTTGCGAGAACCGATGATATCGGATCGCTCCGAACAAACTGTGGGAAGATCAGATGACATTGGGGAGAATGCATCCGTCACTGATGCTGGGTCATCATAGGTGACAGCAAACATATCACACAACAGCGCAAAACGCACAGTAATGGCCGGATGAGAGTAGGTCAAGAATTGCGCGTTCATTTGACCCAGAACCCGCATTTTGACATCTGGCGACAGCCGTGCTCCTGCCGCAGTGGCCAGTTCTCTCTGCGTTCAAACTCACAGAGTCCTGGCGTCTGGTACCCATTTTTCAGCTCAAGACATTGATTTCCAGTTCTTTAGGAGCCATCTCGTCAACAACACTTAACGCGATAACGTATTGATAGTTTCGTGATCAATACGTTCAGAAGGATACTATATGCTTGCTGTGCCCCATCCATCCGCAGACTCGATAATGCTGGCATAACAAGCAGGAACGTCCTCGAAACGTGATAGGAACGAGAGAGAGCGTAGCTGCTTGATGGCCAGGAGCACGACTGAGGGCCAAACCCGGCTCAACTTTGGAGCCAGGGCCACCAAAGACAAAGTTCAGAGAGCGCAAGACGCCAAGGACCACGCTGCCGGTGCCACTCTGGGTGAATTCTTGTTTGCCAGAGTTGTCGGTCAGTTCCAAATCGTTCGCAGTGTCCGCCATCAAGGTCCCGGTGAAGCCGCCGTTCACCGCCATCTCATCCCACCGATTTCGACAATGGCGGTGCCCCTCATTGATGACGGTGGTGGTAGTAGCCGTCGTGTACCCAGCCCCAGTCCGGCTCGTCGACCCGCTCGACCTGTAACGAGATTGTTGCGGGGTTGTCACTCGTCGGGCTTGGCCAGCGTATCACTCATGGAGCAAGGATAACAATGCTGTCGTGTTGCTATCCGCGCCGGTAGGGTCGCGACGTGAGACGCCAAACGACCCTGTAATACCAGGCACAATACGCTTGGGAAGTTCCCGTGCGAAACTTGTTGCTCTCGTAACGGTCGAGCGTTACCATCACCATCCCAACATCTCTTTGCGTCTCCGAGGTCAATCCCATGCGTAGCCGTTGGCTCCTCTCATTGGGCGTCTGTGTACTTTCGTCTGGCTTCATCGACGCGCAACCGACTCGCTCTCCGGCATCCACACCCGGGGAAACGCGTGCCGTCGTGCCGTCTGGGGTTCAGGCTCCAATAAATAAGCTGGCCGAGCGGAACGGCGTTCGCGGATACGCCGACGCGAGTGATAGCCGTGCGATCCTTCCGCCTGCCACCGCCACACGACAGATCGGGCAACCGGAACGTGGCGACCGCGCCTACCACGTGATGACCGATCCACAAGTCGCGGCCCGATCCCTGGTCACCACGGCACCTGCCCGCGATGTCGCGAGCTACCGCCAACAACCCGGTGACAAAGTCAACAAACTGCCTGAGGGTGCTTCAACTCGCCACCTCGCACCCCAGGATTCCGAGCGGTCCGCGTTGCCGGCATTGTTGGTCGTTCCGATCGACCGGCGTGGTCTTGGCGAACGCTGATCGCCCAACACTAACCCAGCCGCAGGCGTCCATCGCTCGCGGCTGAGTGTTGGCGATCAATACCAAACTCAACCCCGAACCCAGACAGGCGTCGCCCATGTACCGCTCTGCACTCACGACTGCGCTCGCGGTCGGCATTACCCTTTTGGTGGCCGGGACAAGTTCGGCCGCCCCAACCGAAAAAGAGAAGAAACTCCTGGCCGATGTTTCGGCCAAGTTGCTCGCGGTCTGCGAGCGACCAAAGAACGTCGAGTGGCCACCAAACATTGCCCTCGAAGATGACCCGGACATCAACGCTTACGCCGCGATCACCGACAAGGATGGCAAACCGCACCCCGGTGGCACGGCCAAGATGTACCCCATCATTCGGGTCTTCGCGGGCCTGATGAGCAAGGTGGTTGAAGCCGACAAAGTCGGTGCCGAAGACAGACTCGCGATCATCGTCGGTCACGAGATTGGCCACCTCGTGAAGGAGCACTGTTCCCCCATCAAAAAGCGAGAGAAGACGCCCTTCTTGAAGGTCACCTTCGAGAGCCGCGAAGAGATTGAAGCGGACCTCTTCGGCCTCGAATTGCTGCTCAAGGCAGGCTACGACATGGATCGTGCGCTCAAGGGAATTGATCGCATGAAGGAGGTTATCAAAACGCTCGGAGGAGGTTACTCCTCTTTCGAGGGGTTGGGTAAAGACCACCCATCGTGGGACGCCCGACTTGAAAAAGCGGACAAGGACAAAGCTCAGTTGTGGAAGGCGATGGCCGCGTTCAACAACGGCGTCGTCTTTCTCACCACAGAAGACTATGCGACCGCAATCTCGTGCTTCGAAAAGGTAACCCGTCAATTCCCAGCGGCTCACGAGGCGTGGGCCAACCTCGGCTATGCCAGGCTCATGCGATACTGCGATCAGTGGGACAAGAACGACATCCAGAGTCAGGGAATCGGTCAGGTTGTCGTTGGTGGGTTTTACACCCGGCTCGACTCGATCAAGGTCCGCGGGAAGGACAAGAAATTATGGTTCGATGCGGTCGGCGCACTTCGTGAAGCCAATCGCCTCAAGCCCGGACAGACGATCGTGCTCGCCAATCTCGGCCTCGCGTACCTTCTGTCGCCCGAAGGCAAGGACGTCGGTGAATCGACTCGGTTCTTCTCGGAAGCGGCCGAGGCAGCAAAGAAAGACACGAAGCTCGACCCTGTCGCGCATGCTGCGTTACTCATCAACCTCGGGGTTGCCACCCTGGGCGATGGCAAGACTGATAAAGCGCTCGGGCACCTGGATGATGGCGAGAAGCTTGTGCGTTCGTTCGCCGGCCCGGCAGCAAAGAAACTGGTGGCATCTTTCGATGCGGCGCTCCTCTACACTCGCGCGATGGTTCTCGCGGAAAAGAAGGAAGCCGAGGAGAAGGAGAAGGCCATCAATATGCTCGGTCAGTACCTCCGCGTAACGAGCACACGCTCACTCTGGTGGGATCAGGGGTACGACCGATACGCCGACCTGTGCAAGGCAGTCGGCCGTGCGCCCAAGGCCAAGGAAGCATTCAAGAAGGATCGCCCTGAGCCAACGCGTGTTGTCACGGGAATCAAGCTGAAAGACATCACGATCACCCTCGGCGACGACATCGAGGACATCACGGAAAAACTTGGCAAAGGGCAATCTTCCACCGCCGTGCAAGGACTGAGTTTGACTCGGATTCGCTACGAGAACGAAGGGATTGAACTCCTCGCAACGGATCAGGTGTTGGCCATCATCCTGGTCGGCGAGAACTCCCCCGCAATTCAGCTCACGGGGAAGATGACGGGAACCGGCAAAGTCGGCGAACTCAAGGTGGGCATGTCCTTCAAGGATGTCGAGGAGTTGCTCGGCGAGGATTACCAGCCGTGCGAGATCACCGCGACGGAAGTGTTCTATCGTTTCTTCCGTGAACAGGGGGTTGCCCTGCGTGTGGTGAAGGGGAAGGTTGTTGAGGTGGTTGTGGTCCGAATTCCAACCCGATGACGGTTGCGATACCCGGTTCGTTCACCTGCCCCGAATCGCCCGCCGGGGTAGGTGAATTTGATTTTTCGGCGGCGCGAGTTACTCATCGGATCTGACACAGGGGGACGTATGACCAGACTTATCGCTGTGGCGTTGTTGAGCGTTGGGATTCTCGGTTTCAGCGCGGGGCGTGCCGCCGCCGGTCCCGGAGACGCAACCGAGAAACTGCTCAAAGACTCGAAGCTCGATTACAAGAAGCTCAAGGATGGTATCTTCAAATTGGTGATCGAGACCAAACAAGGGATCTCGGTGGTCATCATCGAAGAGAAGAAAGCTGGCTGGGCCGACGGCAAGAAGAATGACGTTCTCTATCTGTTCATCTACACCGAAGTGCTCTCGACGCCAGCGGATTTCAAAGCACCAGCAGGGATGCTCACCAAGATCGCGGAGTTGAACGATCGCATCCGGTTTGGCAGCCTCGGCTATTCGAAGAATGCAGACGGCTCGTACAGCATGTTCCGTAACGCGACTGTGTTCCTGAAAAACCTCGATGAAGAGCAACTCGCGGACTACGTCATCCTGACGCATTTGGACAAGTTCGTGTTCCAGAAAGAATTCCGTGGGTTCCTTGATGGCGGGCAGTGACCACTCGTAGCCCTGATACAGGTGTTCAATAGAAGCGTGGCAGGTGGCCACGCTTCTTTCACATACTGGACTCCTCGACGCGGGGTTGACATGCGGCCTACATTCCTCCTCTGCTCTCTGGCGATGCTCCCATCCCATGTTGGCTCGCAACCGGCCGAGACCGAAACCGCCATCAAGGCGAAAGTCGAAGCCGTGCTGGCCGGAATCCGTGTGTCTGATCCAGACAAAGCTCTCGCGGGTTGGCCCGCCAAGGCCGACGGTCGCGCCGCGTTCCAAACGTTTCTCACGAATCTGCTCCCCGCCAGCATCACATCGTGAAGGGCTACTCGGCATGAGTTGGTCGTGGTTCGTGGCGGGAGTGCCAAGTTTGGTCGTCAGCCAGTGGAATGTGGATGATGCGAGCACCGCCAAGTTAATCGGCGAGTTCTACACGAGGCTAATCGGCGGCGCGACCAAGGCTGAAGCATTGCGGCACGCCCAGATCATGCTGCTGAAGACCAAGGCGACTCGCCATCCGTTCTTCTGGGCACCGTTCATCCTCGTCGGGGATGCACGCTAGGAGCGGGATGCTTCGGTTTCTCCTTGGAAGAGGCCATAAAGCACCGTTCCTGCCAGGCCGCCAACAACCGTTACACAAATTGCGGCAGCCGGATTCACCCACGTGGGCGTTGCGCCGCCTGAGATTCCCGCGTACCAGCCCATGACTACCCCGATCCCACCCGGAATACTGCAAACAACGTGATGAACCAGGCGGATTCGACCCCGGTATCTGACAGACAGTAAAGTCCGAGCAACACGCCTGCCGCACCAAATCCGAGAGCAGAAACACAGGCATGTGCGGCCTGACCGCCTGCCACCATCAACGCAACCCAGATGCCAAAGCCCAGCATCGCACCTACCAACGCCCACGGCAACCAATCATCAATCGAAGGCTGCGGGTTCGTAGTTTCGACAGAACGATTCTGTTCCGTTCGCATGTTTTCCCAGGTGAAGTCAGGGATATCTTCCGACGTGGGAACCTGAACCAACTCCAAGCAATTGGGGCACTTGACTTGCTTCTTCGTGCTGGTCCGCAACACGCCGAGTTTGGCTCCGCACACGGTACAACAAACTCTGATCCGATTGATGGTAGTTATCACGGCAATCTCCCCGGTTTGTTGAGGGCTCAGGTCAGGGGCGAAACCTGCCGGAGCCTCGCCATCTGTTACGAGGCGAGGAAGAAAGCGTGACACCCTCCGAAGAAAATTCTGGGATTGGCGGTTTTCATCGAATTGCGACTCAAAGGCACTCTTTCACGGACGGGGGTATGCGACGCCACGGAACAGGGACAACTTCGGCGTGCGGTTCAGCAGGCTCTGCCGCAGATCATTGAGTCGTGATTCCACTGTTGCGATCGGTTCTACCTTTCCTTCACCGAATGTCGAACGCGATTGCAGTGGCACTTCCTCGGGTGTCAGCCACACGGGTTTTGCCCCGGCGGGCATCTGGGGGAGCCGACCGAGTCTGGCCTGTACCAACTCCTCGATCTGGTCGAAGGCGGCAGGATCTTCCGCCGAACAGACGAGCACGACCTCGGTTCCCGGCACGTCCCGTTCAAACGCTTGCCGGGTGTCCTCGGTTGCGGGGAAGAGCAACGTTGTGTGCCCCGTGGCCGGAGACTTGCGAAAGGGGAGCAACTTCACCTTCCCGTTACCGTTCACATGAACCAGGACCGCATGTTGAGCGGGTGGAATCCGCGCGACCACTTGCACTGTGTCGCTTTCAGGCACCAGGGGCAACGCGTTTGCGAGATCGAGCGATTGGCCCCCCCGTGATATCACCATCTCCAGAGCCGGTCGCGTATCCTTTGGCGCTCCGGGTACCACCACGCCTGACCGTTGGCCCGACGCCCACAAGCCGATGCCGATCCCAACGAGCACGACCGCTGCGGTCGAAATGCTCGCGAGTCGTCGAAGTTGCTGCGGGCGAGTCAGGTAGCGTTCGAGATCGTCTGCCAGGTCTTCACCGCGAGGATATCGCTCATTCGGAGTAGGTGCCATCGCCTTCAGGCAAATGTCTCGCAATCGGTGCGGAATGCCGGGCTGATCGAGTGCGGTGCGGTCGAACTCGCACCCACGCGCGAGTTTCAGCGTATCGGCGACCGTCTCACCCAGGAACGGTGGTTTACCGGTCAGCAGGAAATACAGCACGCCTCCAAGTGCGAACAGATCGCTGCGGGGGCCAATGGCGGCGTCCTCGCTGCGTGCCTGTTCCGGAGCCATGAAGGCCGGGGTGCCGCCACTCGCACACTCACCGCTGTCGTCCCAGGCGTGTCGGAGTCGAGCCATGCCGAAGTCTATGAGTCGCGCCCGACCGGTCTCGTCGATCAAGATGTTCTGGGGTTTCACATCCTGGTGTACGACGCCGTGCTGGTGGACGACTGCGAGCGCTCGTGCGACTTCCGCGACCAACCGTGCAGCAGTGCGGGGAGGCACGGGCGAATCCGCCGCAAACTTCCGCAAGTTTGGCCCGCGAACATACTCCATCGCCAGGAATGGCAAGTCGTCGTGAAAGTCGAGGTCGTAGATGCGGGCGAGCCCAGGGTGTTCGAGTTTCGCGAGCAGTTTCCCCTCCGCGACGAGTAGTGGGCGGTGATCTGACAGGCGACCGACAGCATGCCGACTCAACTTGATCGCCAGTTCTTTGTCGAGCGTCGGGTGAATGGCTCGATAGACATTGGCTTGACCACCCGAGTCCAGGCTGCCAACGACGAGGTATTTGCCGATGCGTGCTGGCCGCGAAGGCGGAACACTCACCGGTTTCATTTTGATCGTGCCGCGGAGCGCATGGAGGTCGCTCTTGAACAGTTCGAGGCGGCGTTGGCACGCCGAGCAACTATGGAGGTGAGACGCGATACCCGTATCGGCGCTTTCGCCTACCATCATGGGGATCAGTTCTTCGTCGCTTGGGCAGGCGATGGCGTTATTCATTGCCGACATCCTCCAGATAGGCCTCGCATTGCTCACGCACGCGGGCCATCACTCGAGCTGCGTAGACGTACACCGTGTTCGCGGGTAATCCCAGTTCGGCTCCGACTTCGCTCCCGGCCCGCCCCTTGAGAAGATGCTCCTCGAAACATGCCCACGTTGGCGGGTTGGTCCGTTCCTTCACCTTCTGCATCGCGTATTCCAGAATTCGCTTCTGGAGTTCGGTATCCCACTCGCTGTCGGGTTCCTCGTTGCCTTCCTTCCACCCCTCGCGGAGTTTCTCTTCGATCGCCTTTGTCCGCTTGCGTGATCGTGCCCAGTCGACGACCGCGTTGTGGGTGACTTGCCACAACCAGGTGCGGAATCGCCCTTTTCCGCGATCAAGTTCGAAGGACGGAAGTTTACGGAGTAGCGAGATGAAGATGTTTTGCACAACATCTCGGGCGTCGTGTTCTTCCAGACCTTTCTTGCAGATATATCGCACGAGGAGTGGTTCGTAGAGAGCGACGAATTCTCCCCAACTCGCTTGATCTTCCGGGTTCCGGAGTCGGCGCAGGAGTGAACTGGAGGTCTTTTCAACGGCGTGGCTCATACGGGATAGGCTACCGCCCCGGTGCGGGCGTCCGCCAGCATAAACAGGGTGCCGTCGCGATTGGCTGATCCTAGGGTGCGCTGGTGTCATGGTTTGGTTCCATTGCGGTCGCTGTTGAGTTCTGCCCGTGGTACGGCTGCGAGGCGAGGATGTGACAGACAAAGCCCGAAGTCAATCCTTGGCAAGCCGGCGACTTCCGTTCATTCCTTTCCCGATCCGACGATGATCGCTTTCACCACGCCATCGGTGCCGTCGCGGTCATAGACCACGGTCAGGTCCCACTCGGGGTAATACGCGTACACGCTGGTTTGTGGGGCGAACGGTCGCAACGCGAAGTCCGCACCGCCCGGTAACGCCTCGACTTGCTCCCGACTCATTCCGACGCGCAAATCCCCGGCAGGCCGACCGCACGGACCCGTCTTCGGCCACGGCACCCCCGACTTCTTCGAGACCAGTACAACCACCAACACTTCTTCATCAGGCTGCACGATCAGCTCGATCCCCTGCGTGTCGAGACTCCATCGCAGCAGCGAGATGCGAGGAGCAATCGGTGACTGGCGACTGGGCTTTCCCAACATGCTCAGCACATCATCGGGGGCGTTGCCGGGCCGCACGGTTTTCCCGGATGCGAGCGTGGCGGTCTGAAGTTGCTGCTTGGTCGGTTTCCGCAGGGCGTCACGCGGACGCGGTTCCAGTTTGAGTTGCTTGCACAGCACGAGATAGTGCTGGTATCCCTCGGACCACCACGGGTCGTATTGCTGCGTCGTTTCGAGGAAGCGAACCAGCAGCTTGATGGCTTCGGATGGCTTGCCGTCGGCAGCGAGCGCGAGTGCCCGGTTGAAGGTGATCGCCTGGGTGTATCGTGCTGGCGGGCCGCCAGGGAGTTTCGTCGCGAGTGCCGCAGCCTGGTCGAGCACTTTGCGAGCGTCGGCAGTTTTGTTGGTCGAGATCCGAACCACCGCGACGTTTACGAGCAATTCAATCTCACCAGCTAGCGACGGATTCGGTTGCTCCTTGAGAGCCGTCAGTGCCGCTACCAGATACTTCTCAGCGTCCTCGGCATGCGGTACCCCGTTCGGTGGGATTGTGTACGCCAGCCCAAGATTTGCCAGCACTCGCGGTTGTCCAGGCTTGAGTTTCTCGGCTTCCTGCAACGCTCGAACGGCGCTCGCCCATTGCTCTTTGTCTGGGCTCGTCGCTTTCACAGAACTTCTGATGTGAGACGTTCCAAGCACATGCCCAGATCGAACTGCCGAACTGTAATCGAAATAATGCATCAGCCGGGCGTACCCCAGATTGGCCCAGGCTTCGTGCGATAGCGGGAACTCCTTGGTGACTACTTCGAAGCAAGCCGTCGCATTCGTGTGCTGCTCGATCGCAAGGAACATCATGCCGCTTTCAAACGCGGGCATGATTCGCCAGAGGGATTCGTCCGGCTTTTCAAGCAGTTTGGCGATGCGATCGGCCCACGCGGGTCGTCCCTTCTCGAGGAGCATTCCGGCCAGCCCACGCCTTACGGAATAGCCCGACCGAAGCACGAGCTTCACGGCGTACAGATCCGCGTCCGCGTCTGTGGCGTCCGAGCGGGGTTCGCCTTTCGGCGGCGCGAGACCGAGGCTGAGGCGAGCAAGCTCGCGGCCAATGATCAGCGCCAGAGCGTCGGGAGTTTTGGCGACAACAAGATAGCCACGGGTGATGGTGACGAATGGCGTTGGTTTGCCGTCGCCCCAGTCTTCCCAACCGGCAGTCGTGGCGAAGTCGTCCTTCCCAATCGAATCGACGATGCGGAGTTGGAACTCGTTCCACCCCACGCCCGGTGTGGGAGTCATGTGAGTGCGTAACTGCTTCGACACGGCACGGGCGCTGTCCTCAGCCTTTTGCATGGGTGGCGATTGGGCACAGACGCCATCAGCAAGTAGCGTTGCGAAAATGACAGTCAGGAGCAGTGGGCGAGTCATGGGTTTAACCCAGATGGGTGCTGGTCATCGCGACGTTCCGCGTACCGTGTTACGTTGTCAATTCGTGTGTGTGTGACACCTCGTCGCAAAAAAATGCGAATAACCCCGCGACCCCTTGTTGGGATCACGGGGTCGGCTGTCGAACTGCTACCGAGCAAGCTGGCCGATCAGCAGGCCCCGGACAACACCAGCGGCATCGTAGAGCACCGCAACTCCAAGATCAGGGTAGTAGTCGTACTCGACTGCGTTGCCATCAGCGTCCTTGGCAAGGAATCCTAACCGCACGGGCGAGCCACGACCCGGCAGGTTCCGAACGCTTACTCGGGTCATTCCCACACGAAGTTCGCCAAGAACCTTTCCTCCCGGCCCGAACTCCTGAAGGACGACCTTTGGTCCGGTCGCTGAGGTGATGACGATCGCGAACACTTCGTCATCGTCTGCCACCAGATACAATCCGTGGGCATCGAACTGAAGCCGGCAAACGCTCGTCCCTTCAATACTGGACTTGCGATTCGGCTCCCCAAGTACCTTGATCGCTTCTTCAACTGCTTGCCCGACGTAGACGGTACCCCCCGTCTTGAGCGTCACGATCTGTTGCATTCGCACCACGGCGATGTTGCCCAGTTTGGCCTTCTCCTTGGTGGTTGTTCCTTCAGCCTTGCACAAGGATGCATACTGCTCGTAAGCACCTGGCCACCAGGGGTTTGACCGTGGCGTGAGCATCAGGAACTTTTCGAATTCCTCGACCGCGGCCCTACGGTCACTGTTCTTCAGAGCGACTGCCTTGTTGAATGCTACCGCCCCACGCAGGGTCAGTGGCCAGTTTGCCACTTCCCCATACACACGACGTTCAGCCAGTGTGACTGCCTCAGCCAGCAACTTCTGCCCCTTCTCACTGTCTCCGTTTGCAAGGTGAATGACGGCGAAGTTCACCAGCATCCCCAACCTCACCTGTGATGGCAGATCCGTGGCCTTCTCAAACGCTTTCTCTGCTGCTGTGCGGAATTCGAGAGCAGTGCCCACGTCTTTCCCTGCCGGGTGGAGCAGATATGCCAGAGCGAGATTCGACAGCACCTGCGGCGAGTTCGGCATCAGTTCCTTGGCGTTCATGAGTGCATTAACAGCGCTATACCATAGCTCCGTGCGGCCGGAACGAAGTAGTGGGATCGTACCTGCTGTGCGGTAAGCCGTGCCCAGGAAGTGGCCGACATCCAGCAATCGGATGTCCTCCGCACTGAGTCCGTCGCAGTACCGCAGCAACCGGGCAAGTCCGAGGTTCGCCCAGGCCTCGTGACACTTGGGGAACTCTTTGACGACTCGCAGGAAACAGTCCTCGGCCGCCGCGAAATTCTGAACTTCGAGGAAGGTGACGCCGTTCTCGAACGCCGACATGCACCGCCACAACTCGGCCTCGTTCTTGTCGAGCACAGCGGACAGCCTAGCCGCACGGTCCGACGTGGATGGGTGCGACTTGCAGGTGGCCGACGCAGCCGAACTCGTCCATCCTTGTTTGTCGAGCCCGATCCACTCTGCAATCACCCCTTTCCGGAGCGAGTACCCGGCCTTGAGCATGAGCCGTGCGCCATACATGTCAGCATCGGCTTCGCGTCGGTGGCTGTCGATGGCAGCCAGTGCTTCCGACGCCGAGGGCCGTCCTTGAGTGGTATGGCCAAGTGCGTGGTGGCCCAACTCGTGACCGAGGACCAGGGCGATTCCGTGCTCGCTCCCTTTGAGCAATTCCAGGTAGCCCCGCGTAAATTCGATGACAGACTGAAGTTTGCCGTCCTTTTTGACCGGAATCCCATTTTCGTCACACAGGACGTGTGCGACTGCGTTGTACTCGTCGGACCTCTTTCCGAATTTGACCTCGTCGACGATCAGGAAAATTGGTGTCGTTGTCAGGTTACTCGGCCAGTTCTTCCCTGGGACGATCACCGCGTTCTCGAAGATCTTTTTCCAGACGGCTTGTGCCGTCTTCTCGTATTGCTTCATCGTTTCGGCATCGACACTTTTCTTCCAGCGTGGTTCTGGGCGTCCGGCATCACGCTTGGTAGCTTGGGTCGGCGGCGTGTCCCAAGACCCGGCGTTCGCTCCCGCAGCGATCGCCATTGTGGCCAGGGTTGCGATCAGGAACTTCGTCACGGCTGCGTCCTCCGGATTGGTTTGGGCTCTTATTGATGCCCGTCATTCGAGTGGTGTTACGGCAGGGTGATGCCGGATGTGACAGATGTTCGGTGAAAATCATCTGTGAGGGGAACAGCGGGCCACAAACAGCCTTTGGGATTCTGGCAAAGACATGGGCACCATCAGCTGATGATCTGATAGACCTGCGTCAGGCCCGATCACACTTCGCTGTTCCAGGAGGCTGAACATGCACCGAAGAACGCTCCTGCTTGCCGTGATGTTGTCGATTCCCGTCGTGTCAGTGAGCTCAGCCGACGACGAATCTTTACGCAAGGCATCAATCACCTTGCTGAAGGAGAAAACCACGGAGAAACAGGCAGACGAGTCGCTCATCAAGTCCCTGAGCAAACCCACTGAGGAGGTCACCAAGAGGTCGCTCGTCTCGAATTTGTCGACCCAGATCAACTCATCGGCCGCTGCTGGTTGAGCACGGCATACGGTCGGATAAACACTGACAACGACTGTAGCGAGAGACAGAACGAGCCTGATTTGAAGGGTTGACACGAGATTCCCTCGTTCGGACAGAAGTGATTCCTACGAGCAAGTCTACCCGCTCCATCGGTCCGATTGAAATTCTTCTTGGCGGTCGTGTCACTTCTGTTTTGGCGTGGCGTAACAGAGAGCGAAAGGGGTCGCGAGTGCGACTCGAAACCAAACGCCCGACGACGCGACTGTAGGTTGCGAGACGAAGTTCCGGCGAAGTTCGCTGGCCGTCTCGCACCGAGTTGCCAACCCAAGGAGATTCCGATGAAGACGCTCATGACCGCCGCAATGCTGGCCGCCCTCACCCTGACCTCGGTTGTCCGGGCCGATGACATGGGAACGGTCAAGCCGCCCAAGCCGATCGAGAGTGCCAAACCGGTGGTGAAGAAGGTAACGGTCGAAGAACTGGGTCAGATGCTCGAAACGATGGGGTATTCCCCGCGTCCCGCGACAGACAAGGATGGGAAAGTCGTGGGCTACTGGGTGGAGTTGACGCGGGGCTCGATTACTATCCGCGTGCTCCTCGACGTGGCACCGAGCGGAACGGTGGTCTGGGTTGCGGCCAACATGATCCAGTTCAACGACAAGACCCCAGCGAGTGTCGATATCTTGCTTGGGCTGTTCGCCGAGCAGAACAAACTGTGGCCAGCTTACCTCGTGTTCTATCCGAAGACGAAGATGCTGGAACTCGCGATGCCGCTGTATGCTCAGGAGTTGACACCGGCCACCGTGCGAACCGGGTTGGAGTCGTACCTGAACAACGTGATGCTTGTCCTGGAGACTTACAAGGCAGTGAAAGCCAAGGAACTGGCTCCAACAGCCGACCCCCTCCCGTGAGTCACCTTCAGCGAAGTGAAAACAACGCAGAACGCCGAGCCAGGATGGCTCGGCGTTCTGCGTTGAGCCCGACACACTTTCCCACAGCATTGCCGATCGAAACCCGGGTACAATCACCCACACGAAATATTCCACTCGCGATATGACTATTCCGTTCGTGACTGTTCATCAGAGTAGGACACCATGACTCGAATTTCGCTGTTGTTGGCGATCTGCCTGATCGCCGCATTTGGGGAGACGAACACTGTCGCCCAACAGGCTACTGCCCAACCCGCGAAACTCACACCCGAACAACAAGAGAAACTCAAAGCGCGACCCAAACTCTGGAAAGAGGCTTACAAGTCGGAAGCAGCAGGCTATTGGGCCGATGCTCGAACAGCGGTTGCCAAATGTCTCACGATCGAGCGTGAGGTCTTCGGCGACTTTCACAACGATGTCGCCGAATCACTCGTATGGCTGACCACCCTGTCGCTTCGGATCGGGGATTACACATCAGCGAGAGATTACGGGGAACGGGCTCTGACGACCCGCAAGCGAGTCAACGGAGATACGCACTGGAAGACGACAGACGCCCGAATAAGTCTCTCGAATGTGGAGCTTCTGGCGAACATGACGAAAGAACAGAAGGCTGAGCTTGTCGCTGCCGATCAACTCATGCAAGAGGGTCGCCGCTTGTTTGATCGTGGGGAGTACGAGAGGGCTGAACCAAAGTACCGAGAGGTCATCAAAAAGCGGCAATCTGTTGTCGGCACGAAGCACCCCGTCTATGCCGTCAGTTTGAACAATCTGGCCGTGCTCTACACAACGCAGGGTTCTTTAGCTAAGGCTGAGCAGCTATTAAAGATGTCGCTCGAGATAGACCGAAATATTTATGGTGAGATGCATCCTTCTTATGCACTTGGTTTGAATAATCTGGCAGTTTTGTACGACGACCAAGGATTATTCTCACGAGCAGAGCCGCTGTTTAAAGAGTCGCTTATGATCAAAAAGGCGACACTTGGAGAGCGCCATCCAGACTATGCAATAAGTCTCAACAACCTTGCTTTTCTCTACGAAGCCCAAGGGCAATTTTCAAAAGCGGAACCACTTTATACACAAGCATTGCAAATTTACGCAGCGAGATATGGTGAGAGGCATTCATCATATGCCACTAGCCTCAACAACCTGGCCGCACTCCACAAGGCTCAGGGGCAGTTGGTGAAGGCAGAGCCACTCTTTCAGAAGGCACTAGATATTCAGAAAGAAGTACTCGGGACTCATCATCCTGAGTACGCGACTAGTCTGGATAACCTCGCCGGCGTGTACAAGTCGCAGAACGCCCTGGACAAAGCAGAACAGTTATTCCAGGAGGCACTTGATATTCGAAAGCAGATCCTCGGCGAGACACATCCTACTTACGCGACGAGTCTGAACAATCTCGCGGCACTACGCGTTGCACAGCGACGGTACACGACGGCTGCCCCGCTGTTTCAAGAAGCCATTCGTATCATCGAGGAACACCTTGAGCGATCCGCAGTTGTCCGGTCGGAGTCCGGACAGTTTGCGTTCATTGAGTTGACACGATTCTACCTTAACAATCTCCTCAATCTTCCCAGGACAAATGCAGCGGATGTGTATGCGACTGCGTTCCGATGGCGCGGAGCCGTGACCGTTCGGCAGACCTTTGCACGTGCAACACGCGGCACTGATCCGACATCGCGACAGACTCTCGACGCACTCAGCGACGTGACTCGAAAGCTCAGTAACCTCGTGAGCAACCCGCCCAAACCTGGCCCCGGGATTGATGTTCCCAAGCAACTCAAACAACTCGTCGATGAACGCGAGGCGCTGGAAGAGAAGCTCGCATCCCAGTCAAAGGATTTTGCGAAATACCGGGAGTCTCGTGCGCTCAAGGTGACCGACATCCAAAAACTGCTCCCCACAGATGCAGTCCTCATCGATTTTCTAGCATTTGATGGCTCGATTGCCGCATTCATCATCAAGTCCAAGTCTATTGCCCGAGTCGACCTGAAGGCGAGTAGCAGTGAAATCGCTGAGATGGTCAAGGACTTCCGCAGTGAGACAAGTTTGAAGCGAACTCGACCGGTCCAGGGTGAGGGCGACAAGAGTGTCCTGCGCGAAGCTGTGTGGGATCCACTTGTACCCCATCTTGAAGGTGTGAATCTCGTGCTGATCTGTCCTGATGGCCCGTTATGTCAACTTCCGTTCGCGGCCTTACGCGGGATCGATCCCAAGAAATATCTGATCGAGGAGCTCGCCATTGCGGTGATCCCGGTTCCTCGCCTCCTCCCGGAACTCCTGTCGAACCGCTCGGTGGGGAATCCAAGCCTGCTGCTCGTCGGCGACGTGGATTTCAGTGCACCACCAGGTGAGGCAAGAGCTCAGGGTGAATACCCCGTCACACAGCCGAAACCAACAAGTGGGCTTGTGGCTTGGAAACCATTGGATGCGACTGCGGGGGAAATTCATAAGATCGGGGACTTATTCAGCAAGAACGTGCCCGGCTCCGTCTTTAAGTCGCTCAGCAAAGGGGAAGCGACGGAAGGGGCGATTCGTCAGGCTGCCGGGAAACACCGTTATCTTCACTTCGCGACTCACGGGTTTTTCGACGATCTGAAGTCGGCTGGGCAACCGGACGCGAGGTCTGATGGCGTGATTGGGAATCGTGTGCGACATGTGGGTCCCAATCCCGGGTTGTTGTGCGGTTTGGTGTGTGCGGGGGCGAACAAACCGACACCTGACGACGACGGTGTGTTGACGGCTTTGGAGATCTCTGATCTGGATCTGAGCGGGGTCGAACTCGCGGTGCTCTCGGCGTGTGAAACGGGTCTGGGGAAGGTAGCCGGCGGTGATGGGGTACTTGGCCTGCAACGTGCCTTTCAGCTGGCGGGGACTCGGACTACGGTGACAAGTTTGTGGCAGGTACCCGACGAGGCGACTAGTGCGTTGATGGTCCGCTTTTACGAAAATCGGTTAAAGCAGGGGATGCCCGTCTTGAAGGCGCTGCGAGAGTCGCAGTTATGGGTGCTCAATGAGGGAGTAAAAGCGGGTGTCCTCAAAGAGCCCCCAAAGAACGGTCGCCGCACGCCGCCACTGTACTGGGCTGCTTTTGTTCTCGCTGGCGACTGGCGATAGGGTCTGCACTGCGCCGCATTGAAACTACTGGTGATTGACCGGAGGAGCTTGGAGACGAAACCTCCGGTCGCTGGGCTTCCGGCTCGCCCAAGACGACTGACGTAGGTGAATGATGGACGAGCAATTCTGGTTGACACACCCATCGTCAAGAAATTTACTCACATTGGTTGCTCCGAAGGCATCACAGCGGAAACTCAGTCTTTTTCATCTCGCTTGTTTTCATTTATTCACCGAAGCGTGGGATGGAAGTGAACCAGCTCGGGGCTTTGTTGCGAATGTCGAAGTAGCCATCGAAGAGGCAAAGGGACAACCTGCATCTCAAGAACTTTTAACTGCGATCACGGCGTGGACACGTGCCCGTTCCGAGTTGTTGTGGAATATGATCGGATCATCAAATCGTGTCGAACTGAGATGGAATGCCAAGTCTGTGGCGCTCGACACCGTCGCCGGAATGTTGTTGACTGCGGCGACCAACCCAGATGGCCCAGAGAATGCGTGGTGGCAAACCACCACGGATATCGACGACGAACACTTTGCACAACATTACCGCCACACAGATCGGTACCTGGATAACTTCTGCGACCAGAACATCACGCTCCTCCGCGACATTATCGGCAATCCGTTTCGGCCCACCACCTTGTCGTCCGCGTGGTGGAGTGACACTGCGGTGTCACTGGCAAAGCACATCTATGAATCACGCGACTTCAGCGCCATGCCCATCCTCGCGGATGCGCTTCAAGATGCGGACTGCGACAACGACGACGTGCTGAACCACTGCCGCGATCCGCAGCAGGTTCACGTGCGTGGCTGCTGGGTCGTTGATCTGGTGTTGGGCAAGAACTGAACAATTCTCCGACAGCACACATCTCGCATTTTCCAAGTTTTGCGCAAACGGCGGCGAATGCCTCGTTCCACAGGCAGAACCCGACCGGCAAGCGAGATGCGGAACAACTCAGCAAACCAGCCGTTCGGCACTTCGCCCCAACAGGAGACGGCAACATGCGAAAGCTCATGATCGGCGCAATGGCACTCGTGGGTCTGATGGCCACCAACTCGACGGCCTTCGCCCAGCACAACCGGAACGTCATCAGCAACAGCGGCAACGGCATCAACAACACGATCGTCGCCCGGAACGTCGGACAGGTCCAACCGTGCTTCGGTGGCTTCGGCGGTAGTGGCTTCAACCGGAACGTGATCAGCAACAGCGGCAACGGCATCGGCAACACGGTCATCGCTCAGAACGGCGGCGGGTTCGGCTACGGCGGCTACTTCCCCGGTGGCGGCGTCTTCCCGGGTGGGGTGAACGTGAACGTCATCTCGAACAGCGGAAATGGCACGGGGAACCGGGTGATCGCGGGGAACAGCGGTCGGCCGGGTGGGTTGAACATCAACGTTGTCGCGAACAGCGGCAACGGCGTCGGCAACACCGTGATCGCCGGTAACCGCTGAGCCGGCACTGAATCGCGAAGTAGCTGCGGACCCAGCGGGTCCGCTTGTCGCCCCGATAGGGGCGACCGCTACACATTCACCTCTCACTTTTGACACAAATACAAGGAGAAATGATGTACGTTCCTTCCTGGAGAACCGGGCTTGCTGCCCTGGTCGCGCTCGGTGGTCTTGGCTCCACCGCATACGCTCAACTGCCACCGGCAACGGTGGCCCCGCAGACCCCTCAAGTGATCAAGTGGCCCGGCGGCTACATGGTGATGAACGGTTCGGAAGTGATCATTCGCAGCACTGGCCCCGGCGGTTCCTCGACCAACCTGGTCACGGGCTCGGGGAACGGCATCGGCAACAAGATCGTGGTCAGTGGCGGTGCCGGCGGGGTGACCGTTGTGCAGAACGCCCGCAACGGGATTGGCAACCAAATCATCTCCGACGTGGACGATCTGCTTCTCGATCTCGATGCCCTGCTCGGCGACGTGAAACCTCGCTGTGCGAAGCGTGCGGCACCGGTAGTTCCGCAAGGTCAACCGAACCCGGCCCCGCCGATTCCGGTCATCCCTCAGGCCGACCCGAATGCACCGGCCGCCCCGCCCGCAGTCGCACCCGCTCCGATTCCCGCATTGCCACCCCCGGCGGCGAAGTGACCCAGCGACAACGCGGTGTCACGGCGACCCACCAGGTCGCCGTGGCACCGCGATCAGCCGTTAACGGATCCGCTCGATTGCATCCAACTCCGTAACCACCCGCCCCAACGTCATCTTCACCCACGTCGCCAGTTTCTCAGCTTCGAAGCGATCGAGGAATGTCGCAATGGTCGTGATCTGCACACGTTCGCGGTTTCCCCAGCCGATCTCGCAGTTGTAAACTTGATACGTCTCGTTGCGACCCGCTGTCTTATCCTCTTCACGCACAGCGATCGTTCCAATCTGGTCGAATGGCACCTTGATCGGGCTACCGAACCACGGGGCGGGAAGCGTCAGTTCCTTGAGATCGAGATCGGCGGTCAGCGTGGGATAGCGGGAGAAGAGTACGGCCGCCAAAGCCGCGATCGCGATCGAACCGGCTAGCGCGGCTCCCACGAGTTCTGGCGGTGGGTTCTCGGTGCGAGTTGCCATCAGCACCAATCCCGAGACGATACACGCAGCCGCCAGCGTAAGGTAGAACACCGCGCCGTGCGAAGTGGCGGGCATCTGGGCTTCCCAGCCAGTGTCGGTTTGCCGCACGCAGTCGGGATCGTCGGGGTTGAACGCCAACCGCTTGGCAAACGCGAGACCGATTGCACCCATCACAAGAACGCTGAGCCCAACCGCAAACAGCGCCCGCAAAAGTTCCGTGCCTTCCACGCCTGGGTGGAGAATGGCGGATGCGGGCTCCTCGGGCGGATAGTATGCCACGACCGTTCGGCCAACGGGGTATTCCAGATGCCGCAGTCTGATCTGCTCGTGGTTGGAAGTCCCGTTCGTGTAGTAGCGGAATCGTGTGCCGATGAACGTTTGGTCCCCCACGCGGAACTGGTAGATCAGATCCAGGGTGTAGGTGCGGCCACCCTTGGAGCCGCGGTGTTCGACAATCTCGGAATGAGTGATCGTGGCCGTGGCCGTGGGAAAACTGCTGGCACGATATTGCCACACGATGCCATTCACCACGATCCAGTCCAGCCCGAGAGCGAGTGGCACAAAAATGATGATCGCAATCCACAACCCGCCGGTCTTCGCTCGGATCGAATAGAACTGCATGGGCGACTCCGGAAGCAATCAGGCCCAACGCACCTGACTACCCGCAGAATAGCACACATCACACATGTTAGCGTGCCCCGAAGGTTGAACAGACATTCCGCGGGTCAATCATTGCTGCACGTTGCAGAACGTGGGATGGTACTTGCAACAACCTTCTACATCGGAGTCTGCCATGTCAGAACCCACGCGTCGCGAAGTGCTGACGGCCGCGGCCCTCGTCGGGACCGGCGGACTTGCGTCCGCCGCTCGCCAGAAATCGCCCATTGCTGCCGAGAACGACAAAGAGGGCAGCACGGACTGGCAACTCACCTACGTCAAGTTCGACGCCAAGGCGAAGTATCGCCAGTCGCTCATTGAAGGGTATTGGACTCGCACCTCGGTTGCGGCCGGAGAGAAGATCGGTTTCTGCGTCAGCACCGAACCGGCATCTGCGTTTACCATCGACATCTACAGGCTGGGTTATTACGGCGGAACGGGCGGGCGGTTGATGAAGACACTCGGGCCCTTCGAGGGGAAGCCGCAACCTGTGCCTCCGGTCGGCGAGAAGCGACTCCGCGAATGCCAGTGGGAACCGGTCATCGTATTGGAGATTCCCAAGGACTGGGTGAGTGGAGTTTATCTCGCGAAACTGTCGGCGAAGAAACATCGTTACCAGAATTACTGCACGTTCATCGTTCGCGATGATCGCAAGGCCGATGTGCTGTTCCAGTGCAGCACGAACACCTGGCAAGCGTACAACAAGTGGCCCGAAACGCACTCGCTCTACGACAATGATCGCCCCGACAAGAAGCCGCTCATCTCGGGCGTGCAGGTCAGTTTCGATCGGCCATACGCCAGGTATCCGCAAGTGACTGACAACCCGCTGTCACTCGGTTCGGGCGAGTTCCTGCTGTTCGAGTTCCCGTTCTCACACTGGCTCGAACAGCAAGGCTACGACCTGACCTATTGCAGCAACGAAGACGTGCATAACTCGCTCGACACGATCACGCGATGCAAGGCGTTCCTGTCCGTGGGGCACGACGAATACTGGAGCCGCACGCAGTACGATCACTGCATGGAAGCTGTGAAACGCGGCGTGAACTTCGGCTTCTTCTCGGGGAACTCGTGCTGCTTCGTAACGCCGTTTTCGCCGAGCAGCACGAAGGTTCCCAACCGCATTCTGGAACGGATGGGTCGGTATGGTGGTATCCGACCCGGCGAAGAGAAGTGGATGGTGGACCTGCCCCTGGAAGCGCCGAATGAATCGACACTGATCGGGGCACAGACCGTGACACCGTTCAATGGCTCCGGCGACTGGATCTGCACGAAACCCGAGCACTGGATGTTCGCGGAAACCGGCATGAAGAAGGGCGACGCGATTCCGGGGCTCGTGGGATGGGAGTTCCACGGCGACCCGGCGAGGATTCCCGGGCTCGAAGTCGTCGCGGCAGGCAAGACGACCAACGGCGGCGAAGCTGATAGCCATTACGAGGCGACAATCTACCCCGGCCCGAAGGGAAACACGGTCTTCAATGCCTCGACGATCTTCTGGGCACAGGGGCTGAGTTCACCGCCAGGGCACTGGCTACCGTTCGTGCATAACGGCCGCCCTCACGGCCCCGACAAGCGAGTGCAGCAGATCACGAAGAACCTGCTCGCGAGGTGGATCGGAGCTTGAACCCAGAACGGAACAGGGCAGGCACGAATGCCTGCCCCACCATGCCAACGTCGCCGCTATCAGTTCCTCTGGGTGATTGCCCTGATCGCTGCCTGGGCCTGCGGGGCGACTGTGCTCTTCTTGTCGTCGGCGATCATCCGTAACAACGGGATCGCGTCCTTCGCGCTTGGCCCTACAGACGTCAACCCCTTCACAGCTCCGATTTTCGCCGAATCGTCCTTGTCATCTTTCAGGATTTTCATAAGTGCCGGGACGACCTTCTCGGCCGGTTCGTCGCACGCGCCGATTGCTTGAGCCGCGGCAGCGCGAATTCCCGCGTCCTTATCGTCCAGGCTCTTGTAGATGTCTGGCAGAGCCGTCTCGACGTAGCTTTTCATGATGGCTGCGAGTTTGCCAAGTTCGTTCAGGGCATTGATCTTGGTCTTGGCATCCTTCCCGGATTTGAGCTCTTGAGTGTACCTCCTGGCGTCGGATTCATTGCTGGCTCGGGCCTCTGGTGAGAGGCTCAGGTAGAGCACACCGTTGAACATCGCGACCGCGGCGAGCGCCTTTACGAACCGGGCTGTGGCCATAACCAAACTCCTGAGAGGTGAAGGCAATCGGACAATTGGCGAAGCAAATATATACGACCATTCTGGTGTCAACAAGGTGTCGTAAAGGCCGTGT
>PNLP01000038.1 GCA_013823135.1 Planctomycetaceae bacterium
TTGGTGTTGGCCTGACCCCGGGGCGACGCTTCGCTTGCCCCGGGCTATGTTGTTCTGCCCCTTCAGGGCAAAGACAAATGACCGTGGCACTCGTGATGCTACTGTCTCAAACAAAACCAGGATTAACCACAGAGCCTCAGAGAGCACAGAGATGAAGGCAAAGACCTAGAAAAGAGTTTGTCTTCAATCCCTGCATTCACTCTGTGTTTGATTTCGACTCTGTGCTCTCTGTGGCTCTGTGGTTAGTTCTCTTAACTGATCCGCTTCATCCACTTGCCATCGCTTCGTCTGCCGATGTCCACAAACGGCACTACGGCTTCTTGAACTCAACAAGTTCCATCTTGGTCGTGCTCGCAACCGTCCCCGTGGTAGTCGCTTCCATTTTCACCATCATGCCGGGCACGTCATCCGATCGCCACATCTTGGATTCGGTCGTAACCCCACCCGCTTCGAGCTTGAACCGATACCATTTGGTTTTCACCTCGACGCCGCCGACCTTGAGCGTTTCGGTTCCTTCCTCAAGCGTGCCCGGTGGCTTGCCGCCGGCCAGATCTTCCTTCTTGGTCCCCTTCGGCAGCGGGATCGACTTCGCCACGTCTCGCTTCATCGCCGGGGTCTTGAACTCCATCCCGTTCGCCTTGATCGCGGTCGCGGTCTCGACCACGACCTTGTCGGCCCCGACTTCGAGCAACGTGGTCGTCATGCTTGTTTCGGAGGTCATGCCCGCTGCCGTCGAACTGATCTTCATCACGACCGACGTTCCCTTGGGGAACTTCGACCAGTTGGTGAACTCTGGATTGGCTACCGTATCCTGGGCGTTCGCGAAGCTGGCCGTCAGCACAAGAACCGTCACCGTGAACATCTGATTCCGCATCGAACAACTCCCTTTGGGTGAAAAACTCAAACCAACAACCGCTCATCCGCTACAGCAAAATATCTCAATGCTGGGGCGGTGTATCATGACTTACGGGCTCCGCGATCCGATATGCAAAGTTGAGGAGATCGTTCCAGGTTCTGGCTTGAACTTCTTCCTCGCACATCCCGGCGTCCGGCTTCCGACGTCTGTCGACCGCGACTGCAGTCCGAACCACGATCTCCGCAGCCAGTTCCGGCGACACGGCTGCCGCCCCCGCGGGGGCGGTGAACAGCGGGTCGTAGTCGTGGTGCCTGATGCCGCCATCGACAGCTTCCGCCACGAGAAAGCCCTCGACCTCGCGGGCACTGGAGTCGCTGAGATCACGCAGCCAGTGCTGAGCGGCCTTGACCGCGACGCGTTCGCCGTGGTCAGCCTTCTCGTCGGGGAGCAACCCCGCCACCCACCACAGGGTGCGAACAACCATCCCGAACTTGAACTGCAATCGCCGCTCCGCGTTCATCTGGCCGAGAAGCGTCATCAAACTATCGCGTGCGTTGAGTGTCGTGGCTACGTCCATTGCTTTTCTCCGCATCGAATACGGTTGCGTGTTCCGCGAGAATTTCTTCTCCCGCTACACCCCACACGCTGAACCCTCTCCGCGTGTGACCGACCTCGGCGGATTTTCCCCAACGACCACGAATCGTCCATCATCATCCAAGGTACTTCTTGGGAATCTCCGCCCCGGCGACGTAGCAGAGCTTTCCGATCTTGCACATCTGGTAGACGTGGATGCGGAAGTCCGGGCAGGTGCTCACGAGGCAGTACGCGTCCGTCGGCGTGAAGCCGTAATCGGTCACAAGCCAGTCCATCAGGCTGACGGTTGCCGTTTCGACAGCGATTTCCAGCGGTTTGTCGGCGTGGATCGAGATGATCGAGTTCGGCTTCTCGATGCGCACGTATGGCACCCGCTTCTTCTTGATGACCTCCAGGTGCAATCGCACGGTCGATTTGGTCTCGGCGGCGGTGCCGGTGAACTCCGTGTCGCCCTGGCTGGCGTGAACGTCGCCCAGGTACAGCAACGCGCCGGGGTGGTACACGGGCAGGTACAGCTTGTTGCCGACGGCGAAGTCGCGGATGTCGAGGTTACCGCCCCACGCACCTTGCCCGTCGAGGCTCGTTACCACCTCGCGATCGGGGCACACGCCCAGCGTGCCGACGAACGGCGTGATCGGCCATGAGAGTTTGTCGCTGAAGTGCAGGGTGCCGTCGCGGGTCGTGCCGCTCGGCCCCGGAGTGTGCTTGAAGATCTTCGTAGTGTAGTCGCCCGACAGTTCCGGCCAGCGGGTCGATTCGCCGAGCGGCCCACGTCGCGGACCGATCGCCACCCACGAGTAGTCGTCCACGAGGATGTCTTCGAGTGTGACCACGAGTGTATCGCCGCGCTCGGCCCCTTCGAGGAACACCGGGCCGCCGATGGGGTTGGCGGTTGGCGGAGTGCGGTCGAACCCTGGCCGCTTCGACGGGATCGCCTTGTCTTCGGGGGTCTTGAAATAGCCGGTGCTGGCGTCGTAGGTTTCGATCTCGAACGACTCGCCGCATTTCACGCGGAGCAATGGCTCATCACGCCAGTCGAACGCGTACTTCCGGGATTGCTCCCGCGTGATTCGTTGCACATTGCACCTGATGGGTTGTCAGTCGCGGATGAGAGGAAATTGTAGGCAGGCGACGCAGGGGTTGCGTTGTGTTCTTCGGTCACGTCACAACGGCGACTATCCCAGCACGGCGGTCTTCCCCGGCCTCAGGTCTGTTACCTGGAGTTCGATCTTGCGATTGCCACGCCACTCGTTGATCTTCGGCGTGAACACCAGGCAGCAATCGCCGCCTTCGCTCATCAACTCCTCCAGACGATCGGACATGTTCCACGCCACGCAGCGGATCGTGGTGTCGCCTTGCCGCACGCGGAAGTCGAGGTGCTTCTTCGTCTCGCCGGTGCCGATCAAGCGAGCCCCCTCGGCCTTCAACCCCGCTGCCAGGAACCGCGGTTTCGGATTCCCGGCTCCGTATGGTTCGAGCTTGTCGAGATCCTTGAACAAACCGAATGTCAGTGCCGACAGCGGGACTTCCGCATCGAGAATGAGCCTCGGGGCCGGGGTGCCACCGGGGAAGTGCTTCGACACATAAGCGTTGAAGCGATCGCGGAACGCCGGGATGCGCTCGGGGCGGATCTTGAAGCCCGCCGCAGCCGCGTGACCGCCGTGCCCCTCGAGCAGTTCATCGAGTGCTTGCAAGGCCGTGTGCAGCGGGAAGCCAGGGATGCTCCGCCCGCTCGCGGTCGCCACGGAGTCCTTGTCCTTGTTCTCGGGCATGGCGATGACCAGAGCCGGCTTGCCGTAGTGGTCCACGAGTCGGCTCGCGACGATCCCCACGACGCCTGCCTTCCACTCGTGCGAACCGACCACCACTGCGGAATCGTTCGCGTGGTCTCGGTCCACGATCTCCTTCGCCTGCTGTGTGTACTTCCGCTCCATCGCCTGGCGCTGACTGTTTTGCCCTTCGAGGAACTCGGCCGCGGTCTTGGCGGCTGAAAGACTGTTCGTCGTGAGCAGTTCAACAGCGAGCCTGGCACAGCCCAGTCGGCCAGCAGCGTTGAGCCGCGGGGCGAGTTTGAACCCCACATCTTCGGAGGTAATCGTGTCGTCGGCCTTGATGCCGGCCGCATCCATCAGCGCACGCAACCCAATCGACGGATTCGTCCTGATGCGTTCCAGGCCGTGCTTAACAAAGATGCGGTTCTCGTCGCGGAGTGGAACAACGTCGGCTACGAGCCCCAGCGCGGCAAGCCCAACCGCATCGAGGAGGAGTTCCCGGATCTGTGGGGGAACCCGGTCCGACCCACAACAGCGCTGGGCGATGGCCCACGCGAGTTTGAACGCAACGCCGGCACCGCACAGATCGCCGAACGGGTAGCTGCCGCCGGGCAAGCGTGGGTGAACGATCACCGCGGCATCGGGCAGCATCGGGCCATCGAGGCCGACCTTCATCTCGTGATGGTCGGTCACGATCAGTTCCAGGCCGAGTTTCTTCGCTTCATCAGCTTCGACCACACTCGCGATCCCGCAATCCACGCTGATGACCAGCGACACACCCGATTGCGCGAGATCCTTCAGTCGCTTGGTATGTAGGCCGTAACCTTCCGAAATGCGATCCGGAGTGTGGTAAGTGACGTCTGCGCCGAGTTTACCGAGGAGCCGCATGAGGATGGCTGTGCCGGTAACTCCGTCCACGTCGTAGTCACCGTAGACGCAGATTTTCCGCTTCGCGACGATCGCGGAGGCAATCCGTTCCGCCGCTTCGGCAACGCCCGTCAGTGAAAGCGGAGGATGGAGCCCCGCGAGCGGGCAATCGAGGAATCGGCGAGCGGCGACGGGATCGCTGATTTCCCGGTTCAGGAGGAGTTGAGCGACGACTGGCGACACCTTCGCCATGGCGGCCAAACGATTGGTCGCGGTGGGATTGTTCGGAAGGAGATGCCATACCTTTTCGGTGCGGGCCACGGCTTCCCTCCGGAGGTTGTGATCTCACTATAGAAACGCATGTCCACCGTTTCGGCAAGTCCAAGAGTCACCAAGAGCAAGAAGCGCGGCAGCCTGAACAATCCGATTGCTCGGTGCTCTCCTTAACTTCGCATCTCCCCTTCAACCCCGCGAATCCCGGCCGAAGGCTAAACAGGGCATTCACGGCGTATCACACCTGTTCGGCGGAACCGAACGTCCTTGAGGAATTCCTCGCGTTTTCTCCCTGCCCAACTTCACGGCAGCAACAGGCCGCCGTCGATTCGAAGTGGTGGGAACATACCCGGTCCAGTTGCCGGTGCCCAATGTCACAGACAGGGAGGATTTACTCTTGAACACGGCATTCCTGGTACTGACTTCGGCCCTGGCGGCCGGCGGCGACGTCACTCTCGTCGGATGGGGAGAGAACTCGCCCGCGATCATTCAGGCAAGCGGGTGCAGTGGGTGCGCAGCACCTGCCCCTTCTTGCTGCGACCCTTGTGCAAGCACAAAGGTCAAGCTGTTAGATAAGATCAAGGCCCGTCTCGCTCCGAAGTGCAAGGCTGAATGCGCCCCAGCCTGCGATCCTTGCGAAACCAAGAAGGTTGGCCTCCTCGACAAGATCAAGGCCCACTTCGCAGCGAAGAAATCCTGCGAAGCTCCGGCGCCGACTTGTTGTGCAGCAGCACCAGCACCCGCATGTGCACCGGCACCCGCATGTGCACCGGCTTGCGATCCTTGCGAAACCAAGAAGGTTGGCCTCCTCGACAAGTTGAAGGCTCGTCTGGCTGCCAAGAAGTCACACTGCTGCGCCGCTCCGGCGTGCGACAGCTGCGCCTCGGCGAGTGCAGCCCCACCCGCCGTAGTCGTCCCGGTGACCCCACCGAAGGAGATGCCGAAGACCAAGGAACCCGTGAAAGAAGCTCCGAAGACCGGTGCGAGCGGGATCATCTCCCCCGTTCCTGCTCCGATCACGCTGCCATCGCTTCCCGTTGTTCCTAGCTCGGGCGTGAAGTCGAGCCCTTACTGACCAGTTTCCGAACATCGCTCCTTGTAGCGGTGTTCGACACTGCCTCAGGGTAGGTAGAGCGGGAGGGACGAGGAGAAACTGCCGATTCGGGTGGTTTCTTCTCGTCCCTCCCGCTCAACTACGTTACCCTCTCTGGTTCTCGCAGCAACGTCGTCCTTGCCCGCAAAAAAGGATCACAATTTTCGTAACGCTCGTCGCTCCGCTCTTCCAACCAATCGGGTCGGCATTAGGATTGTCGAAGGGTGAGTTTTCGGCGGGCGGGCAGGGCATCGGGGCGGTGCCCGGAAGAGAGTACACGGATGAACGCTGTAACGGCAACGCCGGGCGTCGATCTCGCGAACAAAATCGCAAGACTCGTCGAAGAACGTGGCTGGAATCAGGAGGATTTCGCACGCATTTCAGAATTGAACCGTCACACGGTTCGGCAAATCCTCCATAGCGGACCCAAGCGTCGGCTCCGCAACGCCACAGTAAGCCAGTGTGCCGACGCGCTGGGTCTCACGGTCAGTGAACTTCGGAACCTCCCTCTGGAGCGTCTCCTCCCGCGTATGCACGGGAAACCACCGGCAGACGAAGAAGCTCTAAAACTCCTCTATGAACGTGCGGCACTGCCAGACCTTGTCAGTTGGCTCGAACGCAACCGTGAGCGAGCCGCGGATCTCCGCTCCGATGAGATTCAAGAACTGCTCGACATGCAGGCTCCCGGCGGGCCGCTTCAAAAGATGGGCGTCGAAAACTGTGTCGATCTGATCGAACGCCGACGGTTGCTCATCAACCAGGTCAAGGAGATTGCCGGAACGGAGTTCCTCGAACTCCTCGAGCAACTCGTGCGACTGATGTATGAGAAAGTTAAGCCACAGAACTCAGGACGATCAAACACCTAACTTGGCGTTTTGGGTTGAAGTGCGTCGCGACCTGTTTGCAAAAAATTAGACTCCCAAGCCATTCTCATCAAACGATCGCGGCCTCGCTTTGAGGCCGATATTTCGCCCTTGGGTCGCAACTTTCTTTCTTCAATGGGTCTTGACGCCGATTCCGGACCAGAAGTATCCAGTTTCTTGCCTTTCTCATGAACCTCACAGAACTCCAACTCTATCTTAATTGATGAGAGGGTGATTTACTTGTTCCTTTTCCATCTCGGGTTTACCACCCCTCTTCGAATTTTCTTTCTCATTTGAAAGGTGTCGAAATGACCGCTCGTCTTCTCCCTCGAAAAGCGTTTACGCTGATCGAACTGTTGGTCGTGATTGCCATCATCGCAATCTTGATCGGCCTCCTCCTCCCCGCAGTCCAAAAGGTCCGTGAAGCCGCGGCCCGGACCAAGTGTACGAACAATCTCAAGCAACTTGGCATCGCCCTACAGGCTTACCACGATGTCTACCAAGTCTTCCCAGTCGGACAGCAACAGGACGACATGAACGCTTGGGGTTGGGGCACCGCCCTCCTCCCCTACATCGAACAGCAGAACGTGTTCAACACGATGCAAGCCGATACCACAAACTTCCTGCTCATCATGCCGGGTGGCGGTTTGAATCGGCACGCTTCGATGCCGGCCGGCGTCACCAGCCTCGACAACAACACCAGCACCCCGAGCATCACGACTGCTTGTCGAGTCAACGGGAACGCGGGTGGCGGTGGTGCCAAGGCTGTCATCAGCACGTTCATTTGCCCAAGTGATGTGTGGCCCAATACCACCACGAACGGTTACGGGAAGTCGAATTACCTTGGCAACATGGGCAGTGATACGACCGCTGGCGCGTGGGCCAGTTGGAGCGCTCCAGGTGGGGCAACGTCGAACGGCGTTCTCCTGCACTCGAACAACAACGACCGCACCTGGCCAATCAGCATGACGATGATCACAGACGGGACCAGCAATACCGTAGCTGTGGGTGAAGTGACGGGCAGCAAAAACAGCGTCCTTTATTCCGTGACCGCCACGAACACGTTCCCCGTTTGGGCTGGTGGCAATCCGAGCTGTGCCGGGCAAGGCGCTCAGCACAATTCCTTCCGGGTCATGGACGTGAACTACCCGCTGAACTCCCAGGACACGACTGCGGACTCAGCCACATCGAACGGCGGGAACGCCAAGCGAATGGACCGATCGTTCAGCAGCCAGCACACTGGCGGCGCGAACTTCGTTCTGGTTGATGGCTCTGTTCGGTTCATCAGCAACGGCGTCGCCGGTCCGAACTACCAGGCGGCCGGAACCCGGAACGGGGGCGAAGCCCTCCCGCTCAACTGAGTTTCCACTCCGAATAGCTGATTATCAGAACACCCCGGTCATTTGCCGGGGTGTTCATTATTTGGCCCTGATCGTTCGGCCAGATCCAATCGCCGCACTCATGTAGTGGACACCTACCCGTTATTCAGATATGTGTGAAAGAGCCGTGTTGAATTTCTGTATCTGATTATGAGATGGGTGATTTTCCTTGCGTCTTTCTCCCCCATCCACCGCCCCAGTCACGTTCTGTTTCGAAAGGTCCTTGATGTCCCTCCGTCTTCTCCCTCGAAAAGCGTTTACGCTGATCGAACTGTTGGTCGTGATTGCCATCATCGCAATCTTGATCGGCCTCCTCCTCCCCGCAGTCCAAAAGGTCCGCGAGGCTGCTGCACGCTCAACTTGCTCGAACAATCTCAAGCAGATTGGCCTCGCCCTGCATAACTTCCACGACGTCTACTTGAAGTTCCCCATCGGCGAGTACAACAACGATAATAACCAGTGGGGTTGGATGTGTTACATCCTCCCATACGTCGAGCAGGGTCCGCTTTATACAGCTTTGACGAATCCCGCTTCAAACGATCGAATGTACTTTACGCCCGGCTTCGGTGGTGGCCCGAACGGTTCGAACATTGATAGCTATCACAACGCGAACGCTCAGGGACGCTGCGACACAAATGCAGCCATCCTGACGTCAGCGGGCACACCTGTCGCCAACACCGTGATCAAGACGTTCATCTGCCCGAGCGATACTCTCCCGAACCAAAAGAACAGCACGGGGTACGGCAAATCGAATTACGTTGGGAACATGGGGAACACGGCCCTTTGGGGTGCAACAAGTTTCAGCTGCGGCGGCGTAACTGGGGTGAAGAACAATGGAGTCCTGCTGTTTGCCAACGATGACCAAAACACCTGGGTTGTTCGGATCGCCGACATCACGGATGGCACGAGCAACACGTTCTTGGCCGGGGAAGCATCAGTTAGCCAGAATGTGACGCCTTCGAACACGAACTCGGGTCAGTTCCCGATCTGGGCCGGTGGCGGTTGGGGCGCTTCGGGTGGTTGCAACGGAACCACAGGGATTGGATCGACTCTCCGTATTGCAGACGGCACCGGCAGCGCGCCTTACACGTTCGCCGCGCCCAATCTCACAACGCCGACCAATAACGACGCGGCTTTCGCCAGCATGCACACGGCTGGCGCGAACTTCGTGATGGGTGACGCCTCAGTTCGCTTCGTGAACTACGGCACGACTCCGGCAGCCCTGGCCGCTGCCGCATCGCGAAACGGCGGCGAAACAGTGCCGCTGAACTGATGTTTCGAAAGTCTGGTTGTCGACTCCAAACACCCCGACAATCGTCGGGGTGTTTCTTTGTTCACACCCAAGCCAAACTCCATGATTGCTCTGAAAGATGTGGGATTGATCCTGGTATCCTTGCTTGAGTGGTGTGACAAATATGATGTCTCAAGCAAATCGATCTAATATTCATCATTCAAAATGGTATTTATTAGGTCCAGGGGCGAAAGATTGCTTCCAGATATGGAGTGGCACACTCGTCAGGAGCTATTTTACTCACGAGAGCGATTGACAAACTCTGGCCGCTAGGTTCAATCCATATTGGGAATGCAATCTCCGGAAAAAAGATCTGACGCCTACTGTACACCGTTCATTCTATTTTTACGGAACAGAATTGGCATCGGAATTGCATCCTAGTTTCTATTCTCTTTTTCTCCAGGTTGAGGCATTTCTATGTCGAAATCGAACACACATCAGCGAGCATTTACACTCATCGAGTTACTGGTTGTGATTGCGATCATTGCAATCCTGATCGGACTTTTGTTACCTGCCGTTCAGAAGGTCCGCGAGGCAGCTGCACGGACGAAGTGCCAGAACAACTTGAAACAACTCGGGATTGCACACCATGCCTACCACGACGTGAATTCCGGATTGATCTTTAGTCGCGGTCCGACGAATCCTAGCCCGGGCACCCGTAGCACCAACCCTCGCGGCAATGAGGAGACAATCAACGGTCTTGTTCTCTTGCTGCCCTACATGGAGCAGTCGCCGCTGTTCAACCAGATCAACAGCAACCAGTTCATGGATGGTACCGTGCCCATCATGCCGTTCGGCCTTCCCCGCGACTTCTCAAACTTCACACCGTGGAGGAGCGTGGTACCGATGTTTGAATGCCCGGCGTCTGTTCGTGGTCTTGCGTACAACGGCAGCGATTCGACCTGGCCAGGCCGCCGGAACTATGTGCTGAGCTTCGGTGACAAAATCAACAGAAACCACGACCTACCCAATACGCGGGGGATCTTCGGCTACAAATCGAAGACTCGCTTTACGGATATCACCGATGGCACGAGCAACACCATCCTCATGAGCGAGCAAGGCAGCGGGGCCGATGCAACCGATTACCGGGGTCTGGCCGCGAACAACCAAAGTGGGATGAACACGAACCCGAGCAGTTGTCTCTCGACCGTGACAAACGGCAAGTATACCGTCAGCGTGCAGTCAAGCCGACCAATGACGGCCCTCTGGCATAGTGGTCTGGCCTCGCACATTGGATTCAACACCGTTCTGCCGCCGAATAGTCCAAACTGTATCAACGAGAACTGGGGCGATGGTTGGGGCCTCATGAGTGCCACCAGCTATCACGCTGGTGGAGTGAATGCTGTGCTGGCCGACGGGAGTGTTCGGTTCATCCCGAACGGGATCAACACCGGGAGTTCATCTGCATCCGAACCAACATCTGGAGCAAGTCCCTACGGTGTTTGGGGAGCACTCGGCACGATGGCCGGGGGTGAAGTGATAGGGAACTACTGAACCCAAATTCGTAGATCCTCAGCGGGCCAGCCATGTTTGGCTGGCCCACTTTATTCGCACATCATCCTCATAAAAGGTCTACACCATGCACACACTTGTTTGGGCCTCCCGTGCCCTGCTGGTCACCATCCCATTCGCTCTCGCCGGTTGTTCAACCGAGAAGTACGCTCCGGTCACCGGCGTCGTGACTCTACGCGGAACACCTCTGGCCGGTGCGACGGTCGTGTTCACCCCGGAACCCGCTGCTGAGGGAGTCCGAGCCGCGACCGCCACGACCGCATCCGACGGGACCTTCCGCCTTCAAACCAACCACCCCGGTGGGGTCACTCAGGCCGGAGCTGCGTTGGGCACGTACAAGGTGACAGTCTCGAAGTTCGTTCCACCTTCGGGCATGTCCGAGGAGGAATACGCCAAGAAAATCGAGGCGGAGCAAGCCGCCAACAAGCCTTACTCGCCCGAGTCGACAGTGCCCGCGAAGGTCGAATTGATCCCAAAAGAGTACTCAGATTTGAAGCTCACGAAAGTCGAGGCAACCGTGAAGAGTGGATCGAACGAACTCAAAATCGCGATCCCCTAATCCAACGATCTTCTGTAGTCCTCGACAAACGCAGCCATTCTCTCGTTCTGAAGTGGCGATGAGCGAGGGAATGACGCAGACCATATCACACGTCCGCTACCCATCCCGCCGCGACAACAACAGATCCGACCAAATTTTGCCAAATTTTAGATCTTTCGGAACAACAAATGCAGATAGATCAATGGGCAGTGAGATAGTATGCGTATCGTTCAGTTAGAAAAAGGGGTCCATCATGCGAAGTTTGATCGCGTTCTTCCTGTTGGTCTTCTTCGCGGTGATTACGCTGCTTTGCTTTCAGAACGATCAGGAAGTCACACTCACTGTGTTGGCCTGGCATCTCGTCACGCCGGTTTGGCTCGTAGCTGTCACGGGATACATCCTGGGGATGCTCACGGGGTGGGGGGTTGCTGGTTCCCTCGCGCGGTCGTGGCGACGTGTGACAGAACCCGAGAACCGGTGATCGGGCTGTGTCGTTGTGTTCCATTCACGATCGGCACCTTGCAACGTCTTCTCACGACTTACCGGTTCATCACTCAACTCAAGGAACGTTATGCAACGCTACACGCTCGAAACGATCATCTTGATTCTCGTCGTGCTGTGGCTGCTGGGAGCGTTTGTTGCCCCGTTCGGCGGCGACCTGATTCACCTGCTACTCGTCATCATTCTCGTCGTGGTCGTGGTTCGGCTTCTCAGGGGTGGTCGGATCCTGGATTGACATCCCCATCAGGTCAGGTTTTGTCGTGGACAGACAAGTTTGGAACACGTGGAGCACGATATGTTGGATGGAGTCAAAGATGTTGCTCAGATCATTTACTACATCACCCTGAGCATTGCAGGGCCGCTGGCACTGATTGAATTTCTTAAGGCCCGAAAGGCCGACCGCCGTGCCAACGAATACAAGATTTACGATGAGTTGAACGGCCACTTCTTTGAATACCAGAAGATCGCGCTCGAATACTACGACCTCGACATCCTCGACGTTCCCAACAACGACCCTTCGCTCGCCTTCGACAAAAAACGGAAACAGGAAATGGTTGCGCACGCCATGCTGTTCTCGCTGTTCGAGCGGGCATTCTTGATGTTCTACCAACAAGAAGACCAGTTCCGGCTTCGTCAGTGGTCCGGGTGGAAGCATTTCCTCAACGACTTCATCCGTCGGGGATCAGTTCGATCCGCCTGGCAGATCAGCCGGGAAACGTATGACACGGACTTCCAGAAGTTCATGGATGCCAAGATCGCGGAAGTTGAGTCCGCTGTGGCGCCGCTCCCGGCACCCGTGTTGCCGCCTCAACTGACGACAGCACCACAAGCAGTTGTGCCCGAATCGCCGATGCCAGCTCAGGTGGCGTCACCGGTGTTGCCCCAAAACCCACCGACGGCACCCCACTGATCGAACATCTTTCTGTGACCAGCAGCAAGACGCCTATGATCGGAGAGGCTGCCTTCGGGTAAAGTTCACCATACATTAAAGGATCCCGCAGCGTTGGGGTTTGTGAGATCATCCTGTTTCCCCAAGAATCTCGCGTGGGATTCAGCTTCTGCTCGCCCCGGTTCGGCCGGGGCGGTTTCGTTCGTCACCCAACAGCTTCGAACCTCACATCCCTCTCCACTGGTGGAATCCATGCGATTTGTGCTCGTCGGACCACCAGGCAGCGGAAAAGGCACTCAGGCCGAGCGGCTCGTGAGCGAGTTCGGGCTGTCGTACATCGGCACGGGAGTCCTCCTCCGCGATGCCATCGCCCGCGGCACGGACACCGGCAAGCATGTCGAACCGCTCCTCAAGCAAGGCTTGCTGGCCCCCGATCCGCTTGTGAACGGCGTGGTCGCCGAGTTGTTCAGCGGTCCGGGTCGGCCGATGTGCTTCGTCATGGACGGCTACCCGCGAACCCGCTCGCAGGCCGTCGCGTTCGACAGTCTGCTTCACCAGCAGCGCCTGCCCCTGGATGCGGTCATCAACCTGACCATCCCGGATGACGAGGTCGTGAAACGCATCGGCGGTCGGCGGTGCTGCCCAAATCCGCGTTGCGGAGCCTGCTACAACATCAACCACCTTCCGCCCGCCACGGAGGGGACGTGCGACCGCTGCGGCACAGCCCTGATTCTCCGGGACGACGATAAGGAAGAAACCATTCGTCGCAGGCTGGAGGAGTTCCACAAGAACACGGATTCGTTGCTGAGCCATTACAGGAGCCAAAAGCTCGTCCGGGATGTGTCCGCGACCGACCCCGTCGATGTGATCTTCGACAATATCATCGCTGCAGTCCGGGGCAACCGCTGACTCCGGTCGAGAGCATTTCTGCACTCTGAACCGCACATTCGTATAATTCCGCAATCCGAATTCCACCTTGTGAAGTTTTCACGATGCTTCGCGCGAATAACAACCGCCCGCCGGAATTGAAGACCGCCCGCGAGCTGGCTCTCATGCGAGAGTCTGGCAAGCTCGTCGCTCGCGCGCTGCGGATCTGTCGGGAGAT
This sequence comes from Planctomycetaceae bacterium, assembly GCA_013823135.1. Lineage (GTDB taxonomy): Bacteria > Planctomycetota > Planctomycetia > Gemmatales > Gemmataceae > Gemmata. The sequence goes on from PNLP01000038.1 coordinate 13,534, forward strand.
GGCCAAACCCGGCGTGAAGACAATCGAGATCGACCAGGCCGTCGAAGCGTTTTACACCAAGCATGGGGCCATCCCGCTGTTCAAGGGATACCCCGGCAAGACGCCCTTCCCCGCCGTCACTTGCCTGAGTGTGAACGAGCAGGTCGTCCACGGCATCCCCAACCAGAGGGTGCTCAAGGACGGCGACTTGCTCAAGGTCGATACCGCGTGCCGACTCAACGGTTGGTGTGCCGACCGTGCGATCACGGTTCCGATCGGCACAATTTCACCTGAGAAAGCCCGGCTGCTGAAGGTGGGGATTGAAACGCTTCAAATCGCGATCGACTTGCTCCCGAAGCGACGCTGGTGGAGCGAGGTAGCCAGCGCCATGCAACGGCACGTCGAGCAGGCCGGGTTCAGCGTGGTGACCGCTTACGTTGGGCACGGCATCGGTCGCACGATGCACGAGAACCCGCAGGTTCCGAACTACGTTGATCGCGAGACCCGCAAGACTGACTTCCGACTGGAACCGGGTCTGACCCTCGCCATCGAGCCCATGGTGAACATGCGGCGTAGCGAGGTGGACACGCTCGGCGACCACTGGACTGTGGTGACACGCGACAGGATGCCGAGCGTCCACGTCGAACACACGCTGGCACTCACGGCACAGGGCGTCCAGATCATCACCGCCGACGAGGGGGCATTCGACGACGAAACGCCGCAGGCGGTTACACCAGCAACAGGTGACAAGGGGATTTGAGTTATGCCGCTTGCGTCTTCGCGACACATTGCGACGCCGCAAGCGGCTAACACTTTCACCAGGCGGCCTTGTAGATGTCAAGGATCTCGCCCTCGTTCTGCGGCATCCGCGGATTCACTCGCATCAACCGCTTGATTGCGAAGGCCTTCGCCGCGAACCCCGGCAACATCTCTTCCGTCACGCCCAGGTCACGCAGTCGCGTCGGGATGCCGATATCCTCGCGCAATCGCTCGATCTCGCGGATTGCGGACTCAGCCAGTTCAATCATTCCGTTGCCTTCGATCTTGCCGAGGTGAACGCCAATCTGTGCTGTTTCTGGCACACGGTGGTTAAGGTTGAACCGCATCACGAACGGTAGTAGTAGTCCATTCCCGGCGCCGTGCGAGACGTGAACCGCACCGCCGACGGGGTATTCCATCGCGTGAACCAGCGCGACCCCCGCATTCGAGAACGCCAGCCCACCGAGTGTTCCCGCGAGTGCCATTCCGTCGCGGGCCTCCAGGTCGTTGCCATCTTTGACGGCACGTCGCAGGAACTTCCCGACCAGCATGATGGCACGCTGTGCCATCGCATCCGCCATCGGGTTCTTCCCCTGATAGACCGACTTCTCGCCGCTCGGCAGTGGAAACTCTTCGTTATCGACAGCGCAGAATCCTTCGATGGCGTGCGTCAGAGCGTCGATACCGGAATCGGCCGTCACCTTCGGCGGGCAAGTGACCGTGAATAACGGATCGACAATCGCGAAGTTGGGTCGCAGGAACGGACTGAGGCACGACACCTTGATGTGGTTCGCGGTGTCCGTGAACACCGCTGCGGGCGATACTTCGGAACCCGTGCCCGCCGTCGTGGGAATGCAGATCAGCGGCTTCACTGGCCCTGGAACGCGGCAATCGCCGGGGTAGTCGAGAGGGTCGCCGCCGTGGGCGAGGATCATGGCGACGAGTTTCGCCGTGTCCATGTTACTGCCGCCGCCGAGGCCGATCACGACATCGGGATTGCTGGTGCGTGCCACTGCGACGCACTCGCGAACCAACTCCACGCCCGGCTCCGGCGTCACCTTGTCGTAGACCTCGAACGTGACACCCGCAGCCGTGAGCGGTTCGAGTGTCTGTGCCAGAATCCCAGCCTTCACGAGAATCGAATCGGTGACGATGAACGCCCGCTTCGCCCGCACTCGTTCGCAGGCGTCTTGCAGGTGGTGACGCACCGCGTGCCGCCCGAAGAACAGCGTGCCCGCAGAGGAGAAGGACCAGGTTCGCATGGCAGGATTCGGGAGTCAGGATTCGGGATTCGGGGAAAACAGTAAACCTGCTTTGCCTCCGCTTGTGCGATTATACTACCCTGGGTGACTGTGCCTGACTCCCGAATCCTGACTCCCAAATCCTGCCATGAGAATCGGCATCCTGACCATCTCCGACCGTGCCAGCCGCGGGGAATACGCGGACAAGGGCGGGCCAGCCATCGTCGAGTTTCTGCGTGAGGCGCTCAGTTGCGAGTGGCAACCACACGCCCTCATCATCCCGGACGAGCAGGATCAGATCGAGGCCACGCTGAAAGCCCTCTGCGACGACGAAGGCTGCTGCCTCGTCATCACCACGGGCGGCACCGGCCCAGCGAAACGCGACGTGACTCCCGAAGCAACCGAGGCCGCGTGCGAGAAGATGCTGCCAGGATTCGGGGAACTGATGCGGGCGGTGTCGCTCAAGTCGGTCCCCACCGCGATTCTCTCCCGGCAAACGGCGGGGATTCGCGGCAAGTCGCTGATCGTGAACCTGCCAGGGAAGCCAGCCGCGATCCGCGAGTGCCTACTCGCGGTGCTGCCCGCCATCCCGTACTGCATCGACCTGATCGGCGGGCCATTCCTGACGACGAACGAAAACGTGGTCAAAGCGTTCCGGCCGAAGTCGGCGTGAAGTCCGCGTCGCGGCTAAACAATGGAGTGTGTCATGCGATTGTCAGTTGCGTTGCTGTTGGCGTTCGTGCCGTCGGTTGCTGTGGCACAGTCGGACGCGCAGAAAGAAACCATCAAGTGGGTTCTCGCTCTGGAAGACCCAACAGGCGGGTTCTACGTCGCATCCCAAGACCCGAACATCGACGCAGTGCCACGGCCAAGTTTGCGAGCGACCAGCGCGGCACTGCGGTCTCTCAAGTACCTTGGCGCGGAGATCCCGAACAAGGACAAACACACGGCATTCGTGCTGAAGTGCTACGAACCATCAACGGGCGGGTTCGCGGAACCGGGCGGCAAACCAGACGTGACGATCACCAGTGTCGGCGTGATGGCGGCCGCGGAACTGAACATCCCGCACGAGAAGTACGCGAAGGCGATGGACTACCTGAAAGAGAACGCGAAGACCTTCGAGGACGTGCGAATCGGAGCGGCCGCGGTGGAAGCATGGGGCGTGAAGGACTGCCCGTTCGATCTGCTCAAATGGCACGAGATCGCGGTGAAGGACATCAACCTCAAACTCCCCGCCATAGACAACGGTGGCGCACGAGTCGTCGGTTCCGTAACGGCGTTCACCCTTCGGCTTGGTCTTCAAAAGGGGAACGACTCCAAACCCATGTCGATTGCGCAGTTGTTGGATCGGGGCCAACTCCCCGACGGCGGCTGGAGGAAGGAAGGCGAGAAGGGGTCGGACATCGAGACGACGTACCGCGTGATGCGGGCGTACATGCTGCTCAACGAGAAGCCGAAGGACACGCTGGCCGTGCGGAAGTTCGTTGTGTCGCATCGCAACAAGGACGGCGGCTACGGCACCAAGCCCGGCGAGAAATCAAACATGGGCGGCGTGTATTACGCGACAATCATCACCAAGTGGCTTGATACGTTGGAGAAGTGATCGAATCTGTCGTTTAGCCGCGACTGAATGGAGCCGTGAAGCATCGCTCCCTTCGGCCGCGGCTAATTGGCTCACGCCACGATGCCGGCTTCACGAGCCTTGCGAGCCTTAATAAACGAGTTGATGCACAACGCCATGAACAGCAGTGAGGTCAGCGTCATGATCCAGCCGACCATCACCGCCGCCTCTGCGGTATCGTTCTCCCGCATTTTCACGGGAATGAGTCCCCCGATTGTTCCGAGCAACGCGGCAAGCGCAGCTGCGTGCATCGCGTGCTTCTGAGCACCTGGGGCCACAATCGAGACGAGCCCTGCCGCGAGCAAAACCGCCCCGATCACAGCAGGGGCGAGACTCGTCATTGCGTGCGGTGTTGGGGCTTCACGGATTGCCTGATTCTGCGCGTCCACGACGAAATGGCCGTCGTTCATCATGAACTTTCCAGTTCCAAACAGCATCGGAGTTTGATAGGCGAACACACCGGTTGCGATGAGCGTGATTCCGAAGATCACGGCCATCGTCGGCATCGTGGATGGCTCGGCAGGTGCTGCGGGCGCAGGCATCGACATGAGTGGCTCCTTGGGAGTATGACAGGATGTGGCCACTGCATTATTACAACGCTTATGCCATCGCCGCCAGCACTCGTTTCACAACTTCGTCCGATCCTTCCAAATCCACATTCCAGGCATCGCTAAACACCGTGAGGATTTCGGTCCCCACCCGAAACCGCATGAACCCCGTCGGCAGGGGCACTTCCATCTCGAAATCGTCCTCGGGGTACGCACCAACCTGCGCGAACGCCTCGAACAGCGCCGCCTGGGTCGTGTAGTCCTCGCGAGAGCAGATGTCGACTCGCATTGTGTCACACGCTCCGCTTCGCGTCGCGGCTAAACATTATTCCCACTCGATCGTTGCGGGGGGCTTGCTGCTGATGTCGTAGACCACGCGGTTGATCCCCTTCACCTTGTTGATGATGGCAGTTGCCACGCGGGCCAGCAAATCCTCGGGAAGCCGCGACCAGTCGGCAGTCATGAAGTCATCGGTCTGGACGCAACGCAAGCAGATCGCGTTCTCGTAGGTGCGGCCGTCGCCCATCACCCCCACCGACTGCACCGGCAGTAGCACCGCGAACGCCTGCGACGTCTTGCGGTACCAGCCCGACTTGTGCAACTCTTCGAGGAAGATCGTGTCCGCCTTGCGAAGCGTGACGAGCTTTGCTTCCGTCACTTCACCGAGGCACCGCACGGCGAGCCCCGGCCCGGGGAACGGGTGCCGCCAGACGACTTTTTCGGGCAAGCCCAGATCGAGCCCGAGCCGACGCACTTCGTCCTTGAAGAGATCGCGGAGCGGCTCGATCAGGTCGAACCCGAGTTCCGCGGGCAACCCGCCGACGTTGTGGTGCAACTTGATCGTGGCGGCCGGTCCGTCGATCGAGCCGCCGCTCTCGATGACATCGGGGTAGAGCGTGCCTTGAGCGAGGAACTTGGCGTCCTTGATGCTCTTCGCCTCGTGCTTGAACACGTCGATGAACACCTTGCCGATCGCCTTCCGCTTCGCTTGCGGATCGGTCACCCCGGCGAGTTCCGACAAGAATCGGTCCCTGGCGTCCACGACGTGCAGATCAGCCTTGAACCAGTCGCGGAACGTGTGCCGCACGACTTCCGTTTCGCCTTCCCGCATGAGGCCGTTATCGACGTAAATGCACGCGACCTGTGGCCCGATGGCCTTGAGGAGGATGGCCGCACAGACGCTCGAATCGACGCCGCCCGACAGCCCGCAGATCACGCGATTCTTGCCGACCTTCGCGCGGATATCTTCGATGGTGCGATCGATGAACTCGGCCATTTTCCACTGGCCCGAGCAACCGCACACGTCGCGCAGGAAGTTGGCGAGGATCTGCCCGCCATGCGGGGTGTGGGCGACCTCGGGGTGGAATTGCAGGCCGAAGATGGGGCGGGTGCGGTGCTTCACGGCCGCGTTCGGGCAGGTATCGGTCGAGGCGAGCGCCACGAACTCACCGGTAGTGTCCTGCACCTGATCCCCGTGGCTCATCCACACCGTGGATTCCGCCGGGTACGCCCGGAACAGCGTGTTCGCGTCGGTCACGTTGAGCGTGGCCCGGCCGTACTCACGGGTGTGTGCGCCGCCGCCCACCTTTCCCCCCAGCGCGTGGCAGGCGAGTTGCATTCCGTAGCAGATCCCGAGCACGGGGATCCCGAGGTCGAAGATCTTCGGGTCGCAGTGCGGCGCGCCCGGTTCGTAGACGCTCGACGGCCCGCCCGAAAGGATGATCCCCTTCGGGTTGAGCGCCTTCACGCGCTCGGCCGACAGATCGTGTCGCACGATCTGGCAGAAGACGTTTTGCTCGCGGACCCGCCGGGCGATGAGTTGCCCGAACTGCGAGCCGAAGTCGAAAATCAGGACGAGTTCATTTGTCATGTCTGCTACGCTTCCTTCTTCCCCAGTTCCTGCGAGCGCTTGGTGGCGGCTTCGACTGCGTCCATCGCGGCGGCACGAAACGCAGCCCGTTCCAGAGCGTGAAGCCCGGCGATGGTCGTGCCCCCTGGGCTGGCAACCGCGTCCTTGAGCGCTCCGGGATGCTGCCCGGTTTGCAGAACCATCTGGGCCGCACCCATTACCGTTTGCGCCGCCAACGCCAGCGCCACATCTCGCGGCAACCCGCTCTTCACACCGCCATCAGCCAATGCTTCGATGAACAGATACACGAACGCCGGGCCACTGCCGCTCAGTCCCGTGACAGCGTCGAGTTGCGGTTCCGAGACGCGGTAGGCTTTCCCGACAGCGCCGAACAGTTTGCCCACCAGTTCAACATCGGCGGGGGTCGCGGCCGAGCCCGGCGAATACCCCGAGGCACTCGCACCGACGAGGCAGGGCGTGTTCGGCATCACGCGAACCAAAGGCACGTTCAGGCCAAGGCTGTCGGCGAGCGTTTTCAGTGTGATTCCGGCCGCGATCGAGATCACAAGACGGCCAGGGGCAATCACGCCGCGAATTTCCGCGAGCACGCCGGGCATCATCTGGGGCTTGACCGCCAGGACGAGCACGTCGGACGCGGAAACGACTTCCCGGTTGGAATCGGTGGCCTTGATGCCTGTAGCCTTCTCGAACTTCGCGCGGGCTTCCGGGTACGGGTCAGACGCACGCGCGCGGCCAACATCAAGGAGCCCTGCCCTGGTCCAACCGACCGCGAGGGCCGTGGCCATTTGCCCGGCTCCTAGGAACCCGATTGCCAGCGATTTGGCCACTTCTGCCGGCATAAGAGCCTCACGGCGGGAATGGGAAAGATGGGATTATATCACCCGAAGCCGGTTCTGGACGCCCGGATGGGGCAAGTCCTGCGAGGGTGACTCGTCGCGCGGCCCCCCGGCCGCTACAATGCCCCTTCCTAACCGAGATCACCCGAAGTCGGAGAATTACTATGGGTATTCAGCACGCATCGAAGAGTCTGCGAAACGCCAACAAGAAGCGGGTCCGTGCCCGCAAGCACAAGCAGCGCAGCACGAAGAAGTACAAGTGCAAGTAATCCGACGTGCGGTGGTTGACCGAAGGCCAAGATCAAGAAAGCCCGACGCAAGCGTCGGGCTTTCTTCATTCTCACAGATAGGTTGAGAGCAGGAACAGCGTCAGGCCGATGCCGAAGAGGAACAGGGCGATACGAATTCCCCATCCGAACGCCTCGGACACAATCTTGTCCCAGCGGTCGTGGCGAGTCGCGGCGTAAACCAGGCTCACGATCACCAGCAGGACCGGCAAGTCCCAGTAGATACTCACGGCAAAAAGTAACGGAATCACGTTGCACCCCCTTGCGGACTCTCCGGTTTGGGAGTGGTTACGGCTACAGGGCTACTGACGGAACTCGCCACCACTGCGGGTGTCGCGACCGGGGCTTTCTCGGTTGCGGACGCTTCGGAAGCCTGATCCGCGACCCACTTCGGCGGTTCTCGGAACATCGGGCCGGCCAGTGCGTCGTAAATCACCAAGAGGTTCAGCACTCCCGCGATCACCGTGTACACCCAGCCCAGATCCCAGCGTTTGGAAGAGTTCCGCTGGAGGTCGTTCAACTGTTCCTCGGTTGGTGCCCGCTGGAATCGCTTGAACGGCGGCGGGCCTTCATCCTTGGAGCGATCGAACTTGATGTACTGGTAAATCGCTGGCCATGCGGCCGAACCGATCCAGAACTGTGCTAGGAATTGCGGTCGGTACGCGATCGCCTTGGGAACCCCTTCCAGCCTCTGACCCGCAATCACCACATCCTGCATACCGAACGTGTCTGGCAGCCAGACGTTCCGCCACTGCCCCATCCACATGCCGTAGAAGAACAGCAAGTTGAGGCCAAAGAAGAACAGCAAGCCCTTGCCGATACGCCCCTGGTAAACCTGACCGAGACCGGGAATCAGGTAGCTGAAGACCGCGGCCAGTGGGTCGATCTTGACCGGAGGAAGCGGCAATTCGATGGGTTCAGAACGGGATTGAGGGGAAGCCGAAGCCATTGTTGGGGGCCACCCGAAGAACAAACGTGTCGGTCGGTTCAAAACCTCTCCCCGGGTTATTCGGGGAGACTGGCATTATATTGGTCGCCCATCACCGGGGCCAAGGAAGCTCCTCGGGAAGTGTGATCCACCCGTGGAGTTGAGCCACCTTTGCTCCGGTATAAGCGAGTAATCCGAGCCCGGCGAGGCCGAAGAGGGTCTTCACGAATCCGGACCGCAACACACGACCGGGAAAGCCAAACAGGCCCAGCGTGTTGTTCAACAGGCTATTGAACAGCACCAATGGCATCAGCGGCAACGGCGTATCGTGCTGACCGCTGGGAGGGGGTGCCGGGGGTGCTTCCGGAGTGGGTGTCGGGGCCAGCACTTTCGGGCTGGACGCGGGCGGCGTGGCTACCGGAACCGACTTGCTCATCGGAACCAGCGGCAGCGGGGATACGTCGCGTTTTGGCGGTGTCGGTGCGGGCTCGGCTGGCTTCCGTGCGACGGGTGTGGGTTCGGGGGTAGCGGGTGGAGGCGTTTCGACCAGCAATCGCGGGGTCATCACTGGCGTCGGCAGCGGTGCCGGTGTCGGCTCAGGCTGGGGTGTTTCGACCAACAATCGCGGGGCGTGAATCGGTGCGGGCGGCGGAGCCGCAACCGGTGGTTCCGGTCGCCGGTTCACCAACGCGGGTGGCGGTGTCGGTAACGCTTGTGGCAACGGCGGCGCGTACACCGACAGGTTCGCGACCGGTGCGGGCGTTGTGGCCGGCGACGGCGCGGGGGTCTCGGCGATCGGCAGCGAGAGCATCCTCTGGAGCAGTGCATCAAGCTCGTCGAGTTGCTGCCGAGTCAAATCGTTGGGGCTGGTCTGGGCGGTCGCCATGTGAATCCTTCCGCGGCCGGCATCCTGCCTTCGCGACAAAATAGAGCGTCGCGCATAACGAGTATAAAATCCGCGACCGCTGGAAAAAAGGGCAACACGGGAAGGGTGTGCCTCTGGGGTATGCCACTGGTTTCCGGAGTCAACGCTTGCTGGTATGCGATCGGATGTGTGCTTCTCATCGATTCCAGGCAATATGCCCACCCGTCCGTGGAACCGTTCTGGAAGCATAGACCTGTCCGGAAGAATCAATATCAGAATGTACGGAACTGTTTACCGCAATGTTTCTTGCGACGAAATTATTGCTTCGCAATACTCCCCAACTCGTCCGGAATCGGCCCGAAATCTCCGGAATCAACCGGAATCGTCCGGAAGAAAGATTGTCAGATCGAATCCTTGCGTACTGCCAGAGGCATTCCCCGCGACTCAAAATCCGCCCAACCTCCGACAGAATATTGACCATGAGTTCACGATGTGGCAATCTGTATCAACTGAACGGATTGTCACTCTCGGCACCGGAGCCGCCCCGTGTCTGCCCCGAACCCCCACCCGCCTAAACTCCTCGACCGCGTTCGCCACGCGTGCCGCGTCCGGCACTACAGCATCCGCACCGAGGACGCCTACACCGCGTGGACCGAACGCTTCATCCGCTTCCACAACATCCGTCACCCGGACACGATGGCCGAAACGGAAGTCAACGCCTTCCTCACGCACCTCGCTGTGGAACGGCACGTTGCGGCATCGACGCAGAACCAGGCGATGTGTGCCTTGCTGTTCCTCTACGACGCCGTCTTGCAACGGTCCCTCAACGAGTTGCAGGTGGTGCGAGCGAACCGGCCGAAGCGATTGCCGAGTGTCATGACGCGGGAAGAAACCTCGCGAGTTCTTGCGGCCATGTCGGGAACTGCGAAGCTGGTGGCGCAGTTGCAATACGGGGCTGGGCTGCGCGTGTTGGAGGCATTGCAGCTGCGAGTGAAGGATCTGGAATTCGACGGCTCGAAGATTGTTGTACGCGATGGGAAGGGGTTTCAGGATCGGGTAAGCGTGCTTCCTTCAACGATCATCACTGCGCTGCGGGAACATCTGACCGACCGACAGCAGACCCACACCCGCGATCTTGCTCGTGATCTTGGTCGAGCGCCTCTGCCCGACGCACTGGCACGAAAGTTCCCGAACGCGGATCACGAATGGGGCTGGCAGTGGGTGTTTCCGGCCACGTCACATTACACCGATCGAAAAACGGGGGTTCGCCATCGTCATCACCTGCACGAGTCTGTCGTATCTCGCGCGGTTCGTCAGGCGGTTCTGGCGACAGGGTTGACGAAGAGAGTGACGACGCACACCTTCCGACATAGTTTTGCGACGCACCTGTTGGAGAGCGGATACGACATCCGCACCGTCCAAGAGCTTCTGGGCCACAAGGACGTGCGAACGACGATGATTTACACTCACGTTCTCAATACCGGACCGAAGGCGGTGCGAAGCCCACTCGATGGCTGAGTGTTAATTGGATCAGAGTAACGCGCCTGCTCATGAAAGCCGACGCATCGCGTTGGCCGAACTGGGGAGACAACAGGCACTTGCGTTGACCCGCCTCGGCGGGTATTTTGCGTGTTAGCTTGACCGTGCGGTCAAGATATGGCGTGTTACTCTGACCTGCCGGTCAAAACTAACGCGCAGCACATGTCACGCTAATACCAAGTTCGGCCGCCGCCGCAACGCGTAAGCGTTGTGCAGGCTTTTGTCGCTGACTGGCAAGGCGGGTCCAGTCGGTGAGGGGTCGTCGCCCCGGAGGACTCGCTCCATCGACGCGGTATCTGGCCGACCGTCCCGACAGGCCAGTTTCTCGCCGGTACCCCGAGTCGGCGAGTGGACCCCCCAAGCTCAATGGGGCGCCGCAGCGGCGGCGGCCGAACGACCAACCTCACCGACGCCGGGGTCGTGTGGACCTCGATCTGGCGACGGTGTACTGGTCCCGCGGCGGGACGGCGCCGAACCCGACGCTGCACCGACCGCAGGTCGCCAAATCTCGGTCCCCCCGATCGTGGGGAGCGACGCGTCCTGCGTCGCGCGGTCGGTGAGCTTGGTCGTTCGGCCAGCGGAGGGCGGTGGGGTGGGGATGCCCGAGGATGTTCGCCGGCTGTTCACCGACGACTACGATGAGTACGTCTTCGGACCGCCGTGCTCCGAAGCAGAGGTCGAGCAAGCAGAAGCTGCCCTCGGCGAACCCTTGCCCCCGCATTTGCGGGAGTTGTACTTGGCGTTTAACGGCTTCACGGGCTGCACCGGAGCGGCGTTTCTCTGGCCGCTCTTCGGCGAACTCAGCTTGGTGGTCACGAACCAGCTCTACCGCGGCGACGGCGTGTTCCCGCAGGCAATCACCTCGGGCTGCCTGTTCTTCGGAGACAACGGCTGTCGCCAGCTATGGGCGTTCAAACGGGACGCGCCCGGGCGGGTCGTCCGGTGGAACCTATCGTGGCCGGATGCGGTCGAAGATGCCGGCGACAGCCCGCTTGCCGCCTGGGCGGCCGAGAAGCAGATATACGACGAACTGGCATCCGAGGGGGAGGAGTAGGCCGAACCATGCGTTGCAGCAGACCCAGGCTCAAAGCCGCCTGGGCTGCTGAACGCGGTCGTTCGGCCGCGTGCCATTTGAGGGAGATCCGATGCGAAAGCAACTCGTCTTCGTGTGCCTGATGTCAATGGCATGGTGCGCCGCCGCAGCCGGTCAACCGCCAGCAGTTCCGCTCGACTGGGCCAAGTTGCCTGTCGCGGGCGATGTCACCCGCGACGTGCAAAAGGCCCGATTGGGTGATCTCCTCGACTTGGGCACTGGCAAGATCACGCTCACGCCGGCCGTCACACTGGGTAAGGCGGAGGCAAAAGGCGGGAAGCTTCACCTGACGATCACTGTCGAAGAGCCGGAACAAACGGTGCAGTTCGACAACCTTATCGGGGCGACCGGCAGTTACCAGCCGGTCGAGTTGAAGTCTCGGCCGATCGCCATCGAGAAGGCCAGCCACACGGAGCGTTTCATCCGTAAAGGTGTCCTGACTCTGGCAGTGCCGAAGCCCGAGGGTAAACGCGATGCACCTGCCGCGCCGGCGGTAAAGCCCAGCGTCGAGTGGGTCGATGGCGTGCCGGTCGGCGACGTGACCGCCGCGCTCGCGGCTACCATCAAAGGGGGCGTGCTGGACTTCGGCATTGGCAGAATCACCCTGCCACCGGGCGTGACGCTGAAGCGGGCCGTGGTGACGGTCAAGAAGGACCCGCCGCTGACGAAGGTGCTGCTGCGGTTCACGCTGTCGGTGGACAAGCCGGACCAGACGGTGGCGTTCGAGGGGCTCAGCGGCTACCTTGAGACGAAGTACCACCCGGAGGCGGGCGAGGCCCGTTGGGTGTTGCTCATGGGCGCCAACAAGGACAACGCCTTCACTGTGCGGGAGCGGTTCGAGAAGAAGGGCGAGGTGGTGGCGGAGATGTGGAACACCGAACAGGTGCTCGCGCGCATGAAGCCGCACCTGCCGGCGCCAGTGGTCAATGCGGCGGCGAAGGGGGCGCCGGCCAAGGCCGAGCCGGTCGATCTGGCGAAGCTGCTGCCAGGCAAGGCCGAGGGGTACACCCCGCGCTCGGTGGAGTTCGCGCAGCTCGCCGCCGCGCTGTCGCCGCAGTACATCATGCCCGGCCGCAACACCGTCCGCCCGGAGGAGCAGCAGCAGCGCGAGGCGATGGCCGCCGCGCAGAAGTACCCGTCGCCGGAACTCCAGCGGTTCGTCAAGGAGATGACCGCGAAGGCGGACGCGGTCGCCAACCTGACCGCCGCCGAGGCGCGCAAGGCGCTCTACGCACAGGCGATGGAGATCGACCAGGCCATCGCTCGGGGGGACTACACGCGGGTCGAGACGGAACGCACCGGCCGGTACGACACCGGACCGACCGGGCAGCAGATCCCGGTGTTCACGGAGAAGAGCCGCACCGTGGACTCGTCCGGCGGCGCCCGTGCCAGGGCCGCGGAGTTGCGTGCGCTGGCCAAGCAGCCGGATGCCGCGCTCCTCGAGGCGTACCGCAAGCACCTCAAGACCGATTCGATGTGGGACATCATGCTCGACGCCAAGGGCGTCTCGAACGACCCCAAGGTGGCGTACGGGCAGCTCTTCGACAACGGCTCGATGGCACTGGAGAAGGCCGCCGCCAAGGCGGCCGGGCCGAAGGCGGCGGGGCCTCTCGTGCGCCTCAGCCGGCTCGACGGCACGACCCTACAGGCGCGGAACGTTGGCACCAAGACGCTCACGGACGTTTACATCGAGATGCGCGTCGATTTCCGGGAACCGGGGGAGAGCAAGACGTTCGAGCCGGTGACGTTCCTCTTCGTGCCAGTGTGGAAGCCAGGCGAGGACCTCTTCTACCAACCGGTGGTGTACGGCGTGCGCCTGCAGCCGAAGCACGTCTTCACCGCTACGTACAACGTGTTCGCCGCCGAGGCCCACACCAAGGGGCAGAAGGTGACCTTCCCCGCGCCGAAGAAGTAAGGGATCGGCGGCGAGCGATTGCCGCTGCCGAAGCTCGTCAGTGTCGGGAGGTGTTCCTCCTGCACGCCGCCCCAGATGCCGAACCCCTCTCATGGCCAACCGACTGCTCTGAAAATTCCAGCCAAGAAGGCGAGTAATCCCCCCACCCCCCAATCTCGGGGGTCACGATTGGTTTGGACAGGATCGCTTCCTTCTGGTTCGCGTCAAGCCATCGGTTGGCGTTCCAGCGTTACCTTATGACCCAATCTCTCGAGCCGTCGGACCAGATTGCGAACCTGTCGATCCGCACCCAGGCGGTCGAAGTAATCCCCACCCAGTTCCCGGTAGGTCGTCTGCTTCTTCAAGAACTGAAAAATCACCACCAACAGCGTGTGCCACAATGCCACCAACGCACGCTTCCTCCCTCGGCGGCTGGACAGCCTCCGATACTGCGAACACGTATTTTGCAGCCGACGACGAGACCACCGGCCGCCACTCACCGGGTGCGCGGCCGGATGGACGTTGGCGTCACTTCTCCTTGCCCGGTCTGCCGCCGTTGTTGCCGAGCCGTTTCCACCAGTCCGGCCCCTCCTTTTCGACCTCCGCGTTGAGCTCCTTCAGTCGCTTTGTCATCGCGGCGAGGCGCTCCGTTTCCTTCCCGCTCAAGTCGGTCGCCTCCTTCGAGTCGGCCTTCAGGTTGTACAACTCGACCTTGCTGAAGTCCTGCGAAGCGAGGATCTTCCAGTCGCCGTCGCGGAGGGCCATGTGGAGGTTGTTCGGGGCCATGTTCAGCCGCCAGTAGAGCGGCACCTTGCGGTCCGCGCTCGCGACCGCGCCTTTCAGCAGCGGGAGCACGTCGGTTCCGTCGATCACCCGGTCCGCGGGCGGCTTCACCCCACAGACGCCGAGCACGGTGGGGAACATGTCGCTGCCGATCACCGGGCCGTCGGCGGTGGTGCCCGGCTTGATCTGCCCCGGCCAGCGGGCCATTCCGGGCACGCGGATGCCGCCCTCGTACATCGCCCGCTTCCGCCCACGAAGGCCGCCCGTGCTGCCGCGGGTGCGGTTCTTCAACCCGTCGCCCTCGGGACCGTTGTCCGACGTGAAGAACACGAACGTTGTGTCGGTCAACTTCTGCTCGTCGAGCGTCTTCATGAGTTTGCCGAAGGCGTGATCGAGTTGCGACACGTTCCCGTGGTGCTGGCGGAATTCCTCGTCGAGGTCCGCATAGGGTTTCTGGAACTCGGGGGAGGTTTCAATGGGCAGGTGCGGCTCGTGCGTCCACACGGCGAGGAAGAACGGCTTCGTCTTGTCCCGCTTGGTCGTCAGCCAGTCGATCGCTTCGTCGGCGACGAGCGGGGCCGAGAACCCTTCCAGCTTGCCGACCGGCTTGCCGTTGCGGACGAAGTTGGCGGGGTTCTTGTGGCTCGGCCCGGCGTTGTTCTGGGTTGCCATCCAGTGGTCGTACCCGTGGTCGCCGGGCTGCGGCTGGGCCGGGTCGTTGAACTTGCCGTTGAGGTGCCACTTTCCGACGTGGCAGGTGGCGTAGCCGGCCTCCTTCAACAACTTGGGGAGCGTGATTTCGCTCGCCCGAAGGTGGACCTCGCTCCCCTCGGCGATCCAGGTGTAGACGCCGTTGCGGTGCGGGGTGCGGCCGGTCAGGATCGCCGACCGCGACGGCGAACACACGGCACTCGCGGCGTAGCACTGCGTAAGGCGAACGCCCTCCTTGGCGAAGGCGTCGAGGTTCGGGGTCTTGATCCGCGGGTGGCCATAGCAGCCGAGGTCGCCGTACCCGAGGTCGTCGGCCAGGAAGATGACGATATTGGGTTTCGGCGGTTCGGCGGATTGCAAGGGTGAGGCAGCCGAGCCCAACAAAACCCCAACAAGAAGTAACCTGTGCATCATGAGTCCTCCGGGTCATTTCGGCGGGGTATTTTGTTTCCAGCCCGCCGCGAGTTGTTTCGTTAGTTGGTCCAACACCGTCTTGTTCGCCGCGTCGCCCGCGACGTTCCGATCCTCGTTCGGGTCGGTCTGGTGGTCGTAAAGTTCGCGGGCGACGACTCCGGTGCCGTCCCGCTTCCGCCACTCGACGTAGCGGTAGCGCTCCGTGCGAACCGCGTAGCCCATCAGTGGGCCGGTCTCCTTGCTGCCGCGTGGGTACTGGCTAAACGCTACGGCCTTCCACGGTTTGTTTGGGTCGTCCAGCAACGGGGCAAAACTGTACCCCTCCACGCCGTCCGGCTTCGGCAGTCCGCACACTTCCGCAAGCGTCGGGTAGATGTCCACGAACTCGACCAGGGCGCTGGTGGGCTTCGCCACCACTTTCTGGCCGGGCGCGCTCATGACGAGTGCCGCTCGCGTCGCCAGTTCGTAGTTCGTGTGCTTGCACCACATGCCGTGGTCGCCGAGGTGCCAGCCGTGGTCGCCCCACAGAACCACCACGGTGTCGTCAGCGAAACCTTGTTCCCTCAGTGCGTCCAGCACGCGACCGACCTGCGCATCCATGTAACTCACCGCGGCGTAGTACCCGTGAACAAGCTTGCGGGCCGTGTCCTTGGGGACCGGGCCGGTCTTCGGGATGTCGTGGTAGGCTCGCAATTCGCCACCGAACTGCGGAGCGAAAACGGGAGCGTCCTTCGGCGGATCAGCGGTTTCGGCGACGGGCAACTTGGCCGGGTCGTAGAGGTCCCAGTACTTCTTCGGAGCCACGAACGGCAGGTGTGGCTTGATGAACCCGACCGCGAGGAAGAACGGCTCCTTCTGACCCTTGCGGCTCTTCAGAATCTCGAGCGCACGGTTCGCAGTCCAGCCGTCGTTGAGGGCGTCGTCGGCAACCGCAGGTGCCTCGAACGGCAACCCGCGCACTCGCGACTCGTCCTCCTTGTTGGCTTTCGCCTTGGCCTTCAGATCAGTGAAGAGTTTTAGACCATCGGGACCGAAGTTCGGACCCTTGGTCGCCTCCCACGGCACACTCCACGATGGCTTGTCGTCGTACCCGCCGTGGTAGATCTTGCCGACACCGTGGGCGTAGTACCCGTTTTGCTTGAAGTGCTGAGGCAGCGTGACAACATCGGGCAGGGCCTTCCGGAAGTGCGTGACGAGGTCATAGACCTTCGTGCTATCCGGCCGGCGGCCGGTCAGAAGCGACGACCGGGAAGGACTACACACGGCCTGCTGGCAATACGCCCGGTTGAACACCGTGCCGCGTGCTGCCAGTTTGTCGATGTTCGGCGTCTTCGCGTGGGGGTCGCCGGCGCACGCGAGTGCCGGCCGGAGGTCGTCCACCGCGATGAACAGCACGTTCGGTTTCTTCGGCGGGTCGGCGGCGCCCGCGTTGGCCGTCGAGCACAGGGCCGCGGACAGAACCAGAATCGCCCTCATCGCTTGGCCCCCGTCTCGGTGGTCTTGATCAGCGCCGACAGTTCGCCGCGCGTCTTCGCCATCTCCGGCTTGTCCGCGAGGTTGACCCACTCGCCAGGATCGACCTCGTGGTCGTAAAGTTCCGCGCCTTTACTGCCGCCGTCCCACTCGGTGTACCGGTACCGCTCGGTGCGGACCGACCGCCCGAGCACCGGCCCCCGCTTGACGACGGTCAGCGCCGCCCGCTTGGGCTTCCGTATCGGGTCGCCGAGTACCTCGCGGAAGCTCGCGCCCTCGAGTTGCTTCGGCACGTTCTTGAGGTCGCACAGGTCGGCCAGGGTCGGGTAAAGGTCGATGAACTCCGCGAGCGCTGGCGTCGGCGTGCCGTTCCCCTTCGCACCCGGCACGCGCACGATCAGGGGCGTGCGGCAACTCCTCTCGAAGAGCGTGTTCTTGTTCCACCAGTTCCGCACCCCGAGTTCGTAGCCGTGGTCGCCGATAAAGACCACGATCGTGTTCTCGCTCAATTTGTTCTTGTCGAGCGCGTCGAGCAGCCGCCCCACCTGCGCGTCCATGAAGCTGACGCCGGCGTAGTAGGCGTGCAGGAACTCGCGCCGCTCCTTGTCCGTGAACGCGTCGAACGCGACCGCGAGTGCGCCGCCGCCGCCGAGCGAGAGCGAGTACGGCGGCTTGTACCCGTCGGGCGATTTCGGGAGGTCGAACTTGCTCGGGTCGTAGAGGTCGAAGTATTTCTTCGGCGACTGGAACGGGTCGTGCGGGCGATAGAACCCGACCGCGAGGAACAGCGGTTTCTCACGCCCCGCGCCGAGCACCTTCACGGCCTCGTCCGCGAGTTGCCCGTCGGCCTGTTCGGCGTCCCCCCCTTCGGCCGCGAGCCACCGGCACCACGTCAGCGCCCCGCCGGTCAAGTTGCGGCCCTCGCCCTTGTTCCCCGCGGCGGTTGTCTGGCCATAGAGCACGCGATCGAACGACTTCGGGTCGTCCATCTCCTTCTTCGTGTCGTCCGGCGACAGTCCGCGGTGGAACACCTTACCAAGTCCGATCGCCTCGTAGCCGTTTTGGCGGAACAGTTCGGGAAGCGTGACCGCGTCCGGTACGGTCTTCCGGAAGTGCGTCGCGTTGTCCATGACGCGGGTGGTGGTCGGCCGCAAGCCCGTGAGGAACGAGGTGCGACTCGGGTTGCACACGGGGTACTGCACGTATGCGCGGTCGAACCGCACCCCGGTCGCGGCGAGCCGGTCGATGTTCGGCGACTTCACAACCTTGTGGCCGTAGCACCCGAGGTCGCAGTTCAGGTCGTCGGAGACGATGAACAGGACGTTCGGCGGCTTCGGCTGCTCGGCGGCGTGGGCCGGGGACAGCGCCAGGGCTGCCAGTACGAGTGCGAACGTGTTGCGGAGCATGGCAGTCTGTCCGTGATGGGGTCACTTCTTGTTCGGCGCCGGCATCGGCGCCGCGATCGTCTTGCGCCACGCGACGAGTTTCGCGTGTAACTCGGTCACCTTGTCCGGGTGCTTCTCGGCCAGATTCGTCGCCTGCGACTCGTCGGCGCGGAGATCATACAACTCTTTCTTGCCGTCTTCGAAGAACTCGATCAGCTTCCAGTCGCCGGAACGGATTGCTCCCGCCGGGGTCGTCCGCCACGTTCCCTGACCTGCGCCGAGGTAACCGGGAAAGTGCCAGAACAAATCGCGGGTCGGGGCGTTCTTGCCGCCGCTGGCGAAGCACCCGAGCATGCTCACACCGTCGAGTGTCTGGTTCTTGGGAGGCTTCGCACCACTCAACTCGATGAGCGTGGGGAGGAGATCGACACTGATGATCGGGGTGTCGGTGATCCCGGTGGGCACCTTGCCGGGCCAGCGGACGATCCACGGCACCCGAACGCCGCCTTCGTAGAGCGAACCCTTGCCCGAGCGGAGCGGGGCGTTGTCGGTGATGTCGCCTGCTTTCTTCAGTCCCTCGCGGACGTACCCACCGACCCCGCCGTTGTCGCTACTGAAGATCACGATTGTGTTCTCAGTCAGCTTGAGTTCCTCCAGGGTGGCCACAACTCGGCCGACACTTTCGTCTACGCTAGCGATCATCGCAGCGTAGGTCGGATCGCTGTGCCCACCGGCAGTCGGTTGCCCCTTGAATTTGGCGACGAGGTCGGGTTTCGCTTCGAATGGCGAGTGGACTCCGAAGTGTGGCAGGTACAAGAAGAACGGCTTCTCCTTATTCTGCTCGATGAAATCGACGGCCTTGTCGGTGAGGAAGTCCGCGAGGTAGGTGCCCTTCGGGTACTCGACTTTCGGCTGCGTGACGAAGTCGAAGTGTTTGCCCATCGACACGATTGCCTGATCAAAGCCGCGCTTCGACGGGTGGTGAGCGTCGTCCTGGCCGAGGTGCCACTTGCCGAACATGCCGGTCGCGTACCCGGCGGACTTCATGACGTCGCCGATCGTACTGCGGTTGAGCGGGAGCTTCTCGAGATTGTCCACCGGCCGCAACGGGCGAGACTTCCAGTCAAAGCGATTGATCCCGCCGACGGTGTAGATGCCGGTTCGCGGCCCGTACTGACCGGTCATGAGCGCCGCCCGAGTCGGCTGGCAGTTCGGGCCGCAGGTGTACCCTTGGGTGAACCGCAATCCGGCCGCCGCAAGCTTGTCGATGTTCGGCGTCTTGTAATACTTCGACCCCTGACACCCGAGGTCGGTCCAGCCGAGGTCGTCTGCCAGGATGAACACGACGTTCGGCTTCTTCGGGGTCTCATCCGCGATCGCGGAAGACAGGGAAGCCGTCACCGCAGCGAGCGAGAGCAGGAAACGCATCACATCTTCTCCGGAGCGGGGCGGTCCAGTTCTTGAGCGTCTTGCCGTGCTTGTCCTTCACGTGATCTCGTCGAGTCCGCAACCCGGTGGTTGCCCTCTCAGCGGGTAACTTCGCCTCGTAACGCCGCCACTCACCGTTGTGCTTCGGCTCGAAAGTGACGGAACGGTCGAGGTGAAGTTCCTTGTCGTCCGCGTTCGCCCGGAACACCTACCCCGAACTGCGGCTGTTTGAAACCATCTCGAAACTGATGGCGAACGGCCCCACCGGCCCACCGCTTGCGGGTGCTGCTGTGGGGTCGACGCCGGTGGACATGAGAAGGTAAACCCCGTCCTTCGTTTCGAGTTTCGCGTCCTTGGTCGCAGTCCAGCCGGGAACGCCCGCCATGGCCATTGCACAGGACGCGAATGGACCGGACTCGGCGTCAGGCTATCAATTCCTTGATGACCTGCCCGCCGAACTGGGAGAGTTGTTTGAATCGCCCGCCGTGGAAGTACGTCAACTTCGCGTCTTCGAGTCCCATGAGCCTCAGAATGGTGACGTGCACGTCGCGGACGTGGTGAACACATTCAACGGCTTCCGCGCCCGTTTCGTCGGTCGCCCCGATCCTGTGACCGGCCTTGACTCCGCCACCGGCGAACCAGACCGTCATGCCCTTCGGATTATGGTCGCGGCCGAACGCCGTGCCCATGCGCACCCCGTTGTCCGGTGAGCGACCGAATTCACCGCACCACACCACCAGTGTCGAATCGAGCAACCCCGTCCGCTTCAGGTCGGCGATCAACCCGGCGATCGGCTGATCGACCTGCTTCACCAGGTTGCCGTGCGCCTTCTCGATGTAATCGTGGCTGTCCCAGGTGCCGGCATAGAGTTGCACGAACCTCACACCCTGTTGCACCAATCGCCGGGCGAGTAGGCACCTTCGCCCGAACGCGTCGGTCGGCTCTTCACCGACACCGTATAGTGCGTGCGTTTTTTTGTCTTCTTTCGACAGGTCGAGGAGGTCTGGCACTTCGGCCTGCATGCGAAACGCGAGTTCGTAGCTCTCCATGCGGGCCGTCAAGTCGTCCCGCCCGGGACGGTTCTCCGCGTGTTGCTTGTTAAGCACCGCAAGCAAATCGAGGTTGGCTCGCTGGTGATCGCGAGACACACCCGCGGGCGGGGCGAGGTCGAGGATCGGTAGTCCCTTCGCTCGGAGCGGGGTGCCCTGAAAGTCCGCGGGGAGGAACCCGTTGCCCCAGTTCGCGGCACCGCCCTGCGGGTGGCTCACCTCCGGCAGCACCACGAACCCCGGCAGGTTCGCATTCTCGCTCCCGAGGCCATAAGTCACCCAACTGCCGATCGCAGGGTCACCGCCGAAACGGTTCCCGGTGTTCATCTGGTACATCGCCGTGGGATGGTTCACAGAATCGACCTGACAGCCGCGGTAGAAGCACAGTTCGTCGGCCACGCCCGCGAGATGCGACCAGTTCGCGGCCATATCGGCCCCGCTCCGGCCGGCCTTCACGAACTTGAACGGGGACGCGACATAGTACCGCTTGCCGCCGCTCATCGCCGATTGCATTTTGTCGGTCCGGTTGAACTCCTTCAGGTGGAGGTCGTTCAACTTGGGCTTCGGGTCAAACGTGTCGATGTGACTCGGTCCGCCCTCCATCATCAGGAAGATGCAAGCCTTCGCCGTTGCGGCCGAGTGTGGTTTCTTCGGCGACAGCGGGGTAGTGCCGATCCGCTTTTCTTCAGCGGCGAGTAGCGCGGAAAAAGCCACACTGCCGAGTGAAGCGCCAAGGCCGTAGAGGGCATCGCGACGGGTGAACATTTCGGCTCCTCAGTCGAGATAGATGAACTCGTTTGCGTTGAACAAAACCAGGCACACCTCCATCAACCCGCGGAGCTCAGGCGTTGCATCGGCGGGGTGCGGGTCCGGCACGAAATCCTTGGCGGCGGGCAGCACTTCCTTGAACGAGAACTTCTCGCCGGTGTTCTCCTCGACTGCCTCGCGGACCACTTCGGTTGGCCGCTTCGGTTTCTCGAACCGGAGTACCTTGTGCCGCTCCGTCATGGCCCGCCATTGTTTCATGCACGCGTCGGCCTCGTTCTTCGTGGGGACACGACCAACGGTGTACCGGAAGGCGAGCGACACGGTTTCTTCCGGGGTCTTCGCCTCCTTCGTAATTCGCGCGGCGAGGGCCAGTGCTCGTATCCGTGTCGCCTCACCGTTGAAGAGGGCGAACGCCTGTGGGGCGACGGTTGAGACCTCGCGGGCCTCGCACGAGTTTTCCGGTGTGGGAGCGTTGAAGACTTCCAGCATCGGGTCGCGAACGCCACGGAGCTTCAGCGCATAGAGGGTACGACGGTGCCGCTGTTCGGGGAGTGGGGACGGCTCCCATGCCGGAGCGAACGTCCCCATCACCTGCCGTGGTTGGAGCCCGACGTCGGGGTTGATCTCTGGCCGCACCGGGATCCCACCGAGAGTCAGGTTGAGTTCACCCGAGGCCGCGAGCATCGCATCCCGCAGTTCTTCCGCGGAGAGCCGTCTCGGTTTGAACACTGCATACGTGGTGCCCGTGGGGTCCTTGGCCGCCACCAACTTCGTGTCTGGGTGCCGCGACGCCCGGCGATAAACATTGGACATCAGGATGGTTCGCTGAAGTGACTTCACGGACCACTTCCGCTCGATGAACTCCGCCGCAAGCCAGTCGAGGAGTTCAGGGTGCGTCGGCTTCTTGCCGGTGGCGCCGAAGTTATTCGGATTGCCTGCGAGGGGCGCTCCCATTGTCCATTGCCAGACGCGGTTCGCCATCACACGGGCTGTCAGCGGGTTCTTCGGGTTAGTGATCCACTCGGCCAGTGCCTTCCGCCGTGCACTAACAGTGGTGGGAATCGCGACTTCGCCCGCAGCGCTGAGCACGCCCGGTGCCACCTTTTCCTTAGGGTTGAATGGGTCCCCGCCGGGGAGAATATGAGAGACTTCCAATTCCCCGGCCGCTGAATCCTTGGGCATGCGAAATGGAGCCGAGATGGCTTTCACGTCCGGGGTGCGCCCACTGTAAACGGAAAGCGAGAACGGCTCGTAGCGGTCGTACTCCCACTTCAGCCGTTCGAGCCCCTTGCGGGCGATTCGTTCCATCCCCATGTCGGCGGCGCTGAGGAACTCGTGTCGCGGGGGCTTCTGCCCCTTCTTGTCCGGGTTGGCCTTTTCCCACTTAGCACGGCCTACTGCCTCCGCGGCCTGGATCCGCTTCAACTCCGCCTCGAGTGCGGCCCTTCGGGCGTCGAGATACTTCCTCTCGGCGAACCCGGCGAGGTTCTCGGCCATCATGAACCCGGCGGGGCGTTCGGTCACCTGCGTGGTCGCGAATGCCGCCTGGATGCGGTAGTAGTCGCGAGTGGGAACGGGATCAAACTTGTGGTCGTGGCAACGGGCACACTGCAGCATGTGGCCAAGAAAGACCTGTCCAACGGCGTCGGTCACATCGTCGAGGAACCGCTGGCGGGCGACCTTCGCCACTTCCATTGCGGTCAGCTCCCACGCCCCCATCCGTAGGAACCCGACGGCGACGAGCATCTCGGGGTTCGAGGCGTCGATCTCGTCACCCGCGATCTGTTCCCGGACGAAGCGGTCATACGGTTTGTCTTCGTTGAAGCTGCGAACGACGTAGTCGCGGTATCGCCACGCGTTACCGCGTTCGTAGTCGTTGGCGAACCCGCTCGAGTCCGCGTACCGTGCGACGTCGAGCCAGTGCCGTGCCATCTGCTCGCCGTTGTGCGGCGAAGCAAGGAGCCGGTCCACGACCTTGGCGAATGCGACGTCGTCCAAACCAGGGTCGTTGACGAAGGCATCGATCTCTTCCGGGGTTGGCGGCAACCCGGTGAGATCGAATGTTACCCGACGGATGAGCGTGTTCCGGTCGGCCAGTGGAGCGGGCTTCAACCCGATAACGTTGAGTTTCGCCTCAATGAAGGCGTCGATCGGATTCTCACCCGCGGTAACTTTCGGAACCCGCGGTTTTCTAAGCGGTTGGTAGGCCCAGAGGTCTTCGGGCTTGTAAGCTCTGTCGGTCCAGTCCGGGGAAAGGCCACCGCTGGTCCTGACTCTCACGCCGGTTGGTTTGGCCGCTTTCACAATCTCGGCCACTCGCTGTTCCGATGGCCAGGGTGCTCCGCCATCGATCCAGTCTTTGAATGCCTTCACTTCCGCGTCCGTGAGCTTGTCGTTCTCCTTCGGCGGCATCGCTGAGAAGTCGCTGTCCGACCGGATGATTGCTTTGATAAGCGGGCTTTGTGCGGATTTGCCAACCACGACACTTGGCTTCTCGCTTTCGCCACCCTTGAGTAACGCGTCACGCGTTGTGAGGTCGAGCCCCCCCTTGATCTTTGCCGCGTCTGCACCATGGCAGGCGTAGCACTTCGCCTTGAGTGCCGGCAGAACCCGAAGTGCGAACGCTTCCTCGGCGTCCGCCTTTGGCTCGGCGCCGCGGGCGACCGCAGGATATCCGACTGCGGCCGCGACCAAGCAGAGAGCGAAACGATGCATTGGGCCTTCCCACGGGAGGTTACTTCTTCCGACCGTTCCAGGTTGGTTAGGTCATTCCTTCTTGGGGTAGTCTTTGCCGTCGTAGCTCGCCCGCACGTTCTTCCGCCACTCGTCCAGCGCAGTCTGGAGTCGTTTCACGTCGTCCGATTGCTTCGCCGCCAGGTCCGTCTTGTGGGCTGGGTCGGCATGAATGTCGAACAGTTTCACCCCACCGCCCGGCTCGACGATTAACTTGAGCGAGCCGTCGATCCACACACCTTGCGTATCGGAAACGAAGTCCACCTGCCCAAACGCACCCTTGCCTTTCCAGAGGATGAACCCGAGCGGCTTTCCGCGATCCTTCATCGCCTCGCCCTTGATCAGCGGCAAGAGGTTGACGCCGTCGAGCGGGCGGGTATCCGGGTACTTCACCCCTGTCGCGGCAAGGATGGTTGGAAGCATATCAACATGAGCACATGGCAGGTCGGTGCGGATTGGCTTGGCCACCACGGCGGGCCACTCGAGCAAGCCCTGAGTGCGACAACCGATCGTCATCTTCCCCTTGCCGCTCGGGTCCTGCGACTCCGGGGTGATGCCGCCATTGTCGCTCGAAAACCAGACGAGTGTGTCGTCGGCGATACCGAGTTTCTTCAGTTCGGCCCGGAGGTTGCCGACGGCGGCATCGACACCGGAAACCTCGCCCCAGTAGTTCTGTTTCCCTTCCGGAAGATCCTTGTACATCGCTTTGAACTCGTCGGCGGCCTTGTGGGGAGAGTGTGGCGACCCAAAGCAGACGTAGGTGAAGAACGGCTCCGGGTCCTTCGCCCGCTCGCGGATCCAGTCCAGCGCCAGGCCCATCACGGCGACCGACGTGTCGCCCTTGAGTTCGACCTTGTCCTTCGTGTCGTTAATCTGAAGAGACGCGCCGAGGTCGAAGTAGTTGATCGCCCAGACGGCCCGGTCGAACCCCATCTTCGCAGGACTCGTCTCCGCGCCGCCGAGGTGCCACTTGCCGAACTGAGCAGTGCGGTAGCCAGCGTCCTTGAGGATTCTCGCCAGAGTGATCTCCTGCGGACGCATTGCCCCGAGGTGGTGCAACCCGGTGCGGCATGGATTGCGTCCGCACATGATTGCGAACCGACCGGGCGAACACATCTGCTGACCCGGGTAGAAGTAGTCGAACCGCAGCCCCTTCGCGGCCATGTCGTCGAGGTGCGGAGTCTTCACCACGGTGTTGCCGTGGTACCCGGTATCGCGCCAGCCCATGTCATCGGCCAAGACGATAACCACGTTTGGCTTCTTCGGGCTGTCGGCGGCGTGGACCACAGTAACCGGAGTTACGAGGGTCAGGAGTGCGACCGCGGCGAATCGGGACATGGTAGCCTCGGGGTCGGTTGGCTCATCACGGGCGTCGCAACCCGGACTTTTCCGGGTGCTCACTCGTTGGGTTGGGGTTCACATTTTTTCTTGGGCTCGCGGATCGGAAACACCATCGGTCGGTCCGTACGACACCCAACGAGACTGGATGGAAGTCCTTGACGTCCGACTCAGCACCACAGGGACATGGCCCTGTGGCGTCACTGGCCTGATACACACGACATCTTCAAGCGAACTCGCATCAAGACATCTGTTGGCATCCGCTGACGGGGTGAGCGTCCAGGTCTGCCCAGCCGGGCAAGGTCTCCAACCCATTGAACCGCCGAGGCGTCGAAAAGTTTCGATTCCCTATTAAGCACATCCACCGTTCCCAGCATCGTCACGAAATCCACATTGCTGTTGACCGCGACCGGAGCGGGGTAAACGTTCGGTGAATGGGCGCGGGATGCGGTGAGTTCAGGCGGATTCAGATGATGTGTGGAGTTCAGGTGTTGGCCGGGGACTGTCACACGCGTGTGGGTGCCAAGCAACTTCTGCGGAACTTCATTGTTCAGAAGTGATCAGGTGGGACTGACGAAGGCAAAAACAAACCCGCAGCGTCAACAGGGGCAAAGAGGCTGCACCTGATGAC
Organism: Planctomycetaceae bacterium; assembly: GCA_013823135.1. Classification (GTDB taxonomy): domain Bacteria; phylum Planctomycetota; class Planctomycetia; order Gemmatales; family Gemmataceae; genus Gemmata. The sequence continues at coordinate 39,707 of PNLP01000038.1, forward strand.
GCTGCGGGATTGTCGATCAGAACACACACTACTTCTTACCGGCTTCCATCTTCATGTGGCAGTTCTTGTACTTCTTGCCGCTGCCACAGTGGCACGGATCGTTGCGGCCCACACGTGCGGTGACGTTGCGGATCGGCTCGGTCTTCTTCACCTCGCCACCCGCGTTCGTCTGCATCTCCGACTCGGCTTCCTGGGCCTGGCGTGCCTGCACTGCCGAGATCGCAGCCGCGTGCGACTCACGCGCCCCCGCCCACAGCGCAGCCTGGGCTTCCTCGTCGCCCATTTCTTCCATGCGGAAGACGGACTCCGTGATGCGGTCGCGGATCCCCTCCCACATCGCGTCGAACTCTTTCATCCCCTCGCGCTTGAAGACGATCTTGTAGTCTTCCTGGGCGTAACCTGCGAGGCGTGCCCCGGACTTCAGGTTGTCCATCACCAGTAGGTGCGACTTCCACGCAGTATCGAGCTGTTCGAGCAGCAGCGTGCGTTCAACCGAGTGCATCTCCGGCCGATACTTCTGATCGTAAGCGTTCAGGAGTGTGTCGCGAGCGGCTTCCTGAGTCATCCCCGTGATCTTCGCGGGTTCCAGCGTCAGCGCGAGTTCGTTCTTCACCCACTCGGTCAGTTCCTTGGCGTCCTCGGCCTCGGCAACCTTCGCCCCGCTGAACACCTCGGCCACCTTGGCTTCGATCTCGTCGATGTCGCCCGTCGGCACGGCCTTCGGGGCGATCTCCAGCAACTTCTCACGGAGCTTGCTCCGTGGCTCCGTGCGGATGAACTCTTCGGTGAGCCCCACCGCATCAATGGCCTTGAACGAAGCCGCGTAGAATCCGGACTCGCCCGCCATGGCTTCCGCCCCGCCGGCCTTCAGCGCCAGCGGTGTGCCGAGACGCTGGGCCGCCCACTTGTAGAGGCCGTCGCGGTCGTAGCGTTGCCCGCCGCCTTGCACGGCCTTGTCGGCCATGAAGTTCTGCATGGCAACGCGAACCGGGAACTCGATGTCCTTCTCGCGGTATGCTGTACGAATCCGCTGGTAGAGGTAGTTGTGCAGGTCCGAGCCAACCTTCGTCGCGATCTCTTCAACTGTGAGCTTCACGCCGAACTTCTGCCGCAACCAGTCGGACAGCGCCGACGCGCCGTAGGTCGGTTCGAGGTAGCGTGCCCCCTCGGAGAGTTCCACGGCCTTCATCGCGGCGATCCCCTTCGCGACGAGGTATTCCGTGAGCTTGTCGGGGTCGATCTTCTTCAGTTCCTTTTCGGTGAACTTGAAGCCGTACTTCGCGTTTACGGCGCGGCACAGTTCGCCCCACGCCCAATCCTTGGGGTCTTCGTCCGGGTTCAGGCTCGCCTCGACGAGTTCCTGAATCTTCGTCGGAACCTCGTTGATCGCCTTCTCGACCGCACCCTTGCTGGCGTCGTCGTAGCCGCCGCGGAAGTCGCGGGCGTCGAACGGCATCCCGAGGCGATTCCCAGCGAACTCTGCGAAGCTGGCCGGGCCGTAGTCGGCGTCGAGGAACTTGTCGGCGACCTTCGCAACCTGGCTCTTGATCATGCTCAGGATCTCGGCTCGCGGGTTCTTCCCGTCGAGCACGTCCTGGCGAGCGCGATAGATCCGCTTCCGCTGGTGGTCCATCACCTCGTCTTCTTCGAGCAGGTTCTTACGCGACTCGAAGTGCCATTCCTCTACCTTCTTCTGGGCCTTCTCAATACGCCGCGTAACCATCCCCGACTCGATGGCTTCGCCTTCCTGCATCCCGAGCCGCGTGAGGATGCCGCTGACCCACTCGCCGGCGAACATTCGCATCAGGTCGTCTTGGAGCGACAGGTAAAAGCGTGACGAGCCTGGGTCACCCTGGCGACCCGCGCGACCGCGGAGTTGGTTGTCGATTCGGCGGCTGTCGTGACGCTCGGTGCCGACGATGTGGAGCCCGCCCATCTCGGCGACCTTGCGGCCCTCCTCCTTCATCTTCTCTTTCGTCTCGATCTCCGTGATCGTCTTCGTCCAGACGTCGTTCGGCACCTCGAGCCGGGTCGGGTAGAGCGGCCGGTTGTCGGCGTCCTTGAGTTGTTTGAGGCGTGCCCACGCGAGCGTTTCGGGGTTACCACCAAGGATGATGTCGGTACCACGACCGGCCATGTTCGTGCTGATGGTGACAGCGCCGATACGGCCAGCTTGCGCGACGATCTCGGCCTCACGACCGACGTTCTCGGGCTTGGCGTTGAGCAGTTCGTGCTTGATGCCGCGTCGCTTCAGCATCAACGCGAGCTTCTCGCTCTTGTCCACGTCCTTGGTACCGATCAGCACTGGGCGGCCGGACTTGTGCGTCTCCTCGACCTCATTGAGAACGGCGTCCCACTTCTCCTTTTCGGTGCGATACACGAGGTCGCGGTGCTCGATGCGAAGCATCGGCTTGTTCGTGGGAACGCGAACCACGTCGAGCTTGTAGATCTTCCAGAACTCGGATTCCTCAGTCTTCGCGGTGCCGGTCATGCCGCCGAGCTTCTTGTACAGCTTGAAGAAGTTCTGCAACGTGACCGTGGCCATCGTCTGCGTTTCTTGCTTGATCTGCACGCCGTCCTTGATGTGCTTCGCTTCCACCGCCTGGTGCAAGCCGTCCGACCACTGCCGGCCGTACATGGCGCGGCCCGTGTGCGAGTCGATGATGACGATGCTGAGTTCGTTGTTCTCGCGTGCGTCGCGGTCGATCATGTAGTCGCGGTCGCGGTGGTACAGGTGGTGCGCCTTCAGCGAGTTGTCGATGAGGTGCGGCCACTCCATGTTCCCGGCCGTGTAGAAGCTCTCGACTCCCGCGAGCTTTTCGGCTTCACGCACGCCCGCGTCGGTGAGGTGACAGGTGCGTTCCTTTTCCTTGATCTCGAAGTACACGCCCTTCGGCGGCGGGGCGGCGGGGTCCACGCGGCTGGGGTCGATCGGGCCGAGCGTCGTGAGGTTGTCGCCCTCGGTGCCGGTCGCCTTGACGGTTGTTCCCGTTGCAATCAGATCCTTGCGGGCCTTCCGTTCCATCTCGGTGAGTGCGCGAGCGACCTTGTCCGCTTCGGCGAATCGCTTCGCGTCCGAGAATGCCGGGCCGCTGATGATGAGCGGCGTGCGGGCCTCGTCGATGAGGATGTTGTCCACCTCGTCGATGATGGCGTAGTTGTGGCTCCGTTGCACCTGGCGGTAGTACGGGTGGAAGCTGGTGTCGTCGAACCGCGCGGTCTTCATGTTGTCGCGGAGGTAGTCGAACCCGAACTCGCTGCTGGTGCCGTAGGTGATGTCGCACTCGTAAGCGTGGCGGCGGGCTTCGGGGTCGATGTCTGACTGGATGTAGGCGGCCGAGACGCCGAGGGCGTTATAAATGGGAAGCATCCACTCGCAGTCGCGGCGGGCGAGGTAGTCGTTCACAGTGACGACGTGGACGCCTTCGCCGGTGATCGCGTTCAGGTACGCCGGCAGCGTGGCGACGAGCGTCTTCCCTTCACCGGTGACCATTTCGGCGATGGCCCCGAGTCCGGTGCCGAAGCCGTGGAGGATGGCCCCGCCGATCATCTGCACGTCGTAGTGCCGCATCCCCTTGCTTCTGCGACCTGCCTCGCGGCAAGCGGCGAAGGCTTCGGGAAGCAGGCGGTCGAGCGTTTCGCCCTTCTTGAGCCGTTCGCGGAACTTCAGGGTCTGTGCCTTCAGTTCGTCGTCGCTCAGCGCCTTCATCTGGGGTTCGAGCGCGTTGATCTTGTGAAGCACCGAACCCGGCGTGACGGTGTGAACCTCAGCACCCTTGGGCCGAATGAACCCGAGATCGCGGGCTTTGCGTTCGTCGGAATTGCCGCCCATCATGCGGGAAATGAGCCCGACGCACCCCTCGACGAAGGCGTTGAACTTGTCCCCGATTCGCTCGAAGATTCCGGATTCCATGCCCGGCTTAGCCATCTGAGTCGCGGTCGCCATCGTTCGTCCTCCTGCCGTCAAACCGGTGCGCGTAGACGCCGCCGGACACGCCGGGTCAAGATGTTCACTCTAAGAATGTGGGAAAACTGGGTCAATACAGACCGCCCGCACACCCGTTAATCTCGGCAATGTCGGAAACCCCGGTAACCCCGGATTGTGGCTATAACTGGACACCCAGACGGGAGTTGCTCGCTCAACATTGTCAGGGTGGTAACTCGGGAGGGGACGAGATACAATCGCAATGAGTTGAGATGGAGGAGGAAGTATAGATGTCGGCAACAGCACCCGTGGAGCCCGTTTGGCAAGCGGCACTGACCTCGTCGGCTGCAGCGCTCCGACGAATTGCAGATTACAGGCTCCCCCCGGAACTCGATCGCCGGGTCTTAGATCTCGGGGAGCGGAAAGAATCTCTGACCCCCGACGAACGTGCTGAGTTGCTGGCCTGGGTCACGTTCACACAACAGCGTTCGGTTGAGAAACTGGAGGCGGAAGTCGCCCTTCGCCGGCTCTCGGCGATCTGCCCTGAAGTACCAACAAACCCGTGAGCACGTTTTCCGAAGTCCGACGTGCTGAGGTCGCAAGGCGCGCAAGCCACCGGTGTGAATATTGCCACCTGCCGACACAAGGCCAGGTGGCGACCTTCCCAATCGACCACATCCTTCCCCGCAGAATCGGGGGAACCAATGAGTTTGAGAACCTCGCATTCACCTGTCCACACTGCAACGCACACAAGTGGACCGGGGTTGAAGGGATCGACCCTAACACGGGCGAGACCGTTCCTTACTTTCACCCACGTCGAGACCTTTGGTTCGATCATTTTCAGTGGTCGCTGGAACAACCCGGCGAGTTGGTTGGTCGCACAGCCGTAGGTCGAGCGACCATCACGGGGTTGGAAATCAACGACGTGGAGATGGTGGCACTGCGAGTTCTCCTGGCGGAACTGGGGCTTTCCCCAGGAATCCTGCGTTAATCCCCGTGTTGTGAGATCACTCCGCCGGCTTGTCTTTCAGTTCGGGCTCGATCATCGCCCGCAACCTTGCCTCGAACGCGGCCGGAAGTGGGTTGCACTTTGGCAACGCCCGCGCTACCCGCACAGTGTGGGTGTATGCGTGAACTAACGTCCCACACTGCAGGCACCCGCTGATGTGAACCTCAACCGTGGTGCGGCTTTCGATCACGAGTTCATTGCCGACATAGTCATGCAGCAAATCGAGTAGTTCCTGGCACGTCACGACGTCACCTTCCCCTCGAAGTGCGGAGCCAGCAAATCTCGCATCCGGAGACGGGCACGGTGCAGACGGCTCTTGACGGCCGCCAGCGAGAGGCCCAGCATCTCCCCAATCTCGTTGTTCGGTAGGCCTTCGACATCGGCCAGGACGTACACATCGCGAAACGGCTCGGGCAATTGCTCGATGGCCTTCTCGATGATAGCCGCCTGCTCGGCCGCGAGCACCGACTCCTCAGGTCCAACCTCCCACCGTTTCCCGGGCGTGACCGGACCACCCGAACCAAGTACGTCGTCGTCTGCCTCAGCAGACTCGTGCTTCTGGCGGTTCGCTCGCTTCTGACGATGCGCGAGGGCAGCGTTCACCGTCACGCGGTGGAGCCAGGTTGCAATCTGGCTGTCGCCACGGAAAGTATCGAGCTTGCGAACCACTTGAAGCAACACGTCTTGCGTCACGTCTTCGGCATCCGCGTCGTTTCCGAGCATCCTGCGGGCGATGTTGTAGATGCGCGGCGCGTATTCGCGGAAAACGATCTCGGGTGTCAGTTTCTCGGGCGGCGGATCAAACATGCGGCGCTCGCAGCGGAGACGGACGGGCTACGTCCACCATACCGCGAAGTTCGCCGACTGTCCGCAGGGCATCGCCCTTTCCTGGTGAGATGGTGGATGACAGAGAAAGGATTCTCAATGGCTAGTTGGCGATGGTCTGCCAGCAGCACAACCCTACTTGCCTTCCTGGAGGGCATTCTTTCGCCGGCCTCTCGGATGAGAAAACGTCCGGGTGTGCCGCAGCTGACAGTAAATTCGCACGAAAAACGAGTTCAAAGTCATCCAGACGGCGTGGTACGGAATCGCAATTCTCACAATCCAATGTCTTATTAACGATTGTTTATCTAAAGTAGGCCACATACCGATTGTGCGATCGAATCAACACTTAACCAAACTCTACTGACAACACGAAATGACAACATAATATACAACATATAACTGATACTGATAAGTCGTACTACAGACAACATCGTCACGCTGACCCAATGACAATAAGCAACTGCATCATAGTAATCGCAGCATTGTAACTACGTACAATTTCATAAACACATACGATTTATCTTGACTCATTATCATCATCTCGATTCAATTAGTTACCGATCTACATTCTTGATTCCGTTAAGAATCCAGATCGGGTTCTTTTCTCTCCCTGCCGTTCATACAGGACGGCGATTTAAGGATTGATTCCATGTTTTCCCACTTTCATCGAACCCCACGTCGCGGGTTCACTCTCATCGAGTTGTTGGTCGTGATTGCAATTATCGCGATCCTGATTGGCCTTCTCCTCCCCGCTGTCCAGAAGGTTCGGGAAGCCGCTGCCCGTGCCAAATGCAGCAACAACCTCAAGCAAATTGGCGTTGCAATCCACAATTACGCCAGCACGTTCAACGACAAACTGCCGCCTCTGCTGGCCAACCGCGGAGCGTCGTTTCAGTATGGTGGCTGGTGGCACTTCAATCTTCTGCCATACATTGAGCAGGATGCGATCTACCAGGCAGGGATTGCGTATTGCACCGCCAATAGCAATAACAACAGCTACAGTGCCACAGTCGGGAGCGGGACAATTCAAGGTGTGAACGTACCCGCGTTTCAATGTCCTTCAGACACGACGTATACAGGTTCAGGACCGGTCACGAATACCGGATGGGCGGGAACGAGCTATGGGGCCAATGCCTCATTGTTTGGTAGCGTCAACTTGAACAACTCTCGGATGGCTCAATACACGATTGGAAACCTCCCAGACGGGACATCAAACACGATTGCTGTCGCGGAACAAATCGCGGGCTGCAAGAATGGTACGAGCAATTACGCACGATTGTGGACAGTAACCTGGAGCGATCAATCCTGGAACCCTGAGATCGGGTTTCAAACCGGCGATGCAACATGGAACCAACCGCCTCAAACTGGTGTTACAGTTGCTCTCGCAAACTGTGACCGTGCCCGTGCTCAGATGCTGCACACAAACGCAGCGAACACTCTCCTTGCGGATGGCAGCGTGAGGACGATCAACAGCTCAATCAGCCAAATTACCTGGCAGTATGCTCTCACACCCGCTGATGGAAATGTCCTGGGTAGCAACTGGTAACGCGATCTCCTTGTAATCTGAATGATCGGACGACGCCCTGGGTTTTCCAGGGCGTCATGATGTTGTGATTCATCGAAGTTCTCACGGAATCAGCAGCGGACCTACCCCACAAATTGGAAGTAATGGTTCCAGCCGTAAAGTGTTTCCTTGCCGTGGAGATCTGTTGAGTTCACGAAAATCCCCGGTTCAGGATTTGCGTGCTCGGCAGTCACAATCACTTCCAGACAGAAACCCCCAGCCAGACAACTGGTGAAGCAACAACATGTGCGGTGCCGGAGGGGCCCGGTTAGCATCACACTCGAGGCTCTTCTGGCGGTTCGCTCGCTTCTGACGATGCGGCTACGTCCACCATACCGCGAAGTTCGCCGACTGCCGCAGGGCCATGCCGTTTCGGGGTGAGATGGGGTAAGGTGGGGAAGGATTCTCGATAGCGGAAGCATCGCGGTCAGGGAATTGACGCCAACCGATCCATAACCCCACGGGTGGCCGCGCCCCCAATACGGGGGTCACCGATGAAACGGACCGCAAGAAATCTGCGCGGCTTACACAGAAGTTGCATCCGTGTAAACCGCGTAGGTTTGACCCGATTCCATCTCAGCGTAGGTCGATCGAGAACGTGTTGGGACCGGGTTGAATTTCAGCGAATAGATCTGTGGCATCCGATCGAGTGTACTTCGATGGAATGGCAGACGCCGCGGTAACAACTACTCGCATCTTTCCGACCCGAGCCGGTGAGATGGAGTAACTCCCGTCCTCTGCAAGGGTCGTATCGACCGCGTTTCCGTCTTCGCCCACAAACGTGACTTGCCCGAGGGTGATCGGTTTCCCCTGGTAAGTGATTGTTCCCGAAATCGTGGCTTTGTCTGGAGCGCAGCCGATTATCAGTACCAACGCGATACTGAAAACGAGTTGGAGCTTGTTCACCAGTCTGTACCTCCGGTCGCGTCGTTCTGTGGCGTACTCGCATTCCACCAGGTCGTGGAGCCGATCGAGTAACTGACGTGGCGGACGCTGCCGTCAATCAGGGCGACGTTGAGACCAGAACTATGTCCGCTCGACGATCTCCTTCCGAGACAGTTCCCACCATTCCAAGCACCTGGGCTCGATAAAGGCTGCGGGCCACGCGTTTCACCGATCCCGCTCCAGGACGTCTGAACTGCAGGAATCAGCTCGGTATTCGGCCACTGGGGGTAACTGCTGCCCGCGAAATATCCCCAAGCAGTCGAAGTGCCATAGTAGTAGCTGGAAGCGGGATTCAAGCAGTTTGCTAGTTTCTCGGTGAACGCAATCGTGTTCGAAGTGCCGTCCGAGAAATCCGCTTCGATTCGACGGCGCTCGCCTGCCACGACCATGATCTGTTGCGCGGTATCGAAACCCGTTTGCTTCGTGAATTGATCCGTGTTACCAGGAAGTACCAGCGTGGCGCAATTCTGCGTGATCCGAGTGAAGGCTGGACCATTCGCACCGTAACTTGCCACGGCCCATGGCTTTCCACCCGAAGTCGGCACTGTATACACTCCGGTGGGCTTGAAAAGTCCAACGCCACCGTTGTAACTGGGATCCGATGGACAGCCGTATGTCTTCACAACCTCAAATGCGACCAGGCGACTATCGTAATCTCCCGTTGAGGTGCGTGCACGATCGAAGAGAGCCGTTTGCTCGACGTAGGGAAGTAACCAGAAGAACACGGTATTCGCATTGCCTGTCGTTCCGAGTGGCCCCTGCAACGGAGGGAAATTCTTGTACACATCGTGAAAGTTTTGGTTGGCCAAACCAATTTGTTTAAGGTTGTTTTGACACTGCGTTCTCGCCGCGGCTTCGCGAACTTTCTGGACGCCTGGCAGCAGCAGTCCGATAAGGATTGCGATAATAGCAATCACCACGAGTAACTCGATCAGAGTGAAACCGGACTTCTTCATAAACGGTCGTTTCATGAATCGCCCCTTTGTGTCGGAGTCTTGTGGCGCTGAGCCGTAGCGGCTCGCCAAGCCCAATAAAAAACCTTGATGGAACCGCTTCGGGCCTGGAATAGTAGGTCCCAGCCACGGCCTTCCGCCACTTCCAGACCTCGACTACTTCCGGGGGAGTGGCGGAAGCACTCGACTGCCAAGCGTGGCGGTTTCGATCAATTCGCGATCAGCCGTGGAACCACGGGAGAGGGAAATAAGTCAACCAAAACATTAACCTCAAACAATATCGTCTTGAGGAAAATCGGTGACGAATTTAGGAAGGATCAGTGCGAATAGGATTCAGATCTGGTGAAGTCAACCGAGGTGCAATTGTTCGCCGCAAATGCATTGTCCGTGTCGATCGGAGGTGTGGGCTTTCACTCGCTGCATCTTACAATACCCGCCCGTTCATCCACTCTCCAACGCGAGACCTGCATCATGCCCGAGTACCGCACCGAAACCGACAGCATGGGCCCGATTCGCGTGCCCGCTGATCGCTACTACGGAGCCCAGACTGCACGCTCGCTCACGCACTTCGCCATCGGTGCCGACACGATGCCCAAGGCCATCGTAAGGGCGTTCGGCACCCTCAAGAAAGCGGCCGCACTCGTCAACCGAGACCTTGGGTTGCTTCCCACTGACAAGGCCGAGCTCATCAGCAAAGCCGCCGATGAAGTGATCGCCGGAAAGCTCAACGATCACTTCCCGCTGCGTGTGTGGCAGACAGGTAGCGGCACACAATCGAACATGAACGTCAACGAGGTCATTTCCAACCGAGCTATCCAGATAGCTGGCGGCGTGATGGGCTCCAAGAAGCCGGTCCACCCGAACGATGACGTGAACATGTCTCAGTCGTCGAACGACACGTTCCCGACCGCCATGCACATCGCCGCCGTTGAAGAACTGGTTCACCAACTGGTCCCCAGTGTGCAGCAACTCCGGGACACGTTCGCGGCCAAGTCGAAGGAATTCGCTGACATTGTGAAGATCGGCCGCACCCACCTGATGGATGCCGTGCCGCTCACGCTCGGTCAGGAGTTCAGTGGGTACGTGGCCCAACTCGATTGTGGCATTGCGGCGATCGAATCGACGCTCCCCATGCTGTACCAGCTCGCGCTTGGCGGCACGGCGGTTGGCACGGGGTTGAACGCACACAAGGAATTCGCCTCCCGCGTCGCCAAGAAGATCGCAGAACTCACAGGCCTACCGTTCATCACCGCGCCGAACAAATTCCAGGCACTCGCGGGCCACGAACCGCTCGCATTCGCCAGCGGTGCCCTCAAGGCACTCGCTACGGGGCTCATGAAAATCGCCAACGACATTCGCTGGCTCGCATCCGGCCCGCGTTGCGGTCTCGGCGAACTGACCATTCCCGAGAATGAACCCGGTTCGTCGATCATGCCAGGGAAGGTGAACCCAACGCAGTCCGAGGCGATGACGATGGTCTGCGTTCAGGTGATGGCCAACGATGTCGCCGTCGGCATCGCAGCTTCGCAGGGCAACTTCGAGCTCAACGTGTTCAAACCGGTGCTGATCCACAACTTCCTGCACTCGGTCCGACTGCTCACCGACACCTGCCGCAGTTTCCGTGAACATTGTGCTGCCGACATGCCCGAGACGGATTACGAGGCGCTGGAATACGTCGTCGGCCCCGACACGGGGATGGTTGAGGTCGACCACACGCGAGTGAAGCCGAAGGCCGGCGGCAAGGTGCGGCCCGGCATCGAGGCCAACCGCAAGACCATCGGCCGAATCATGAATGAGTCGCTGATGCTGGTGACGGCGCTGAACCGCCACATCGGCTACGACGCGGCCGCGAAGATCGCGAAGACTGCACACCACAACGGCACGACGCTCCGCGAAGAAGCCGTGAAACTCGCACCCCCTCTGAAGGATGGCAGTGGCGTCCTCACCGGCGAGAAATTTGACCAGATTGTTCGCCCCGAGAAGATGTGCGGACCGGGAACAGATTGAGCTGAACCGTGACCGGATTTGCCGCTTGCGGCGTCGCAGAACAAGTGCGCCGCCACAAGCGGCAAACACCACAAAACAGAACTGCTCGGTGGTGCGGGGACACCACCGAGCAGGGAAGGATCGCACCTCGCGCTGGCACGACCGAAATCCAGTCTAATCCCTCACATGAATCACTTCAACAGTGGCGTGAAGTTTTTTCACACCACCCCTCAGAACGTCATCTGTTTCAGGTAATGCAAAAATCCAATTGACACCTCCATCCGTGAGGGTTCGTGTCTCGTCTTATTTCGATCGGGGCACCCGATACTTCTCCCGCTTTACACCTGTTGTTCATTGGAGACATTCATGCGGACATCTGTTCGGGCCGCCATTGTGATCGCTCTGGTCGCCGCATTGGTCAGCACCGCTGATGCGAAGTTGATGATCGCCCCCAGCCCGCCCGCCAAGCGAGCGATCATGGCCGATGTCGTCGTCGTCGGCAAAGTCACCAGCATCGAGAAGGATTTGGTCCAGGCCGCTCCATACCCCGGAGCCAAGGAAAAGGTCGGGTTCCAGATCGCCATTGTTAAGATCGACACCGGTCTCATCGGAGCCGACAAACTCAAGGAAATCAAGGTCGGCATTATCCCGCCCCCAAAGCTCGATCCCAATGTGAAGCCAGGTGGCCCTCGTATCGGTGGCGGGCCACGCCGTTTCGGTGTCGATTTGAAAGAAGGTCAGGAGCTGATGTTGTTCCTGGCGAAGCACCCGAGTGCCGACTTCTACATGATCCCGGGCGGAACGCTGCCTGTGGATATGAAGGGCGACCAGGCCAAGAAGGATCTGGAGTCCGTGAAGCAGGTTGCGGCGATCCTCGCCGACCCTTCAAAAGCTCTCAAGAGTGACAAGCCCGAAGTTCGCGCTGCAACCGCGACTATTGTGATTCTGAAACACCGGAACTACCCGGTTCTCGGCGGCGAAGTTCAAGAGGTCGCGATCGGGGCCGACGAAAGCAAGCTTCTACTCAACAGCCTGATTGAAGGGAACTGGAGCCAGATGGGCCGGCGATTCGATGGCCCCCCATCCCCGCTGGAAGCGTTCCAGATGCTTGGCCTAAATCCCAAGGATGGCTGGATCGAACCGGTGATCGTGAACAACCCGGGTGCCCCACCTGTGGACTACGGCGCGATCCAAAAGGATGCATTCATGAAGTGGCTTGAAGGACCGGGCAAGGACTACAAGATCAAGAAACTGGTTCCCAAAACGCAGAAGTAAGTCAGCTTCCGAGCCCGCGTGTGGGTCATGGGATTCATCCATGGCCCACACGCGGGCTCGGGACTTTCGTCACGTGGAAAGAACCGATTTCTCGCAACGTCACGTTCGTCCGTCCACCCTGAGGTTTCCATGCGAACATTCCTGCGGGCTGTCGTCACTGTCGCAGTGGTCGTTGTCAGCACCAACAACGCGTTTGCGGATCGAATTGGTCCTAGCCCGGTTTCCCAGCGAGCACTCATGGCCGATGTTGTCGTCGTCGGTAAGGTCGTCGGGTTCGAGAAGGAGTTGGTACAAGCCGCACCGTACCCCGGTGCCAAGGAAAAGGTCGGTTACAAAATCGCCACCATAAAGATCGACACCGGATTGATCGGAGCCGACAAACTCAAGGAGATCAAGGTTGGCTTCATTCCACCCAAGGCTCTGGCAGTCGGCGGCCAGCGTGGCTTCTTCGGCTTCGAACTGAAAGAAGGGCAAGAACTCGTCCTGTTCCTGGCGAAGCACCCCGCCGGCGACTTCCACGTCATTCCCGGCGCAGCACTTCCAGTCGATCTGAAGGAACCACAGAGCAAAATGGAACTGGAAATCGTGCAAAGTATTGCGAACGTCCTCGCAGACCCCATGAAGGCACTCAAGAGCGACACGCCCGGGATCCGGGGTGAGGCCGCTGCCGTGGTGATTCAGAGGTATCGAAGGTACCCTGCCCTGGGCGGCGAGGTTCAGGAAGTCGTGCTCGGAGCTGACGAAAGCAAGTTGTTGCTCAAGAGTCTTACCGAGGCGAGTTGGAGCCGCGGCTCCCGGGCGTCGGAACCCCAGGGCGCTCTCCACGCATTTCACATGCTTGGGCTCACAGCGAAGGACGGCTGGGTTCAACCCGTGATCGTGAACAACCCCGGCGCACCGCCGGTGGACTACGGCGAGGTTCACCGGGATGCGTTCGGGAAATGGCTCGAAGGACCAGGCAAGGACTACAAGATCAAGAAGATCGTGCCCAAAACGCAGAAGTGAGCGAAGAAGTGGCGAGCCGGAAGCGTTAGCGACCAGCTCGCCTCCACCATATCCGCAATATGACAAATCGGCTTTGCCAATTCACCAATCGTTGCTCAGAATTCAAACAGGTTCCTTCAACCTCATTGGAACATTCGTCGGCTTCGCGCATCTGGCCTCTTGACGCTTGCGCACATCCCGTCAGAATCAGATGATGGAACCGAGCGGCCGGTCGAACCGTCCAATACCGGTTACCCGCCTCCTATTCGATAACCCATCGTTTTGCATCGGGAGCATCATCATGTCGTCCCGCCCGTGGCTGAGTTCAACCCTCATTCTGTTCGCGTTCGCCGGGCCGGTTTCCGCCCAGGCACCCTCGCCGCTGGAACTTGCACCCGGCATCCGGGAAGCAGGCTTCCCCGATCTCGCGCTGGAGTATCTCAAGGAGATCGAGCCAAAGCTCAGCCCTGCGGAAAAACTCATGCTCCCGCTCGAACGGGCGCAGTGCTTGCTCGGAGCCGCTGAGGATGAGCCCGACGAGGGCACCCGCACCAGCATGGTGAACGAGGCCAAGGTCGCTTTTGATAGCTTCCTCAGCACGAACGCGAACCACCCGCGTGCAGCCGAGGCCGCTCTCGCTCGCGCCAAGCTCACGTCGGTCGAGGCGAAGGCACAGCTCAACCGCGCCCGACGAATGGACGTTCCACCCAAGGAAGACGCGGGCCACGAGCAGGCACTCGAAAAGCAACGAGCCGAGGCCGCCAAGGCCCGCCCGCTGTTCTTGCTCGCATCCAAGGGATTCGCGGATGCCGCGGTCAAGATGAAGGCCAAGATCGATGCTCTGCCACCCAACGACCCAACGCGAGCCAGCCTGACTCGCAGCATGTTCGATGCGGACCTCGCTGCTGCCGTCAACGAATACTACCTGGCAGACACGTTCGTCGTCACGGGGGCCAAAGGGTTGCTCGAACGCGACAAATACCTCGAACAAGCACGCAAGCGATTCGAGGAGTTGTCCAAGGGGCCACCCACCAGCCGTACTGTGTGGATCGGCAAGGCGTGGATGGCAGAAGTGCTTGCCGACCAGGCCAAGATGACCGATGCACAAACTGAGTTTACCGCGATTCTGAATAGCCCACGGGTCGAGGCCGAGGAAGGTCGACGACTCGTCCGTTTCTTCCAGATTCGCCGTGCTTACATCGAAGCGCTGACGGAAAAGAACCCGGCCAAGTTAGCCACGGTCGAGGGCCAGCTTCGAAGTTGGTTGAGCCGTTACGGCAACACGCAGAAGCCGCCACCCGAAGTGATTGCCGCGCGATACTACCTCGCCTTCTCGCTCCAGTTCCAGGGGATGATCGCTCTCTCGAAGGTTACGCCGGACAAAGTCACGGGCGTGCAGAAACTCCCGGATAGCGCCCGTTCACAGTTCGACACAGCCGAGAAACTCTACCGCGGGTTAAGCCAGTCGGACCACGACTACACCGACCGCTCGGCCAAGAACCGAATGTATGTCGTTCGCCGCCTGCTGGGCGAGGCCGACAAGCCCGTGAATGAATACCCATCGTTCGAGGCGGCCCAGATGGCTGCACTCATCCAGATGGCAAAGCTCAACGACGTGGATAAGGTTCTGGATGGTGCGCGGGTCGAAGAGGATGACTCCCTCCCGTTCTGGGCCGGACTGCGGCAAAAGGGGAACATTCTCCGCCTCGAAGAAGAAGCGAAAGACCGCAAGGTTCGCGTGGTAGAGTTGCTCGAACGCGCCCGCGAGTTGGCCACCGATCGAGACTCTCCCGCAGATGTGACGGATAACCTCCTCCGGCTCGTTTACTTCTATCAGACCTCGAACCAACCTCACCAGGCTGCGGTCCTCGGCGAACACATCGCCCGCACGATCCGGACGACCGGCGGCAAGGGCGCGACAGCAGGTCTCATGGCCTTGAACGGGTACACCATCGCGACGCAGAAGATCGTTGCTGAGGCCAAGAATCCCGAGCAAGCTGAGGAAATCGCAGCATCAGCAGCAGCAGCCCGTAAGGCCGACCGCGAGCGAGCCATCGAGTTCGCCAAGTTCCTCGATCAGAAGTTCCCCAACGACACCGCGACCGACAATGCACGACACCGGCTCGCGTTCCTCCTGCGAGACGACGGTAAGCTGGAGCAGGCGTTCCAGATCATTACCAAGATCAAGCCTGGGTACACCTCCCTGCTGGCCGCGCGGCAGTTTGAAGGCGCCCTGGCCAGCGCCCTGATCAACCCCAAGGACAAGGAAGGAGAGTTATCCGAGGCGAGGAAGAAGGCGATTTACCGCCAGGCTATCGGCGACCTTTCACGTGTGGTCAAGCCCGCACTGAGCGCCAGCAAGGAAGACGTGCAGGGCTACGTCGGTTGTCGCCTGCGGCTCGCCTTCCTTTACTTGACGCAGAACCGCGCCGACAAGGAGACCGAGGCCACCACCCCCGGTTACGACCGGGCGTTGGGTGTGGCCGATGAGTTGATCGCGGCGATCCCGTCGTTCACCGCCTGCCAGAAGGACAAGTCGCTCAGCCTCGAAGGAACCGAGTTGACCCATCAGGCGATGGACCTGCGAACCCGATCGCTGTACCTGCGTGCCAAATCGCTCGTCGATGAGAAAAAGTTCGATGACGCCGTGGCGATCATCAACACCGCAACCGCCGACGTGAGCAAGCCCCTTTACGATGCCAAGATGAAGGGGTGGGACAACACCCCAGGTGACGCGGGTGACGAGGAAGCAATCGGCCTTCGCAAACGTGCCGTCGCAGGTCTGGCCGCGGGCATCGACCGAATCCGCCGCGACATCGTGATGGTCGGATTCAAGCTCCGCTGTATCCAGGGGAACGCGGCCGAAGCCGGCAAGATGCTTGACCTGCTCAAGGCAGCGGGTGGCGGCATCGAGACGAACAAAGACGCGCTGGAGTTCATGGCCCGCGATCTCGCGCTACACATCACCGAGTTGAAGAAGGAAGGGAAGACCAAGGAAGCCGCCGACCTCGGGGCCGGGCTGAACATCCTCCTGACCGAGTTCACCAACGTCAAGGAACTGCCGCTCTCGACCATTCTCTTTCTCGGGCAGACGTTCTACACGATCGGCGAATGGGAGAAGGCCATCGCGGAATTCCGGAAGGTGAAGCCGCCGGCCCAGCCCGACTGGGACAAGCGGAAGCTCGAAGACTTCCCCCAGGAAATTCGTGGGCAACTGAGCAAGGAAATCGGCCAGTATCGCTTCGCGCAGTTGAACATCGCCAAGTCCCTTCGCGGGGCGGCCAAGCTCGCTGATGCAGAGAAGTTGCTCCAGAGCATCATCGGCACTCCGGAGAAGCAGGGATTCGGCTACTACAGCCTCGACTTCCGCAAGGAACTCGCGGGCGTGTTCGAACTCAAGGCCGCTGGAACCGCGGACACGAAGGCGGCGAATGCCGAGTGGGGCAAGGCACTCAAGGAATGGACGACCCTGTTCCAGTTCGCCCAGAGTGGCGTCAAGAACCTGAAGCCCGATTCCCCGGTGGAAATCGTGAAACAGGTCAAGAGCCACTACTTTGATGCGTACTTCGAGATTCAGCGTGTGCTCGCGACCGCGAACTCACAGCTTATCAAGGATCCCGCGAAGCTCGCGACGAGCTTCGAGACGGGCGGCAAGAAGATCCTTGACCTGGAGAATCTCAACAAGTTCAACGAGATCAAAATGATCCCAGGGCCAGGCGGAAAGATGATCCCGATCAAGCACGGCACCGAGATTATCTCGTTCGAAGTGTGGACTCGCTACTGTGATCTGCTTGACAAATACCCGGCGCTGAAGGCTGCATACCAGAAGCAGGGCGGCAAGTTCTTCCTCGAACGGCCGAAACCTGAGGAGTGACGCTCCGAGCATTCAGCCTGGCACGTGGGGGACAACCGTCCCCCACGTGCCGTAAATGACATCATCAAAACGGCTACTGAGGTCTTGGCCCATCGCGCCAAAACTGGCAACATACCTTAACCACGATTTCAGACTCTCTCATCCAAGGAACGCACCAATGATCCGGCAGGTGGCGCGAGGACTTATTGTTCTGGCTGGAATTATGCTTCTTCTTGAGACGGCTGTCGGACAACCGATGGCCACCCCGGACAAGATTTACATCCGCGACAAGAAAGATGGGTCGATCAAGAATCTCGAGGGGAATCTCGTATTCACCCCGACCGGCATCCAAATCCAGGCACCGGACAAAAAGGTGCTTGCCATCGTTGCACCGGCAGACGTTGTAAAAGTCGTGCCCGGTGAAATGGCAGGCGTGGAGCGTGGCGAGGTACTCAAGCTCGTCGGTCTTGAAGACAAGAAGACCAAGCCAGACTACGCAGCAGCCCGCCTGGGTTACCTCGACATGAAGAAGAAGGCTGCCACGGCTCCTGAGAAGACGAAACGGTATCTCGACTTCAAGATCGCTTTGATGGCCAGCCGAGTAGCCGACGAAACCGGATACGACGAGGACTGGTCCAAGGTCGCTGTCGAAGCCGCAAAGGGCTGGGGAGACTTCGTTGCCGAGCACAAAACCGGGTGGGAAGTTTGGGTCGCGTCGCGCGCGGGCGCCAGGATTTACTCGGAGTTGAACAAGTTCGACGAGGTGGCCCGTATCTGGAACCGAATGACGAAGAAGGAAGTCAATCTCCCTCCCGACCTGCTCCTCGAAGCCCAGTTGCAGGAAATCGACGCCCAGATTCGAACGCGAACCGGGGCTGCAGCTGCTCAGGTCGCTGCGGGTAATCTGCTGAAGACGGCTCCAGCTGGTCCAGCCAAGGAGAAGCTGGCGATCTACGAATTGGCTGCAAAGGCGATGGCCAGCGGCGACCCAGTCACTGGCGTGAAGCCAATTGAGGCAGCGATCGCAGCCACGAAGGACAATTCAACCCGCGGGGTAGGGTTCAGCATGATCGGCGAGTTGTACAAGGAGGCACCGCGTCCTCGCGATGCGATGTGGGCATTCTTGTGGGTGGAGACGGTCTACAACGCGGACAAGGAAGAGGCGTTCAAGGCGATGTGTCGATTAGCAGAGGTGTTCAAGAGCCAACAGGATGACGACCGCGTTCGTGCGTATCAGGACAAGTTGCGTCGCGGGCGTGGCAATTTCTGAGATATCGATCCATCAACCGCGACGACTGCAAAGCTCGTCGCGAACTTCCCCTTGCCCGAGAACATTGGTGGCTTAAGATGACACAACTGGGGCGGTAGCTCATTTGGTAGAGCGCTTCGTTCGCAACGAAGAGGTAGGGAGTTCGACTCTCCTCCGCTCCACCTCACAAACCTCTGGGATCCCCAGGGGTTTGTTTCGTTTGCACTAAAAATCCCTGGCACTTTCATGGCCGAAACCAGCACCGCAGCGGTTTCGTAACAGTCAGATTAACTGCCCATTAGAGTGCTGGTGGCGTGGACGGAGAGTTGTCAGGACGTTGATCAGACGCGCCCTGATAAACGAACCAACTCCCGCGGGAATCGCGGGAGTTGGTTGTTGTCTGTGCCGAAGCCCGATCACTGAACGGCGGAGCCGATCTTGCTGAAGGTGGTATTGGCGTTCTTGCCGAGTGCCGAGATGGCGGCGATGCAAACGACAACGATCAGAGCCAACATCACGGCGTACTCAACTGCCGTCGGGCCATCTTCCTTCTTCAAGAACGAGACCATCTTCTTGGCGACGTTACGCATCTCAGACTCCGATGAGGTGGTTACTCTGCCACCTTGGATCAGTTGCCGTCCGATCCAAGTGAACGCCAGAGTTAGATAACGAGTCTATAGTTCACATTTTTGGCGGTGAGGGCAACCAAGATGATTTCCTCGCGATTATCTGACCGAGTGTTTTGCTGATGACGCTAAAGTTGAGATTTGGCAACAAATTGCACCGCCAAGCCGGCCCATACCACCTCATTCTGAACTGCGCAAGACGACTTCAACCGGGAAGGGCTCGCTCGTCTGCTACCAATTGCCACATTGCAACGGACTGAATGTGGTAGGTGGAACATCGCGACCGAAAAATGGAGATTGCGGGACGAATCATGCCTCCGTTAATCCTTCCGTGAAGGCAACCTGTGCTCGATTTTCGTGCACACGGATGTGTGGGTAACGAGTTTGCGATTCGATTTGTCTTCGAGCAAACATCTATCTAATAAGCATTTGCGACGATGCTTGGGAAAAACAACATCGCGGCATCACGGTTGCTTGTGATGCTATTGAGATTGAGATGGATTGGTCGAACCCCTAACTTCAAACAAAAGATAATCGGCGAGATGGGTTCCAGACCTTAATGCTGCACAACCAAAATTACTCCCCCACCCTTTCCATTCCCACGACTTATGGGGTTCGACTTCCCCTGTGAGTCGGAATGGTCTCTCTCCATTACCTACCCGATTACGAGTGGTAATTCTTTTCATAATCGGTACTTGAGTCGAAATGTGATGAATCCGATGTGAGCGAATTGGGATCGGGAATTTCCCATCCCACTCACAACTTTCATCATCAGCCAATACGTCCCGCTTGAGCGATCTATAAGGTAAGACGAGGAAGGAATGTTCAAGGCTCACAACCAATAGTCTTGAGTCGTTTTCCATTCCTCTACCTTCAGACGAGGTTCGCTCTGACCACTAACTTTGAATCTGCACCGTCCCCAAATGGAGACGCCACCATGCTAACCATCCGCCTCGCAGCGTTCTTCTTGATCGTCCCGATGACTGCCCTCGTCGCTCAATCTGAGTGGGGTGCGTCCCTGGTGATTGACATGTTCCAGTCCAAAAGCGTGCGAGAGGAACTCAAAGAAGACAATGAAATCCGTGCCAACCTCGAAGTGATTAACACGGAAATCCAGCGACGAATCGCGATCAAGGAAGCTCTGATCGCCGAATTGATCGCTGGCCGAACAACCTTGGCCAAGGTTACCGATCAGTTTCTCGTGATGAACCAGAGTCGCCCCGAGTACATGACGATCATCCGGTCGAGTTGTCCGGGGAACTCGGACTTCGAGAAGACCGCACACAACGTGATTGGCTACGCGAACGGAGAACTCTCCCGCTTGCCTGAGTCTCAACAGGCCGAGATTCGGGCTCGCCTTCAGGCCGAACTCCAATGTCTTAGTGGGACACACACAGCCGTGACGAATTGAATAACAAGTCGGTGTTCTCGATCCGATCGCCCTTCCAATGTGTGGTGATCCCTCGGCATCGAAACTGGCCGAGCCACCACTCCTTCGCAACCACCAACTGATTTGTTTCGCGCACGCTTTTTTCCACGGGTCTTCGCACCAACGCAATTACGTATGCACGCTCACTTGGAGCTTGCGTTCGTCGAAGTTGCCGATTATGATCTGCAAAAGCTGCTCGAGCCAGGCAACATCAAGATTCCCACTTCGATAGGCAGCGATGCCAACAGTCGGATTGGTGAGTTGGGAGGATTACCGATGGTCGCCCACCGTCACGGTGCCGTCTCCGTTGCTGCTTTATCGGGTCTTGTTCTGGCCCTTTTGGGTGCTGAGTTGTTCGCCCCTCCGTGGACTGAGAAGTACGGAGTCGATGTCTGGAACCTCCAGGCAGCACGGGAAGAGGCGCGGGTCAACGAAGAACAAGCAGTCGTCGTCGAGGCCCAACGAGTCCGCATCCTGCGAGAAATCGAGGTATCTGGCCACACGGCGACCCGACTAATCGACGAGAAAATCACTTTGTTGGAAGCCATGGCCGAACTGGAGCCAATCCTGCGGAATCGCACTGGCTTCGAATGCGCCTGGCCATTCGATCCACCACCGACGTTCCGACATGCAGTCGCTCGCTACGCAATCACCCGCGTGGAAGCGGAGCTTCGGAATGATCCCGAACGTCAGGCACTGGTTTGCGCGCGGCTCAGGGCCGAGTACGCGGCTCTGAAGTGATGTTCGCGGTGGACCGCAGTCGTCCGTGCGCCGCCTTGCTGTAAGATGGGCATGCCGGGAGAAACCCGGTTCGCGACGGGTTTACCCGTCGGGCATCTTCACGGAAAGCGTGGCGCACACATGATCCTTTTTGGCCTCAATGGCGACGAAGTCGCGACGGATTACACCAAACGCATCATCACAACCATCCTGGTAGCCGCGACCACTTCCGCAGCGACGTTCCTGTTCACATGGTGGTGGGCACGCCGTCGGGCACATCAACAGTGGCACAGCAAGGAATTCCTCGACCGAATCATCGTCAGCTTGAACATCTTCAACGACGGCTATCTCAAAATCCGCACCGTGCTGGAACGGTCAATCGACGAGATCTTTCTCAACAAGGTCGCCATCGACAAAGTTTGGACCGCCGCCCGCGCCACAACTCTTGCCAACCCCGTGATGCCGATTCCTAAAGATGACCGCTGGTTCCTGCTCAACTTCGTCTTGAATGCCGTGGCGGAACACTTCGTGAATGGGCACATCCGCCAGGATGCCGGTCAACCGGTGACCACTGTACGATACGCCCTGTTCCTGACTTGCGAACTGGTTGGTGATGAGCGAATCCGCAAGGTGCGGGCGATGCTCATCCGTGCCGATTTGCTTGCCGACTTCCCTTACAAAGATTCGATGCCGAAGCTGGAAAACCCCTGGCATTCCGATCGGATCGTAACACTCCGCCAGGCCGCCGAGTTGTTCCAGAAAGAACCGGACAATTTCCTCGTGCTGGAAGTGTGCGTCTGACCGCTTGACCTCCCGTGCGGGTTCACCGCACAAAGCGGCTCACCTGCGTCGCGCCATCTTGCAGTTCAAAGCGGTAGCCATCCGGGAAGGCGTCGGCGAATTCCTCCTGATGGCTCACCAAAAGGATGCACTGCAAGTGGCCGCGGAGGTTCTGCAACTCCTGAATCATCACCTGCCGGCCAGCGCGATCGAGGCACCCGAACCCCTCGTCGATGATGACGCTTTCGATCGGCCTGTGCTGCTTGCTGGCGTACTGACCGATCCCCAGCGCGAGCGCCACTGCGACCCGGAACCGCTGGCTCCCGCTCAGGAACGCCACGTTGATCGGCGACCCACCTGTCACGCGGTTCGAGCATTCCAACTCGAGCGCCTTCTCGGTGCTCCCATCATCGGTGCCGACTAACCTCAGGAACAGTTGCCCGCCGCTCAGGCGATCGAGCACGCCGTTCGCGTAATCGACAATCTGCTTTTCGGCCTTGCGCACGAGGAACCGCTGAAGCCTGTCGCGGCCGAGCAGTTCCGCGAGCGTCTTGTACCGCGAGTGTGTCGCGTCCACGCTCTTGTACTGCTCATCGAGTTCGCCGCGTTGCCGACGGTAATCGTCGAGAATTCGCTTCTGGCCCTGCGCGTCGATCAGTTCCTTGTTCCGGGCGTCGAGTTCCTTGCGGGCTGCCGCGACCTCGGCTTTCACTTCGTCGGGGTTGCGACGAGCCTCTGCCGGGAAAGCGTTGGCTTCTTCCTCGAACTGCGTGTTCTCGGCACGCAGCGAATCAAGCCCGCCGCGTGCGGCCTGAAGTTCGGTGAACTTCTTCTCGATCCCCTTCGTGGCGAGTCTGTCGAGTTCATCCTGCCACTTCGCACGATCAGTCAACCCCGCGGCTTCGACCTGACTCTGCCACGCCGCCGGCAACGACTTCTTGGCACGCTCAACGGAGTCAGCACTCTGCTTGCGGCTGGCTTCTTCGAGGTTCAGTTTGCCGGTGAACTCGGTGAGTTCGCGGTCGATGTTGCTCAGGTTGCGTTGCTCGCGGTCCACATCGGTGTCGGCCTTCGCGATCGCATTCTTCGTGGCCGAGATGTTCTCCGTCAGCGTTTTCTTGTCGGCCTGCTTGGTGTTGAACTCCTCGCGAATCGTTGACGGGTCGCCCGACGGCAGAGACCGCCGGGCCTTCTCCCACCGGTCGCGGGCGGATTCGAGTTTGGCCCGGAGCTCGCTGACCTTCTTCGCGTCGTCTTGCGCCCGACGCAGATTCCGCTTCACGCTATCGATCTGTTTCGCCTCGTCGGTCAGCGTCGTGAGATCGTGCCGGTCGGGATAGGTGGTCTTGGCCCAGTCGGCGGGTTCGGTTGGGCCGAGGCGGTCCTTGTATTCCTGGGGAAGCCCGAAGTACGTCAGGCGACACGACTCGGTGAGTCGCTTGATATCCAGCGCGGTTTGCTCGGCCGACTTCTTCGCGGCGACGAACTTCTCACGGAGGCTCGTCAGGTGTTCCCGGTCGGCTGCCTCCTTCGCATTCAGTTCATCTTCGAGTTTGCGTGCGGTCGCAGCGGCGGCGTTCAGCGTTTCCAACTTCCGTTCGGCGGCCTTCGCATCGAGGTCACGCTTCTTCTTCTCTTCGGCGAAGTGCTTCTCGGTGAGAGGTTGCCCGCACGCACGGCACGCCTTCTCGCCGGAAAGCTGCTTGAACTCGTCGGCAAGTTCCTTCGCCTGTCGTGCGAGGGCGCGAGCTTCGGCAGCGGCCTGGTCTTTTGCTGCACGGTCTTCGCGCGCCGCCTTTGCTTTCGCTTCTAGCGCGGTGAAATCTTCCTTCGCCTTGATTCCCTCGGCCTTCAGTTTCGCCTCGTCCTCACGAGCCTTCTTGTCACCCGCGACGGCCTTGGTGAGTTCGGACCGATCCTGGTGAAGCCGATCCAACTGGGCGATGTGCTGCGCGAGCAGCGCGAGGCGTTCCTGGTCGTGCTGCAACTTGCGCACGTCGGCGTCGGGGTCTTTGGGCAGCGTGGCGAGTTCCACTTCGTGCCGTTTCGTCTCGGTCTCGGCGTCCTCGACCTGCTTGACCTTTTCGAGAACGGCTGTGAGTTCCAGGAGACGGGTGTTGAGCGAGGTCTGCCTGGCCTCATCTTCCGTGAGCGTCTTCTTGAGGGCGTCGCGTCTGTCGCGTGCCTGCTTCAGCGTGTTCTCGACCTTTCGCCGGTCGTCGGCGCGAACCTTTTGCTGGCTCGTGAGTTGTTCCGTCTTCCGTTCGGATTCGCCAATGCGACCGCGTTCGGTGACGATCGTACCGACGGCTGGTAGAACCTCGCGGAGTTCGCGCAGTCGGGTGTATTCGTTCTCGATGATGACGGCGTGTTGCAGTACCGCCTCGGCGCTCGCGAGCTTGGCTCGGCCCGCCTCAACCTTCTTCTGGGCCGCGTCCCACCCGCGTGCCTGGAGTTCCAGTGTCACCAGGGTGTCAATCTTGTTCTGGGCGGAGGTGCGTGCCTCTTCCGCGGTCGCAATGAGTGCTGTTGCGGCGGCCAGTTCATCGTCGGGCACCTCGCGGATGCCGGTGAGTTGATTCGAGATCCCTTCGAGTTGTGCTTTGAGTTCCCGCCGACGTTCGTCGGCCTTCGAGTGCAACCGCTGAAAGCGTTCGAGATCGACGATGCGTGCCAGAACCCCGGCGCGACCCGCGGGGGTGCTATCGAGGAGTTTTTCCGACTTCCCCTGGAGCAGCAGTACCGACGACGTGAACGTCTCGTAATCCAGGCCGATCTTGTCCTTCACCCATGCGTCGAACTTGGCCTTGTAGTTCGTGTCGGGAATCGCTTCCCACGAGTCGTCGCCAGCCACGCTCGAAGCCGTGGTCGGGCTCTGAATGAACTTCATCACCTGCTGCGTGCTGGCGACACCGTTCGTCCGACGGCGAACGGTCCGCTTGATGCGATACAGTTGTTTCTCGACGGTGAAATCGAACTCGACGGCGAGCGTGGTCGACTCCTTGTTGATGAGCTCGACCGCGCTCTGACTGCCACCGCGATGGTGGCCGAAAAGCGCATACGTCAGCGCGTCGAAGATGCTCGACTTGCCGCTGCCATTGGTGCCCGAGAGCATCCACAGCGGCGACTCATCGAAGCGAATCTCCTGCTCGTCCTTGTACGACAGGAAGCCCGACAGTTTCACACGTTGGGGAATCATTTCAAATCCAAATGCGGAACGCGGAGTTCGGAACGCGGAGTCGAAACAACAACGGCGTGCGTGATTTAGTTCCGCACTCCGCGTTCCGAACTCCGTATTACTCCGACATGCCTTTGAGCAAATCGTCCGCGATGTTCAGGATCGCCTGACGCTCGGCGTCGGTGTGCTGGATCAACTCTTGCCCGAGGTAGTCTCGCACCGTTTCGGCGAAACTCTTGGTCCCCGTGCCTTCGGCGTCGGCGAGCGTTGGCCCGAGTGCGCTGGCCTCCTGCCAGTCACGTGCGTACCAGCGCGGGAAGAGGCGGTCGAGGTCACGCAGCACTTCTTCCAACTGATCCACGCCCGCGGTGTAGCGAATGTGGAGGTTCACGAGGTCAGTCTGCGCGTCCGGGTATTCTATCCTCAGCCGTGGGAGATCGACCGCGGGGTTCTTCACGTCCACTTCGTAGATTCGCGTCGCGGGCAACGGCAGCACCACCGGATCACCGTTCCGGCCGGTCGGGCCAATCTCGACAATTACGACCCCTTTTTGGTCGCCCTGTTCGCCAAGGTCCATCCGCTCGATGCTGCCGCAATAGCGAACGTGTGTCGCGGTGAGGAACTGTGGTTTATGGATGTGCCCAAGAGCGACGTAGTCGAACTGGTTGGGGAGATCGGCCCCGTGAACCACCACATCGTCTTCTTCCGAGATGCGGAACAGGTTCGAGCCGATGGTTGACCCCTGAACGTGAACGTGCGCGCCGAGCACGGCAGGCGCTTTGAGGTCGTACTTGGGGTGAGCACGAATCGCGCGAAGTGCCTCGGACCAGGCCGCGACGAGCAGTTGGTTCTTCTCTTCGGGGCTGCCGTACTTGAGCGTCGCTTCGCCCTTGAAGTACCGGCCCGGCGTGGGGTACGGCATCAGCACGAACTGCACGGGGTAGCCGCCGAGGCGGTCTTCGAGGCGAATGAACGTGGGGTCGGCGGCGAGGTACAGCCGACCCGGCGGGACGGTTTCGCCCATGTGCCCGAGCGTGGGGGCCGCGAGCGACATGGCACTCACGAGCGTTTGGCAGAAGTTCTCGTTGTCGTGGTTGCCGGTGAGCGTGAGGATGGTGCCGCCCGATTCGAGGAACTCGCGGAACGCTTCCTGCCAGTGGCGGATCGTTTCGCGAAGCGAGTCGGGGCGCGAGAGTTCGCTGAACAGGTCGCCCGCCACGAGCAGCACATCGACGCTTTCCTGCTTGCAGTACGTGGCGACCCGCTCGACCGCAGTGCGCAGGTCGGTGGTGCGATTGATGCGACCAAGCCGGTCGCCGAGGTGCCAGTCGGCTGTGTGGAGTATCTTCATACTCCGATATTGTGCCGAGAGGTGTGGAGAGGTGGAAGGTCAGAAGCGGCGGAACGGCTGTTCGCATTTACCCCGCAGGGGTTGTATTCCGCAGCCCAGGGTCAGCGCAGCGCCACCCTGGGGACGCATGGAGAAACCCGGCCTGTTCTCGTCCCAGGGTGCGCCGAAGCGGCGACCCTGGGCTGTGGAATACAACCCCTGCGGGGTACAGACCCAAGGTCCGCTGCTACACTATTCTCCATGAACACCACACCCACATTGTCTCCCCCGGCGCAGGCCACAACCGCAAGCAATAACGCGCACAGCCACGCCACCCTCGTCACGCGAATGAAGGGGATCGTCGGCAACGACAACGTCCTCACTTCGGCCGCCGACATGTCGGCTTACGAGTGCGACGGCTTCACCATCGCCAAGACGAAGCCGAGCGTCGTCGTGTTCCCGACGACCACCGAGCACATCGTCGAGATCGTGAAGGCTTGCACGGAACTCGACATCGGGTTCCTCGCTCGCGGGGCTGGTACCAGCCTCGCTGGCGGGTGCGTGCTGGTTGGCGGCGGCGTCATGATCGCGCTCGCTCGCATGAAGCGCATCCTCGAAATCAACGTCCGTGACCGCTACGCCATTGTCGAACCCGGCGTCGTGAACGTGTGGCTCACGAATGCCCTCAAACCATACGGGCTCCATTATGCACCAGACCCGAGCAGCCAGGGTGCCTGCACCATCGGCGGGAACGTCGCCACGAACTCGGGTGGCCCGCACACGCTGAAGTACGGCGTCACGGTCAACCACATTCTCGGCGTCGAGTTGGTGCTGCCCGATGGCCGCGTCGTGACGTGTGGCGGACCCACAGCCGATGGCGCGGGGTTCGATCTGACCGGTACCATTGTTGGCAGTGAGGGCACGTTCGGCGTGGTGTCGAAGGTGTGGGTGCGGCTCACGAAGAACCCCGAGGGTTATCGCACGCTGCTGGGCGTGTTCGAGACGATCGACGACGCGACCAACACCATCAGCGACATCATCGGCACGGGGATCGTCCCTGCGGCGCTCGAACTGCTCGACAAGACGATGCTCAGCGCCGTCGAAGCGGCGTTCAAGTTCGGGTTCCCGCTGGATGCCGAAGCGGTCGTCATCATGGAAGTGGACGGGCTCACGGCCGGCTTGCAGGAAGAAGCCGACCGCATCGAAGCGATCGCCAAGAAGAACAAGGCTCGCGAGGTGCGCAAAGCCAACACCGAAGCGGAACGCATGGCGCTCTGGAAAGCCCGCAAGCAAGCGTTCGGCACGATCGGCCGCCTGGGCTACCCGAGCTATTGCACGCAGGACGGCGTTGTGCCCCGAACGAAGTTACCGGAGATCATGCGGCACATTCAAGCGACCGCGAAGAAGTACAATCTGGGCATTTGCAATGTGTTCCACGCCGGCGACGGCAACGTTCACCCCATCCTGATGTTCGACGAACGCGACCCGGCGCAGGTGAAAGCCGTGCTCGACGCGAGCCACGACATTCTGTCCGAGTGCATCAACCTCGGCGGCAGCGTGACCGGCGAACATGGCATCGGCGTCGAGAAGATCGACTTCATGCCGCTGATGTTCACGCCCGACGACCTGCACTACATGGTCCGGCTGCGAACGGCGTTCAACCCGGACAACCGCTGCAGCCCTGGAAAGTTGCTGCCCACATCAGGTGGATGCACAGAGCCCAGCGCGATCGCCACCAAGCCCGGTCGCCGCGCCGCGGTGTGACAGCTCCTTTCGAGCCACGGGGCTTGTCCCCGTGGTTCTTCGCGTCTCACGAGACCACGGGGGGCAAGCCCCGTGGCTCGAAGGTGTCAGCGAACCGCTCGAACTTGCCCGGCGATCCATTCGATATCACGTCCCAACTCGCGTGCCATCAACTCGGCGACTCGTGGGGCCATCTCAAGAGCGGCCCGTGAGTTCAGGTGAAGTACCCGCGTTCGGCGAGTCAGCACGTCGGTAACCGTGCGTGCCATCTCGGAACGCACAGCCCACACCACCTCGGCACCACAGTACGGCAACGCGGGATGCAGTGGCACGCCAAGTGAGGGGTCGGCGGCGATCAGTCGCCGAATCTCAATCGCATCGGAACCGTAGATTCCCAGGGAATCGGTTGCGGCTTGGCTGTACCCGTGAAGTCGCAATTCCGTGGTGCCACAACGCCGTGGCGGCAATCCGGCCATCTCCGCGGCCTTGTTCACGCACCCTTCGGCCATGCTGCGGTACGTCGTCCACTTTCCGCCCGTCATCGTCACCAACCCCGGAATGTCCACACGCATGGCGTGATCGCGCGACATGCTCGCCGTGTTGCCGCCTGCCTTCACCAGCGGGCGAATCCCTGCGAAGGTGCTCAGCACATCTTCGCGACGCGGCTGACGAGTGAGGTAGCGGCCTGCGGTTTCCAGGATGAAGTCGATCTCGGCATCGGTCGCACGCGGTTCGACCGGTGCGGTGGGAATCGCGACGTCGGTTGTCCCAACCAGAGTTTGCCCGTGCCACGGGATCGCGAACAGCACGCGGCCGTCCGGTGTCTCGGGGATCAGCAACGCCGACCCGCCCGGCAAGAATGAGTGATCCAGAACGACATGGCTCCCCTGGCTCGCGGCAAGCATCGGTTCCGCTGCGGGGTTTGCCATCCGGCGTATCTCATCGCAGAACGGACCGGCTGCGTTCACGACCACTTTCGCGGAAGCAGTAAACTCCACGCCGCTTTCGGTATCGCGAACCGTCACGCCATTCACCGCGCCCGCGGCGCTCCGGGTGAGCCCGGTCACGGTCGCGTAGTTCAGCACGCAAGCCCCGTGATCTGTCGCGGTCATCAGCAGGTGCAGCAACAGCCGCGCGTCGTCGAACTGGCCGTCGTGGTAAACCACTCCGCCACGAAGCCCCTCGGTGCGGATCGTTGGTAAGCGTCTGACGACTTCGTTTTTCGAGACGATGACGGATCGGCCGAAGCGGTGCCGGCCCGCGAGCAGGTCGTAGGCTTTCAGCCCGATGCCGTACATGAACACGTCGCGACGGCGGTAGCAGGGGAGAACAAATTCGAGGTCGTGAACGATATGGGGTGCATTGCGGCGAAGGCGGCCCCGTTCGCGGAGCGCCTCCATCACGAGCGAGATGTTGCCTTGACGCAGATACCGAACGCCTCCGTGAACCAACTTCGTACTGCGGCTGGAAGTGCCGGAGCCGAAGTCTCCACGTTCGAGCAACAGAACCTCGTAGCCCCGCACGGCCGCATCCACGGCCACTCCGGCACCGGTGGCCCCGCCGCCAATCACCACGAGATCCCAGGGAGCGTTGCGTTCGGTTGCGCGGCGGATCATGGCATCGCGATTCATCGCTCGTCCGCCTTTCGGTCTGAGGGTCAGAACCGGAAGTTCGCGTTACCGATGGCTTCGATATTCCAGGGTCTCGGGGTAATGATCGGCACACACGTTGCCCCGCTGACGCTGAAGCGACCCCAGCGGAAGTGAGCGCCCGTCGTGAGGTTCAACTGGTCCTGAAGGTAGATCAAGCCGTTCGGGTCGCGGTTGCTAAGCGGTGTCCGAAGGTGAGCTTCAAAGACCGGCGTAATCGCCGGGAAGAAGCCACTGTCGTTATTCAGCCGATACCCGACCGCGACGCTATTTCCCCAGAGGGTTACGTCACGAGCATCCGTGGGGATGAGGAAGTTACTGATCCCCTGGATATAACCGCGACCATACATGCGGACGAACCCACCCCATGGTTGCAACAAGACCGAATGCGGCACGGGCGAGCCATCCGGGAACACGCCAGTCCCATTCCCGGTCGGGGCCGTCACCACCATACCCACCGACATCAGGTTGCCGGTTTCCTTGTTGTTGTAAAAGGCCCACTTGCTCAAAATGCTCAGGTCGCCGACGGCGGTTCCGCCTGAACCGGGAGGGCCATACACCTGGAGGTAAGGCAGCCGCATCCCGATCGACGCGTTATCGTCGAAGACCGTTTTCTCGAAACCCAGGAACTGCCGGCCCATCGCGGTATCCGGCGCTCCGGGGTTCAACGCAGACGAAATGCCATCGTAGTAACTGTAGCCGAAGTAACCGCGATCCACGGGGCGAGGGCTGTCGTTGTCCGTGATCATGATCCCACTGTAACGCCCCGCGACCGGTGTCAAAACCTGTCGAGGCGTGGGGACCGTCCTGAAGACAGGTACTGTGACGTTTCCGTACACGGGTGTGGTGACGCTGATCGGTGGCCCCTCACTCGGGGGAAACACGAGTTCTGTCTTCGTCCCGATTACCTGACGCTGGACCGTGGTCCCAATCTGTTGTTGGGTGAAGCCCGGCCCGGCAAACACGGTTTGCTTGTAGAACACGCCACCGAAATCGCCGTCAAATGCC
>PNLP01000039.1 GCA_013823135.1 Planctomycetaceae bacterium
ACGCCCCGTTGCTCTCCAGCGTGTTCACCGGAGCTTGCAACGCACCTACACCGTCGTGCAACTGGGCCAGCAAGTTCTCCTGGTTGCAACGATCGTTCGCTTCAAACACGATCTCGGCCGCCGTCGCGTTCCGATCGTTGGTGATGTAAAAGAAGTGACGCACCTCCGGGAAGAGAACCTGCTCTCCCTTCTCTTTCGAGATGTGTTTGCGGATCACCACCATGCGGTACGGCTTCGCACACGCGGTTGGTCGATAATCGAACTCGGCCACCTCCTCCGACTTCAACCGCAAGACATTGAACTTGCGTTCGCGGACGATCCGGTCCTTCACCTTGTCGGGACGCTGGCGAGGTTGGGTCTTCACTTCGTATCGGGCTGGGCGATCCAACCGCTTCCGTGGCACAGTGCGTTGTAAGCGATGTTGAGAACGTGATCGGATTCGTGATAGGGGAGATGGACCTTGAGGAGGTGCAGACGCTGGTCGATGGCCTGTGGCAATCCGAGTTGGTGGGCGAGCATGTGGATGGCCCCGATGCCGCCGTGTGCAATGGCTCGGTGTCGGTGCGAAACGTCGTAGTCCATGGGCCGACCGGAGAGGACGGGTCGAAACGTGGCGGTGTCGCGTGTGTGGTCGAGTCGTCGCTGGATTCGGGACTTGCGTGTGCGGAACCAGGAGCGGAAGATGGGTTTCACTCGAAATCCTTGGTTGGGTCTGGCGGTGTGGGATGCGTCTACATCCACAAACCCCAGAAACCGCCAAGGATTTCGAGCTTTTTGGGGATCACGTCAGCAGATCAGCCTGAGATCACGCTTGGTTTAGGACTACCACCTGATGCACGACGTGGTATTGACGCACGTGGGGATGGAGATCGCCGTGGAAGAATCGGTGTGGTCAAACTACCAGTCGATGTCGGCCCGCCAGATGGCGAAAGAACTGCTGGGACTGGCCAAACGTGTTCAACTCACACACTACCCAAAGAAGAAACGCGGCCCCAAGAAACCTCAACCGCGAAAGAAAAGCGGTGCAAGCAGTCCACACATCGCCACCGCCCGAATCTTGGCCCAATCAAAACGCCGATGACAAGTTGGAAGGGGTGGTTAGTGCTTCTTATTCAAATGCTTTCTTCAAGTCATCAATTGCGTTACCGGCACCTTCCTTGACCTTCTCCCAGCGATCGTGGCTCGCATCCTTCAGTTCACTCAGTTTCTTGGCAGCGACGTCACGTTTGGCCTTTGCGACTTTAACCTTCTCGTCGAGTTCCTTCTTGGCATCGCCACTGGCTTCCGAGGCGCGGAGTTCTAATGCCTTGAGTTTCGCGTCGAGTACATCGAGCCCCTTCTGAAAATTGCTGACGAATTCGTCTTTCTTGGCCTTGGCTGCGTCGGCAGTCGCATCCACAGCTTCGCCAATCTTTTCCTTGGCATCCGACGTTTTGGACCTGGATGTTGGGACAGACGAAGTGGGTGTACTGCACCCGAGTGGGAGCAAAGCAACAGAGAGTGCCAGGGACAAGAATCCTGTCTGACGCATGGGAAGACTCCTTGATAAGTATCGGCTCGGACAACTCTTGCCTATTGACCCCGTCCCAGTTCTTGCTCTGCTTCCAGCCAGAACTGCACGCCGTCCCCGCCCGGCCTCCCGGCGTTCTCCCACTTTCGGTAAGCACACAGCCGGACTTCTTCCGCCGTGGCGGACGACAAGCTGCACGCGGTCGTGGGCGCTGCCATGGTTGGTTGCGAGGCTCGTTTTGGCTCCGTCGAACCGGTGCGTACAGCGGTTGCCGGCTTGCGATGGTGCGTGTGCATGGGTGCTCCTTTTGCCTTGTGATGTTCTCTGAACCGGCTGAGTCATATCACTCGTCGCAATCTGTCAGGTCACAGTGGTTGTTCGGTGCACTTATCAGGCCACGCGACAGGACGATATTGTGGAATGTGGCAGATTATGCCGCAGTAGGTTCTTATGGCGTGCTGGGCTTGATGAAATCAGTTGATCGGGCTTGCCCACTCTCGGCGGCGAGAACGGTTCTGGACGATACCGCACAGCGAGTGTGACCGTGGTGACTACGCCAAGGTATCGTCACAG
The DNA here is from genome assembly GCA_013823135.1 of Planctomycetaceae bacterium. GTDB lineage: Bacteria > Planctomycetota > Planctomycetia > Gemmatales > Gemmataceae > Gemmata. Next base: position 2,084 of record PNLP01000039.1, read on the forward strand.
CTCAAGTGCCTCATCCTTCGGGATTCGTTCCGAGAGTGCCTGGCGGTGTCGCAAATCACTCGTCTGAAGGCATCACACTGTTCGCCGGGATTGGTCGCGTTAAGCCATCACTTACAGATCGACGTATCAACTGACCCACGGTGAGATTTGATCGAGCAGCGGCCAGTTCCAAGGTCAAGAATTGGTTCAACGACAACAGCAATAGCAACTCTACCACTTCAATTGTGGGTGGGAACATCGTCTGGCACACGGCAGCGATCTCATCTTGGCCCGTCACGGTCGCCTCGATCTTTCAGCATCCGAGTTGCACACGCCGCCGTTCAGACCAGGGCAGGCTCCCGTGCCAACATCAGCCACGGCCACTTTGTCTGTGCCGGCGATCGATAGGATTTTGCCAACGGTTCGATTTCCCACGCCAAGAATTCCTTGAGTTGTTCCGCGTGAACAGGCTTCACTAGAAACTGCTTGATTCCCACTGCTCGGGCGTTCTCCCGGCACACTGGCGTCGAGTATCCGCTCATAGCAATGATCGGGGCCGATCTGCATCCGGGAAGTTCGCGAAATAAGCTCGCGAACTGAAAGCCGTCCATTCCGGGCATCGCAAGATCCAGAAGCACCGCGTCTGGCCGAGAAATCTGGGCAGATTCAAGAGCAGACACTCCGTCATAGCACGCGATCGCATCGTACCCCCATAGTGCGAGGAGCTCGACCGTGCTATCAGCTACGTCGGCCATGTCATCCACAACTAGAACGTGAGTCCCACCAACGTCCATGTTACACCTCCAGACGCACTCGGAACGGTTCCGGAACGACATACGATCGATAGAGATGTGCTGCTTCTGAGTCGATTATTGCAGAGGCGACGAACAAGGTCGTGAGGAGAAGATGGGGGAGGTTGTCAGAACCTACTACAAACCCACTGTCAGGGATTTCCGAGCTGTGAGGGAATTCCCTGACAGCTAGGAAGGATTCGAACATCACCCGTTCTGGAGCCAACCCTGCTGGACCGCATAGCGAACAAGGTCGGCGCGACCACTCAGACCGAGTTTCTCCATAGCTCGGGCGCGGTAGGTCTCGACAGTCTTCACACTTAGCTCGAGGCGGGTCGCGATCTCCTTGTTGCTGTGCCCAGCCGCGGTCAGTCGAGCCACTTCCGACTCCCGATCGCTTAATTCCCCGCCATTTGGGAGAGTCTGCGGAGAAGCCCGTTTCACGAATCCGCCGACGACCTTACCCGCCATGCTCGGGTCCAGATACACGCCGCCTCCAGCCACCACCCGGATAGCATGGATCAACTCCTCTGCAGCGGCACGTTTGAGCACGTAGCCAGCCGCCCCGGCCCCAAGAAGTTGGCGGATGTAGCTCTTGTCCTCATGAACCGTCAGGGCCAAGACTTTCACAAGTGGGCACTCCGTGCGGATCCGCTCCGTGGCTTGGGCTCCGGTCAATCCAGGCATCGAGACATCCATGACAACGACATCGGGCCGTAACCCTGGTACACGCTCGCACGCATCAAGACCGTCGGCCGCCTCGCCGATCACCGTCATCCCGGCCTGAGCATTGATCAGAGCCTTCAACCCCTCTCGGACAACGGCATGGTCGTCAGCGAGAAAGACCCGCAACTCAGTCATCAAACGCCCTCCCCGGGAAGCGGAACCCGAGCGATAATCGTGGTCCCTCTCCCGATGCCGGATTCGATCGTCAACGTCCCCCCAACCATTGATAGCCGTTCCCTCATCCCGAGTAACCCCAGGCGTCGTTCGGCGTTGCTCCCCACCGCATGGGCGTCGGAGTCGAATCCCTGTCCATCGTCTTCAACAACGGCCGACACCTGGCCCGGTGTTCGTTGAAGAATCACACTGACGTGGTTGGCACCGGCATGTTTTAGTACGTTGGTCAGCGCCTCTTGAACCACCCGATAAAGCGCTGTCTCAACCAGAGCCGGAAAGCGGATTCCGTCGAGCCTGAGAACCTGAAAATCGACTTCGACGCCCGACCGCTCAGACCATCCCTCGACGTAGTTCGCCAGGGCAGCTTGAAGTCCGAGGTCATCGAGCGCTGTTGGTCGGAGTTCGAGGGCCAGGTCGTGAACCTCCCGACCGATCAAGTCCGTCAGAGTTTGGAGGTTCTGGATCCGGTCCCGCATCGGGGATGTGTCTGGGGTCGCATCCTTGATCACCTTCAACCCAAGGCCAAGGGCAGTCAAGTGCTGCCCCATCTGGTCGTGTAACTCGCGGGCGATCCGTCGTCGTTCGTCCTCCTGGGCGCTCGCAAGCCGTTGCTGGAGTTCGCGTCGATCCGCCTCCGCCATTTCTCTCCTGGCGATCTCATCGGTCAGCGTTCCGTTGGTATGGGCCAACTCGGCAGTCCGCTCGTGTACTCGCTGCTCCAGTTGCGCGTGGGCCACCCGAATGGCATCCTCGGCTCGCTTCCGATCCGTGACATCGCGGATGTTACACTGGATCACCCTCGAGTTGCCAACGTCGTAGACGTTGCTGACGAATTCCACCTCGATGCCCCGGTTGTCGTGCGTCCGCAGCGGCAAGTCGTCGTAGCGAATGTAGCCCTTGTCCTGAAGTGTCCGGAACGCCGCCTTGTTGGACTCGATATCCCGAAACAAGCCGATTTGCCAAAGTTCCTTCCCAACCAACTCTGCTCGGGTGTAGCCAAGCAGGTCCGTGAGGAATGGGTTGGCGTCAAAGACCTTTCGGCTCTCCGGATCGACAAGAAGGATGCCGTCCTGAGCAGTCTCGAACAGGCGACGATACCGGACTTCGGAGAGTTCCAGAGCTTCGGTTGCGCGTCGCTGTTCGGTTGCGTCCTCGATTGCCAGGAGGATCAAAGTGGCACGGCCGCTAACCTGAGGAAGCCGGCGAGCGTTGAGTATCATCGACCGGAGACCGATACCCTCGAACTCGTGCTCCACCTCGAAGCCGTTGAAGGAGTTGTCTCGCGGCAGAATCTCTAACAGTAACTCGCGGAGTCGGGGGATGTTCCACTGACGGTTCCCGAGGTCGAAGAGTGAGCGACCCTCGGTCTCCGCTGGGTTCACCCGAAACGTCTGGTAGAACGCCGAGTTTGCCATCCTGACGTGAAGTTGAGCGTCGAGAACCACGAGTGGTTCGCGGACGGTAGCGACAATTCCCTCGGCAAACGCCCGCGCGTCTTCCTCGCCCTGGATCGCACGCTGCCGTTCACTCACGTCGCAGAAGATCAGCACAGCGCCGATGATGCTCCCCGCTGCACCCAGGACCGGGGCGGCACCGTCGTCGATTCGTCGCTCGGTCCCGTCGCGGGCAATGAGAATTGTGTGGTCCGCGAGCGAGACGGCTGATCCAGTACGCAGAGACGCGATGACCGGATCAATAACTGTTTGACGGGTTTTCTCGTCCTCGATCCGGAAGACGGTGGTGAGCGGTCGGCCCAGGGCTTCGCCCTGTGGCCAGCCAGTGAGGCTCTCGGCAACGGAGTTCATAGCCAGGATGAGGCCATGAGTGTCCGTGAGGATCGTAGCCATACCGATGTCGGTGAAGGCCGCTTGGATCCACTCCGCAAGAGGACGCCGGAATTCTGCCTCGGGGATCATGAGCCGCCTCTGACTGTATTGGCGGTCGATTCGAAGTTGTTATTGTACGCCTGACAACTCCACCCTCGAGCATACCTCGATGTGAGCCCACGCACCTCGTTTGTGAAGGACAGATCATCTTCCACATCTGCCCGCGACGGTTTGGCCGGAAAGACCGCAAAGCGTGGCAAGGATAACCCCTCGCGGTGTAGGGAATTCCCCTGACATGGTGTGGGGTTGCGGTAGCGAATTCGGGCTCTTCCGCAGAGTTGATACTGCTGGCGAATTGGCAGATGGGGTGTGGTCGTTCCGATAATAACTCCATCCGGCGAGTGTCGCCCCGAGATGGAGTTCGGCCATGTCCCTTCATATCAACCAAGTCCCCCCGGTCCCCGAAGAGACTGCTCGTATCGCACATGCAGCCTTCCCCAAGGGTGGCTCCCTGCTCACCTTACGAGATGAACTTGGCACCATCTTCTCCGACGAGCAGTTCGCTCACCTCTACCCCACACGCGGTCAGCCCGCGGAAGCGCCCTGGCGGTTGGCTTAGTCACTGTCCTCCAATTCGCCGAACAACTCTCGGATCGACAGGCCGCCGACGCCGTCCGCAGTCGCATCGACTGGAAGTACGCACTGGGATTGGAACTGACGGATCCCGGGTTCCATCACACCGTCCTTTGCGAATTCCGCGCACGGCTCATCGCTGGATCCACCGAAGAGCGGCTCCTCGACGCCGTACTCGACCGCTGCCGCGAACGCGACTGGCTGAAACCGCGAGGGCGACAACGCACCGACTCCACGCATGTGCTCGCGCGCGTCCGCGCCATCAACCGGCTGGAATGCGTCTGCGAGACCATGCGGTATACGCTCAACAGTGTGGCGATTGTGGTCCCCGAGTGGCTCAAGAGTTCGACGCCGCAGGAGTGGGTGGACCGTTACGGCCCACGGGTTGAGGACTACCGGTTGCCGGTTTGAGCCGAGCAACGACACGAGTACGCGGAACAGGTGGGACGCGATGGTTGCGCTCTCCTGACGGCCACTTTCGGCCCAACGGCCCCGACATGGTTGCGGAGTGTGCCAGCCGTCCAGACATTACGGCGTGTCTGGGTTCAACAGTTCTACTCGGAATCAGGCCGATTCTGTTGGCGGACGGAGCAGCAGGGCATCCCGCCTTCGTCGGCTGTCATCAGTTCGCCCTACGACACCGAGGCTCGCTATGCCAAGAAGGGGACAACGTCCTGGATCGGATACAAGGTTCACCTGACGGAGACGTGTGAGGACGAAACGCCTCACCTGATCACGCATGTGGCGACGACCGCAGGTCCGATCGCCGATTGTGACATCACGCCCCAAGTCCACGAAGCGTTAAAGGGGAAGAACCTGCTTCCGAACAAGCACATCGTGGATACCGGCTACGTGGACGCAGAGTTGCTCGTCACCAGCCAAGAGAAATACGAGGTGGACCTGATTGGGCCAACCCGACCGGACTACAAGTGGCGGGCGAGGGATTCGCGGCCGGTGCGTTCGCGGTCCATTGGGACCAGCAGCGAGCGACTTGTCCGGAGGGCAAGACCAGCACGGGTTGGTCACCGGCAGTAGATCGGGGTCATAACCCGGTCATCAAAGTAAAATTCTCAGCGAGTGATTGTGGGTCATGCCCATCGCGGGCGAAATGTACAACAGGTAGCCGTCGGTCGATCACGTTGCGTCCCCAGGAGCAGTACGTGGCGTTGCAGGTGGCCCGCGTGCGTGCAGGAACGGAGGACTTCAAGAAAGAGTACGCACGTCGAGCAGGTATTGAGGGGACGATCTCGGAAGGGGTGCGTGCTCACGGGCTGCGGCGTTCACGTTATGCCGGAACGTCAAAGACCCACTTGCAGCATGTGGCCTCGGCGGCTGCGATCAACCTCGTGCGAATCAACGCTTGGCTGCTGGAGAAGGATCGGGCTGGAACGAGGGCGTCGGCCTACCAACGCCTCATGGCACCGCCAGATCCCAACTGACCAATTCGCCAGCAGTATCAACTCTGCGGAAGAACCAGATTTTCGGGGTCCGAGACGAACCCTATGGGTTACGCTTGGACCCCGAGTTGTCTCTTTCGAACCCGAGAGTTTTATAGACGTATGAATAACGCAAGAACGCTTGGAAATCAGGGGTAAATGCAACGAGCCGAGAGAACATTCTCTCGGCTTGCGCGGTCAACCAGTGTGGCCCGAAAGTTAGTACCTTTCGAGCAAGCTCCCCGAGACGAACACTCCTCGAAAATACTCGATAACGTCAGTGAGAGTATTTTACACCCGACAACGATCATCTCCAGGTATTTCAAGCGTTGTGTTGGTTACGGTCGAGCGTGCCGCGGTGCAGTATGGTCGTTTCGGGTCTCACTCGGTGTGCGAGAAGGACACTCCTCGAACTCAAAATACTCTCGCGACGGTTAACCCGATTGTCAAAGAGCAGTGTCGGCAAAACTGACAGTACAGTCCGGTTAACAACCGAGGGCGAAAAAGCATTTCAAACCCATCACCAACGACCGGATCACGGAAAGGGCAACGTGCCGCTTCCCGACGCGGACCTGAAGGAGCCCTCATCCTCAGATTCCCATGTGGGAAGATCCGGTACAAGCAGCGACTCGGCGGGCTCATAAAGCATACCTACCGTGAAGCCGCCCTAGAGCAGTTTAGATTTCATTTTTGCGCCGATCCTCGGGACCGGCTATCGTCGTCGACACCCACGGAGGTGCCGACGATGAGAACGTTACCCGTCGAGTTCCGCCACCGCGTCGTCGCCCTCACCGACGAGGGGATGACCACCGGCGAGATCGCCGACGTCCTCGGCGTAAGCGGCGCGTGGGTCCGGTCGATCAAGGCTCTCCCCCGCTCGGGGGCGTCCCTCGAACCCAAGTCCAACGGAAAACTCTTCGGTCGCCCCGCTTTCCTGAGACACTCTTGTGGTGTATTATTTTGGCGGGTCGTGCGACCGAGGCGCGACGGGCGAAGGCCAAGATCAATCCCTCTGGTAAGGGGTTGTTCGAGGCGTGGTCTCGTTGAAAGGAGGTGATCCTGTGAGTAGTTGTTGTTACCAGGATACTGAGGGCCGGCTGGCTTAACGGCCGTGTTACGGGCGGTCCGTATAGCCGGCTGCCCAACTAATCGAACCCTCGTGATATCTACACAAAGGTTCAAACGGAACACCCCAGATTGCTTTGCAGTCTGGGGTGTTCTCGTTTATGGAGTTTTGGGTTTTCGTTGCCGTTCCGAGCCCGAGCGCCAAGCGAGGTTCAGGTTTCCCTCGCTTGGCGCTCGGGCTCGGATCAGCGGTATTACTTCGCCAGTTCTTCGATCTTCTTCCACAGTTCGGCGGGCACGGGCATCACCGAGAGTCGTGATTGCCGCACGAGTTCCCAGTTCGCGAACGCCTCGTCGGCCTTGATCGTGGCCAGCGTCACGGGGGTCTTCAACTTCCGCACGGGCTTCACGGTGACCACGACTCGCTTTCCGGTTTCGTCGTCCGGGTCGGGGCTCGCGTTCGCGGTTGCTTCCATCACACCGACGACGGCTTTTTCGCCACCCGTGTGGTAGAAGAAAATGCGGTCGCCTTTCTGGATCGCACGCAGGTGCTTCTGGGCAAGCGCGTTCTTGACTCCGCTCCAGGTCGTGGAGCCATCTTCCTGCAACCTGGCGAAACTGTACGTTTCCGGTTCTTCCTTGAACAGCCAAAAGGGCATTGCTTCCTCCCGAGAAAGTGCGTGCGTAAAATGGCCTGGCGTGGCCCCGGTCACCACACCATGTTTCGCAGCCTGTTCGCCACCGGGGTCACGCCGCTTCTCACTCGCCGAATAACACTTTCTGCGCCTTCTCAACTTCCTCTGGCGACCAGCGTGTGAGTTTCTGCTTCGCCAGTTCGCTGATGACCTTCACGGAACCGGGGGCGAGCATGGCGTGCCAGTGATCGGTCTGAACGAGCACCGCTGGCACGCCAGCCCTGCGGCAATCCTCGGGCCACTGACTCGCGAGTTTCACCAACCCGTCGGCCTCGATTCGTTTCACTTTGCAGACGACACACGCAATCTGCAACTTATCGTCGAGCTTACTCAGTGGAACCTGGGCTCGTGCTTCGGGAGCGAGCGACTCCACGAACGGTGCCTGCACTCGGGGATACCCGAGTTTGAGATTCGCGACCTCGGAACCCGCGTGCGGCGATGCCACCGCGATCACCTTGGTGACACCCGCCTCCGGGTGCGATTCCGCGAAGATGCGAGCAACGACGCCGCCGGCCGAGTGGCCAATCAGCACGATCTCCTGATAGCCCGCGTTTTTGATCTGAGCAACCGCGGCACGCAAACCTGGCGAACGTGCGACCGCATCGAGCGAGACGTTCTGTGCGTAACCGAACGCGAACACATCCGAATCTTTTGCCAGTGTGCGAACGAGCTCGGAGCTCGCCTGCTGATGTTCGCGAATTTCCGGTCGGGTCGCGTATACCGGCCGGAACGGGTGGATCTTCAAGCCGGGGATCAGCAAGACGGCTCGGTCCTTGCTACGTGGTGGGTTCACAGCATTCACGCCTCTGCGTTCCGGCGCGACCTGCCAGAGCTCAGTTGGCAATTCCACGGCCGGAGCTGCAAACACCGCGACGACGAATGGCAAGCTGGGTGTCATGCGTAACTCCGACAAACACGGCACGGAATTTCAACTTGCGCTAGTTGTAACGGATTGGCTAAACTTGCTGCTACTCCGATTTGGGGCGTGGCTTTGGGCCACATGTTAAGTGGGGATAGTGAAGGCGGGCACACAGGATAACCGATTCATCCGTTGACCGTCGAAAGCACGAGCTGCGAGCTGCAGGAGGCGACCGGATGGGCGTTCTACCGGACTGGATGATCGAGCGAGACGTGAAGATCGAGCCGTTTGCGGAAGCCCAGCATCGGCCGGGGGTGATCTCCTACGGCGTAACCAGTTACGGCTACGACGTTCGCGTCGATCGCCGGTTCAAGGTGTTCACAAACGTCTGGGGGAGCACGGTCGATCCCAAGCACTTCGACCCCAAGTCGTTCGTGGATGTGGATGCCGACTTCATTCTGATCCCACCCAACAGCTTCGCCCTCGCGGAAACCGTTGAGTACATTGAAGTTCCGCGCAACATCCTGTGCGTGTGCTTGGGCAAAAGCACCTACGCCCGCTGCGGGATCATCGTGAACGTCACGCCGCTGGAACCCGAATGGCGGGGACGGGTTACGATCGAGATCAGCAACACCACACCCCTTCCCGCGAAGATCTACTCTGGCGAGGGGATCGCGCAAATCATCTTCCTGAAGGCCGACGAGCTCTGCCGTACCAGTTATGCCGACAAAAAGGGGAAGTACCAGGACCAACCTGGCCTCACTCTCCCTATTGTCACTGGCAGTGGAGCGGCGCGCGGTAAGAGTTAAGGTTACCGACTCGTAAGTATCACGCTCCACAGCTGTACATTTAGCCAATTATCGTGTACACTCGTATCGGTCTCGGGAACTGCCCTGCGCCGTGATTGTTCGCCCCAATCACAGCGTCCGGCGAATCTCGACCGCTGCGCTACCCCGGAAGTTGCCATGCAGATCAGCCGCCGTTTCACCCGCGAAGGCCAGGACCCATTTGCCGGCCTCAACTTCGTTCCGCGGGGTTCCTCGATCCGGAATCCGAATGGCAGCGTCGTGTTCGAAATGAACGACGTGATGGTCCCGGAGAAGTGGTCGCAGGTGGCGACGGACATCCTCGCTCAGAAGTACTTCCGCCGGGCCGGGGTGCCACTGCGCCTGACGCGAGTCCACGAGGAAGGCGTCCCCGTGTGGCTGCAACGGAGCGAACCCGAAACGCCCGACACCCCGCTCGGCGGCGAAACGGACTCGCGACAGGTCTTCCACCGGCTCGCGGGCTGCTGGGCTTACTGGGGCTGGAAGGGCGGTTACTTCTCGTCGGAGCAGGACGCACGCGCGTTCTACGACGAAACGTGCTACATGCTCGCGGCGCAGATGGCAGCACCGAACAGCCCGCAGTGGTTCAACACCGGCCTGCACTGGAGCTACGGCATCGCCGGCCCAGCCCAGGGGCACCACTACGTTGATCCACACACAAAGGAGTTGACCCGCTCAACCTCCGCATACGAACGCCCGGCCCCGCACGCGTGCTTCATCCAGCACGTCTCGGATGATCTCGTCAACGATGGCGGCATCATGGACCTGTGGGTTCGTGAGGCCCGCATCTTTAAATACGGCAGCGGCACGGGCTCGAACTTCTCCTCGCTCCGTGGCGAAGGCGAACCGCTCTCCGGCGGTGGGAAGTCATCCGGCCTGATGAGCTTCCTCAAGATCGGCGACCGTGCCGCGGGCGCCATCAAGAGCGGTGGCACAACCCGTCGCGCCGCGAAGATGGTCGTGCTCGATCTCGACCACCCAGACATCGAGGAGTTCGTGAACTGGAAGGTGACCGAGGAACAGAAGGTCGCGGACCTCGTCACCGGTTCCAAGTTGATGAACAAGCACCTGAACGCGATCCTTCGCGCGATCCAGACGCACGCGAACGCCGACGAGAAGTTCGACCCGATCAAGAACTCGCCACTGCGGAAGTGCATCCTGGAAGCGCGTTCATCGCTGATTCCCGAGAACTACATCGCTCGCGTGATGCAACTCGCGAAGCAGGGGTTCACGCACCTGGAAGTCGAGGAGTACGACACCGACTGGACGTCGAAGGCGTACTACACCGTCTCCGGGCAGAACAGCAACAACTCGGTGCGGATCACCAACGAGTTCATGAAGTCCGTCGAGACAGACGGCCCGTGGAACCTGTACTGGCGCACGGAACTCGCGAAGGCGAAGAAGGAAAACCGCGCCCCCAAGGCGAAGAAGACGCTGAAGGCCCGCGAACTGTGGGATCAGATCGCCTATGCCGCGTGGAGCTGTGCCGACCCCGGCGTTCAGTTCGATAGCACCTTCAACGAGTGGCACACCTGCCCCGTTGACGGCCGCATCAACGCGACGAACCCCTGCAGTGAGTACGCCTTCCTTGACGACACGGCGTGCAACCTCGCGTCGCTGAACCTTCTCACGTTCTTCGACACGAAGGCGGCCAAGTTCGACATCGACGCTTACAAGCACGCGGTGCGAATCTGGACGTTGATCCTCGAAATTAGCGTGTACATGGCGCAGTTCCCGAGCCAGTCCGTCGCGCAGAAGTCCTACGACTTTCGCACGCTCGGCCTCGGTTACGCCAACCTCGGCGCGCTGCTCATGGTGCAGGGCATCCCGTACGATTCGGTCGAGGGGCGCGCTCAGTGCGGGGCACTCACCGCGATCATGCACGCCGGGTCGTACGCCGCCAGTGCCGAGATCGCGGCCGAGGTCGGCACATTCGACCGCTACCAGGCCAACCGCGACCACATGCTGCGGGTGGTTCGCAACCACCGTCGCCCGGCATACAACGCCGCACCCGCCGAGTACGAAGGGCTCACCGTCACACCAGTGGGCATCGACGCCCGCTACTGCCCGCCGGAACTCGTCGCCGCGGCGCGAAGTGAATCGGATCGCATGTTGGAGTTGGGCGAGCGGCATGGTTTCCGCAATGCCCAGGTCACGGTGATCGCGCCGACGGGGACCATCGGCCTCATCATGGATTGCGACACGACCGGCATCGAGCCGGACTTCGCACTCGTGAAGTTCAAGAAACTCGCCGGCGGCGGCTACTTCAAGATCATCAACCAGTCGGTGCCGCCGGCACTCACGAAGCTCGGGTACTCACCGTGGCAGGTGGACGACATCGTTCGCTACTGCAAGGGTGCGGCCACGCTGAACGGTTGCCCGCACATCAACACGGGGAGCCTGAAGGCCAAGGGGTTCACCGACGAAGTGTTGAAGAAGCTCGAAGGGCAACTGCCCGGTGCGTTCGAGTTGCCGTTCGTGTTCAACCGCTGGACGCTCGGCGACGACTTCCTCAAGGGGACGCTGAAGATCCCCGCCGAGCAACTCGAAGATCCCGCGTTCGATCTGCTCCTCCACCTTGGCTTCACCCGCCAGCAGGTGACGGAAGCCAGCACCTACGTGTGCGGCACGATGACCATCGAAGGCGCTCCGCACCTCAAGCCCGAGCACTACGCGGTGTTCGACTGTGCGAACAAGTGCGGCAAGAACGGCAAGCGGTTCCTGTCGTGGGAGTCGCACATCCGGATGATGTCGGCCGCACAGCCGTTCATCAGCGGGGCGATCTCGAAGACGATCAACATGCCGCACGACGCGACTGTTGAGGACGTGAAGAAGGCGTACTGGCTGTCGTGGCAACTGATGACCAAGGCCAACGCCCTGTATCGCGATGGCTCGAAGCTCAGCCAGCCGTTGAACTCGGTGGCCGATTCGAGCGAGGCCGCGCTACTGGCGAGCGTGACAGCCGAGCCCGAGAAGGAAGTTCGCCCGGAACCGGTTCAGGTTGCGGAGCGGATCACGGAGCGGATCGTTCACCGCTACATCGCTCGCCGTCGTCGGTTGCCGGATCGCCGCGCGGGGTACACGCAGAAGGCCCGCATCGGCACGCACAAGATGTACATCCGCACGGGCGAGTACGACGACGGCACGCTGGGCGAAATCTTCATCGACATGCACAAGGAAGGGGCCGCCTTCCGGAGCATGACGAACTGCTTCGCCATCGCCGTTTCACTCGGCCTGCAACACGGCGTGCCGCTCGAAGAGTACCTCGACGCATTCCTGTTCACGCGGTTCGAGCCGAACGGCATCGTGCAGGGGAACCCGTACATCAAGATGTCCACGTCGATCATCGACTACATCTTCCGCGAGTTGGCGATTACGTACCTGGGTCGCCACGACCTCGCCCACGTGATGCCGGAAGACCTGCGGGCCGATGCCCAGCACGACCCCGAGGATGATCCCGACTTCGATGATGAGGAAATCATTTCGGAGCGGACGGTGGACCCTAAGGGTGCGGATAAGCCGAAGCAGTCACTGGCCCCGCCCCGTTCAACGCACCTTCGCCCTGGCAGCAACCCGGCCAGCGAAGTGACGAAGACTCCGCCCGCACCACGGCCAGCCAAGACCAACGGGGCTGCGACCGCTACCGCCACGGCGTCCTCACCAGTCAGCGTGCAGCGTGGGAGCTACCAACCCGTCGCGGGCTCAGTGTCCGAGAAAATTCGGCAGGCTCGGCAGAAGGGTTACGAGGGCGATCCCTGCACGAACTGCCAGGCGATGACACTCGTTCGTAGCGGGGCGTGCATGCGATGTGACACCTGCGGCGCGACGAGCGGTTGCGGGTGATCCAGTAAGTGGGTAAGTGAATGAGTTGCGGTATTTCAACGAGCCATGAGCGGCAGCGATCACATCGCTACCGCTCGCGGCTCGCAAACTTTCCCCGTCCGATTTGACTTTTGGGAACTGTTGCACAGTATTCACGCGTACAGATCGAACAGCCCATCACGACCGGTTAAAACCTATTCCTTCGCGGTGATCTCCGGAACCGGTAAGTTGCCATACGATCCGGGGCTTTGGACAATTGACGAAGGCGTTGCCTTCTGTGCTGCTGCACGCCACGGCGGGCACCACCCATAAACGTCCATCATGTCCGCGAGTTCCGCGATCGACGGGACCACGACATCGGGCCGGTAAGCGTAGCGAGGCAGGTCTTCGGCCTTCGTTCCACCACTCAGTACCAGGACCGTGTGGAATCCCAGTTGTGCCCCGCCGAGGATGTCCGTCTCCATCGTGTCGCCAATCATCGCGGTCTCGTCGGTCGTCAGACCGAGTTCCTTGCGAGCGGCTCGCATCATCACGGGGCTGGGCTTGCCGACGCTGAACGCCTTCACGCCGGTCGCCGTTTCGAGCATCGCCACCATCGCGCCACACCCCGGCCGGAGGCCGTTCTGCGTGGGGCAGTTCGGGTCCATGTTCGTCGCGATCAGTTTCGCCCCGCCCAGGATCATCCGGACCGCGGACTCAACGAGTTCGAGGTTGAACGTGCGCCCTTCACCGACGACAACGTAATCGGGGGCGTGGTCCACGACCGCATAGCCGTGCTGGTGTAAGGCGGTGAGGAGACCACCCTCCCCGATCACATAAGCCGTGCCGCCGGGCTTCTGCTGCGCGAGGAAGCGAGCGGTCGCCATCGCACTCGTGAACACATGCTGGTCTTCGACTTCCAGCCCGAGGCGATTGAGCCGGGCGACCACGTCGCGGCGTGTTCGCTGGCTGTTGTTCGTCAGGAACCTGAACGGAATATCGCGACGGCACAGTTCGCGAATGAAGCGATCCGCTCCGGGAATCAACTCGGTGCCGCGATATAGCACCCCGTCCATGTCGATCAAGAAGCCGAACTTTGGTGAATCAGTCAATTGCACGACGAATCCTCGCAGTCAAATACAGGTCTGGCGGGAACGTTCCCGCGTGAGTTCGAGAGGTTACTGTGGGAGCGTAGGGGAGATAGGCCGACAGTACATAGCAGTCTGCGTGCCGTGCGGGACTCACGATTCTAGCATTAGCGGCAACATGAAATAGCGACGGGGTTTCGGTCCATGATGAATGTTCGATGTGCAATTTGTGTTTGCACAAAAACTATGCAGCCCTTCCGAAAAACATTACAGGTCAGGGGCCTGCGGGCTGCGGGCGTCGCCGGTTACCAACCCTGGGAAAGTTGTTGACCTTCCCGGTTCATATTCCATTGGAAGTAGGTTCGCGAAGCCGATCTCGGGCGTCACCTTCGACGAATTGCCGTACACGAGCGTCCTCTGCAGTGGCGAGACCTTCCGGCGGACCGTCGTAGATCACCTGCGACTGGTCGGGGGCAAGTCGGGTCAGCGGATAGAGCATCACGACCCGGTCCGCGCATTTGTGAACGGTTCGCATCTCGTGTGTCACGATCACGCTCGTTACCGGTCGCCGCGTGCGGGTTTGCAAGATCAACTCGTTGATCACGTCCGTCATGATCGGGTCGAGTCCGGTAGTCGGTTCGTCGTAGAGCATCACGTCTGGGTCGAGTGCCAGCGCTCGCGCCAGGCCAACCCGCTTTCGCATTCCGCCCGAAAGCTCGGAGGGCATCTTCAGCTCGACTGTCTTCTGAAGCCCGACTTCGGTGAGCCGGTCGCGAACGCGCGAAGCGATCTCGCGTTCCGGGAGGTCGCCCTTCGCACGCAAACCGAACGCAACATTGTCGAACACGGTCAGGCTGTCGAACAACGCGGCTTGCTGGAACAGAAAGCCGACGCGTAACCGCATCAGTGTCAGGTCGCGTTCCGAGAGTGTGCCGAGGGAAGTGCCCTCGAAGTAAACTTCGCCAACAGTGGGGCGAAGGAGTGCGACCACGAGCTTGAGCAACACGGTCTTGCCGCACCCACTCTCGCCGATGACACAGACGGTTTGGTGTGGGGCGATCGAAAGCGAGACCCCGGAGAGCACTTGTTGGTGACCAAACTTCACGCCGACTTCACGGAGTTGGATAACGCTGGGGTCGGGCATCCGTACCTTCTCGCAATCGTGAGGAACGACGCATAGTATCTTCGCACACAGCGCGCGAGGATTGCCACCCGGATTCCCGCATCCGCCCGCAACCCCTTGCCTTTGGTCAACCGTCGGTCCACAATGCCCACGCTCGGCTGTGCCGGGCTCTCGCACGCTGCTCACCTGGTTCCCGCATCCCGTTTCTGGAGTCTCCCATGTTGCGTTTCGCTGTTCGTGCTGTCGCTGTTGCGGCTGCAGTTACCCTCGCTGGGGCTTCGACCCTCGCCGACGACACCATGTTGAAGGTCAAGGCTGGCGACAAGTTCCCCGTCGTGGCGCTCGAAGCCGCCCAGATCGACGTGCTGAAACTGAAGGACGCGAAGACCGTTTCCATCGCCGACCTGAAGGGGAAGACAGTTGTGATCTTCTTCTACCCGAAAGCACTCACCAAGGGCTGCACCGTTGAGTCTTGCGGTTTCCGCGACATCGCCAAGGACTTCCCGGCGAACGTGGTGGTGATCGGCGCCAGTGGCGACGACATGAAGCTCCAACAGAAGTTCATCGACGAACACAAGCTTCCCTTCCCGCTGCTCTGCGACACGGATCTGAAGCTCATCAAGGAACTCGGGATTCTCTCGAGCCCGACGGGCAAAACTCCGAAGCGGTTCACGTTCGTGATCGACAAGGAAGGAAAGGTCGCGAAGGTCTACGAGAAGGTGACCCCAGCATCGCACCCGAAGGAAGTGCTCGACTTCGTTAAAGAAATGAAGTGACGCAATACGTTTAGCCGCGACTCGAAGAGGAGCGTGACATCCGTTCACATCCTCGAACGCTCCTCTTCGAGTCGCGGCTAAACTTCTCCGAGTTGGGCTTGCACATCGCGCTGAGCCCCTCCATAATCGCACGCTGTCCCATGAGAACAAGGAGGTTCCGGGCCATGTTTATTTCCGACCCGTCCGTGCTAATGCCAGAAGCCCCTGCGATCGACATCGTGGAAGCCCGTTGGGCTGCCGAGTACCTCTCCCTGATGATCGCACAACTCGACCCTTACTCACCGGTCAGCATGGTGCTGACGCAAGCCCGTCGAGAACTGACGAGCCTTGCACAGAGTGCTGCACACATGCAGCCACTCCGCATCGCGGCGTGACAGTTGCGGTCGAGCGTTGTCCTCAGGGTGCCTTTCCCGCTTTCACCCGTGCGAGGCTCTGCTCGACAATCGCCGCCTCCTTCGGGTGGTTGGCGTCCTTCAAGTACGCGAGCGCCTGCTCGTGCAACTTCACGCAGTAGTCACTGACCATGTCGCCACGGCGAACCGGGACCTTGGGAAGGATCTCCAGGTAGAACTTCGCCATGAGGTTGTCGCCGCCCTTGATGTCTTTGGCGACTTCCTGCATACGGGTGATCATCTTGGGGATGTATCGCCCCTCATCCGGGAACTTACGGACGGTGTAGGCAAGTCCATCGAACGCGGGCTTGAAGTCTTTCGCGTCGATCAGGTATTCGACCAACTTTAACCGCCCCTGACAGGCGAGGTCGGGGCGGCCGAGCAGTTCATAAGACGCCACCAATCGCACGAACACACCGGTGCGCGTTAGCTTGTCCTTCTGCGGCGTGAGCAGGTCGTCGGTGATGCTCCAGGAGAAATCCGGGAACTTCACGAACGTGTTGACCGCCTTGTTCACCAACGCCGTCGCATCCTGCGAACTGGTGAGCGTGCCGGCTTTGTAGAGCGCAGCGAATTCTTGCCAGGCCGCGCCACACATGGGGTACAGAGCCAGCACTCGGTTGAGGTACGTCGCCTGCTGCTTCGCAGTGAGTTCCTTGTTGGAGCGGATGATTGGATACGCCCGCATCAACAGGTCGGCCTGCCGACTGTTCTGCGGCGAGTTACCAACCGCCGTGAGCCGGCGTTCGAGGTCGCGGTCGGTGATCGTCTTGCCCGACTTCGGGTCGGTCAATGTGCCAACGTAGTAATGGTCGAGGTTGTACCGCCCATACGATTCCAGCGTGAAGGTGACGGCATCCTTGTTCACCGCCTTCACCTCGGCCCACATCACCCACGCGTGAAGTGCGCCTGAGTTTGCCTCGCCTGTGATGTACTCGGCGGGCACGCCAATCGACTTGGCAACCCGTGCAGCGAAGTCGGCCTGCATCGCACAGACTCCGCCGAACTGCTTGATGTTTGCCAGCGTGTAGGCCTTGTCGTTCAGTTTGCAAACCTTCGATTGCGTTTGCAGCATCACGTTGTCGTACTCAATGTCCTTGTAGCAGGTGCCAATGCTAATTCGCCGCTTGAGATAATTCGTGGCCGCCCAGTCGCGTTCATCGATGGGCGTGCGGTGGTTCACGGTGTGAACTAGAAACTCCCAGGGCACCTGTTGTTGCGGCCCTTTCAGCTTCGCCTGTCGGTCGAGAGCATATCGGAAATTCTCAATCGGCCCGATCTTCATCACGCCATCAGGAAGGGTGCTCCTGGTCCGAGACTGGTGTTGACGGTAGTCGTAGGAACCACGCGGGTTGTCCCAAACGACAGAGATGGCAACGGCCAGTTCGTCGTTCTTCTTGACGGCATCCGAGTCGGCTTTCCACAGATCGCGAAACACGCTCATGACCGCGGCGGGGTCGTCGTCCACTGGGTCGATGGCGGTGAACAACGTCTCACGCACCTCGGCGTTCTCAGCCAGGAACTCGAATACAGGTGCGGCATCGGCTCCGAGCCTGGCCTTGAGACTTGGCCCATGCTTTGCTTCAAAGTAGCGAGAGAACGCGGTTCGGACGTGCTTGTATTCGCCTCGTGCGAATGCCTTATCGTTGAAGCCGTCCGCTGTGGTAATCAGGTCCAGAAGGATCTGGTCCGCATCCTCGGCCTTCACAGATTCGGATATGCTTGGTTCGGGTTTTTGGGCGTTGCCGAGTGCCGAAGTCAGCAGCAAAATCACGCACGACGTGAAACAAACAAACCGCATCAGGGCGATCATCAGAGCACTCCGTGGGAGAAAACGGAGAAGTTATTATCATCACCGCGTGTTCAAGCAGCGAGGACAATTTAAAGACGGTTAATGAATCATTCACATTTGGAGGTCTGCCGCCCAGCACGACCGCGGTTTACAAGGCGTCGTACTCGGTCGCTTGGCAATCAATCGGCTGATGCTCAAAGCGAATCTGTGCTCGCGTAAACCGGTTCACCCGGCAACCGTGCCGCAAGCGCGAGCGCGAGCCCGGCGAGGCACACTGTCACGAAACTCAGGAACAGGCTGACGAGGTGCCACGGACCAAACGCAGCCTTTGCGGCGGCAGCGATCGTTGTGTCCGTGGAGAAGCGAAGTACTCGCAGTTCGCTGACGTGATTCGAGATGGGCCAACCGACCGCAACCGTCAACAGTGCGGCTCCGATCACGCACACCCGCCAGCGGCCACCGGGGGTGGAATACCAACTCAGAGCGGTGATCAGTGTGATCACGCCACAGAACGCTTGCATCCCGAAGTAACGTGGGAAAACCGGACCGACTGCGGACCCAGCAAGTGCACTCGCGAGCGCATCCTTTCGTTCCTGCGAAGCGTCGGCTGCGATGATCGTCTCGCCTGCCGTACGGTCGGACGGCCCGGCGCTTACCACCTGCTTGAACGACTCGAAGATCGCCGGGGCGGCTGCGAAATTGAAGAACGCCGCTCCACCAAACCACAAGCCGAGCGAGATCAGGTGAAGGCTGCGGAGCCAACCGCGACGACGCAGCCCATCGGGAAGCGATTGACTTTCCGTACCCATGAAAAGTCGCCGGAGGTTGGAATGGTGTTTTACGAAGACCATGGCCGTGCCGATGATCAAGTAAAGTGTGATCGGCAACGCCTGTTCCGAGAACGGTCCCGATATACCCAGTAGCCGTGCTGCGACCAGGACCGAAACGGCGGCGAGCGAAGCCAGCGAGACGATCCGCGAGGCCAGGAGCACAACGACCCAGAACAGGACGGCGAGCGCCGCCGGTCCTGGGACGAGTACGAAAATCGTTCCCGCTCCGGTTGCGACACCCTTGCCGCCACGAAAGCCGAGGTAAATCGGGAACAGGTGCCCCAGGAACGCCAAGGCTGCGGCTCCGACCCGGAGCGTATCGGGTTGGCCGAGTGCGGTGTCTGCATCCGGAGCGAGTTGTCGGGCGAGAGGGAGGATTGTCGCGACGGGGATGGCGCCTTTCAGGAAGTCGAGCGTAAAGACCAGCACTCCGAACGTAGTGCCGAGAACGCGCGCGGCGTTGGTCGCACCGATGTTCCCACTGCCGGTGGCGAACAGGTTCACCCCGCGAGCACGGCCCACAAGATATCCGAACGGAATCGCCCCGACGAGATACGAGGCGACAAGCAGCACAATGGCAGCAATAAGCGGTGACATGGCGACATTGTAGTGGGCACTCGCCAAGTGCCCGCTCCGAAGTCAAGCAGCCCGCTTCATCCGCCGTACTTCCGTGAAGACGTCGAGAAGAGCCTGATAATGATGCTCGAACGTCCAGCGTGAACCTGTGACGCGGGCAGCGGCACTGGCGTCGCGGAGATATCCGCGATCGAACATCTGTGTCATCGCCGTGGCCAGGGCTGGCGCGTTATGCGGGTCGTCGATCACCACTCCATCGGTCCACGGACTGAGCAATTCCGACGCGCCGTTGTACTTGGTCGTGATAACCGGAAGGCCACACGCAAGTGCTTCCAGCGCGACGAGCGAACAGGGATCGTAGAACGTCGGATGAACGAGATAGTCGGCTCCGAAGTAGCAGTTCTTGGGGTCCGCACGATGCCCCAAGAAGATAACGCGATCCGCGATGCCAAGGTGTTTGGCCTGTCGTTCGTATCGGCCGAATTTCGGGTGACCCACGACCACCAACCGATTGGGTCGATCACGTGGTGTTAACGCGTATGCGTCTAACAACTGCGAGAGACCCTTGAGCCGGTAGTTCATCGCGACGAACAGGCCAACACTATCGTTCGGCGTCACACCCCAGCGGTCGCGTTCCTCGTGCCGCAGTTTCAGCCGATCCTCTGCGGCAAAGCGAAGTGGGTCAATCGCGCTGCGTACCACACGCACAGACTCCGGCGGGACGCCGTAATACTCCTCGAAATGTCGTCGCACCATGAAGCTGTTCACGACAATCAGCGGCCGTTTTTCGCCGAGGTACTGCTTCCGCTCGAGGCGTGAGAACGACCATGCCGCAGGGTCGAAGCATTTGCCAAGTGCCGCGAGCGAACGCATCACTGGCCCGGAATGCTTCAGAAGGTTGTGGGCCGCGCTGGCGGCGTGGAGGCCGCCTTGCGGGTAGAGCACATCCTGGCCCCAGGTCTTGTCGAAGCCGATGCTCACGTCGTGCTGGTTCGTGACCGCTCGTTCGCATTCCTTACCGAATCGCCACGGTCGCAAGAATCGTGGTCCAGATGGCACGTCGAGTCGGTGGAAGTGCATCGCAGCGGGCAGCGCGGCCGCGTCCCACCGGCAGGCGTAGAGGTGTACGGCGTGGCCGTCGCGTGAGAGTCGCCGCGAGAGGTCGCCGATGTAGGTTTCGGCACCGCCGCGAGCAGGCAACACGCTTTCGTAGCAGAGGGCAATGTCCATGATGTCACTCCGATTGTGCGAGTCGTTTTGCCATGCTGCGGCGGTGGTGTCGTTCATACAGTTGCCACTTCCAGCGAACGAGCGGAAGCAACCAGTTGGCTGGTCCGCGTCCGGGCCAACCGGTGCGATACAGCTTCCAGAACCGCACTCGGTCTCGCGCGGTGACACCGGCCACATCCGACGAGTAAAGGAACTGCGCGAGATCCTTGATCTGCCACCAGAGACCCGTTACCGAATGTCGGCCGAGGCGATGCAGGTCGATCATCACCGCCTGATTTGTCCAGCTCTCGGGGGTCGTTCGGGTGAATTCTTCCCGGATGTAGAAGTGGCAGAAGTACAGATCCTTGTGGTAGACGGAACGTCGGTGCAACTCGCGAGCGAGGCGTGCCAGTTCGGCAGTCAGCCCACGCTTCCATTTGGCGAACGTAATCGGGTCGAGGCGAGTCGCCGCGAGTGGCACCGCCTCGTGCAACGGCAGCATTCCGTGCAGTTCCTCGACCGCGAGGAAGCCTTGCAGCCGAAAGCGTGGGCCGACCGTTTGCCCGGCAGCGACGGGACGCGGCACCGGGAAGCCCTGGTTGGCCGCCCAGATGAGGTGTTGCCACTCTTGCAAGCCCGGGGACCATGCGCCGTTGGGGAACAGCGTGGCAAGCACTCCATGCAGCAACGGCAGTTTGTAATGCCGCTTCAGGTACACGCTGAGCCGATCGTTACCTTCCTCGAAGATCCGCCGACCGATGGATCGCCCTTGCTTCTCATGGAGGCGGTCCGTGACCGGTTCCGCCATGATGCGGTCTTCCCAGCCTTCGCCAGCGAAACGATCCCAGTCTGGCGCACGCCGGAGCAAGCGGGTGCCGCGAACCAGCCGATGCCAGAGGCACGACACAGGGTCGCCAACTGCAGGCACAAGCCGGCCAGGGTTACGAACTCGGGGAGATGAAGAGTTTACGTTCATTATCCCAACGCAACGGGGATTGGGCGCACGGGCATAACTGGTCGAGATTGGCGACTTTGTTCGCACGCTTGTGAGTGATATCCGTCCTCAACCGCGGCGCGTGACCAGACGGGAACATCGTCGGCCAGGCTCAGGAGATCGGAAACTCGATCACTCGACGTTAGCGTTCTGGCGAGTCGCACCCGCGTGATATCGCGAATGCACACGTTACCGTGGGCATTGCCAAAAGCCGCGAGGGACTGGCCGGCGAGGCGACAACCCGCGTCATGGAGTTGACGGAGCAGTTGACCGAGCCGTATCGCGGTATCTGTATCAACTGAACCGCGGAGTGGTTCTCCCTGTATCTCGTGCAGTGCGAACCACTCAGCCGAGGCGGGGCCAGCGAGACGCTGACCAAACGCCAGGAGACGCGGGGCGGGAACGCCATAGCGCTCGAGGTGGAAGAGCAACCTTCCAAGTGTGACGCCCGGCGACCGCCACGGACGCCCACGCAACGCGGAGCGAAGTCGCCCAAACGGCGCGAACGACCTGCCGCGGATGAGCACCGCTTCGCGTTCATCGGGGAGTCGCACCCGGAGCGTACCCGGCATGCACCCGTAAAAGGGCGCTGCAACTGATGGCTGTGGCCAACTCACGGCGACATCCGGCACTGCACACACGGCTTCCTCGGCGACCCAGACAAGCCGCTGTGCCGATGGTGCGACGACGGGTTGCCGCTGGTCGCGGATGGATCGCCGTTTGCGAATCTTGGCCGCTTCTCGTTCCACGTCTCTTGCGAGTGTCGCAAATTCATCTGATCCCAACGCGGCACGGAGCACTCTCAACCGTTCGCGTGGTGACGCAAGCCTATCGGCCACGGATGCGTGGAGCGCCGCCAAAGTATGCACGCGGTCGTTGCGTTGAACCTTCTGCACTCGTCTTGCAGATTGCCAGTCGATCGGGGTCAGGTCACCACTTTGCGGCGCGACGAGCACATGCTTCGCCGTGAGATCGGGCGTCGTCAATCCGTGGTTGTGGAGTTGGGCGACCATGGCCCCAAGGCGATTCGCCAGCGTCATTCGTTCGTCGAGTGACAGCAGATTATCACTGAGGACTTGTCGCAGGTCAGTTGCCCCGGCGACTTCCTGAACCAGCAGGAATGCCCTTCCGCGATCATCTTCGCCGGTCGCGACCCATTGCGGGGCGGGCAACGCTGCCGCGGCCAACTCCTTGAGGATCGCCGCCTCTCTCACGCAGCGAGATGACCAGCCGAAACCTGCGAGGCGGTTGTGAAGCCGCTCTCGCCGCGAAACCGTGTGCTGCCGTTTCAAGTAGAACGCGGTGGGGCTGCCGGACAGCACCACCCTCATGACGTGTCGGTCAGGGTGACCGCTGACGACCTCGCCAGGAAGTTCGAGAAAGCCGACGGCGGAGTTGATACCGAGAGCCTCGAAACGCGAGGCGAACACGGGGTTCACATCGATCCAGCCACCTGCAGAGTGTGTTGAAGGACGGAATACGACGGTGTTACGCGGCACGCACCACCTCGCTTTCCATCGCGAGTGGGAACCGCGTGAGGAGTCGCTCGGCGGTCGCGAACACCTCGGCCGGCATCAATTCACGCATGCAGCGGTGGTGATCGACGGGGCACACTCGCTGCTGGCACGGGCCGCACAGCACTTTCTTCTGGAGGTTCTCAGCCTTCTCGAAGTACGTCTCAGTCCATTCGATGTGCGTGGGGCCGAACAGACTAACCACAGGGCGATTAAACGCGGCAGCGAAGTGCCGGGGTCCGCTGTCCGTGGTGATGAGTAGATTGGAGCGCCGCACGATCGCCTTGGTTAACCCCAGTGACAGTGGAGTGTCACTTAGACTGAAGGCGTGTGGCGTGCGGCTCTCATCAGCAATTCGGCGAGCGAGGGCGCGTTCGGTCGGGCCGCACAGCACGAGGACGCCACAGCCAAGCCGGGCGGTCAGCATCCGGGCGAGCTGTGCGAAGTGTGTCGTCGGCCAGTGCTTCGCCGCACCAAAAGCGGCACCCGGATTCAGGGCAACCACTCGCGGATACCGCTTCAGATCGAAGCGTTTCCACACAGCGTCCGCTGCCGTTTCATCCTTCGAAGTTGTGAACAACTCCATCCGGTGCCCGGGATCTTGCGTGCCGAGCGCGAGGGCGAGCCGGTTGTAATCGTCGATCATCGGCGAGGGAATAAACTGGCCGCGATCATCCGTTGCGTAGTTAAGGCGGTCGCTAAGAAGGAAGCTGCGACCGTAACGAGCGAACCCAACCACGCGGCGGGAACCGCCAAGTCGAGCGAGCAAAGCTGTGCGGAACGAGTTCGAGAACAGCACTGCGGCATCCGGGCGATGCGCACGAAGTTTACCTGCCACCGAGAGCGAGCGTTGAGTGCGTGGCCCGCGTTTGTCGCTCAGGATCACATCCTTGAACCAGGGCGAACCGGCGAGCACATCCGCAACGTAGGGCTTGCAGACCGCGACGAGTTCGGCTTCGGGAAACGCGACGCGCACGGCTCGCACCGCGGGCGTGGCCATCACCACGTCGCCTACCCAGTTCGGCAAGAACAGTGCGATCCTTCGCAAGTCATTTCCCCGAATCAGGCCGCCTTCATTCGCTCGATCAAGCTCGTCGTGGAGAAGCCGTTTCGCAAGTCCGCGAGGTGAACGCGACCGCCGTAGCTCTCGACGAAATCAGCGCCCACTACTTCGGACTTGCGGTAGTCCGCACCCTTCACGAGCACATCCGGCCGCACGGCCTTGAGCAGCGAAAACGGCGTGGCGTCCGCGAAGATGGTGACGAAGTCCACGTCCTGCAAGCCTGCGAGCACGAGTGCCCGAGCTTCGACCGGGTTCATCGGCCGCGTCGGCCCCTTCAACTGGCGAACGCTGGCATCGCTGTTGATGCCGAGGACGAGGCAATCTGCCTGCCGGCGTGCTTCAGCGAGATACTGAACGTGCCCGGCGTGCAGCACGTCAAAGCACCCGTTGGTGAATGCGATTCGTTGCCCGGCAGCGCGGCGGCGTTCGAGTTCGGTGAGCAGGTTGGGTAGGCCGACAACCTTCGCGGCTCCGGGTATCCGGTCGGCCGTGCGGAATGGTGCGTGGAGCAAGTCGGCCAGGATCTCTTCGCGTGACACGGTGACTACGCCGATCTTCTCGACTTCGAGGCCACCCGCGATGTTCGCCAATCGGATCGCCGCGTCGTAGTCGGCACCGCTGGCGAGTGCGAGCCCGAGCGAGGCCATGACCATGTCGCCGGCCCCGGTGATGTCGTACACCTGTCGCTGGCGAGTCGGGAAGATGGCGGTGTGGCCGTCGCGGTGAGCGAGGGCCATGCCGTCCTTGTCGAGCGTCACGATTCCCGCTTCCAAACCCAGGCGGTCGCGAAGCTCTGCGGCGGATTGCAAAGCCTGCTCGTTGGTTGTGATTGTGCGGTCGGTCGCCAGCCCCGCTTCGAGACGGTTGGGGGTGATCGCCGAGCAACCGGTGTACTTGGAGTAGTCGCCGCCGCGGGTTGGGTCGGCGATGACCTTGATGCCGCGAGCGTGCGCCGTGGCGATGACACGTGCGAGCACTTCCGGCGTACACACGCCCTTGTCGTAATCGCTGACCAGCACGAGATCGGTGTGACGCAGTTGATCCTCTGCGGATGCGATGAGTCGGCGCTCGACATCGCCTGTCACTGCACTGCGGTTCTCGTAATCCACGCGAATCATCTGCTGCGGGTGGCGGTCCTGAGCGCGGCCGATGTAGCGTTCCTTCACGGTGGTTGGACGTGTGGTGTCCGTGACCACGCCGCTCGCGTCGATCCCGAGATCAGTCAGGATTTGCTGGGAGCGGATTCCGTCGGCATCACGGCCGACGATTCCGACAAGGCTGGTTTGTGCTCCGAGCGCCTGGAGCATCGTGGCAACGCTGCTCGCACCGCCGAGGCGTTCTTCGCGAGTGTCCGCCCGAAGCAGGATCACCGGCGCTTCCTGGCTGATTCGTTCCGCGTTGCCCCAGATGTAGCGATCGAGCATCACATCACCGACCACAAGCACGCGTGGGCGGCCAAGACGCTGCACAAGATCGACGAGGTCCGCGGACATCCCTGTACTCCCTCACATCTCCGGTGCGATCCTTCGCAACTCGGCATCGAACTCATCTTGACCACTTCGGAACGTCAGCCCGATTCGCACCGCTCGTAGCGGCCGACCTGCCAGAGCGGGCATTCGCAACTTCACCCAGTCCTTCTGGGTCGTGGCAATCAGCGCATCCGGAGGCAGCGATTCCGCCCAGCGATTCAGGTCGTCCACATCGGCCCGCGAGTACGCATGGTGATCGGGGAACGATCGGAAGTTCACCACCCGTGCCCCGAGCCCTTCGAGCGTTCGCCGGAACGCGGTTGGATTGCCGATCCCGCAGAACGCCGCGACCGATCTTCCGTTCAGCGAAGCCGCCGGTTCGGGTTCCTCGCCACCGAGTAACTCGGTTGGACCGTGTTCGGTTGTCGCGACCGGCTTGCCGGGGAATCGTTGCGAGAGCCAGCCGCGGATCGCTTCCAGTTCCGCGGCTGGCACCTGATCGCAGCGGGTCACCACGATGGCCCCGGCTCGCCGTAAACTGCTGGCCGATTCGCGAAGCGTTCCGCGTGGGAACAGGTAATCGCGAGTCGGTGGCCGGGTCGCGTCGATCAGCACCACATCGAGATCGCGGTGCAATCGGCGGTGCTGGAAGCCATCGTCCAGCACGAGCAATTCCGCTTCCAACTCCTCGGTGGCAGTGGTCGCCAGTTCCACCCGGTCACGGCCTTGCAGGTGCGGCACATCGGGCAGGTTCTCTTCGAGAACCATCGCCTCGTCGTTTCGCCCGGCATCGCTGCCGTACCCACGACTGAGGATCACCACTTGAATTCCGAGAGCGCGGTAGAAGCTCGCGACGTACTCGACGCACGGCGTCTTCCCGGTGCCGCCGAGTGTCAGGTTGCCGACACTCACCACGGGCGTTGTTGCCCGATGAACCGTCTTCCAGCCGCGATTGAACAGCCCGTTCCGGAATCGCGTTCCGAGACTGTAAAGCCAACTGGCAAGCCTTAACCCGGCTCGCAGCAGCAACGCAATCGGGCCGCGGCGTTCCCCACGAACCAGGGCAAGCCACGCACGTTCCACGATTGCCTCGAAACAGGTCTGTTCAGTTCGGCGGGGGAGTCTAGCCGCATCGGGGTAGACGTGTCAACTGCGTCTCAATTGCCATCGGTTGCCACACTGTGCCACTGGCTTTCGGAGTGCGCTTGGCGGTTGTGTCTGGCATGAATTGCGGTGGAACGTCGCAAACGATTTGGCCATCGCCTGATGCGGCGAACGGCTTCATTCTGATATTCTTTCTTCCGGACAGGTCAATGCTTCCAGAATGGTTCCAGGGATGGGTGGGCATTTCGCCCGGAACCAATCAGAAGCACACATCCGCTTGCAGAACAGCAAGCGTTGACTCCGGAAACCAGTGGCACGCCCCAGTTGCGATCAGTTGCCAGAAGTGGCTGCGTATTTCGCGATGATGGCGCGGGCCGTTCGCAGGCCATCCACGGCGGCGGAGACGATGCCGCCCGCGTAGCCGGCTCCCTCGCCCACGGGGAACAGGCCGGGGACGCGGGGCGATTCACGACTGTCGGGATCGCGGTCAATTCGCACGGGTGAACTACCCCGAGACTCTGGGCCAGCCAGAACCGCGTCGGCGAGGAAGCGGCCATTCCAGCGGCGGTCCATCTGCGGCAATCCGTTGGCGACCGCTTCCGCAACCACCGGCGGCAGCACTTCACGAAGATCGCACACGGTCACGCCGCGCGGGTAACTGCTCGCCGGGATTGATGCCGATACGCGGGATTGCAGGAAGTCCTTCGCCCCCTGCACGGGGGAGCGGTACGCGCGACCGTCCCCGATCTGGAATGCCTTCACCTCATACTTCTCCTGAAGCCGCATTCCGGCGAGAACGTCCGTGCCGCCGAAGTCCTCGACGGGCACGGTGACGACCAACCCGCTGTTCGCGAACGGGGAATCGCGACGGCTCAGGCTCATGCCGTTCGTGGCGAAGAAGCCCTCTTGCGACACGCTCGGGATGATGTACCCGCCGGCACACATGCAGAACGTGAACAGGTCGTGCTTCCCGCTGGCGACCAGCGAGTAGTCGGCGTTGCCGAGCAGTTCCTCGTACTGTTCATGTTTCGGGCCGAACTGCACGGCGTTTACCACGTCCTGCCGGTGTTCGATACGCACGCCAAACTGGAACGGCTTGAGCGTCATCGGCACCTTGCGTTCCGCGAGCATGCGGTAGGTGTCGCGGGCGCTGTGGCCGATGGCCAGCACCACCACCGACGCGGGGGTGAAGCCCGACGAGGTCTTCACGCCCTTGAGGCCGGCATCGTCGAAGTCCATGTCCTCGACGCGAGTGAGGAATCGCACTTCGCCGCCGAAGTCTTCGATCTTCTGGCGAATCGCCTTCACCACAGCGGGGAGGCGATTGCTGCCAAGGTGCGGGCGGTGGTAGTACAGAATGCTCGGCTTGCCGGGTTGCTGGCCCTTGCACTCGGCGAGCAGTTCCAGCACACGCAGCACGTCCGGCCCTGTGCCGCGACAGGTGAGTTTGCCATCGGAGAACGTGCCCGCACCGCCCTCGCCGAACAGGTAGTTGCTCTCGGAGTGAAATGCGCCGCCGTCGTCGAACGTCTTCACGTCTCGGATGCGCTCATTGACCTTTGTGCCGCGTTCGAGTAAGAGCGGCCGGTATCCGTGCTTCGCGAGGAAGTACGCACACACGAGGCCACCCGGCCCGGAACCGACAACGATGGGTCGATGCGGAAGCGGCGTGCTGCCAGGCTCCGGCATCGAGAACGGCGGCTCGGAGTGCAGTTCAATCTGCGCTGGCGAGTGCGACCGGTTGGCACTGCGTTTCACAACCTCCGGCTCGTCGGCGGGGAGATCGAGTTCGAAGTTGTAGACGAAGCGGAGTTGTCGCTTGTCGCGGAGATCGAGCGCCTTGCGCACGACACGCCAGCGACCGAGGTCGTTCGCCTTGACGCCAAGCGCCTTCGCGAGATGCGTGGGCAACGTGGCCTCCGGTTCATCGACCGGAAGCCTCAGATTCGAAACGCGAATAGACATGCGGGTATTTTATGGGCTTGGCGAGCCGTGCCAGTCATGGCACGGGTGAATCAGAACAACCCGTGTCATGACTGACACGGCTCGCCTGTGTCGATCAATCCACCGGGTTACGCAGGGTGCCGATCCCAGCGATGGTGATGGCCACCTCGTCTCCGGGCTTCAGAGAGAATTCGTCTGGTGGAACGATCCCCGTGCCCGTGAGCAGCAACGCGCCGTGCGGGAATTCGTTCTCGCGGAACAACCAGTCGGCGAGGCTTTCCGGCGTGCGGTTCAACTGAGCCAGTGTCGTGGTTCCATCGTAGGCAGGCTTGCCGTCACGGCTAATGACGAGCTTGATCTCGACGCCAGGAAGTGGCGGCATTCCCGCAACTGGCGTGATGACCGGCCCGATCGCACACGACCGCTTGTAGATCTTCGCTTGCGGCAGGTACAGCGGGTTCTCGCCTTCGATATCGCGGGAACTCATGTCGTTGCCAATGGTGTAGCCGACGATCTTCCCTTCGGCCGAGATGACCAGCGTGAACTCGGGTTCGGGCACGTTCCACTTGCTGTCAGCACGAACGTGTACGGGCTTTCCGGGTGGCACCACACGCTCGGGCGTCGCCTTCATGAACAGCTCGGGCCGCGGTGCCGAGTACACCTTGTCGTAGAACTGAGCCGCCCCAGCAGATTCTTCTTCGCGAGCGATCTTGCTTCGTTTGTAAGTGACACCCGCAGCCCAGATTTCCTGGCGGTCGATGGGTGCCAGGAATGTCTGGTCGCCGAGCGGTTCGGGAGCAAACCGAGGATCAATGAGTTCTCGTGCGGTCATGACCGGATCGGACTTCGCCAGTAGTGCCGCGAGCGACGAAATCTCCGGATCGAGCGCCATGTCAAGCGTGAAGACGTTATTGTTCTCGATAGCCACCACGTGATCGCTGTTCGCTCGTCGGATCTTGCCGAACTGCATGAGAAGCCTCTCCGGTATGGGGATGCAATTGTTGTATCGCTCAACTGGCAAGCGGCCGGGTTTATCCCGGCTGTCCGAGCGCTTCGCGGAGAAGCCGAATCGCTTCGGCACGAGCGGACTGGTTTCCATTGCCCTGCACGAGACCAAGGTAGGCAGCGGTTACGATCGATGCGAGTTCCGGCGTGTACGGCACCGCGACACCGGGCGGCGGCGGTTCGGGAACAAATTGCGTGGTGATCCATTTCACCAACTGCGGCAGCCCCTGACCCGTGGTCGCGGACACGAGCAAGCAACCGGCCTGAAGATCCGGGCGACTGCCAACCATCGCGTCCGCTTTGTTAATGAGCGTGGCCAATTTCTCAATGGGGATGTCGGCACTGGGCCAGACCATCCGCGAGGCGTTTCCATCCATGACCCACAGCACCAGATCGGCTTCCGCAACTTCGCGTCGCGCGAGGTCGATCCCTTCCGCCTCAAGACCTTCTGCGGCACGCAATCCCGCGGTGTCTGTCAGTTCGACCGGCCAGCCATCGAACGCGAGTTGCACACTAACGACATCGCGTGTCGTGCCAGCGATTTCCGAAACGACCGCACGTTGATAGCCCGCGAGCGCATTGACGAGCGAACTCTTCCCGACATTCGGCGGCCCCGCAACGACGACCTTCCACGGCTCAACGAGATGCCGGCCAAGCGGCGCGAATCGAACCAGATCGCTGAACTCCGTGAGGAGCACGGGATACGGCGTGTGGTTACGGAACAGTTCGAGTACGCGCCGCACGGCGTTATCGAACGCCCCGTGGAGTTGATCGAGCAGGATGCTGGCAGTGCGAAGCGTTGGCGCGTGTTGCAAAAGGCTAGCGGGGATGAGTTGGTCTTTGCCCTCTCCCGCAAGGGGATAGGGTAGACAGACTTCGCTCGCCCGGAATTGGTCGATGATCCACTGCACAACACGCCGACCGCCGTGGCAGTGAATCTCAAGGCGATCCACGCCGGTGACGGCCAGGATCACCTCGTCGCCAGCACCCTCGCCGAGAGTGCCGAACCAGAAGCGGTGCAACTCGGGAGAATCGGGGAGTGGCTTGCCAGCGGGTCGAAAGAGTTGACGTGCGCATCCCCACGCTTTCGGACCCCACAGCTCGATAGTCGCGATCGCTCCGACGCCGACGGGCGTGAGCAGTGACACCACAGTGTCACTCACGGCAACGCCTCCGCCGCGATGCGAATGCCTTCGAGCGTGAGAGGAAATGGCCCACCGGCTTGCGTCCCATTCGCGAAATCGAAATCCACCAAGTAGCCTAATGCACCGCCAGTCATCAGCACGGTTGGGGGTTGCGAACACTTTCCCATGTACTCTTCGACCAACATGGCACAGCCGCCCATCAAAGCGGCCATGATGCCGACAGTGATCGCATCCTCCGTGTTCCTGCCCGGAGGGTCTTTGCTTGGTATTTCGTGGATTGGTAGTTCGGGAAGTTTGGCCGTGTACTCGTGAAGTGATCGGGCCATAAGCCGAGGTCCGGGGAGGATTGCTCCACCCCTGAATACGTTATGCTCGTCCAGCAGATCAACCGTGACAGCGGAACCAGCGTCGATGATGACAACTGGTTCGCCCTCTGGACAGCGACGTCTGGCTGCCAATGCGTTGAGCAATCGGTCGATACCAACCTTGAGCGGCTCATCAACGTCGAGGTTGAGTGGGATGTGTGAACGGTCAATAACCTGCAAAGCTTCACCACGCGCTTTCGCCCATGCAGAGAATCTCTCAAGTCTCGCGGGATGGACACTCGCGACTGCCCAACTTCTCGATTCGCTTTTGGGCAGTGTTGTGAGGTGATTGTTCCACGCGGTCTCGTCGTCAGGTGGGAGCGATGCCACCTTCAGGCCAATCGCCCCCTCCGGCATCCATCCCCACTTGATGCGGGTGTTCCCGATGTCCACGACCACATCCGGGGTCATGGTGCGGTCTCGTCGGCGACGGGCGTGATGCTTGCCACATCGGCTGTTTGGAAGTCCGACGTGCGGACCACGGCTTCGGTCGCGAACTCGATCACCGGCTTGCGGCGAGCGGCTTCCTCTGCCTCGGCACGCTTCATGTCGGTGAGCATCTGCGTCACGCGGCCGATCACGGTGTGCATCCCCTGACCGGTCACGGCCGAGAACAGCAGCACTTCGCAGCCCAGGTCGGCGGCAAGGCGATCACGCACTTCCTCGGAGCCTGTCAGTTCCGCCTTGCTGACGCACACAACCTCGGGTTTGTCGTTCAGCGGGATCACGTAGTCGTGCAGTTCCTTGCGAATGAGATGGTAGTTCCGGACGGGGTCGGCACCATCGGTCGGGAACGGTTCCACGAGGTGAATCAGAATTCGCGTCCGTTCGACGTGCCGCAAGAACTCGTGACCCAACCCGACGCCCTGCGCCGCGCCTTCGATCAACCCGGGCAAGTCGGCCAGCACGAAGTGGGTGTCGCCCGCCGTGACGATGCCGAGGTTCGGGTGCTTCGTGGTGAACGGGTACGACGCGATCTCCGGCGTGGCCCGCGACACTCGCGAGAGCAGCGTGGACTTGCCGGCATTGGGGAAGCCAACCAAACCCGCATCAGCGATCACCTTCAGCTCCAGCGAGATCCAGCGTTCCTCGCCTTCCTCGCCTGGCCCGAACTGCTTTGGCGTGCGGTTGGTGCTGCTCTTGAACCGCACGTTCCCGTGACCGCCGCGACCGCCCTTGGCCGCGACCAGTTCGTCGCCGGGGTTCACGAGATCCTTGAGGATGTTGCCGCGGTCGCGGTCGCGGACGATGGTCCCCGGCGGCACAAGCAACACGATGTCCTCGGCGTTCGCGCCGGTCTTGCGAGCGCCGCCACCAGAGTCGCCGCACTTGGCCTTCCAGTGCTTCTTCATGGTAAGGCCGGCGAGATTGTCGGCGTTCGGGTCCGCCCGAATGATGACGGAGCCACCGTTGCCGCCGTCGCCGCCATCGGGACCGCCCTTGGGCACGAACTTCTCACGCCGGAAGGTCGCGAGCCCGCGGCCACCGTCTCCACCCTTCACGAACAATTCCACGCGATCGACGAACATATTTCACCCATCACCGGTTTAGCCGCGACGCGAAGCGGCGCGTCACACGCTCGCCTTCGGCTCGCGGCTAAACGAGAGGTCATTATACAATTACATCCGCTCAACGGTGCGGATACCGAGCAGATCGAGTGCCTGCTTGATCACGCGGCTCACGAGATCGACCAGCAACAACCGGCTCTCTTTGAGCTCCGGCGTCTCGGCCTTCAGCACGGGGCAGTTCTCGAAGAAGCCGCTGAAACACTTCGCCAGATCCCAGAGATACGCGGTGATGAGGTGCGGCAGGTAGTCGGCCGCCGCTGCCTCGACGGCCTCGGGGAATCGCAGCAATTGCAACGCGAGGGTGCGTTCCGCTGCGTGAGTGATTATCACCGCTGGTGGACTCGAACGGAACCGTGCTTCGTCCAGGGCACCGTGGCGGAAGATTGCGCGACAGCGTGCGTAAGCGTACTGCATGTACGTTGACGTATTGCCGTTCGTGGCCGTCATCTTTTCGAGATCGAACACGTAGTCGGTCGTTCGGCTCTGGCAAAGGTCGGCGTACTTCACCGCGCCGACACCGATCGTCTCTGCGATGGCAGCCACTTCGGATTCATTCAGTTCGGAGACATCGTGCCCGTGAGTACGACGCTCGGCCACGCTCTCCTCGTACCGCTTCCGTCCAACGCTGACTGCGTCGTTGAGGAGTGTCTCAAGTTCGGCACCGCCGCCGCCGCTGGTGGAAATCTTCTTGCGATCTGGGCCGAGCATCGAGCCGAACTGAATGTGCTCGAACGCCACGCCGTCGTACCCCCAGCGCTTCGCTTGTGCGAAGATGGTCTTGAAGTGGAGTGCCTGCGGCGAACTCACCACGTACAGCATCGCGTCAGGCTTCCACGTCTCCATGCGGTATTTGATCGTCGCGAGATCGGTGGTCGTGTACGTGAATGCTCCGTCGCGCTTGCGGATGATCGCGGGTGGTTCTTCCTTCTGCTGTTCTTCGTCAGTCTGCGGAACGATCCCCTTCGCGTTGGGAATCACTACCGCGCCCTTGCTCTCGAACGCGATTCCCTTCTTGAGCATGTCGTCGACTACGCCCATGAGCATCGGGTTATAGAAACTCTCTCCAAGTGCTTGATCGATCTTCACGTCGAGGCGTTCGTATATCGGGCGTAGCATTTCCAGGCACGCGGGCATGAACTGCTTCCACAGCGCGACGTTCTCCGGATCGCCCGCGTGCAGTTTCGCCGTTTCCTCCTGACAGATCTTCTTCAGCGGGTCGTCGGTCGGTCCTTCCTCCTCGTCATCCTTTTTGAATTGCTTGCGGATGGTCACATACAGGCGAGCCAACTCACGCACCGGGTCGGCCTTGAAGGCCGCGTCGTGGCGGAAGTTCTTGTAGCCGTGGATCAGGATGCCGAACTGCAAGCCCCAATCGCCGAGGTGGTTGTCGCCAATCACCGTGTGACCCAGGAATCGCAGGATACGCACGAGCGAGTCGCCGATGATCGTGCTGCGCAGGTGACCGACGTGCAGCGGTTTCGCCACGTTCGGTCCGCTCAAGTCGATCACGAACGTCTTCGGCTTCGCCACTCGCTCAACGCCGAGGGTCGGATCGGTAGCTATGCCCCGCACTTGTGCCGCAAGCCAGGTGTCCTTCAACTTCAGGTTGATGAAGCCAGGTCCGGCGACGGTCGGAGTTTCCAGCGAGTCGTTTGTCGGCAGTTTGGCGATGATCGTTTTCGCCACATCCGGTGGCTTCTGGCCCATCGCCTTTCCCATCGCCATCGCCATGTTCGCCTGGTAATCGCCGTGGTCCGCGTTGACGGATGGCTTGACCATTCCCAGGTAGTCGGGCACCTTGGCACGGTCCGGCGCAACCTCGGCAAGAACCGGGGCGAACAGCGAACGAACGTGGTTCAGGAGATTCATGCGAAACAACTCGGAACGATGGTCAGGCAATGATTGTGTAGCGGCAACCCCATCGGGGCTGTGCCAACGCGCAGCCCCGTTGGGGTTGCCGCTACACATCTGATGTCACAAAAACGAGACGTCGGCCGCGGCCGACACCTGTAAGGAGGTGCGGCCCGGCCGACGGGTTCGTTATAGAAACCGCGTCAGGGCAAGACGCGGGATCAAAGTTCTTGTTCCCAGTCCACGCGAGGTGCGTCTGACCACAACTCTTCGAGCTTGTAGTAGTCGCGGGTGTCCGGGTCGAACACGTGTACTACGACGTCGCCGTAGTCCTGCACGACCCACTTGCTCGCTTCGTACCCTTCGATGCCAAGGCGGGTGTCGCCTTCGGCTCGAAGGGCTGCGTCCGTCTCCTCCGCCACAGTGTGAATCTGGCGGCGGCTTGTGCCGGTGGAGATGACGAAATAGTCGAACAGGGGGGTGCAGGGACGCATGTCCAGAACCAGGATGTCTCGTCCCTTATTGTCGGCAGCGACCTTAGCCGCCACGCAGGCCCGGTGAAGGGCACTGGAGAGGCTCGGGGCGAAAGGGGTGGACACCGTGCTCACCGGGCTCAACGTTGCGGTGTTCAAGTGACCTCCTTCAGGGCATGGGGATAGCCTCCGGAGGTCGGCGGTGCCGCGCGCAAACAGGTGGGAAATTCACCGTTGTCGTGGTGCTGCCTCCGGGGGCGGTCTATTCGACCGTATCATGCCGGCTGATGCGGTGCGGACTTTCCGCAACCGTCTGGTATATCATCAGACGGCATCGGGCTTCAGTCAAGGAACATGGCACGTTTCCTGCGGTTTAGTGATATTGGACGGCTGTCAGAACCTGTTACGACCCACACCGCCCGCACAACCGGAAGTCTCGACGCGGTACATGGCAACAATCTGAACAAGTGGGGCTTGGCGAACGGACACAATCTCTTCCCCAAAGGTTCATTCCCAAAGCACATTCCCAACAGGACGCGATATCGTATCTTTCTCTTCGTGTTTGGTGTTTTGTGTTGAGTGCTTGGCGTTTTGTATTTGGGCGAAGCCCGCGACACCGCTCAACTCATCACGAAACACGAAACACCAATTACTCAACACAACAAACCAAATCCCATGACCCGCGTTCTCATCGCTCCCGGCCCTCTCCGCGATATCGAACACGCATTCGGCCCGACCCTCCGCGCCGCGGGGATTAACTTCGAGTATCCGGTGCGGGAAGGGTTCGCATTCAACGCCATCCTGACCGAGAAGGAAATTCTCGCCCAGGTGCCGGGGTGCGCGGCGGTCCTCGCGGGTGGCGAACCGTACACCCCCAGCACCATCGCACAACTCGCAAAGGCGGGCCTGAAAGTCCTCGCACGCGCTGGCGTCGGGTACGATGCGATCAACGTGGAAGCGGCTACCGAGAACGGCGTTGCGGTCGCTTTCGCCCCGGGTACCAATCAGGAAGCGGTGGCGGAACACGCTTTTGCGTTGATCCTCGGGTTGATCCGTGAGGTACGTCGGCAAGACATCGCAATTCGCGCCGGAAAGTGGCCCCGCACCGCCGTGCGATACATTCGTGGAACAACACTCGGCATCGTCGGACTCGGCCGCATCGGCAAGGCCATGGCCACGCGAGCGAACGCCTTTGGAATGACCGTACTCGCCGCAGAAATCGCCCCGGACGTTGGATTCTGTGAGGCGAACCGCGTCAAACTCGTTCCGTACGAACAACTGCTGGCGGAATCCGACGTGGTGACGCTGCACGTTCCCAAGACGCCACTCACGAAGAACATGATCCGGAAGGAAACGATCGCGCTGATGAAGCCCAGTGCGTTCGTCATTAACACGAGCCGCGGCGGTGTGGTTCACGAAGCCGATCTGTATGAAGCTCTCACAACGAACCGACTCGCGGGCGCGGGGTTGGACGTGTTCGAGAAGGAACCGCTCTCCGGCAGCCCGCTGTGTGAGTTGGATAACGTGCTACTCACCGCTCACACGGCGGGAGTCGATCTGAAATCGCGGGAAGATATGGCGTTCGTGGCCGCGCAGGCGATCGCGAAGTTGCTTGCGGGCGAGTGGCCTGCCGCGTGGATCGTAAACCCCGAGGTGAAGGACAAGTTCTTCGCACGATGACGGTTTAGCGGTCGCCCCAACGGGGCAACGCAACAGGCCCAACGGCCACCGCTAAACGGGGTTCTTGAATGGCTGATGATGTGATCGTCACAGAACGGGTAGTGGTGAGGTATCGCGGGAAGGTTGCCCTCGACGGGCTCGACCTGCGAGTGCCTCGCGGTGCCGTGTACGCCTTCCTCGGCGATAACGGCGCTGGCAAGACCACCACCATGAAGATTCTGACCGGACTCGCGCCCACGGACACGGGTCGCGCCACCATCTTGGGGCTCGATTGCTGGTCGAAGGCAACCGAACTTCGGCATCGTGTCGGCTATATGCCGGAGCGGCCGCGGTTCTACGACTGGATGACCGTTTCCGAGATTGGCTGGTTTACGGCTTCCTTTCATCGGCCTGGGTTCATCACCCGCTTCCGCGAATGGGCCGATCGCCTTGGCCTCCCGCAGGAGAAACACCTTCGCGATCTCTCCAAGGGGGGTTATGCGCGTGTCGGGCTCGCGCTCGCTCTTGCACCAGACCCCGAAGTGCTCCTCCTCGACGAACCGACATCCGGGCTCGACCTGCTCACGCGGCGAGAGTTCCTCGCAAGCCTCGTCGAACTTGCCGCGGCAGGGCGAACCATTCTTATCTCCAGCCATTCCATTGCGGAGCTCGAAAAAGCCTGCACCCATGTTGGATTGGTGAAGGACGGCAAACTGATCCTCTCGGCCCCGCTGGAAACGTTGCGGACGAAAGTTCGCCGCTTCAGCCTGCGATTTTCCGATCGGCAACCCGATGCGACCAACCTGGGGACAGTTCTGGAGCGTAATGGAACGGGGCGGTTCTGGCAGGCGCTGGTGCAAGACCCCGATCCGGGTGCTGTTGCAGCGCTGCGGGAAATGGCCGGAGTGACGGACTTCGAAGACACACCGCCGACCCTGGAAGAAGTCTATGCCGCCCTCATGGCGCGTCCCCAGAACGGCACGGCCAACGCTGGTGTCATCCCAATGGTGCGAAAGCTCGATCCCGTGTAGCCACGACGCGAAGCGAGTACTGGAGTGAGGCCATGATTCGCGCCGTCATCTGGAAAGAAATCCGTGAGCAGGGATTGATCGGGCTCACCCTGGTGGCCCTCGGATCGGGGGTGCTGGCAGGTGCCGCGGCGCTGGCGGAACCACCAATTCAGACCGCCCCTGCAAGTGATGTGATTCGCCATCTCGGGCTCGGGCTCCTCGCGACCCTCATGCTTTGCGTCACAGCGGGGATGGTCTGTGGGGGAGCGGTTTTCGCCGCCGAGCACGAGGCCGGAACCATCGGATTTCTCGATGCACTGCCGGTGTCTCGCTGGCATCTGTGGCGGGCCAAATTGTTCGCAGGTGTGGGGCTGGCTGTTGCTCAGGTTGCGACTCTGATCGCGGTCGCGGGCGCACTGGGGTTGGTACCGACACTGGGCTGGGCTCGCGCGGTTGGCGTGTTTTCACTGATGGCATTCGTCTGGGGGGTGTTCGGCTCCACCGTGTCGCGCACGACTCTCGGTTCGATCGGGGCCGCGATCCCGGGTGCAATCCTGGCGATGGTTGCCGGGATTCTTTTGATCGGAGTCTACCTTGCCCTTTTCACACACGACGCAGTGACACCCTCAGTAAGGCCGAATACGGGGGCGCTTTTCCTGGTGTTCATGTTCGTCGTCCCGCTCACACTCTCGGCGTGGATATTCACCAAACCCGACCGACTTCGAACAGCCGATGACGATGGCAACGAGACACCACTGAGCGGTGGAGTTCGCGGTCGGCGCCATAGCGGTGTCCGGGCGTTGATCTGGTTGGCACTTCGTCAACTTCGCGGTCTGGCACTCGTTTTCTCGACCTTCGCCCTCCTGTTCGGCCTGACCCTGCTCAGTCGCGATGCCCAACCCTTTATGACGTGGCCCGCTCTGGCACTGGCTGCTGGGGTGCTGTGTGGGGTCACGGCGTTTGCGGATGAGCAGACTCGTGGGGTCGCCAAGTTTTGGGGTGAACAGCGGCTCCCGCTCGGCCGAGTGTGGGTGGTGAAGGTGGGGCTTCACTTCCTGATGTGCTTGGGGGTGCTGCTCATCCTGGCGGCGCCCTCGGTGATTCGAGCCCAGTTTTTGGACCGAACGTCGATTCGGGAGCACACCTTCCTCGCCATCGCTTTTCGTGCCCCTCTCTTCGATGAGATTGGTCGGCAAGGGTGGAAGTTCCTGCTCGTTCCGGCGGTGTATGGGTTCGCTGCTGGCCACTTGTGTGGTCTCGTCTTTCGCAAGTTAGTCGTGGCGTGTGGGGTCGCAGGGATTATTGGCGGGGTCGGGTCGGTAGCCTGGGGTCCATCGCTGCTGTCGGGCGGCCTCAGTGCCTGGCAACTCTGGGCACCACCGGTGGCCGCCCTCGTGACCGCCCGGTTTATCATCTCCGGTTGGGCAAAGGAGCGGCTCATCGCATCGGATGAGCTTGGCCGGTTGGCTGTCGGATGTCTGGCGAGCGTTTTGGCTCTTGCAATCGGCCTTGGGTATCGGGTTCTTGAGGTGCCTGATCAACCCGATGGAGAGGCCGACATTGAATACGTTGCCACGCTACCGCCGCTCGACATGAACCGGGGTGGCACGGGCTTTCGAACCGCCGCGGAACGTCACTCGCGTATCGTTCTCGCGATCGCTCCGGAGTTCGACAGAGCCATCCCGCCCCCACCGGGCGTATCTCCCAATCGGCGTCCCCGCGTGGAGGAACGACTTAACGAAGTCATGCTGAGAGGTTGGCCGGCCGCCGACACGGAACTGGCAAACTGGCTGGACCGCGTCTTTGCCCCTGACCCGGATCCGACAGCCGAGGCGTGGTACGTCACGGCCACGCAGGCGGCCGGGCATCCTGGAGGTGTCTACGAGTATCCGCAACTCGTCGGGGTGGTCGGACCACGAGATACTGCACTCATGAGTGCCCAGCGTATGGCTGTCACGCTGCTGGCCCGGGGGCTTCAAAGTCAGGCTGCGGGCGATCCTGCCGCGTTCGTCACAGCATTCCGGATCGTCCTCACGATGGCTCAGACGATGCGGAATGGGTCGATCGTTGCGGCTTATCAGTCTGGCAGGTTGGTCGAGGAATCCGCCCTCTATGCTCTCGATCGCTGGCTCGATGCCCTGCCCCCACAAGCCGATGAGATTCGGGCTGCTCTTTCGCCGTTCCCCGAGTTGGGATCGGTAATCGCGGCGGGCTTCGACCGGCCCGATTTGATCCGGGCCGCGATTGCGATACTCGAACCGCTCGATCCCACGACGCCATTCAATCCGACCCCGCACTTCCTGGCCGAACGGTACGTCATCCGCGAAGCGATGAAAGGGCCGGCCCAGTGGCTCCCGCACTTTCTCGGTATTCAGGCGAAAAGCCAGGAGGCTCAACCGCCCGAAGTCGATCTGGTGACGCTCGCCTGGGCTGTTCCGTGGGAGAAAGAGCGAACCCGTCGCCTCGTGGGGTTGGGTTTTGAAGCAGGTCTCCCCGAGGATACGGGGTTAATCAGTGGCCGGCCTGGCGCGGGAATCCTCATCCGGCCGCCCCGACTCCCAGCAGACGTGATCGCGTTCGAACAGAACTTGCGTTCGCATCGCCGGGCATCGCTCCTGAAACTCGCCCTGCGTGCCTACCGAGCCGAACACGGGAGTTACCCCGATTGGGAACGCCCCGATCCGCTCGCCTTGCTGGTGCAGGGCAAGTACCTGCGACGTGTCCCGCCAGACGCATACGACGAGTCGCGGCCGTTCGGATATCGCGTTGCAGGTCCAGGTGGCGATATGCTTCGTCCCCGCCCCCGACTGGGAATGCGTTCCCCCCGGGCTGGAGACAATGCGGGAACGTGGTTCATTCCCGCAGGGCAGGCGATGGTCTGGTGCGTCGGAGTCGCATCAGCGGGGACAACTCCGCCGGGGGAGCATCCCCCGGCCCCAACGAACCCCGATAACCTCATCTACCTGGTTCCCGTCGGCCCGAACCCGTGAGATCGCGATCAGGTGAACCGGTCATGCGGGCGTCAGAACTGGCTTCTGCTCTCCCACGCCGGTCAGAAACTCGATGTTGCCCGTGGCCACGTCGTACATCGCTCCAACAAGAATGATCCGCCCGTCGCGTACGAGTTTGGCCAAAGTGGTGCTTTCCTCAAGCATGGTCTTCACCACGCGTTCCACGTTTCGCCGAGCCACGGTATCAACCAACTGCCGTTTCTCCTCCAACGGCACATTGTGGATTCTGTCACAACTTCCCGATTCGATTGCCAGTTGAACGTCGTCCACGATGTACTCAACGTGCTGGCAGCCCGTTGCCTCGGCAGCGGATTTCCCGGAGCACTTGAGATCCACCGCAGCAGCCACTGCACCACACCGTGTGTGCCCCATGACAACAACCAACTTGGCACCAGCTACCGCGCATCCGTACTCGATGCTGCCGAGCACTTTTCGGCTGGAGACATTGCCGGCCACGCGAACGCTGAAGATGTCGCCCACGCCCAGGTCGAAAATCATCTCCACAGGTGCGCGAGAGTCGATGCAACTCAGCACGACCGCGAGTGGGTGCTGGCCCTCAGCAGTGGCCTCGACCTGCCGACCGAAGTCTCTCGTGAGTCGCTGGCCTGTGCGGAACCGCTCGTGCCCGTCTTTCAAGATCTGGAGAACCTGTTCAGGGGTGACTGCTGCCTGAAGGTCACGTGTGGAGTGGTCGACATACTGGAACTTGTCTTCGAGAAGATAGCGGCGGCGGAACCCAAGCAGGCTCACTTCCACGCCACGGGCTG
The DNA here is from genome assembly GCA_013823135.1 of Planctomycetaceae bacterium. GTDB lineage: Bacteria > Planctomycetota > Planctomycetia > Gemmatales > Gemmataceae > Gemmata. The sequence continues at coordinate 43,624 of PNLP01000039.1, forward strand.
GGCCGGTTTGCTCATCGAAGTCGCGGATCAGGTCGAGAACATCGGGGTCGATATAGTCCGTGCTCCTGGCATCGAGCAGAATGTGCCCGCCTCGCTTCACCGTGTCCAGAACCCTCGAGATCGCCGCCTTGTTCAAGAAACTGACCTGGTTGGCCAGTTCGATGTGAACCACCTCTCCACCCAGGTGTTTCTCGATCACGACTCGCAGCGGTCGTCGGGCGTTGCTCCATAGGATGAACGCCGTGCTAACCGCCAGTCCGATCAACACACCGATCAAGAGGTCCGTGAGGACGATCGCCACCACGGTTGTTGTGAACGGCACGAACTGCGTTTTGCCGCCCGCCAACATCTGCCGAACAAGTGCGGGACTTGCCAGCTTCACCCCGGTGACAAGCAGGATTGCCGCCAGGCACGATAACGGGATCACATTCAACCAAGACGCCAGGAACACGACGCTGACGAAAAGCAAAACACCGTGGACGATGGTCGCCATTTTCGTTTGCCCACCGGCGTTGATGTTCACCGAACTCCGGACGATGACCGATGTGATCGGCAATCCCCCGGCCATTCCGGAAACGACATTGCCGATACCCTGAGCGATCAGTTCGCGACTTGGCGGTGAGGTTCGTTGCCGGGGGTCAATCTTGTCCACGGCTTCGAGATTCAAGAGCGTCTCGAGCGAGGCCACCGCTGCCAGTGTGAAAGCGGCCATGTAGATCGCTGGGTTGCTCACCTGCAAGAAATCCGGCAGACGCAGGAACCCGAGGAAGTCCGAGAAGCTGTTTGCAACCGGCACCTGTACGAGGTGGCTCGACTCGATCAGCCAGACACCGCCAAGGTTACGGAACACGAGGCTGAGTCCCACGCCGAATAAAACCACAACGAGCGGAGCGGGAATGGGGGACTTCTTCAGCCGCTTTGAGCGATCCCAGACGACGAGTAACAACACCGACAGCAACCCGATCACGGCGGCCCCGGGGTGTACGTCGCCTATCGTTTCAACCAATTCGCTGAACGTATTCTGTTTGTCGGGTTGGCCGAACGACATATCCCCTTCCGGGTCGGGGTCGTGACCGACGACGTGGGGAATCTGCTTCAGAATCAAGATCACCCCGATGGCCGCGAGCAAACCCTTGATGACACTCGAGGGGATAAAGGCAGCCACGAACCCGCCACGGGCAAGCCCGAGCACAATCTGAATGACGCCGGCGAAGACGACCGCCAGCAAGAACGCCTCAAACGAGCCGAGCGAGGCGATCTGGGCCGCCACGACTGCTGTAAGGCCGGCTGCCGGACCGCTGACGCTCGTGGATGAACCGCTCAGGAGGCCAACGAGAATGCCACCGATGATGCCAGCCAAAAGCCCGGAGAACAGCGGGGCGCCCGACGCAAGCGCGACCCCCAAACACAGGGGGAGGGCGACGAGAAACACGACCAGACCGGCCGTGAAGTCGCGGCGGCGGGGTGGTAATGGCGAACTATTGTCGGGCATGGTGGATGGTCTCTGGGAGAGAGGATTTTCGAAACAGATTGACGCTATCTGGCAGTGTGAAATACATGTGGGTCTGCGCCGGCGAGAGCCGAGCAGTTGGCAGCACGAGTCTGCGATTTGATGTGGGTGGGCTAACAGCGAATTGTTGGCGATTTGGTCGTGCGCCCGGGAGATGATAGACGCAGGCACAATCGCAGGTCCACGAGCGAAGGGTGCGAGGGGTTGAGGAGCGTGACAACAGGTGTCACACTGCGGCGCCACTCTCGGGGGGTATTCCGAACGGGAAGCGACGAGATGGGGTCCGAATCCGTCTCGCTCTCGTCACCCTCGGGAGAGGTTGTCTCCAGGGGTTCTGCCATCAGGGTGGACCCGACCAGCAATGGCAGGGGAACAAGGCCCGAAACGAGCAGGCCGACGAATACCGCGACAACGCGGAGATGTCCCCACGCGGACTTGCGACCTGCGATGATTCGAAGTTGTCCCAACATACCCCCATTATCGACACGCTGTGCCTGATTGGCTAGCGATCCCAAGTCGCATCACGGGAAGATTCGTTTTGCTCAGCGGCTTATTTCGCCGGTACACTGCGAAACGGGATTGTCGCTTGTACAGAATCGTTTCTCTCCTCGGGGATCGTCGTGGCAACTCGCATCACTCGGCGAACCGCGTTGAAAGCCGGAGCCGCCCTCGCTGCAACCGCTGGGGCTCCTCTGACGACCAAATCGCAAGAACCGAAACGCCCGACGGTGGAAGCCTACACGGATCAACTGAGCTACGCTCCGGGTGAGACTGTTAAGATCCACGCTTCGGCCTCAGAGTGTGCTTCGCCAACGATCACCGTGTTGCGCGTTGGACCGAATCCTGAACCGGTGCTGACCGATCTCGTGGTGAAGCTCGCGACGCAAATAGTCCCGAAGGACGCTTCCGCACGCGGTTGCAACTGGCCGGTGAGCACCACCTTCAAGGTCGGTGACAACTGGAAATCGGGTTACTATCTCGCGAGCTTCGAGCAGCAACTTGGCGGGAAGCGGCTATCACTTGGGCAGGTGTTCTTCGTTGTGCGACCCAAGGAACCGGGGAAGAACTCGAAGATCCTGCTGCAACTCAGCACCAACACTTACAACGCATACACGAACTGGGGTGGATACAGCCTGTACTCGTACAACGGCCGGCACAAGGTGCAGGGTCGGCGTGTGTCGTTCGATCGACCGCTGTCGTCGCAGTTCTCGCGCTGGGAAGAGCCGTTCGTGAAATGGGCCGAATCCAACGGCTACGCACTCGATTACGCGGTGAATTCGGACCTCGAATTCCGCCCCGGGATTCTCAAGAACTACAAGCTCGTGCTGAGCGTCGGCCACGACGAGTACTGGTCGGCCCCGATGCGCGACAACCTCGAAAAGTACATCGAGAACGGTGGGAATGTCGCATTCTTCAGCGGCAACACCTGCTGCTGGCAGGTTCGTTCCGAGGACGACGGCCGGGCGCTCGCGTGCTGGAAACAGAACTTCGGCGACGACCCACACTACAAGGCCGGCACGCACAAGACGCTCACGTCGCTGTGGAGCCACTACCTCGTCGATCGCCCCGAAAACACGCTCACAGGCGTCGGTTTCCTGTGGGGCGGCTATCACCGCAGTCACGGGCAGTTCATGGACGGCCCCGGATCATTCACGGCTCACCGGCCCGATCACTGGATGTTCGCGGGCACGAATCTGAGGAAGGGTGACGCATTCGGAGCGAAGTTGCCGGGCTATAAGGTCGTGGGTTACGAGTGCGACGGTTGTGAACTCGAATGGAAGGACGGACTCCCCTTCCCCACACACTCCGACGGCACACCCAAGAACTTCGAAGTGCTGGCGACGTGCCCGGCTCGCTGGGCACCGGACGACTGCGAATGGTACGAGAAGTGGCAGAAGGGCCGCACGGGTCAGGCCGTCGTGGGCACGTACACTCGCGGCGGCACTGTGGTCACTGTTGGCACGACAGACTGGAGCCACGGCTTGCGTGGCGAAGATGCGGCCGTGGTTCGCATCACGAAGAACGTGTTCGACAAACTCGCTCACTGAGCCGCTTGCAGCCTTTGTCCCACCCCGCCCGCGAAGCCGCATACGGCTTCAACCTCTCCCTGGAGCTGCCATGACAACCCGCCGCACATTCCTGAAGTCCTCTGCAGTTGGGGCTGCCGCAATGGCAATCCCTTCAACTGCCCCCGCCGCGGGCAAGGCGGACACGCTCACCATCGGCCTGGTTGGCTGCGGTGCCATGGGCCGTTCCCACCTTGCGTTGCTCGTGAAGAACAAGCAACTCAAGATCGCATATATCTGCGATGTGGACGAGAAGCGACTCGCTGACGCCGCCAAGATGGCCACCGCGAACGGGCACGAACCCAAGCTGGTGAACGACCTCCGCAAGATCCTCGACGACAAAGCCGTCAACGCCGTGTGGATGGCGACGCCCGACCACTGGCACGCGCCGGGTGCCATCCTCGCGGCCGACCACGGCAAGCATATCTACGTCGAGAAGCCGTGTTCGCACAACATCCGCGAAGGCCGCTTGATGATCGAAGCCGCAAAACGGAACAAAGTCTCCATTCAGGTTGGCACGCAGTCTCGCAGCACGAAGACATGCCAGGAAGGGATGGATCGGATCAAGGGCGGTGCGATCGGCGAGATCCTAGCGGTGAAGGTGTGGAACAGTCAACTTCGGCGGAACCTCGGGCACGTGAAGCCGAGCGAGCCGCCGGCGCACATCGACTATGACACCTGGCTCGGGCCAGCGCCCGTCGCGCCGTTCTACACCAACCGCGTCCACGGGTCGTGGCGCTACTTCCTCGACTACGGTGCCGGCGACATCGGGAACGATGGCGTTCACGACATCGACGTCGGCGTGTGGGGGTTGGGTGTTGAGACGCTACCGAACCGCGTCGCGGCACTCGGCGGGAAGTATTTCTTCGACGACGATCAGGAGTGGCCCGACACGCAGTATGTCGTGTGCGAGTACGACGCGGGGAACGGTGGCAAGGCACCCCGGCAGTTCATCTTCGAGCAGCGCATCTGGTCGCCATACGTGCAGGAAGACTACGAGAACGGCTGCGCGTTCTACGGCACGAAGGGGATGCTCATTATCGGTCACGAGGCCGGTTGGAAGCTGTATGGCGAGCGAAACAAACTGGTTGAGCAGATGACGGGCAAGGTCGAGTTGGCCAAGCACCACCAGAACTTCATCGACGCTGTTCTGAAGGGTGACAAACTGGCCGCGCCGGCAGAAGTGGGGCACATCTCGGCGGGAATCTGTCACCTGGCGAACATCAGCACGCGGCTTCGCAAGACGATCGAGTTCGACCCGACCAAGGAGGCGATCACAAACAGCCCGGATGGCAACGGAATGCTCCGCCGCAAGTACCGCGATCACTGGTCCGTACCCAAGGGGGTCTGACACGTCGTATGGCAGAGTAGAATATGGAGGAGTTGCCCATGCCCGATTCGGATGACTATCCGGCAACGACGCCGGACGGGCGATCGACCTCGTTCACGGATGAACCCGGAGTTCCCGCGGAGGCATCCCAAGTCGGCGATTACGAGTTAATCGCCGAACTCGCGCAGGGCGGCATGGGCATCGTCTATCGTGCCCGGCAACGGAGCCTCAATCGTATCGTTGCACTGAAGATGCTCCTGTCGGGTCGTGTCACTTCCGATGTTGGCCAAGCCCGCTTTCGTGCCGAGGCGGAGGCGACCGCGGAACTCGATCACCCGAACATTGTTCCCATCTTTGAAGTCGGGGTACACACCGGGCGACCGTTCTTCAGCATGAAGTTGATCGACGGCGGTACTCTCGCCGACCTGCTTCGCAAATCGCCCCGGCCCCCACTGCGCGAATTGATCACGGCGTTGGCCAAGGTTTGCCGAGCTGTCCACTACGCACATCAGCGGGGGATACTTCACCGCGATCTGAAGCCAAGTAATGTGTTGATCGATACTACGGGCGAACCCTACGTTGCCGATTTCGGACTGGCGAAACGGCTGGGCTCCGATGACGGGCTCACCATCACCGGTGCCTTGCTCGGAACGCCCGCGTACATGGCACCCGAACAGGCCGGTGGCGGGATCCATGGCGTTACGACGCTCACCGATGTGTACGCGCTCGGCGCAATTCTGTACGAGATATTGACGGGTCGCCCGCCGTTCGCGACACGCGACATCGATGCCCTGCTTGCGCAGATTCGGAGCGATGCACCACCGCTTCCGTCGAGCTTGAGTTCCGAAATACCACGCGACATGGAACTGATTTGTCTGAAGTGCCTCGCGAAAGAACCGAGTGAACGTTACGCCTCGGCTGGCGAGTTAGCCGATGAACTGGAACGCTGGATTCGTGGCGAACCGGTCCGCGTGCGTGCCCCGGGGTTTATTTCCAGAATCATTATCTGGGCGAGACACAACTCGCGGGCTGCCATGTGGATCGTGGTCATTGGATGTGCCTGGGGAGTCTTCGGCCCCCAGTTGCCGATCACGGTGACGATCCTCAGTTCCATCTTGCAGAACATGGCACAAGCCATGTCGAAGTTCCCGAGCGCTCCTTCGCACTGGCTCCTGCGAGTGGAGTGGTCGATCCCCACAGTCCTGTTGTGGTTCTTGGTGGCCGTAGGAGGCGTGCTTCACCTCTCGGTCGGAATGCTCACTTACATGGCAACGCGGTCGCGGGAACGCCTCTCCCACCTTGGCGGTGCGGCGGCTGTCGGCCTGATTGCAAGCGTCATAGCGTTCACACTGTACCTCGGCCCCGCTTCATTAATCGCCGCTGTTATTGTCCCGAATGTGGAAGACTTGGGTCTGTTGAGTGGGGGATTCGTAACGCGGGAACCGGTTCTACCGCGTGAGGGCGAAGCTCCACGTCCGCACGCTCAGGAACGGCTGTTGACGCGTTACCCCGAGCTTTCTTCCGTGCCTGAAGCAGAACGCGCGTCCCTGTTGTTCGGGAAGATTGTGGCCACCAGCATGCTGGGAATCTATGAGGGGCTTTTGTTGGGCATGGTGATGACGCTGGTCTATGCGCTTCCGGTGGCAATCGGCGGAACGTCTCTCGCGGGGATTCTGGTCCGCGGGCACGGGAGCCCCCGAGTCGCTATGATCCCCTACCTCGAAGTGGCGATGGCCGTGTCGATAGGCTGGTTCGAGTTAGTAGTGCTCGTCGTCGCGGCAGTAGGGGACATTCAACTGCCGGGAATCGGGCTTCAGGGCTGGGTTCTCACGCTGTTCCTACTCACGGTGCCGCCGTATGTCGTGCTCGCTGGGTGGCCCGGCCGAGACCGTTGGCGGTTCTACAGCCTCGGACTCGGCGCAGTGATCGCCATCGACGTGCTGGAAGGCGATTCGGTCATCTTGAAGTGTGTGGTTCTGGGTGTCTTCGTGCCGGCGTTGGTGCTCACGATTCGGCAATGGACCAGACCCCGGCCGATTGAGCCGGCGTCATCCGCTCCATCACCAGCCCCCGACCACACAGGAACATTTCACGGATGATTAGTGGTTTCCGCGGTTACCGCTTGGGTTGGGCCAACGGGACAGCATCACCCACAATGGGAGCGATTTCGCGCGCGAAACGGGCTGTGAACTTGTCGCCCCCACGTCGCAGCATGTGATGCGAGTCAAAGAAGTCGTTCTCGTCCAGCCAGTTCCTCGCGTCGAGAATAGGCGTGCCAAACTCGCGAGCCACGCCGGCCAGGTAGGCGTCGAACTTTGCCGCGCCGGCCGGGTTGTACCAACTCTGGAACGTCGGCCCTTCAGGAGTTCGGATCAGCACAACTCGCACGCCGTGCCTACCGGCTTCTCCCAACATGTCGCGGAAGGCTCGGTCTGCCGCGGGACGCACAGCCATGTTAGCGAGGTCGTTCTTGTAGACGTTCCGCACCACGTTCGTTCGTCGTTCGCGTTCGGCCTCGGTCACGTCTTCTTCGCATTTCGGATGACCGCCACGCGGAGTAAGTGTGGTCACGCCAGCGAATGGATCGAACGCACGGGCAAGGTCGGTCATCCGTGCGAATCGGTGGAGCAGAAAGTAGTAGTCGAAGTGCAACGGAAACTTGCCGTACCCACGGGCCATTTTCATCTCGGATGCAGCGAAGTGCCCGACGACGAAGCGGGCATTCTCACGCACGAAAAATGCTGGCATCACTTCGATGACCGCCACATCTGGCCAGACGCCGTCGCGCAGGAGGCGGTGGAGTGTCAGACGGTTGAGGACCGGCCCGTTGCCGACGTGCGAGCCGTTCACCCAGAATGTCTTGCCCGTCGCCGGCTCAGGGAGAGTCTCCGGGCGAAAGCCCCAGACCAGACGAGAACTCCCAATCACCACGCCGAGTGGGTTTCGGGGGTGGCTGGCGGCGGCGGTGCGGATGACCTGCAACCGGTGGTGATACTCAGTGTCGGTGATTTCCGGCGTGAACGTTTCGGCGGCGCTCCACCCAGCTGCGAGCAGCAGCACGAACGCTACGGGAGCGAACGCGAGCGACCGCAGAGCATCCCGGCGACGTCCCACGAGCGCTGGCGTGCCTCGCTTGGGGTTGGTCCGTGCGCGGGCCGCCCACCGCGGCCGAACCAGAATCTGTGGTAACAGTGCGGACAATCTCATGGCGACAAAGATGCCGAGAAGTCCGCTTCCTGTCGAGACGAATTGGGTGTGCCTGCATTTTTTGGCGGTCTTGGCGAGCCGCCCCGGTCACGGGGCGGGTTCCGAGCGTATTCGTAATGCACCCACCCCGTAACCAGGGTGGCTCGCCAATAAAATCAGGGGCACCTAGACGAATTTCGGTTGGCAACGCCGCATCCCTTCTCACTGAGCGGGCATCGCCCTCGCAGCAACCACGGGTCGCTCTTCCGGCACCGTCTCCTTCGCCTCCTCCGGCACAGGGTCGGGCACTGCGGGAAGTGTCGGTTTGGGCAGACTGTTCCTTCTGCGATTGAGCCAGGTACCGGTTCGTTTCACACGCTCGGAGAAGTCGTCCCAGAGTGAGTACGCGACGGGCGTCACGAGCAGCGACAGCAACAGCGAGAGGAGTTGCCCGCCGAGGATCACCTTCGCCATGCTCGCACGCGCCGCGGCACCTGGTCCTTCCCCGGTGGCAATGGGGATCATTGCCGCGACAAGCATCACTGTCGTCATCAGAATCGGCCGGAGTCGTGCTTCGTTCGCCTTCAAGATGGCTTCGTCCCGCGGCAGACCCTTCGCACGGAGCACGTTCGTGTAGTCCACCTGCAAGATGCCGTTCTTCTTGACGATACCGAACAGCATGAACAAGCCGATCATGGCGTACACGTCGAGCGGCGTTTGGAGCAGGAACAGCGAGATGAGCGCGAACGGCAGCGTCAGCGGCACCGCGAGCAGAATCGTGATCGGGTGAACGAGGCTCTCGAACTGCGCCGCGAGAATCATGTACATGAAGATGAAGGCGAGCACGAACGCCATGGCGAAGTTCGAGTTCGAGTCGGCCATCAACTTCGCTTCGCCGAGGAACTCGTAGCGGTATTCCGGTGGCATCTCCAGCGGGGTAACGAACCCTTCGACCACGGGAAGTGCATTGCCAAGCGCGACCCCCGGGGCGAGGTTGCACTGCACGCCGATCTGCCGCTGGCGGTTGTAGCGTTCGATCGTCGCGGGGCCGCGTTCGTCCTGCACGCGTGCGAATGCGCGGAGTTCGATCGGCTTGCCTCCGTGCCCTGGCACCGTGAGCGAACCGATGGCATCGGGGCGGTTTCGCGACACGAGGTCGGCCCGAAGCCACACGTCGTACTGTTCGCTCCCTTCCTTGTACTTCGTCACGGGTTCGCCACCGACCATGATACCGAGGGCTGTCGCAAGCCCTCGCATATCGACGCCCTGATCCGCCGCACGGTCGCGGTCCACGACCACCTGAAGTTCCGGGCTGCGGCTCGCGGCGTTCGTGTCCACGTCGGTGAACAAGTCCGGGCGTGCCTTCATCTGCGTCACGATTTTGGCCGCGTACTCTTCCAGTTTCTTCGAATCCGGTCCGCGCAGGCTCAGGTCAAGCTGGGCGTTCTTGAACGCGCTCGAGCTGAATAGCTTCACTTCCTGCACGGCCATGCGAATATCCGGGTAGTCGGCCATGATGTCTCGCGCGTCCTGCATCGCGGCTCGCTGGTGAAACTTTCGTTCCGTGAGATCGCTCATCCGGCAGTAGATGCTCACCGCCGTCACGTCGCCCTGCCCCTTGGGTGATTTGCCGTCGGTTGGACCGATGGTGGTGAATACGTGCATGACTCCGCGAACTTTCTTGAGGCGATTCTCAAGCTCAATGCACTGTTGCTCGGCCTGTGCGAGCGTTGTGCCTTCCTTCAACGTGATCGCCACCTCGAACTCGCTCTGGTCGTCCTTGGGCACGAAGTCGGAGCCGACCATCATGAACAGCACCGGCGTGCTGAGGAACGTGAGTCCCGTGGCGACGACGATGACCCATCGGTGTCGCAGCGACCACGACAGCACGCGGATGTAGTTGCGGGTGAGGATGCCCGACTTGTGATTGGGCGAGCCGCCCGTGTTAACGGGCGGGTTCTCGTGGGAACCGGTGCCATGACTGGCACCGCTCGCCAAAGGCCGCAGAAACCGCGCACACAGCATCGGCGTGAGCGTGAAACTCACCGCCATGCTGAGCATGATCGCGAAGCCGACCACGAAGCCGAAGCTGTTGAAGAAGCGACCAACTTGCCCCGACATGAACGCAATCGGGGCGAAAATCACGGCCAGCGAGAGCGTCGTCGCCAGCACGGCCAACGCGATCTCCTTCGTGGCGGAACTCGCGGCTTCCCAGCCCGAGGTGCCATACTCCTCCATGTGCCGGAACACGTTCTCCAGCACAACAACGGCGTCGTCGATCACGATTCCGACCGCGAGGATGAGCCCAAGCAACGTCATGTTGTTCAGGCTGAACCCCATGAAGTCCATGAACGCGAACGTGCCGATGATGCTTGTGGGAACTGCCGTCGCGGCAATCAGCATGGTCCGCCAGTCGCGGATGAAAAGGAAGATCACGCCTGCAACAAGGAACGCTGCGAGCACGAGGTGGAACTTCACCTCGTCAATTGAACCCTTGATGAATCGCGATTGATCGCGAATCACCTCGATGTGGATATCCGCGGGCAGTGTCGCCTGGATCTTCTCCAGCCGGGCTTTCACCGCTTCGGCCACCGCAACGGTGTTACCACCGCTTTGCTTCTGCACAACGAGGCTCACCGCCACGTTGCCGTCGAGCCGCGACTTGCCACGCGGTTCCTCGATGCTATCGGTGATCGTCGCGACATCCTTCAAACGCGTGGAATAGCGTGTGCCATCTTCCCCGGTCCGCAGGATGATGATCTCCTCAAAGTCTTTTGGCTTCTGAATACGCCCCACGACACGGAGCCCGAACTCGGTCGATCCGGTCTCCACCTTGCCGCCGGGGAGTTCGAGGTTCTGGTCGGTCAAGGCTCGTCGGATGTGTTCAACCGTGAGCTTCCTTGCCCGCAGATCGGCAGGCCGCACGATGATGTTCACCGCCCGCGTTTCGCCACCGATCAGCACGACCGCACCGACACCGCTGACCGCTTCCAGGTCTTCCTTGATGAGCTTCTTTGCGATCTCAGTGACTTCCTTCAGCTTCCGCCCGGAACCGCCTGACACAGCGATCGTGACCACGGGAGCGGCATCGAGGTTGAACTTCTCGACCACCGGCGGATCGGTGCCGACGGGCAATCGCGGCAACAGCGTGGAAACCTTGTCGCGCACATCTTGCGCCGCGATGTCGCCGTTCTTCTCCAGTTTGAACCCGATGACAACGCTGGAAACGCCTTCGCGCGTGGTGCTGCGGAGTTCGTCGATGCCCGACACAGTGTTGACGGCTTCTTCGACCGGCTTGGTAATGGCCGATTCCATTTCCTCGACGCTGGCCCCCTTGAGCGTGGTGGTGACCACGACCACGGGCACGTCCACGTTCGGAAACAGCTCGACGCCGAGCCGGCTATACGACGCCAAACCCATGACCACCGGGCACATGACGAGCATGGTGGTGAACACGGGCCGGCGAATGCAGATGTCCCAGATAGCCATGTGCCACCACCTCGTTGCGGTCCGAACCGTCTCTCTGTCTTGTCTTCAGCCCTGGAAGGGCGTCGGATGGTAGCCAGGGGTGGATCACGGACCAGGGGTTTGTGCCGCAAAGCCGGCACCGCACCCCTGGCTACCATCCGACGCCCTTCCAGGGCTAAATCCAATCACCTGATCCTGATCGGCGACCCATCCACCAGTTGCGACTGCCCGCTTGTTATGACACGCGATTCCGGTGCGATCGCGCCGCGAATCTCCACCCAGTCCTTCTCGCGGGCGCCGAGTTCCACTTCGATTGCCTTTGCAGTTTCGCCCTCGACCACGAACACCTTCGTCACCCCCGCGAACGTCACGACCGCTTCCGCCGGGACCGTTAGCACCGCGGCATCAGTCCGAAGCAAGACCTCTGCGTTCGCGAACCCACCGGCTCTCAGTTTGCGTGCGCAGTTCGGCACCTCGACCTCGGTCACGAACGTGCGGTTCTCCGGGTCCACCGTGGGGAACATTCGCGCCACCGTGCCGGGGAACACCAGACCGGGGTAGGCTTCCACACGCACATCGACCGCTTGCCCAACATGCACGTCGGGCGAGTATCGCTCCGGAACGGCGACTCGCAGTTTCAGAACGTGGTCGGCCACCAGGCGGTAGGCGTTGGTCACTCGCATCGGGCTGATCGTCGCCCCCTTGCTGACCATCCGTGCCGCGACGGAATAGCGAACCGGATTCAACGCCGATCCGACCACGGCCGACCATGCACCCCAATCATCGGGAACCGGGGCACGGAGTTGCGTCTCGCGAAGCCGATCCTCAGCATCATCCAGCACAGCCTTGAGCCGACGTGCGTGCGCCAGCGTGACGCGGGCTTCGGTTTCCGCCAGGTCCACCGCGGTTCGGGCCACCTTCGCCTTGGTGCGGGCGTTGTCGAGCGTTTGCCCGGACCCAACCGCGCGTTTGACCTCTTCCTCGATGCGGGCGAAGTCTTTCTCGGCCAGTTCGAGGTTTGCCCTCGCCTGGGCAACAGAATCGACGTTGGGCAGGTGAGCCGTGAATGCTTCGTCCGACGCGGGGAGTGCCGGGAGTTTCAACCGCCTCAGTTCCGCTTCTAGTGCGGGTTCCGCCTGACCAATCGCGAGGCGAGCGTCGGTGGGGTCGAGTTCGAGCAGCACCTCGCCAGGGTAGGCCGTATCGCCCTCATTCTTGAGCACCTTCAGAACGCGGCCATCGACCTTGGGAGCGAGCATCACATCTTCGTGCCCGTACAGCGTGCCGACGCCCGAGACGGTTCGCCGCAAGCCAACCGTCTTCACTGGTGTAACCGTGACGACGATGGGCTGCACGCCGGACTTCGCGGTTGGCGCGGTACTGGGGGAACACCCTGCTGCGAAGAGGGACAAGGGGACAAGGAGACAAGGAGACAAGGAGAACACGAAGCGGCGTAGCCGCGACGCGCAGCGGAGCGCCTGACGGTATCCCATCGGTAACTCGCGACGCTGCGCGTCGTGCGTGGTCATGTTCTTCATCCCCTTGTCCCCTTGTCCCCGTGTCCCCTTGTCCCCGTGTCCCCATCCGCCAGGATTCCATTCAGAATCACGTCGGTCACGTCGCGGGCTTGCGACTCCGGATCAGCAGGACGACCCGACAACAGGTTTGTCAGAATCGTGCCGTAGAGTAGGTCGCCCACCACTGCGAACAGGCGCTCGATCGGCATCGGCCGGATGCGGCCGGTGGCCATCAGTCGCTGGAAAAACTCTGTGTGCTTGCAGGTGTGTTCGTCGTCGGCCTGCGTGGCGAAGTAGAGTGGTCGGTGGTGGTGCGGGAACGCGGCACGCTCCTGGATGAAGAGTTCCGCCATCTCGGGCCGACGATGAAAAAATCCGAGGTACGTGCGGATCGCTTCCGTGAACATCGTGAGCGGATCGAGCGACGCCTCAAGGACGCGGTCCATCTCGGCGGTAAGTTCACGCAACCCGCACTCGACCGCGGCCAGGAAGAGTTTTTCTTTGGTCTCGAAGTAGCGGAACACAGTCCCGTTCCCGACTCCGAGGTGGTTCGCGATCGTTTGAACTTGCGTGTTTGCGAACCCGTAGCGAGCGAATTCACGCGCCGCCACGTCGATGATCTGTTCCCGTCGCCGGGCTTCCAGTTCCGGATCACGCGGACGACCCGGCCTCGTTCTGGGCTTGATCGCACCGACCAAATCGTCCTGGGATTCTGGCAGCATTGGGCTTCCGGATGATCCTGTCAATAATTAACGGACTGGTCCGTCCGCTAAACTATACGCTCTTGTGACAAAAGCGACAAGCTCAAGTGTCCAAAGGCTAATTGGTTGAAGTTCGGGAGGGTGGGTCGAGACTGGCTGTGTGGTCAGTCCTAACCACTACCTTGCCATATCGCAAGCTGTTCGCTGGCATTGTGATGTGGCGAACGGTGTTGTTCTGAGGGTTTTTCTTCCAGACGAGAGTGAACGGTTCCGGGGCTGAAATTACGGTTCCAGACGTGTCTGCAACGGTTCCAGACGTGGGTGTGCATGTCGCGTGGAACCGTTTTGGCGGCTTTTTGTCTCGGTTCTCGCTGGAATGGTTGGGGCATCCTTGGCCGAGTCCACCGTTCGCGTTTTCTTGTCCCGTTCGTGCTGGTTCGACCTAGAATGATCCCCATCCCGCCAACGGTGCGCACGCATGCCTCTTGACTGGTCCCCGCTCGTCGAGTTTTTGACCCGACACGAACGCCCCCTGTTGATGACACACATCCGCCCGGATGCGGACGGCATCGGCGCGCAACTGGCGATTCACTCGGCTCTGGTGGCGCTCGGGAAGAAACCCCGCGTCGCCATCGCCAGCAAACTCCTCCCGCGATACGCTTTCCTCGACCCGAAACGCGAGATCATTGAGGACTTCAAACCGGCTGCGTTCACGGACCGCGATTGCGTGGTCGTGCTGGACACCGGCACCTGGAACCAACTGGGCGACTTCGGCGACTGGCTGAAGGCGTCGCCGTTGCCGCGGGCCGTGGTGGACCACCACAGAACCCAGGACGATCTGGGCGGCTTGCAGCTGGTGGACACGACCGCCGAAGCCACCGGCCGACTGGCCTACGAGATCATTCAGGCGCTGGGTGCGCCGATCAGTAAGGATGCCGCGAGCCACATGTTCATGGCTCTCGCGACCGACACTGGCTGGTTCCGGCACCCGAACACGACACCAGCCACGTTCGCGCTGGCGTCGATCCTGACGGAAGCCGGGGCGCAGCCGACACTCCTGCACGAGCAGCTTTACGAGGCGTCGCCGCTCGCACGCTTCCGGTTAACCGGGGTCGCACTGGAGCGGTTACAAGTAAAGCTCGGCGGGTTGGTCGCGTTCACGGAAATCTATCTGACGGACTACCCCAAAACGGGGGCCGTCCCCGGCGACACCGAAGACCTGATTAACTACCCCCGCAGCGTTGAGGGGGTCGAGGTCGGGTTGGTGTTCATCGAGCAACCCGGTGGTGGAACGAAGATCAGTTTCCGCGCTCGTTCGCGGGTCGATGTGTCGAAGGTCGCCGAACAGTTCGGCGGCGGCGGGCATCGCCTCGCGAGTGGCGCGAGGACGAACAAGCCGTTGCCGGAAACCCGTGACCTGGTTTTGGCCGCAATCGAGCAAGCTCTCAAAACAGCGTAATGTTGAAATCCGAAGGGGTTCCCATGTCCGCTCCTGTTGCCGAGTCCCGTTTCACCCTTCGCGACCTGCCATTCCCCGCGAAGTTGGTCATTACGTGCTTCCTGCTCTCCGTTGGGCTCGGCTACACGACGGCGATGGTGCAGTTGCACTTTCAGGACTCCAAGTCCGGCGAACCGATGCCGACGATGCACGACGTGGTTCTGAAGTTCACGGGCAAGAAGTACTACGACACGGAACCGCCTAAGCCCGTGAGCAAGTTCGCTCAACTCATCATCGCCTCAAGCGGCACCTTCGGCAGCAACGGAACCATGCTGCCGGCCTTCTTCGAGAAAGATCCCGCGTTCAACAAGGCTCTCCGTGGCGGAGCGGACCCGACCAAACTTCGCGGCGAACGCGAAGGCGAACGTGATGCTCTCGTGTTGTGGACCAACGCACCCACCGACGAGCGGAAGAAAGCGTTCGAGAGCGATAGTTTCAACGTCGCGGACAAGATGCCAAAGGCGATCACCGAGAAGTTCAAGAACGGCGACACGGTGAAGGTGAAGTCCATCATCGAGGCACGCTGCGTGGTCTGTCACGGGAAGGGGCAGCCGCAAGAAAGCTTCCCACTGGAGACATACGCCCAGATCGACAAGTACCTGGGCGTGCCGCCGACCGCTCCGTTCCCTCCCGGCGGCGGCTGGGTGAAGATCGAGGAACCGATTAGCCTGGAGAAGTTGACGCAATCGACGCACGCCCACCTGCTGAGCTTCGCGGTGCTGTTCTCGCTGACGGGTTTGGTGTTCGCGTTCACGTCGTACCCCGTTGTAGTGCGCTGCCTGATTTCGCCGCTCGTGTTGCTGGCGATCGTCACCGACGTGTCGTTCTGGTGGCTCGCCCGACTCAGCGAGGGGTATGGTGTGTACTTCTCGATGGGGATCATGGGCACCGGTGGCTTGGCCGGGCTCGGGCTTGGAGCGCAGATCACGCTCGGCGTGTGGAATATGTACGGACCCAAGGGAAAGGTTGTGATCGCGTTGTTGTTCCTGATCGGTGGAGCGGGTGGCGGGCTGGTGATGAAGAACATCATCATGCCCGGTCTGGAAGCGAAGAAGGAAGAGGCCGCTGCGAAACGCAGAGCCGAAACCGAGAAGAAGCCTGAGGACAAGAAAGAGCCCGAGAAGAAGCCCGACGACAAGAAAGACCCGGAGAAGAAACCCGAAGACAAGAAGGGCACCGACATCCCGCCGCCGAAGGCAGTAGGGGTCAGCGCGATGGACGTGGTGTTGCAGTTCCCCCTGAAGGACGACAGTGGGAAAGAGTTGGCCGTGCTCGCGCTGCCGTTCGATAAGGGGACCAAGAAGAACATGGTCCGAGCGTTCTTCGACAAGGACGGCGCAGACTACGGCAAGACCATGAAGGACGCCACGGTGTCCGACGACGACAAGAAGAAGTTGACGGACGAGCGGCTCAGTGAACTCGCAGCGACGACGGCGTGGTTGAAACTTCCCGACGCCGAGCGGAAGAAAACCTACAGCGCCGATGCCTTCGACCTCCCCGCAACCCTCGCAAAGAAGCCGTTCACCGAGGACTACATCAAGAACGGGAAGGTGCTGATCAAGGCCATCCTGACCGATCGTTGCATCCGCTGCCATGCGGACGAAGAGAAGACGATGTTCAAGGATTACGAGAGCATGCGGCCGTATCTGGAGCCGAAGCCGACCGAAAAGAAGTAAGCGAGCGAACCCGTCTCACTCTCGGCTGTCCTTCTTTGCGGAAGGGCAAGCCGAGTGTGGACTGGATGACGGCACCCGTCTCGAAAACGGGCGAGGCGCAAGCCCTTGAGGGTTCGAGTCCCTCTCCTTCCGCTTTCTGAACAACTCCTCTCGAATGGCCGACAACGCTCGGCGACGATCGACCCACGTTCGAACGTACCGCGAGACGCTTCCCAGCGCCCAACGCAAGCTCCCTTCGTCTGAAGTCCAGCACACCCCGCACTAGGCCAAGTTGTCAAATGCGCCCAATCCGCACACAGGTGTGCGGATACGTCTCATCGCGCCGACTATCGGATGTGAGGTGCGCGTGGGTCATCTGCTCTGGATGCACGGAGTTGGCGAATCGGGTCCACTCATCTCGTTTGGCATGAAGGATGCAATTGCTCCGGGACAGACCGATGTGCCATTGTGGCCCAAGCCGCGACACCACATCCAACCCAGGAGAACTCGTGGCCCGCTTCATCCGTTGGTTTCGAGAAATCGGCCTATCCGATGTGGCCACGGTCGGTGGCAAGAACGCATCACTCGGCGAGATGTATCAGGAACTCGTCCCCACCGGGATTCGCATTCCAAACGGATTCGCTGTCACTGCTGAAGCGTACCGGCACTTCCTCAGTGCCAGCGGGTTGGGCGAAGAGATTCGCAAGACGCTTGTCAATCTCGACACCGGCGACCTCACAGCCCTGGCCGACCGTGGCCGCAGCATCCGCGAGGCGATTCTCGCTCGTCCACTGCCCGACGACCTCCGAAAGGAAATCGCCGACGCTTACGCCGAACTCTGTCGCGATTACGGAGCCGACACCGACACGGCCGTCCGCTCCAGCGCCACTGCCGAGGATTTGCCGACGGCCAGTTTTGCCGGCCAACAGGAATCGTACCTCAATGTCCGCGGCGAACGCGGGGTACTGGAAGCCGTCCGGCAGTGCATCGCGTCGCTGTTCACCGATCGTGCCATCTCGTACCGCGTGGACAAGGGTTTCGACCACCTTGCGGTGGCGCTCTCGGTCGGTGTGCAGCGAATGGTGCGGTCCGATGTCGGCGCGGCGGGCGTTCTGTTCACGCTCGACACCGAGAGCGGGTTCCGCGACGTGATCTTGATCAGTAGCGCCTACGGACTGGGCGAGAGCGTCGTGAAGGGGCGAGTCGATCCCGATGAATTTCTGGTGTTCAAGACCACGCTGAAGACGGGACACAGGCCGATCCTGAAGCGGTCAGTCGGAGCGAAGCAAGAGAAGTTGATCTACACCACCCGCGGCGGCAGCACCCGCATCGTGCCAGTGCCGGCGGAGGATCGCGGGCGGCTCAGCCTCACCGATGACGAGGTGTTGACGCTCGCCCGTTGGGGGTGCCAGATCGAGGAACACTACTCGAAGAAAGCGGGGCAACCGACCCCGATGGACATCGAGTGGGGAAAGGACGGTCGCACGGGGGAACTGTTCATCCTCCAGGCCCGGCCAGAGACGGTTCACTCGCAGGCCAGCAAGGCCGTTCGCGAGGTGTACTCGCTTCCCAAACCCGGGCCGGTGTTGGTCAGCGGTCGCAGTGTCGGGGAGAAGATTGGGGCAGGCCCGGTACGTGTGGTGAAGGATGTCGAGGGACTGAGAGCATTCAAGCCCGGTGAGGTGCTGGTCGCCGACATGACCGACCCGGACTGGGAACCAACAATGAAGATGGCGGCCGCGATCGTCACCAACCGCGGCGGCCGAACGTGCCACGCCGCCATCGTGAGCCGCGAGATCGGCGTACCGTGTGTCGTCGGCACTGGAACGGCCACTTCGATTCTGAAGGATGGTCAACCGGTCACCGTGTCGTGTGCGGGGGGTGAGGTTGGTGAGATCTACGATGGCGTGCTGCCGTTCACCCGCAAAGAGATCGACCTCGGCAGCATGCCCCGCCCGAAGACGAAGGTGATGGTAAACGCCGGGAACCCGGATCAGGCGTTCTCGCTTGCGTCGCTACCGTGCGACGGTGTTGGGCTGGCCCGCGAGGAGTTCATCATCTCGGGGTCCATCCAGATTCACCCGCTGGCCCTGGTCCACTTCGACAAGGTGCCCGACGGCCCCGCGAAACAGAAGATCGCCGAGTTGACCCGCAACCACCCGGACAAGCCCGCTTACTTCGTCGAGCGACTCGCGGAGGGCGTGGCCCGGATCGCGGCGGCATTCTACCCCCGCGAAGTGATCGTCCGGTTGTCCGACTTCAAGACGAACGAGTACGCCGGGTTGCTCGGCGGTGAGCCGTTCGAGCCGAAAGAAGAGAATCCGATGATTGGGTTCCGCGGTGCTTCTCGTTACTACGATCCTCGCTACAAGGAAGGCTTCCTGCTCGAATGCCGGGCGATGAAGCAGGTGCGGGAGGAGATGGGCCTGACAAATGTCAAGCTCATGGTCCCGTTCTGTCGAACGGTCGAGGAGGGGAAGCGGGTGATCGCGGTGATGGCCGAGGCCGGGTTGAAGCAGGGCGAGAACGGACTTGAAGTTTATGTGATGTGTGAGATCCCGGCGAACGTTATCCTCACCGAAGAGTTCGCGGAAGTGTTCGACGGGTTCTCGATCGGGTCGAACGATCTGACGCAACTCACCCTCGGTCTCGACCGCGATTCGGAAATCGTCGCGCACCTGTTCGACGAACGTAACGCGGCGGTAAAGAAGTTGATCGCCGACGTGATCCGACGGGCGAGAGCGTGTGGTCGGAAAGTTGGCATCTGTGGCCAGGCCCCGAGCGACTACCCGGAGTTCGCCCGGTTCCTGGTGACGTGCGGGATCGACAGTATCTCGTTGAACCCCGATACCGTCCTGAAGACCACACATGAGATCGTTGAGATGGAACGGGAGATGCAGTCCAATTTGGCACCAACTCGAAAGGATAACGCGATGAAATCGAATGCAGATCTGGAAAGGGAAGTGTTGCAAGCCCTGCGGATCGAACCCAGTGTGGATCACGGCCACGTTGGCGTCACGGCGGTGGAGGGTGTGGTGTGGCTGCGGGGGACGGTCCCAAGCACGGAGGCACAATGTCAGGCCGAGAGCGTGGCTGCGGGCGTCACAGGTGTGACGCGTGTGGTTAACCACTTGGAGGTGAACCCCGCGCCGGGCCAGTGATTCGGGCGTTGGGAAGGTCCCATGTTGGGAGGGCAAGGCCTCTGGCGAGTTGTGGCTCAGCCGGAGCTTCGCCTTCCCCTGTTCAAGGAGGGTCCTTCAATGCTACCTCGCTGGCCGAACTTCTCACGCTTCCTGGCTTGCCCAGTGCCAGAAGTGTGCGGCTCTTGGGATATCGCTGAAAAGGAGATTAGGAACCCATGCACTCGGGAGACGTGATTTCGTTCCGGGATCGGACGGATGGCGGTCGGCACCTGGGAACGCGATTGAAGAATCGGAAGCTGCACAATCCACTCGTGCTGGCGATTCCGCGTGGTGGGGTCGTTACTGGCTTTGCCCTGGCCCGCGAACTGAATGCCGAACTGGACGTTGTCCTGTCTCGCAAGCTGCGCGCCCCGTTCAACCCGGAGTATGCTCTCGGGGCGGTCTCGGAGAATGGTGAGGTGACCCTCAACCCGCAAGCAGAGGGAGCCTCAGGTGTCACCCATGAATACCTGGAGGCAGAGACTCGCCATCAACTTGCAGAGATCGCGCGACGCAAGAAACTGTTCCGTGCGGTTCGGCCACTGGCTCCCATTGCCGGCCGGTCGGTGATCGTGACCGACGACGGGATCGCCACCGGATCCACGATGATCGCCGCTCTCCAGGCAGTGCGGGCACAGAGACCGCACCAGTTGATCATGGCAGTACCCGTCGCTCCCCCGGATCGGCTCAAACAGATGCGGCACCTCTGCGACGAGGTCGTTTGCGTGCTGGCCCCCGAGGACTTCTCCGCGGTGGGCCAGTTCTACGACGAGTTCGACACCGTCGAAGACGAGGAAGTCGTCCGCCTACTGAGCGAAGCCATACCCGTGTTGCCGAACGATCCCTCACGCGAGGTCGTCATTCCTCTCGGGGCGGTTACCCTTCGGGGCACGCTCCAGTGGGCGGGGCAACCGCGAGGCGTGGTGCTGTTCGCCCACGGGAGTGGAAGCAGTCGCCACAGCCCACGTAACCGGTTCGTTGCGAGAACACTCGTCGAAGCCGGGTTCGCCACTCTTTTGCTAGACCTACTCACCGAAACAGAAGGCGAGGATCGCGAGAAAGTGTTCGACATCGCACTCCTGGCAGATCGACTCGCAGGCGCCGCGGAATGGATCGCTGAGCAACCAGAGACCGCTGGCTTACCCGTCGGCTACTTCGGGGCGAGTACCGGCAGTGCGGCGGCGCTCATGGCGGCTGCGGCTCATCCGGACAGGGTATCGGCGGTGGTCTCCCGCGGGGGACGGCCAGACCTGGCCTGGGACGATTTGCCTTCCGTCCGGGCAGCCACGCTCCTGATTGTCGGAGGCGACGACGAACCCGTTCTGAGTTGGAATCGTGACGCCCTAGATCAGTTGGGGTGTAGGAAGGAGTTGATCGTGGTTCCGGGTGCCACTCATCTGTTCGAGGAACCCGGGACATTGGAGCAGGTTGCCGAACTTGCCCGCGACTGGTTCGAACGTCACCTGACGGCCGGAAAGAATTGACTCTGCGAACGCAAAATACGGCACGGTGGCGACCGCCCGAACGATACGGTAAGCTGACTGGCGACCCTCTCCATCTGGTCGCCCATGACTCACACGCCGCCCAATCCTTTCGGCCGGTTCCACCTTGTTCGTCCGATCGGCGAAGGTGGAATGGCTGTCGTCTACGAAGCCGAAGACACCCGCCTCGGCTGCCAACTCGCCCTCAAATTGTCGCACGCTGCCGAAGATTCGGCCATCGAGCGATTCTACCGTGAAGCCCGCTTTGCCCAGCGACTTCATCACCCGTATGTTTGCCCGGTTTACGAGTGCGGCGAGATCAACGGCCAGCACTACCTAACGATGCCATTGATCGAAGGTACGAACCTCGACAAGCGAACCGGCCTCGCCCAAACCTGGCCCGAGAAGGATGCGATCGAACTGATCCGTCGGCTCGCCCTTGCCCTTCAGTCCGTCCATGACGCGGGCGTGATCCACCGGGACTTGAAACCACACAACGTGATGCTCCGCCCGTCCGGAGAGCCGGTCCTGATGGACTTCGGCCTCGCTCGCGACCGCACGGGTCACGAGCGCCCGCTCACGGCCCCCGGAACTGCGCTGGGCACTCTCGCGTTCATCGCACCAGAGCAGGCACACGGGAACCACGACGAGCTCTGCCCCGCGACGGACGTGTACTCGCTCGGAGTCATGCTGTACCTGTTGCTCACGGGCCGAGTCCCTTTCGATGCACCAAACCCGCTCACCCTTTACGATCGCATCGTGAACGAACAGCCGGCCCGCCCCGGCAACTTCCGCCCCGGTCTTAGCCAACGGCTGGAAGACATCATTCTGTGTGCCCTGGCGAAGTCACCCGCCGATCGGTTCGAGTCGATGGACTCGCTCGCCACGATCCTTGCCGCGTGTCGCCCGGCTGCAAGTCCGCCCCCTGCGCCACCACCCGCGAGCAACTCCGAACAGTGTGATGTCCCCGGAACCTGGATGACACGCCCGACCGACAATCCTGAAGCACCGTGGGCTAAGGCTGCGACGACCCCCGGCCGCGTTGCTCCCCGGCCAGGGTTCGTGTACCGGCTGGTTGTCGATGCCGGGGCCGCCGACCGACAACTCGAAACTCTCACGCCGCGTGCCGACCTGGAGGGGATCGATCTGGGGCGGTGCGAGTCGATCACCTCCGGTGGGCTCGCGGCGGTGGGTAAACTGACGGGCTTGCGGGAACTATCGCTCACCCGAGGCGGGGTCGGGGGGGTGCCTCTCACCGACGCCGGGTTCGCGGCGCTTGGAGCGTTGAAGCGGCTCGAACGGCTCGAAGCGACGATGTCCGGCGTGACGGACGCGGGGTTCGCGGTGGTCGCCAAGTTCCTGGCACTGGCGAGCGCCGAGTTGTACGACTGCGGCCGTATCTCCGATATCGGGATCGCCAACCTGGCTCGGCTGACAGCGCTCTCTCGCCTCACGCTCGGCGGTTGCGGCGTGACAGACCTGGGCCTGCGCCGGCTCGGAAGCCTGCCCAACCTGAGCGAACTGACGCTCGAAGACTGCCACCGCGTGACCGGCACTGGTCTTGCGTTCTTGAACCGACCGCGCGGGCTCCGCTCACTCACACTTTCCGGGGGTCGCGGTATCGGGGACGAGAGCCTTGCACACGCGGCGAACCTCCCAGCACTGGAACGCCTGGAGATTCGCAATTGCTCGCGGCTCACGGGCAGTGGGTTCTCCCACCTCGCGAGCGCGACCCGACTCTGTTCGCTCGTCCTGACCGCGTGCCGGAACCTTACGGACTCCGGATTGGCTCACCTGGAGAAGTTCACCAAACTTGAGCAAGTCGATATCGTCGGTTGTGAGCGAGTCACGGCTTCCGCGGTCGAGCGGTTGCGGCGAGCATTGCCGGCATGTTCGGTTAACCATCGCGTCAGTTGAAGGGACCATCTATTCCGGTTGTTCCGGTTGCGTTGCTCTTGCAGTCACGTGGTGTGAACGAAGCGGCAAGTCTCGGGAGTAATGTGGAGAAGCTGAGTAAGGAGTGCCGATTCCGGTGACACACCTGGCACTGTCACCACTGGAGATATGGCAATGGCGTGGAACATCCCAAGGCAATGCTCCCCGAGTGTCCTGGTACTGGTAGCGTTTGTAGGGGGACCAGGAACTCCGGTCGCGTTCGCCAGCGACCCACCACGCGAGATGCGTGATCTGGTGCGAATGCCGAAGCACGAGCTCGAAGCACTGTACCTCGCGGCCCCTCCTGCCCCGGCACCAAGCGGATACCTGCCGGGTCGTGCGATCAAGTCGCCCGGTTCGCGGCGCACGGTTGCGAACTCCTCGCTGACCCATCTCGTGTGGCAAGGCAAAGTTTTCCGCAGCGATGGCACGATGATCAACCGCCTGTTTGGCGGAGTGAAGGCCATCCCGGCCGATGTGTATCAGGGCGAGAGCCTGATCGACGGGCAGCCATCGCTGATCCTCGACTACTCTCGCTCGAAACTCTGGCCCGATGTGCGTGACGAGATCCGCGAGGTTGCGCCGGGACTGTACCTGGGCGTAATGTATCGCGGGAAGCCGAACGCTCAGCAGAAGATGTTTTTTGCGCTCGACGCCAGGAAGTCTTGATCGCTGCTGGAAACGACCGCGGCCGGCCGATCCCGAAGGAGAGGCCGGCCGCGTTGTTGTTGACCGTCGCGATTCACTTCGCGCCATCGACGATTTTAAGGGCACCATCGCCTGTACCGGCTCGCTTGTACAGCGGCAGGTGACGGTAGTAGACCTCGAGCGTCAGGATGGACATCGCAGTTGTGCCAAGGCGGCCACAACTCCGACCAATCCAGTTGGGATCGGGCTCGTAGCTCCCCTGGTTCGGGCCGTCGTTTTTGTTCTGCAGCCCAACAAGCCAGTCCCGCATGCCACCCTTGCGCACGCCGTCCGGTCCCTTGGGGCCTTCGTTCCAGGTCTTCCACTCGTCGCCTTCGAAGAAGTGAACAACCTGCGTGGCGTAGTAGTAGAAGTACATGTCCGGGGTCGCGGCCGACTTCACGGGAGCCCGTTTCATGAGGCCAGTGACGCCTTCAGCCATCCCGGCGTTGTCCGGCCCCCAGCCATCGATGTAGTAGCGACTGAGCAGGCCGACTGCGGTCAGCGATGTGCCAGGAGCGGCACCGGCGTTGTCGGCGTAGCCGTACATCGCCTTGCGGGATCCAGCACCGGCGAAGTTCAAAAAATCGACCGCCTTCTTGATTGACGCGTTCGGGACCACGATATCCTTGCAGAGTTGAGCGGCCTTGAGGGCCTGAAGTTGCCAGCCGACGATTGACGTGTCGCCAGGGTTTCTGGGCGAGTAGCCCCAACTGCCGTTGGCCGCCTGCGCCTTCACGATATGGTTGATCGCGGCCTGAGCAGCGGCTTGCAACATCCCCTTGTCCTTGGTCATGCCGTACGCCTCGCACAGGGCGAGGGTGCCGATGGCGTGGGCGTACATATTGCCGGTCATGCGACCCGCATTCGGGCCACTCAGCGGGCAGTTGCGAAGCAGGTACTGCAAGCCGCTCGCGACGGTTCGCTGGTACTTCTTCCCCTTCAGGTGCGTCTCGCCCGCAGCCAGGAACGGCAGCAGTGCCATGCCGGTCGCGGCAATCCGCTCTTCCTTGCTTGCACCATCGTACTGCCAACTGCCGTCTTCCAACTGCTGGCGTGCGAGCCAGGCCAATCCCAGTGCGACCGCTCGTTCACTCTCGTCGTTTCCACCGCCCACGCGGAGTCCCTCCATCTTGGCGGCACCACTGCGACCGGGGAACGAGCCGGTCGAATTGCCCATTGCCCCACCCGGGCCGCCGATATTGATCCCCTCGGTACCCGGCATCCCCTGCGTGCTCTCGTTGGTCACCACCCCCGCGGGTGCCAGCGCAGCGGACGACATTTCTGGCGTGTTCGGCTGACCGATATTATCATCGGTGACGGCTGCTTCGACGTTCTGCTTCTCAATCCGGGTGATGTCTGGCAGCGTCGCATCAAGATCTGTCTGGAGACCGGAGTCTTCCTTGGTCAGGTCATGTTCCGGCGGATCCTCGTCGTTTTCGAGGCTCGGCGTGATGACCATCTCCGGCGGCTTGGCGGTCACGCCACGCCCGCCAAAGAGGAGAATCATGACGGCGATCAGGCCAACGTGTACCGCACCGCTGATGACC
>PNLP01000040.1 GCA_013823135.1 Planctomycetaceae bacterium
TCAGCCTGAGATCACGCTTGGTTTAGGGCTAGGCGGCGGGAAACAGAAGGTTGGTCCGAGCCCGAGCGCCAAGCGATGGTAAGACGCTGCTACTCGCTTGGCGCTCGGGCCCATCGTCGGTCACGGGTCTATCTTCACGCCGTTCAAGTCGTTCAGGAACAAATCGTTGTTGGTCTTCAGCCGTTCCTTGAACTTCGTCAGCGTGGCGGGGTTCTGGAGTTGTTGCCGGGCACGCGGGTCGGCCAGTGCCTGCAAGAAATGGACGACGTTCCAGATCTTGTCCGGCTGGTCGAGGTACGTTGGTCCCGTCGCGAGCGTGGTGTGGAACGCCGTCATCCCGCTGGGGTAGATGCCGCCGTATAGCCGGGCATACAGATCTTCGCCCTGGCGACCGCCGCGATACACGCCGAGCGGTAGGTTACGCGGTTGCACGACGCCGCCCCACATGTCCCACTTCAGTTGCGGCTCGCGGCCGTAGTTCACGTGGCACGCGGCACAGCCGAACTCCGCCGAGTTGTAATGCTTGTAGCCCTTGAACGCGGACAGCAAGCGGTCGTCGTCGGTTCGCACGTTCTCGGGTGGAATCGGGATCGGGCTGCGTGCCGCGAGCCCCCAGTTGTAGAGCACGAACATGAGGTTCTGGTCGAACAGCCAGGCCAGTTCCATTCCGCCGAAGTCGGGGTCGTCCTCGGTCGGCTGCATCGCACGGGCGATCGTTGCGAACTCGGTCTCTCCGCGAATCGAAAGGTGAATCACGTAGCTCACGAGGTCGTCGAGTTCCTTGTCGCCAATCGTGGGGAACGCGGGCATCATGGAGCCATCGAGCCCCTTGCGGATGGTGCGGGCGAGGTCGGCACGGCGCGGCTTGCCGCTCGGCCCCATCCCCTTCTTGGGCTGCTTCGGGTCGGGCTTGGGGAACGCAGTCACGAACTTGAAGATCCCCTGGCGATAGTCGCGGGGCATCGCTGCGAGTTCGATGGCGTGGGCTCCGTCGCCGGCACCCGTTGGGCCGTGGCACTGAAGGCACCACCGGCGATACACCACCGACCCGCGTGCGAGGGCCGCATCATCGAGCTTCAATTCGCCCTTAGCTGCGTTCGCGGCGTCCCAGTCGGCGCGGGTCGCTTGCATCGCGGTCGGCTTCCATTTCTTGATCGCGACCGCGGCCGCGCCGAGGTTGGCGAACACGCCCTTTTCGGGGTTGGGGCGCACGTTCGCGGCGATGGTGATGTCGTTCCAGTCCGGAACGCGAACGCGGGGCTCGGCAGGGGTGCCGAAGTCTGCCCCCATCAGCCGGCTGAGCTGATCGGCAATTGCGGGGGGCAGGTCCGTCGCGGGGTCGAGGATGTTCTTGCCGAGTTGCTTCCGGAGATCGTCGGCCATATCGCGGTCGGGCGTGGCTGTGGGATTGCGGGCGCTCTTCAGTGGCGGGAAGCCCTTGGAAGGCCAGGTTCGCGGAGCGCCGTCGAGGAGTTTGATTACCATCAGATCGGAACGTGGGGCATATGTGCCTGCCGAGGTCGATGGCGTGATGGTGACGCCCGGCGAGGGCGTGGCGCGACCGCAACCGAGCGCGACAAGGGCTAGGAGCGGCAGGCAGCGAGCGTGTGTTCGCATGGTGAAACGCTTGTTGAGCGGTTTGTTGTTGTGCGTCCGCCAAGCAGTGGGCGGCCGCGAAACCTCACAATTTTCCGCAGAGTGATTCTTGTGCTTCCGTGGGGAATGTCAAGAATAGGGGTTTGGGATCACGACGGGCTCACCTCATGAATCGGGCCGGCCGCGCCGCCGCACTCCTGCTCATCCTTGCTGCCGGTTCGGCGGTGGCCCAGCCACCCGCACCGGAACCGGCGAGCTTGCGCGGCGACTCAGCCCAAACACGCAAACGCCTTACGGAAGCCGAGCAAAAGCTCGCCGCGAACCAGCCTGCGGACGCCATCGACGCCCTACAACGGATTCTCGATGAAGCGGGCGACGATCTCGTAACCGCAGACGGCCGGCAATATCAACCGGCACGGCGATTCGTTCACCAAATTCTTGCCCGTCTCCCCGCCGATGCGTTGAAAGGCTACCAGGATCGGCTCGATGGCCCCGCGAAGAAACTGCTTGACTCCGCCAAGCAGAACCGAGATGTCGCACCGCTCTGGCAACTGTTCGACCGATACTTCGTTTCCCGACCCGCGGATGAAGGGCTCCTCCTGCTCGGCGATCTGCTGTTCGAGCAGGGCGACTTCCGCGTGGCCGAGCAGGTCTGGCGTATGCTTCTGCCCGACGAGGGTAGCCCGCTGGTGTACCCCAACTCGAAAGCCGATCCCGCGGCGGTGCGTGCCAGACTGATCCTCGCCACGATTTTCGCGGGTGACACTGATCGCGCGAAACTGGCATACGATGCGTTCAAGGCGAAGCATGCCGACGCCAAGGGACCGTTCGCGGGGAAGGTCGGGAAGTACGCCGACACACTTCAATCTTACCTCGACAAGCCACCCCGGTTGCCCCCCGCTGCGAATCGCGGCACCGACTGGCCGACATTCGCAGGTGGGCCTGATCGTGGCGGTCGCCTCGCGGTTCGACTACCAAGTTACTGGCCGACGGGTCGCCCGAGTTGGTCCGAGATTTTCCCGCAGCCGACGCGGCACGCCGCCGCCCCAACTC
This sequence comes from Planctomycetaceae bacterium, assembly GCA_013823135.1. Taxonomy (GTDB): domain Bacteria; phylum Planctomycetota; class Planctomycetia; order Gemmatales; family Gemmataceae; genus Gemmata. The sequence continues at coordinate 2,650 of PNLP01000040.1, forward strand.
TGCCCCCGGCACGGCCGCCGTTCGGCTACCCGGTGATTGCCAACGGCCGGGCCTTCGTGACGGACGGCTCGAGAGTTTTCGGCTACGACCTGGCCACGGGGAAGGCACTCACGTTGCCCACGGCGTTTGTCGAACCGCCGATCGTCGATCCACTCAAGCCCGCACCGCCGGACGGCAGCCCAAGCCTCACCGCGGTGGGCGATCGGCTCTACCTGCGAGTTGGGTCGCAGCTTGTACGGCCACCCGACGCCGGGAAGGGTGGGAAGGGCTCGGGGGAATGTGCCATTGTGTGCCTGGGGCCGGGGGAAGCTGCCAGCGAACTCAAAGAATGCTGGCGACTGCCACCGCCTGGCGAGGGGAAAGCGGCGACCGTGTGGGAAGGGCCGCCGCTTGTTGCTGGCCGGCGGATGTGGACGCTTCACGCTCGCTTTGAAGGTGGTCGCGTCGTGCACGGCATCAGTTGCTACGACCCGGCGGACGCTGCGACCGCACCGCCACTCGCCTGGAGTCACGACGTCTGCGATAGCCCGTTGCCCACGGGCGGCGACCCGCGTGCCCGGCAAGAACTGCTCACGCTGGCGGGGCGGAATGTCGTGTTCTGCTCGAACAACGGGGCGGTGGTCGCGCTCGACGCGATCAGTGGCAAGCGTGCGTGGGGCTTCCGCTATCCCCGTTCCCGCAAGGGCGACGCGAGCCGTTCCCCCGACCCATCGCCGGCCGTGTTCGCCTGCGGCCGAGTCTTCGTCGCGCCGGTTGATGCCGACCGCGTGTACGCACTCGACCCCGAAAGTGGGCAGGTGTTGTGGGAATCAGGGACCGCGGAAGGGACGCAGATTCTCGGGGTCGCGGGTGGCCGGCTGATCGTTACCGTCACGGGGCCGGCACGCGGCATGAGGGCGTTGGACCTCGCCACTGGGTCGAGTCGCGAACCTGATGGCTGGGTGCTCCACGACACGGGCGGATTGCTTAGCTACGGCCGCGGCTTTGTCACCGACGACGCCATTGTGTGGCCAACGCGGAACGGGTTGTTCTTCATCGACCCGGTTGATGGGCGATTGCTCGGGCCGCCGTTTCTGAACCACCTCGGCGGAGAATCCCGCCGCTACTTCGGCAACCTCGCGTATGCCGACGGCGTGCTGGTCGTCGTCTCGGCCACGCAAATCTGGGGCTTCGTCACCGAGGCGAAACGGTTCGGCAAGCCCGGCGAGCGATCGGAACGCGACCCGCTGCGTCTGAAGTTCGAGGCACTGATCGAGAAGGCAGAAGCAGCGCTGGCCAACGGGGAGGCTGCATCGGCACGCGAGGCGCTCATGGCCGCGACCGTTGCCGGGTTCTCGAAACCCCTACGGGCGTGGGCTGCCGCTCGTTTGCTGCTGCTCACACCCCGAACCGAGGACGAAGCGAAACTGCCCGCCGATCTCCGTGCCGCGATCACGCCGGAACTCCGCAGCGAGTGGCTGATTCCGCCCGATGGGATTCCGGCCACGCTCGGAACTCTCGTTCTGCGGCACACGGGTCGCGAGGCAACCCTGCCGAAGCTTCCAAGTTCACCGTTGCGGGAGTGCGAACGGCTACCGGAAGAACCGCCTTCACTCGCGCCGGATGCCGAGATCACGCGAACCGTGCGGTTGCAGCCGAACTCGATGCCGCTGCACTGGCTGCCGGGACCGGTTGGCATTCCGAAACGGATGTTCACGACCAACGCGAGCCAGTTGTTCGCCGTCTCGCTGACCGATGGCGACGACTCCCGGCACGACGTGGCCGACAGCTTCACCCACGCCGCCGACCTCCACGATGGCTTCGTGGTTGCCGGCCCGCTCGCCGTGGCCGTGTACGCCAGCGACCGTGCCCCGGTGTGGGTTTTCCGCGTTCCCGAGACGGAACCGCTCCCCAAGACCCTCGGCCAGTTTCGGCTCGCGCTCGGCGTGCTTCCGCCACCCGAGCTTTCGGGATTTCGGCTCACGGGAACCTGGCTCGTCGCGCGGCTCGGCGAACGGCACCTGATCGCGTTTGACCTGAAGGGCCGACGTGTGGCGTGGGTGCTCGGTACGAACGGGAAGCCTGGGTATCAGCCGTTCGCGTTCCCCGACGCTGTACGGTTCGGTCTGGCATTCGCCACGACAAATCAGTTGATCGTCGTTCAACTGTCGGACGGCCGGCGCTGGTTCGTGCGGATCGACTCCGGGAAGATCCTTGATGTGCCGGGGTTCGACCAACCCACGACGCGGGTCTGGTGGTCGCTCCCGCCTGCGGAAGTTGACGGCAATCGCCTCGCGGTCTCGGACGGCCCCGGGCTCGTGCGGCTCCTGAACCTCTCGACGGGTCGCGTGCGTTGGGCTCATCAGGAAGAACGCGACGCGAGCCTCACGGGGTTGCCGCCGCAGGTGCGAGCGTGGGGCGACACGCTCATCGTGGCGACCAGCCGCAACCACGGGGTCGAACTCGAACGACTGAACCTTCCCGACGGCCTCGCTGTCTGGAAGGCCGGTCCCGCTTTCCTCGACGCAGCCCGAATCAACCTTGCGAACTCCGATGCGGATGCGGATCGCGTCTATGTTTCAAGTTCAACCACACTCTCGGCGTTCACACTGAAAGACGGCAAGGTCGCGTGGGAAGCCGAGTTGCCCGACCTGTGCAGTGCGGCCGGCTGGGTAGTGAAGGCGGGGCAGCGCTGCGTGATCGCGTACCCTTCCGAAGCAATCCCCCGCGAGCAAGTCGCGAATGTGTTGGAGCGTGTCACGCGGTCGTTCCGCAACGATCCGCAAGCCCTGCGACTCCCCGGACTGGTGGCGGGGCTGTATGATGCGTGGGTCACGCGGTCGGTGCCAGTGCTTCTGTTCGATCTGGAAACCGGCAAGCGGTTGAACACCATCGAGGTGCCAGCGCTTGGGCCGACCGTGACCGCGTGCTTCGCAAGCGACGTGGCTGTTGTGGCAACCGGCGACCGCGTCGTGTGGTTCCGTTGATTCCAGTTTAGCCGCGACCCGAAGGGGAGCGATTCTGATGGCTGTGCGTGGTGAACCGGTCGGTTTGTCCGAGGATGAAGCGCAGACCGCGGAACAACTCCGGGCTGCCAGCGACCGCATCCTCGCGGAGTGCGGTAAGGCGATTGTCGGTCAGCAAGAGGTTCTAGAACTCCTGTTGATCGCGCTGCTCGGTCAGGGGCACGCGCTGCTTGTCGGCGTTCCCGGACTCGCAAAGACGCTGATGATCCGCACTCTCGCGGACAGCATGGCGCTCACGTTCAACCGCGTGCAGTTCACCCCCGACCTGATGCCTTCGGACATCACCGGCACCGAGATGTTGCAGGAAGACCGCGCGACGGGGCAGCGGGCGTTCCGCTTCCTGCACGGGCCGATCTTCGCGAACGTCGTGCTCGCCGACGAGATCAACCGCACGCCGCCGAAGACGCAAGCCGCGCTCCTCGAAGCGATGCAGGAACGGCAGGTGACCGTTGCCGGCACGCGGCACAAACTCCCTGACCCGTTCTTCGTGCTGGCAACCCAAAACCCGATCGAACAGGAAGGGACGTACCCGCTGCCGGAAGCGCAGCAGGACCGCTTCATGTTCACGATCACGGTCGGCTACCCAAACGAAGAAGACGAGTTCCGCATCATCGAATCGACCACGTCGGCAAGCCGCCCTCGCCTCGATAACGTGGTGACCGGCGACGAACTGATGGCGATGCAGTCGCTCGTGCGGAAAGTGCCCGCCGCGGGGTACATCATCCGCTACGCTTTGAAGCTGTCTCGCCTCACGCGACCGCACGGGCAGGACGGCGAGCCCGCCGATCCGAACGTGCCCGACTTCATCAAGAAGTATGTGACGTGGGGTGCTGGGCCGCGTGCCGGGCAAAACCTCATACTCGCGGCGAAGGCTCGTGCTCTGCTGCGTGGCCGTGCATACGTGGCAACCGAAGACGTAAAGGCGGTCGCGCTCCCCGTGCTGCGACACCGCGTGATCCTGAACTACGCGGCCAAGGCCGACAACATCACGCCCGACGAAATCGTTCGCCGCTTGCTCAAGGAAGTCCCCGCACGGGAAGGTTGAGTGAAATTACTCCCCCTCACAGCGAACGCGAGCCGTGGAGCTTCTCATGGGGTATTCCGGTCGGACAGCCTGTGCTGTGGCGCTTCTCGCAACGTTACCAGGGTGTGACGAGAAGACCCGCGAGCCAGTCCCACTTCGCGCCGCTATCCTGCTCGATGTCGACGGGATGCACGGAGGTCGCAACGTCTGGCTGGCCGAAGACGGAACTGCGGTCATCCAGGTCATCGGCCACTCGGGGCCGCATGGTTTGCCCGAAACACGTTACCGGGTGGCGTGCGGAAAGGCGTCGGTGACGGAGGCAGAGCGGCTCGCTGGGGCCCACCGATTCCTTGATCTGCGGTTGAAACTCACGCGGTCCGGGCTGCCTGGAAGCTCGGCCCCACTGGTCGCACTCTTGACCAAGGACGGCGGTCAATCCACATCGATCAAATGGGAACGCGATAATGAACCCGATTTCGACCCACTCTACGCGCAACTCTACCACCTGAGCGTCACACCGCCCGACGTAGCACTCATCCAAGAGTACATCTTCGACTGGGACTGGCACCCTGACGGGTTCCCGCCCCCGAATGAGATCCGGAGTTGGTCGCGTTGATGTTGACGAAAAAGCTACGGCGAGCCGATATGCCAACCATTCCCGATCCCAAAGTTCTGGCTCGCGTCGATCGCCTGGAGCTTGAAGCCCGGCAGGTCGTCGAGGGCTACCTCTCCGGGCGGCACCGCAGCCCGCGGCACGGCTTCGCCGTTGAGTTCGCACAGCACCGCGAATACGCCCCCGGCGACGACATCAAGCACATCGACTGGAAGGTCTACGGCCGCACGGAACGCTTCCACCTCAAGCAGTACGAGCAGGAAACGAACCTCGTCGCGTGGTTGCTTGTGGACGCCAGCGAGTCGATGAGTTACGGCTCTGGAGAGCGCTCGAAGTACGACCTGGCGTGCGGGGCGGCGGCGGCGATGGCTTACCTCGTGCTCACGCAAACCGATAGCGTTGGCCTCGCAACTTTGGCCGGCGGAGGAGCACGGGCTTACCTGCGACCGTCCGGCCAGATCACCCAACTGCGTGAGGCGTGCCGGGTGATGGCGGAAGGGCCGTATCCGGGACCGGCCGCGCTCGGGAAGGTACTGAATGAGCTTGCGGGCCGCACGGGTCGCCGTGGCATCGCGTTCGTGTTCAGCGATCTCCTCGACGATGTGCCGGACATCCTCGCGGGGTTGCAGCACCTCCGCTATCAGAAGCACGAGGTCGTGCTGTTCCACACCCTCGACGCCGCCGAGATCGACTTCAACTTCCGCAACACGACGCTGTTTCGCGGGCTCGAAGGGATACCCGAAATCCTCACCGACCCGCCGAGCATTCGCGAGAGTTACCTGAAAGCGCTGAACGATCACATTGCCGCCATCGAGGCGGGTTGCAGGGGAATGGAGATCGACTACGTTCGCCTTCGCACCGACGCCGACCTGGGCCACGACCTCGCCGCTTACCTACAGAAACGCCACGCCCGGTGAGAAACTTCGAGATTCCCCTCGCTTCGATTTGACACGCCACACTTCGTTGCACATCTGTATAGAAGAGGCTTTGCTCGCACAATCACTTCCGCCTGTTCCCAGACGAGATCACCATGACCACGCTCACCCCGGATACGGAGGCTGTGCTGAACTGCGCCGCGGAATACCGTGCCATCGGGTGCCGATGGGACGTGGTCGCGTCGCACCTCGAATGCAACGAAACGGAGATCGCGTCGCTCGTGGAAGACGCTGGTGATGAGTTCGAGCGATCGGTGCGGTTCATTGCCGTCGAACGCGAGCGGGAAGACGACGCGAAGGCGTTTGCCGGGCTGCGACGTCGGCTGGCGAACGCCGAGAACCAGGCTGACGTGTTGCGTGGCGCTGAAGCGCTCGCAGCCGAGGTGTTGCGTCGGCTGCGAGCGATCTGGGCTGCGAAGCGTGAGCGTGACCAGCGCCGGAAATCGCGGATCAGACGCCAAAAGCAAAAGCGGTCACTTCGCGACAGGCACAAACTTCACGCAGACGCACTTGCTCACGGGAACCGTCGTTCCCGTTTCCTTCCCCGCGCCAGTCGTGGCGTCCAGCGCCCACACGCCGACCTTGCCACCGTCCTGGCTGGCGATCAGCATCCACTTGCCGCTCGGGTCGATGTTGAAGTTGCGGGGGATCTTGATGTCGCCCGTGATGTGCCCGGCCACGGTCAGCTTGCGATCCTCTCCGACCTTGAACACCGCGACGCTGTTGTGCCCGCGGTTCGAAACGTAAACGAACTTCCCGTTCGGCGACAGAATGCACTCGGCCGTCGAGTTCCCCTTCACCGGCTGGGGCAGGGTGGAGAGCGATTGAACCGTCTTGCCGCCCTTTTCACCCAACTCGATGACGTTCACGGTCGAGTCGAGCTCGCCGCAAACGTAAGCGAACTTGCCGTCGGGAGCGATGGCGATGTGTCGCGGGCCGGACCCCGGCGGCGTGCTGATGTCGTCGGACTTGGTTTCGGTCACGGTGTTCTTGGCGGCATCCAGTGCGAACACTTTCACCTTGTCGAGCCCGAGGTCAACGCTCACGGCCACGTTGCCGGCAGGTGTGAAGAACCCGCAGTGGGAGTGCGGTTCTTTCTGGCGGGCGGGGTTGGCACCCATCCCCTCGTGCTGGAAGAAGGCGATCTTCTCGGCGAGCTTGCCGTCTTCGCCGAGTCGGTAGAATGCGGTGCTGCCGCCGCCGTAGTTGGCGACGATGGCGTGCGTCCCCTTGGGGTGGATGGAAATGTGGCAGGGGCCGCCGCCGCCGCTCAGCAGTTCGTTCAGTTTCTCGAGCTTCCCGGTCTTGGCGTCGAGCGAGAAAGCGACAACGGGGCCGCCGGTTTTCCCGCCACCCTCGCCGACCGCGTACAGGAACTTGTTGTTCGGGTGAATGGTGACGAACGAGGGGCTCCCCATCTCCGCGGCGAGCTCTGGCTCGCTGAGTTTCCCGGTGGCGCTGTCGAACTTGGACCGGTAGATCCCCTTGCTGCCGTCCTTGCCGGTGTAGGTGCCGAAGAACACCCACGACTCGTCGGCCGAGGCACTGCTGGCGACAAGGAGGGCGACCGCAACGGCTGCGGTGCGAGAGAGAGTCATCGAAAAACCTCAAGTTGTGTGGTAAAAACGATTCCCCCGACGGGGAAGCGGGTTGATGATAGTGGCCCCGGGCCGCGAAGTGATACGAAAATCGGTCATCTGAAGGAAGCTGCCATGCGTCTTGCACTCTCCGCCGCGTTCATGAGTTCGGTGATTCTACTTTCCAACACGGCCGCTGATGAAAAATCCGCCGAGGGTTGGATCGATCTGATGAAGACCGATGCCTGGAAGAAAGTTGATCCGAAATGGATCTTCACCGATGAAGTGAAGCTGAACCCCGAGAAGGCCAACCGCCTCGCCGCGAAATCCAAGGAAGGCGGCACGATCTGGGTGAACGCGGACACGGGCCGGCTACCAGACCTTTACACGAAGGAAGCCTTCGGCGACTGCGAGGTACACGTCGAATTTCTGATCGCGAAGGGCTCCAACGCGGGGATCAAGTTACACGGCGTCTACGAGATTCAGATCCTCGACAGCTTCGGAACCAAGAAGAAACTCACCGGCGACAGCATGGGCGGCATCTACCCGCGAGCCGACGCCAAGATGGGTTACAAGCACATCGACGAGGGGATCGCCCCGAAGGTCAACGCGGCCAAGGCTCCTGGCGAGTGGCAAACGCTCGACGTGGTGTGGAAGTCGCCACGGTTCGATGAGAAGGGCGATAAGACGGCCGACGCGATGGTCGTGAAGGCAACCCTCAACGGCGAGGTGATCCACGAGAACCAGGCGTTGAAGACGCCGACTGGCGCGAACTGGACACTGAAAGAGACGGCAAACGGGCCGTTCATGTTTCAGGCCGATCACGGCCCTGTCGCCTTCCGCAACCTGAAGATCCGCAGCAAGAAAGAGTGACGATCACGGAAGCGGAATGTTCTTGAGCACGAACGGGATCGTGAATTCCGATAGCGGTCCCGGTGTCTCGCAAATGAGCGACCAACCCTTTGCAGTGGGGACCGCGTTTGCGAGCAACTTGAACCGATAGGTCGCGGCTACTCGTCGCCCAGATGCAATCACGTCGTCGTTGTCGGGTTCGTAAATACTCCCATTGGGATCGATGAGGCGAAGCCGGTTGTCGCGAAGCCACTTCTGCTCCTCGAAACTCTCGAAGTTCGGCTGGTTCTCCGGATACGTGAGATCGAGCACAGCATCCCAAGTGCCGCCGACCTTCTCGAACGACCGGAGCGTAACACCGACACCCGCTTCCGCCTGCGTGATGGGGAACTTGCCCGCGAGTTCCTTGAACGAGAAGGCGAGCATTCTTTCGGAAGCGGTTGCCCGGAATTCGCCTGCGAGAGTCGCGATTTTCTTGGTGTCGCGTGTGAGGCCACTGAGCCTGACCTTCATGTCGGTTATGGAGGTTGTCGGATAGTGCCGCGAACCAGCGGTCTCCACTTTGAGAACTGTACCACGATTATCTTCGGCCTTGGTTATCTTGGGTTGGCTGTCGATTCGGAAGACGGGCACACGCGGTTCCCAGTGTACGTCCATCTCGATCTCGTGGAACGACAGCCCTTGATCGAGGAGTAGCCGACCGGTTATCGTTCGTGGCACGAGTCGAAACGGACCGTTGACCGCCGAGACCTCGCGGCCCGCCGATGGTGATGAGAGGACGACAGTTCGGCCGCCGTCGCGGAGACTAAGCCTGACCTTGGCGCCATCGGCAGCAGTTTCGAGCGCTTCCCAAAGGGGCACACCGTCGTAGGTCGGCTTGAATTTGGCCCTCGCGACTTCCGGTTGCTCGATTTTCACCGACAGCCCAGCAGAAGATTTCGAGAGTTCCGTGGCAACAACTTCGAGCGTCGCACTCTCTTTCTTGAGCGTGATTACAGTGGGCTTTATAGATGGCGCAAGGGGCTGCGCGAAAGCTGCCCCAGAGAGAACTAGGATCACGAACGAAGTTCGCATGGAACAGTCTCAAGAGTTTCGTTTAGTGTTCGGCTAAACGGGTGTTCTCCACTCGTGTAGACGAGCCGGAAGCCCGGAACTATCTTAACCCTGCGACCTGGGTGGTACCACGCCCGCGAGCAGAACAGTCCCACAGACCCACGGCTTCGCTCCCGGAGATGTCAATGCACGCGAGCCCCGACGTGTTGGCCAACCGGAATTCCCGCCTTCCCGAGGATAACGATCCGCAGGAAACCGCCGAATGGCTCGATGCGATGGAGGCGGTTCTGAAGTACGGTGGCCCAGAACGGGCACGGTACATTCTCGAATCGCTCGTCGCCAAGGTCGCCAAGCTCGGTCAATCGCGCATCCCGACCGGAATCACCACGCCTTACGTCAATACGATTCCGATTGAAGATCAGCCGCTGTTCCCGGGCGAACGCGGCATCGAACGCCGAATCAAGAGTATCGTCCGCTGGAACGCGATGGCGATGGTGCTCAAGGCGAACAAGACGACAAACGTCGGCGGGCATATCTCCACTTTCGCGAGTGCAGCGACGCTGTACGAAATCGGCTTCAACCACTTTTTCCATGGCCGCACCGAAGGTCACCCCGGCGATGTCGTGTTCTTCCAGGGCCACGCCAGCCCCGGAATGTACTCGCGGGCATTTGTGGAAGGGCGGCTCTCGGAAGGGCAACTCACAAACTTCCGCCAGGAACTGAAGCCAGGCGGTGGGTTGAGTAGTTATCCGCACCCCTGGCTCATGCCCGACTTCTGGCAGTACCCGACCGTCAGTATGGGCCTCGGCCCGATCATGAGTATCTACCACGCCCGCTATAACCGCTATCTCCGTGATCGGGAATTGTCGGTTGCTGCAGGTGAAGCCCGCGTGTGGGCGTTCCTTGGCGACGGAGAATGCGACGAACCCGAAAGCCTCGGGGCAATCAGTCTCGCGGGCCGCGAGAAACTCGACAACCTGACGTGGGTCATCAACTGCAACTTGCAGCGGCTCGATGGTCCGGTTCGCGGCAACGGTAAGATTATTCAGGAACTCGAAGGCGTGTTCCGTGGGGCTGGCTGGAACGTCATCAAGGTCATCTGGGGTTCGGACTGGGATCGCATTCTCAAGAACGACCACACCGGGGCACTCGCCCGCCGCATGATGGAAGTTGTCGATGGTGAATACACAGAGTATGTCGGCCGCGACATGCGGGTCAATGGTGAGAAGTTGATCAGCGAGGAAGAAGACGCCGCACGCCGGGGCCGCTTTATCCGCAACACGTTCTTCAATACACCCGAGTTGAAAGCACTTGTCGAGGATATGTCGGACGCTCAGATTGCGGCGTTGAAACGCGGCGGTCACGACCCGCTCAAGGTGTATGCCGCTTATAAAACCGCTGTCGAACACAAGGGCCAGCCGACGGTCATTCTCGTCAAAACGGTTAAGGGTTACGGCATTCCGGGCGACGGTGGGCAAGGCAAGTTTACCACACACCAGTTGAAAAAGCTCACGGTTCAGATCGAGGCCGAGCCGAACCTCTCGCCAGAGGAATACGCGAAGAAGCAGACACACGCTGGCCTTCGCCAGTTCCGCGACCGCTTTGAACTGCCTTTCACCGATGCCCAACTCGACGATATTCCATTCTACCGCCCAGCCGACGACAGCCCCGAGATGAAGTACATCCGGGCACGCCGCAAGACGCTTGGTGGTCCGCAGCCGTTCCGAAACAACAAGTTCGTGCCGTGCCAGCCACCTGAACGCAAGAGCTTCGAACGACTGTACGCCGCAACGGTGCAGGGGAAGGGTGCCTCCACGACACTCCAGTGGGTCAACCTGATGACCCAACTCTGTCGCGACCCGCACGTCGGGAAACTCCTGGTGCCGATCGTGCCGGACGAGGGTCAGACGTTCGGCATGCCGCCGATGTACAAGACCTTCGGCATGTACTCGTCCGTAGGGCAGACGTACACACCAGTCGATAAAGGGTCGATGACCGAGTATCGCGAAAGCACGACCGGTCAGATTCTCCAGGAAGGGATCAACGAAGCTGGCAGCATGTGTAGTTTCATCGCCGCAGGCACTGCGTATAGCACGCACGGCGTGAACACGATCCCGTTTTACATCTACTATTCCATGTTCGGGTTTCAGCGAATCGGCGATCTGGCGTGGGCCGCAGCAGACGCTCGTTGCCGTGGCTTCATGATGGGCGCGACCGCTGGTCGCACGACCATCAATGGCGAAGGGCTCCAGCACGAGGATGGTCACAGCCACCTTCAGGCGATGACAATTCCGACATGCCGCGCCTACGACCCCGCGTTCGGCTACGAACTCGCGGTCATCATCGAAGAAGGCATCAACGCGATGTATGTCCGCGGCGAGGAGTGCTTCTACTACCTTACCGTTTACAACGAAGCTTACGACATGCCGGCGATGCCCAGTGACAATGTTCGCGATGGCATCATCAAGGGCCTTTACGCGGTGAAGACGGTGAAGCCTGATGGAGCCAAGCACGAGGTGCAACTCCTCGGCAGTGGCGTGATCCTGAACGAAGCCTTGCGGGCGCAGAAGATCCTCGCCGAGAAGTACGGAATCGCGAGCACGGTCTATAGCGCGACAAGTTACCAGATGCTTCGCAAGGATGCTCTGGAGTGTGCTCGCCACAACCGCTTGCATCCTGAAGCAACCGCGAAGGTGCCATACGTCACGCAAGTGCTGGGTAAGACGGCGGGGCCGATCGTCGCCACCAGCGATTACATGCGAACGCTCGCCGAACAGGTCTCTCCATTCCTGGGTGGTCGGATGCTCGCGTTGGGCACCGACGGATTCGGCCGATCCGAAACCCGGAAGGCGCTGCGTCGGTTCTTCGAGGTAGACGCAGAGCATGTCGCGGTTGCGGCCCTGCATGCACTGGCCGAGCGAGGTGAACTCGATCGTGCGACAGTTGCCAAGGCGGTGAAGGATCTCGGCCTGAACCCAGATGCCCCGCACCCGTGGACAGTGTGATCGAGTGCGGAACGCGGAATAACAAACCAGCACCGCTTAGCCGCGACGCGCAGCGGAGCGCGTGACCACGAGGAACGCATGGAATTTCGACTTCAGAGTCTCGGTGAGGGAATCGAGTCCGCGACTGTTACGGGTGTGTTGGTGAAGCCCGGCGACACGGTCAAAGCCGGTCAGCCGGTGTTGTCCGTGGAGACCGAAAAGGCGGGCATGGAGATCGAAGCCGACGCCGCTGGAGTCATCGGGCAGATTCACGTCAAGCCCGGCGACAAGATCCCCGTGGGAGGGCTTCTCCTCACGCTCAACGGGAGCGAAAAGGCTGCCCCCGCCCCGCAGCCGAAGTCGCCTTCGCCCCCGCCCGCGGCTTCCACTTCAACGCCGAAAGCGGCCGCGAGTCCACCGCCTCCCCCAGTCGCAACACAGCAACCTGTGGCGGCAGCCGCAAGTGCCGATCTGAAGTTGCCCAATCTTGGTGAAGGGATCGAAGGCGGTACGGTCACGGGTATCCTCGTGAAAGTCGGCGACTCTGTAAAAGCCGGTCAACCCGTCGTCTCGATCGAAACGGAGAAGGCGGGCGTCGAAGTCGAGGCCGAGTCCGCGGGTGTTGTCGAAGCCATTCACATAAAACTTGGCGACAAGGTTCCCGTCGGCGGCAAACTCCTCGCGATCAAGGGAGCGGGTGCGGCAAGTCCAACAAACTCTGCACCTGTTACTCCCACGGCCGCTCCAATTGCACCTGTCAACTCCGCTCACATTTCGCAAAAGTTAGCTTCGGATAATGGGACAGCATCTGCGGCCGCAACCAAGACCCTCGTCGCTGCTGGACCTGCAACCCGTCGTCTCGCTCGCAAGCTTGGCGTTGTGCTCTCCGAAGTGAAGGGTAGTGGTCGTGGTGATCGCGTTACCATTGAAGATGTGATGGCGTTTGTGAAGTCGGAACGCGAGCAAGTTAAGCAAGGCGGAATCGCTACAGCGTTCAGTGGAAGCATCGTTAACACGTTCACCCTCCCGCCATTGCCGGACTTCACCAAGTTTGGTGCGGTCGAAGTGAAAGAAGTCGCAACGATCCGGCAAACGATCGCGAAGAACCTCACGGCTGGCTGGCGGACCATGCCGATGGTCACGCAGCACGACCTCGCCGACATCACTGACCTCGAAGCTGCACGCAAGCGAATTGTCGATACGCTGCCGAAGGGTTCACCCAAGATCACGATGACCGTGCTTGCCATCAAGGCGTGTGTCGCGGCGCTGCGGGAGTTCCCGAGCTTCAACAGCAGCTACGACATGAACGCCGGAAAGCTGATCCTCAAAAAGTACTTCTCTATCGGCATTGCCGTGGATACGGAACGCGGTCTCGTCGTTCCTGTGATCAAGGACGCCGATAAGAAGGGGATACGCGATCTCGCCGCCGAGGTCGTGGCACTCGCCGAGAAGGCACGAACCGGCAAGCTGACGATTCCCGAGATGCAAGGCGGCACATTCACGATCACGAACCTTGGCGGCATCGGCGGCACTGGATTCACGCCGCTCGTGAACTACCCCGAAGTTGCCATCCTTGGTCTGTCGAAGTCTAGTATGCAACCGGTCGTGAAGGATGGTTCTATCGTTGCACGCCTGATGATGCCGCTAAGCCTCACTTACGATCACCGCGTCATCGACGGTGCCGACGGCTGCCGGTTCACCGTGCGACTCGCCCAACTCTTCAGCGATCCGCTGCGGTTGTTGATGGAAACGTGATACCAGGACCACCCACCAGATTGGGTGGACTTCCAACGAGCTAACCCATGTCATCCGGCACACGCTCCCTCTCCGCCGTGATGCTCTCGGTCGCGGCGTTCGCACTTGCACTCTCGGTGCGAACCCCAGGTGAACAACAACCAGAATCCCCGAGTGTCGCCCCATCTCCTTCTGTCGCTCCCTCCTACTGGAAGGGGAATCTGCACACGCATTCCCTCTGGAGCGATGGCGACGACTTCCCCGAGATGATCACCGATTGGTACAAGTCGCACGGTTACAACTTCCTCGGCCTCACCGAACACAACGTCATCGCCGATGGTGACAAGTGGAGCGATGCTGAGACAACTCCGACACGCAAATTGGCGGTCAAGAAATACGTCGAACGGTTCGGCACTCGGTGGGCCGAGTTCCGCACGGTTGGCGAGAAGAAGCAGGTACGACTCAAGCCACTCTCCGAGTTCCGCAGTCACTTTGAGGAACCCGGTAAGTTCTTGATGATTCCAAGCGAAGAGATCACGCACAGCTACGCGAAGCGGCCGATCCACATGAATGGAATCAACATCCGCGACGTGATCAAGCCGCTCGACGGTAAGGACGCAATCGAGACGATCACCGTGAACTTGCGTCAGGTTACGGACCAGCGAAAAAAGACGGGCCGTGCGATGATCGGGTTCCTGAACCATCCCAACTTCGGCTGGGGTGTGCGAGCCGAGGAGTTACTTGTGGTGCCTGAACTCGGGTACTTCGAGATCTTCAACGGCCACCCGGGCGTTCGCAATTACGGCGATGCTACTCACGCCGCGTGCGAGCGAGTGTGGGACATCACAAACGCCTTGCGACTTGGCAAGCACGGTCTCGGTGTCGTCTACGGGATGGCGACAGACGATGCACATGGCTACCACGAGTTTGGAGTGGGGAAAGTGAATCCAGGCCGTGGATGGGTGATGGTAAAAAGCCCACATCTCACAGCAGAAGGTGTGGTGAGGGGGTTAGAGTCTGGCGACTTCTATGCGACTACAGGAGTTTTGCTCGACGAAGTCATATGCACCGGGAAAGAGATTCGTCTGGCCATACGGAAGGAACCGGGAGTGAGCTACAAGACCCAATTTTTCGCAACGATGAATGACGTGAAACTCGACCCGATCCCAAAATTGGACAAGGATGGGAAGCCCCTCGCGGTGACGGCGGACTACTCAGCAGACATCGGGAAGTTAGTTCGGGAATCGACTGATGCGCAGCCGAGTTACACGCTCACCGGTAACGAACTCTATGTCCGTGCCAAAGTGACATCGAGTAAGCTGCATCCCAATCCGTATGAAAAAGGCGACTTTGAAGTTGCGTGGACGCAACCCATTTTGCCGTGAGTCAATTAATCGTTAGTTCCCTCACGCTTGACATCCCGATACCGAAAGTCACAGTGGGAGGCGCCTTCCATAATAGTCTGCGTGCGGGTCAAACCGATCTCGGAGTTAAACCCCTCAATCATTGCGGCATCGCGATTGCAGGAGAGCAGCGGCCCAAGGTCGGCTAGTCCGAGCCGATGATACATCTCGGCAAATTGGCAGCAAGTCACATTAAACTCGAGTGCTGCCTCGTCATCACGGAGCACGGTTAGTTCCAGGGCTTTGCCTTCTGTCCACTTGTGAACAATGTGCTTGAATTGCGAGAGCGTTCTCCCGGTTTCTGCGGAGACGCGACCAGCCTGTCGTGCGAGGTCAAGGATCACATCCGTTAAGATTTTCCTCGCTCGGTCTTCACCAACTTCGACCGCAAATGCGCGGTAAATGGGGGCGATAACCTTCGCCTCCACTTCACGCTGTTGGAGCAGCGGTAGGGGTATTGGTGTCGTGGGAAACATTCTAATTTCCGATTGGGGTTATTATCAATCGTCGATGTCGATTGGTCGATTTGGGTGGCGATTTTGGAGGTCCAATTCGGCGGGTCTGCTCGCAAGTTTTACCTTGAAAGTCTTACGTTCCGAGCCACGCTGGACTTCAATTTCTACCACAGCACCGGGGCGGAACGAACAGATATGCGAAACGACCTGATCGAACTCGCGGGGTTCAAGAGTACCCACTCGTAGTAAAACATCT
This sequence comes from Planctomycetaceae bacterium, assembly GCA_013823135.1. Taxonomy (GTDB): domain Bacteria; phylum Planctomycetota; class Planctomycetia; order Gemmatales; family Gemmataceae; genus Gemmata. Next base: position 18,541 of record PNLP01000040.1, read on the forward strand.
CCGGCGCGTAACCCAGACTTCGCGGCCGGAAGCCCCGACTGCACACTTTCAATCGTCAGAGCCCCTGTCTGAACGGTGATGCCCATATACCCACGAGCCATCGGGTCCGGGGTTGGTTCTGCAGGAACTGGGGCGAGTGTGAATAATAGGCTGCTCAAGAAGCACGCAGCGAATTCGGAAATCGTGAACATTGGCCGGCTCCTGGCGTTGCCGCCTCGACCGCGGAGAGGCAGCGGCCTATCTTCAGTCATTGCCGAAGTTGTGAAAGAATGCAAGTGGGAAGTTTTTACAGTCAGGGCCGTTTGCGTAACGGCTGATGGCGAACAACTGAGTAGTTGGAGTCTTTCGTCTCTTCCCATGCCGGTTCATTTCGTCTAGTGGTGTTTGTACACTTGTTCAATATTAAGATTCGATTTCTTGCTGTCGGCGCAAGGTGTCGCCCGGTGTTGCGTTCGTTTGCCAGAAGCGTGGTCGAAGCGACGACCTTCAGCAAATCTTCAACAACGATGAGGGACTTCACATGCGTATGGCTTCAATTTGCCCAGTCGCGGCGGTTCTGTTGTGTCTGGGCGGGGCAACGGTTGCTCAGGCTGGCGGGTCCGTCTGGGGATACAAGGGCGGAGAGTTCCGACGCGAAGCGAACGGGAAGTGGGTTGAGTACCAGGGTGGGAAAGCCGCTTTCTCGTTCATCGACACTGGGACGGTTGGAGGCGCACAACTGCTGCACGACCCGAGCCGCGGTATCACTGTCAAGCTGACCGACAAACAAGCCATCGTTCGATCCGGGTTGGATGTCCTCCTAACCTACGATGGCGGCTGGGAACGGCAGGGCTGGAGCTACCAGGACGGGAAGGGAAGCTTCAAGCACACAGGCGCTGGCAAATGGACTGAATATCAGAACGGGAAGGTCGCGTTCACCTTCAAGGAGACGGCTCGCTCAGCAAACGAAGTCCATCTCTATGACGCGAGTCGCGGGATCACCGTCAAACTGACTGTAACGGGTGCGATGGTGAGTTCGGGCCCGGACTACATCTTCACGATCAGGGGGCACTGGACGGAGTGACGAACCAGTCACAACCAAGGCAACTCGGATGCTGGCACAACAGCCAGCATCCGGGTTGCTTCGTTTGACCAAGTTGCAAAGCACCTGTGCCACCGGATTTTGCAGACGTAATCATCTGGTCGCACGCGCCTGATGTCCTAGCCTACTCGTTTCCAATGATACATCGGTGAAACATGGCGAAGACAAAGACAAAGACGAAGACTACCCCTGTGAAGCGAGTCGTCGAAGACGACCTTGAGATGCCCCTCCCCGAGGCGTTGCCACTTGAGCCGGTGGCGATTCGGCGGGTCGATACGAGCATGATCCTCGATATGGAGGGTCTTGGTGGTGAAGTTGCCAGTGCCTTGATCGTCAACGGTTTGCTGGCTTACCTGTCCGTGCAAAACAAAGGCGTGAACCTGATTGCTGCCAACCGGCAGCACACGGCTTTTGTACCCGTGCGGACCGTAGGCTGTGTTGCCACGATGGATATCAAACAAGAAGATGTGAAACACTTGGTTGCTGCAAACGGTGTTGTAGCGTTTCTCCTGGACGACGGTGACGAACGGGTAAGCTGGTACCTGCCTGCGGCCGAGTACGTTGAACGAGCCGAGACTCGTGGAGAAGGTGGCATGCGGTTGGACATGGATGAACACGCGAGTTGGCTCGACCAATACGAAGGGCACCCCGGGATCCGGAAGGCGTTTGCAGGGTTGCGGGGCTGAGATCGGCATCCCACCGATTTCGGCATTTGTGGTGACGGGCAAGCATGCCCGCAAATCCTATATGGTGACGGCCATTGTTGCATGCCCGATGAGTACCGTAACACATCGCCTTCAATTCCTGACACGATCGAAAAATGCAAGAACTTCCGGTCGTGTCATTCGCCATTCCCCTGCCGCACACGACGAGGTAGAATCTCAGCAAGAATTGCACCCCGGAGATTCCTCATGGCCTCCCCGATTCCGGATGTGCTGCCGGACACAGAGACCGAGAACGAAACCCGGACCCGCAGGCAACCTCCCTACGCCGTCATCCTTCATAACGATGATGTGAATGGTATGGAGTTCGTCGTCAGCGTGATTCGCAAGATATTCGGATATTCTGTTGAGAAGTGTGTCGAACTCATGATGGAAGCCCATGAGAAGGGGCGAGCAGTGGTATGGATCGGGGCACTAGAAGTGGCGGAACTGAAAGCAGATCAAATTCGTTCGTGTGGACCAGATCCTGTCCAGAAAGCAAAAGGTGCTCCTACGCTGGGCGTCAGCGTTGAACCAACCGCGTGACTCGCGAGTCGCGGCATTCCCATTCCTCTAGCGCATAGAAGTGCCATGCCAATCCTTTCATTCTCTCTACTCGACTGATGCCAATTTTTGGGCACTGATAACGCTGAGATTTCCAGGGGATCGTGATAACCGAGTGGGTTTCAGGGTTTTCAAAACCGCCTATGAGGAGGGCCATCAACCGTCACAAATCGTGGCTTTCTTCAAACACAAGCGGTTTTTCGCTCTCACAATTGGCATCAGTCGAGCTAAAAGATTAGTATAAACTGATGGTGGAACGCTCGGTACTCAAAGGCGAGATCACCTCGGAACATCCAAATCAGTCTATTGTCGGATTTGTGTCTAGACTTGGCACCCTCAGCCCCTCATTTATCAAGTATGTCCACACACCTGAAGGCGATCTCCCTACACCAGCCGCGTATCACAACGTGACGGACATCGGTCGTCCGGTTGCATGGGTTGTGGTGAAATTGTTCACCCTCGCTTATGCCCTCGCAATCGTCTTGCTATGTCGGACACCGCGGACTGAACGCAGAGGTTGGCGGTTCACGGCGGAATGCGAGTTGATCGTGCTCGGGATGCTTCTCCTGAGTGAACGAACGTGGAAACACCACGCGGTCATTCTTCTATTCCCTGCAGTGGCACTGGCTTTTGCAACAACGTTTGAGCTACCCAATTGGGTGGGTCGATTTCTGATAGGGATATTGATACTTGCGGCGATTCTCATGACACTTGCCGGCGTGTTTGGACCTCATCTCGCCGATCTTGCCCTTGTTTACGGCACCCTCACGCTGGCGTTCGGATTGCTCGTCCTGTGAACCGGGTTGGTCCTCGTGTGCGGGTTAAAGCAACCAGATCGGTTACGCCAAACAAGTTCGGGGGAGATTTCGGGCTGAACGGGTCGGAATGAATGCAGAGGCTGGGTATACTGAGTGGTTGAGGCGATCGCCCCGCCCGGCCCGAGGGATGCCATGCCGGCCACAATCAATCTGTTGATGCTGATCCGATCAACGCTTGCCGTGTTGTCACTTTTCGTGTTTGTTTTCAGCCTCCCTGCGTATGCTCGGCAGCCCGATAACAAGAAACAGGCTGAGCCCAAGGCCAAGGATTCGCCCGTCGTTAAGTTGCCTGACGGCACATTCTTGTGGGTCGGCAACTCTGCGGATGGCAATGGGGAACGGGTAAGTCTGAGCCCACAGGAACTCCAGAAACTTCTCGATCAACTCGATCAGTTGAGGAAACAACTCGCGGCGAAGAAACCGACTCCCCCGAGCGGATGCGCCATTCGAGGCCGGGTCGAGAAGCGAGGCGAACAGCTTGTTGTATCGCTCAAACTCACCTGTACGTTCCGCACCACCATACCCCAATCTGCTGTTGCGTTGGGCGGACGGCGTGGCTTCCTAGTCGGAGCTACCCTTGATGGGAGCAAACTTCCGATCCTCGACACAACTGATGATGGCTTTTCGCTCATGGTCGAAACGGTCGGCGACCACACGCTGACGCTCGATCTGGAGGCTCCGATCACTTCACGCGGTGGCAAGCCAGAACTAGGGTTCGAGATTGGACTCCCACGCGCAGCAATTACGACGTTGCTTTTTGACTCGCCCGGACAGGATGTGAAACGTGTGAATCTCACCACTCGTACCATCGATCCCGGGCAAAGCGTTCGTCCACCAGAAGTGCGCCGCACCCCTGCGCTCGAGTTAAAACAACTCACTTCAAAACCGGGACAGGAGGCAGGCTACCCGCTTGGCCCAGTTGATACGTTGGAGGTGACGTGGGACCCGCCGGTAGCCGCAGCCCAACCCGCTGACCAGGTCCAGTCTGCCGAATTGGATGTCTCTGTACTTCTCACTCAAGGGGTAGTGGAGACGACAGCCAAAATCCGGTTACGTGGCCCCGCTCGCGAGTGGAAACTCGTTGCGCCTTCGAATGCAGATCTGAGCGTAGACTACGTCGCTGGCAGTGATGTTGGGCCGACGCTCCCTGCCACTATTACAAGACCCGGTGATCCAAATAAACCAGTCTGGAGGATTGTGCTCCCCGTCGGTTCCGCAGGTTCGGATTGGGTGGTTACCGCCGTTACTCGCCAATTGAGACCGAAGCCAGAAGACCCAGCCTACCGTGGTCCGTTCTCCATCGGTCCATTCACAACGCTCGACGTACTCCGCCAAACCGGGATGGTCCGTGTGACGGCAGGAGCAAACACTCACTTCACTTTCAAACATGGTCCGGACCTTCGGAAGGCAGAACCTACTGGTCCCGCCGAGGATGAGGTGACCACTGCGTTCTTTCGTCTCACAACCGGTCCGACTGGAGCAACGCCGGTTAATACTCCGTTGTTCACCATTGAAGCCCGTTCTCAACATGGCGCAGTAAAAGTCAAACCAACTTATCGCATGACCCTTACGGATGCCGGTTGGCGAGTTCGTGCTGAGATAAAAGTAATTCCTATCCGGACAGAAGTGGAGTCTGTTGTCATAGAAGTCCCCTCGGATTGGCGTGGGCTTGAAGCATTGCCACCTGAGTTGGTTGAGGGAGTTCAGCAAGGAGTTTCGCATGATGGCTTTTGGGCTACAACGGCGGCTCGCTTTGCAGGTGGCCTTAGAGTTCCTGTAGTTGTTCGTCTCGCTATGGGCCACAAGCAACCTTTCGATCTCGTCCTAACCGCGACGGTTGCGGTGGACCCAGGCGACACGAGTGGAGTCGTGCCTCTCCCGCGGTTTCCAGAAGCATCTGTTTCCGCAACGTTTGTGTCGGCAACGGTTCCTGAGGGATTTGAACTTCGGGGTGAGACTCGTGACTGGGATGACGAGTACGCGGCGTGGGGCACACTGATGACGCCAGGAACCGATGCGGGTGGGAAAGCTACGCGTGCGGTGACAACAATGACCGCGAAGGCTGAAGCTGGTTTTGCGCGTGTCACGCTAGCTTGGAATCCATACCACGCTGACTTGGCGAGCGACCTGCGTGTAGACGTTACCGTTGGCGACCGGCAGATCGTAATTGTTCAACATATCAGACTCCAATCGTCAACCGGTTTACCACGTCAATTACGATTCCGCGGACCAGTTTCCGCAGCAGCGTTCAAGACTGTCCCGACATTGGATTTTGTTGGCCCCGGCGAGTGGGGAATGACCACGACTCCTGACGCGAAGGATGTATCAGTCTCGGTGAGTTTTGCGGTGGCGCAGGTGCGTCAATCTTTGAGCGAGACTGCCGCATACCAAGTTCCGGTTCCGATTCTCTGGCCAGTCGGAGCAAATCGACTCGAAGCCACGGTACGAATTTGGTCGAATTACGACAGGAGTCGCACGATCACCAATCAATCGTCGGGGTGGCGTGAGATGCCAGTCGATCTGGTGCCCGACCGCGATATGCTACCGGCACTCTCCTTGTTCGCGTCGAACGTTGAGTCCCTGCTGCTAGAAACCCACCCAACCGCTGATGTGGGGACCGTGTCGATCTGGGTAGAACGAGGTTTCATACAGGCTTGGGGGGCGGAAGATGGAACAGTAAGTTACCGCGCTCGTTTTCTGATTCGGCGCTGGCTCAGGCCAAGTCTCGAAATCCGTATCCCTGGGTCGCTTGCGGGTCCAAACCCGGAGTTTTTCCGAGACGGGCAACGTGTGGAGGCGGTGCCTAACACAAGGACAGACGACGCTCGTGGATTCCGCATCCCCTTACCAATTGCAAGGACTGGGGCGACAACCGTTGTTGAGGTTCGATACCAATTAGCGGTACTCCGAGGCCGTCCAGGGGATCTGCTGTATCAACCACCTCTGCTCTCAGGAGTTGTCTTTTCGGGACCGGTTCGGTGGCATGCATTAGTTCCACCGGGGTGTACTCCACTCCTCGTCGCGGGAGCCCAAGCGGACTTTCGTTGGCGACTTGGTTCATTTGGCATTTCACCCCAGGCTACAGGATCGGAAGAGTCAATCGAGGCTTGGTTCGCATGCGGTGAAGACAGCCGGGGTGATCTCGTTGCATTTGATGAGGGGTTCACAGCTCGACAGACTATCCCAACCGGTATCGCGGTTTATCAGATCCCAACAATCGGGATGATATTCGTCTGTTCAGTTTTTGCTTTCGTTGTCGTACTCCTCCTCTGGCGATTACCCAAGGCGATGTTTGGACTGGGGATAGCAGGTGTGGGTGCCGTTGCAGTTGTAAACGCGTTGTTCTTTCCTCACCCTGCTGCTCAAGTCCTTGGAGCGTGTCAGCCTGGAATTGCTGCGGCCGCGGTAGTGCTGGCATTGTTGAGTGTTACCCGGTGGTTTCACAACCGACGACTGACAAGGATGCCGGGCTTTTCACGGACTCCGCAGGATCCCTCTGGTCATCTGATGGTTCTCCCATCATCTGCTCGCAACCGACCGAACCCGGTTGCTACTCCTGCACTTGACCCCGTCTCACCGATCGAGGGGTAATGTTATGCCACGTTGGTTTTTCATTGTGGCTGGAGTCGCCGGCGCAGTTGTCGTGGGAATCGCGACGGGTGCTCCGCAGAATAACACTTCGCCTGGGCAGTCGGTCGCGGGTCCAGTTGCCGTAGTTTCTGCCAGCGACCGCGTAGAGGATCCATTCCCAATTCGCCGGGTGCGGGCTAGTGAATCGCAACTTCCCGAAGTTCAGAAGCAACTTGAGCCTGGTCCAGTCGTTCGACTTCCTCGTGGTGAATTCGAGACTCGCGTCCGATCCGCCGGGCGAATCCTAGCTGAAGCACGGCAGGTTCCCAGAGTCACAGATGCTCGTTTCAGGGCCTCACTTATCGGGGGTGACCTGGTGGGAACGGCCGAACTCGAGATTGTGAGCATTGGTACTTCTGCTCGATTTCTTGTGCTCGATCCGCTCCGTCTCGCTTTGTCGGCGGCTGTCTGGGGAGACGGGCGTGAGGCCATTGTTGCAGTGCCCGTTAGCGGCCTCGCCCCGGCGGTTTGGGTAGACCGTGCAGGTAGGCATACCCTCAAATTGAGCTGGTCCGCGACCGGAGTCACTGAACCTGGTGAGCAACGGTTTGAGTTGCGAGTTCCGGCCGCCCCAACAGCAGTGTTCGTACTGGAACTTCCCTCGGGCCAAATACCGACTGTTTCTGCTAATGAGGTTCTACTCACCGGGCCATTCCCGATTCCGGCAAATACCAATCGTTCGGAGTGGCATATCCGGTTTGGAGGACGATCTCGGCTTGATATTGCTGTTCGGCCTGCGGGTAACCCCGGCGTGGCAGCGACCGCAACTCTCTCAGCAAGGTACGAGATTATACCAGGGCAAATTGCATGCGGTTTCGAATACGATCTCCGTCCGGCGAGCGGCGCAGTTGGTGAATGGTTGTTCACAATCGACCCTGGATTGAAGATTGCGGATGTTGTGATGAACAACCGGGCAGCTTGGATCATTGACCCTCCGACTACACCGAATTCAGCTCGTAGACTTCGGGTCACCCTCCGACAGCCAGGTGCCGGGGGGAAGATACTCATTTCTGCAGTCGCTCCGTTTCTGGACCATGCTCGAGTGACAAATTCTTCACTTCCCGTGGTGCGACCGATTGGAGCTGTTCTAGACGATGAGATGATCGAGATAAGAGTTGCACCTGGGTTGACGATCGAGAATTGGAACCCGGGTGATTACCGGTTACTCGATTCCCAAACCATCTCAGACCAAAGCAGGACACTAACTCTCACGGGAACTCTTCTCGCATCTGGGATGGACCGTTCATTTCGTCGCCTACCAGTTCTCGGTGTATCGAGCTATGAGCAGGATTTCACGACACATGAAGATGTTGCCTTGAGGTTTGATCCTGACAGGATTCTGGCAGCATTCCGAGTATCTGTGCGAGTCAGACATGGCCCATTGTTTGGGTTAACCGTAAAGGTTCCACCTGGCTATGTATTTGCTCGTATGTACCCCGCACTCGACGAACTTGTGTCGTACGCTGGTATCCGTGCCGATAGCGTAGTTGTTGAGTTTGCTCGTCCTCTTGCCACCGGCCAGGCGGTTGATCTAACATTCGAATTCCGTGGGCCAGTATTGGTACCTGGAACGAACCGATTGGTATTTCCCGCGTTCACGCCAGTCGGAGCGAAAGAGCGAGTCGGTGTGCTAGGAATCTATACCGGCTCGATTTGGACTGCGGAACCGTGGGTGGGTGCAGGGACATCCCGACTTGGGTGGTTCGACGCAATACTTCCACTTTCCTCGGTCGGTGTGACGGCAGTATTTTGCTACAGTGGTGATGATCTTGATGGTGGCGTTAATCTGACGCCAGCGAAACCAAACTTCTCTGTGAAAGCTGTTGCACGTTCTCAACGCTCCGGCCAGCACAATGGTGCTACAGCATTCTCAATTGATGTCCACGCGGGCACGCTACCTCTGATTTTGGCGGTAGAAACACGTGCAGGTGACTCGACCCGAAGTTGGCGGGTCATCGAGGGCGCAAACGCTGTGGCATTTGCATTGCCATTCCCAGTTGAAGCGATTGCGACGCGGCCTGCGATGATTGGTTACCTCTGTCCATTTCGGTTGTGGCTGATCAAATTTGCACGACCAGCGACCGGTGAAATCACGGTCGAGTCAACTCTTGAGCGATCGGCTAACTTCCGAGATGGGCAGCCTCCCTCGATTGCAATTGCCGGAGCAGCGGAATACATCGTTACCTCCATTTCGGAACCGAAACCCAGACACTCCACCACGGCAGTAACGACATGGGGATTTTCAGACTTATATCTTGTTACAGCCATCCAAAATACAACTGATGGGACAGTGATGTTTGGGGGTTCAGTAGTTTCAGCGACCAGTGTAACACTGCCGATCACGCTTCCTGCTGGGGTGGAAGTGCAGTCAGTAATAGTTGGGAGAAATTGGGTACCACCCGGGTCGTTGCGAATTACGCCAAATGGGGATGTTCATATTCCATTACCCTCACAACTCCCAGTCCGCTTTGAAGTGAGATATCGCCTTACTATTGATCATGATGGTCCGTTCGTCACGATATTGAGTCCCGAGCCCCGACTTCCACTGAAGGGCGAAGTGAAACGATGGTGGGCGTTTGCCTCTACGGTGCTCCCCGGGTGGCCTGTCCGCCCATGGGAGCTTGAGCCAGTATCCGAACTCCCTGCGCTGCTGGATGTGTTTCCACACTTTGGTGCAGGCGTGTTCGTATCACGTTCCCCAGGCGAGCAAGTTCGTGTGGCGACGAGGGGAGTTGCGGATGCGATGGGGATTGCTCTCTGCTGTCTGTTGCTCGCGTTGGGTTGGACAGGTGCAAGACGTCGCAATCTGTTCTGCAGCTTTCTTCTGTTCATTACGATGTTTGTTGTGGCGATCGTGGTTCAACTTGGCCCACCATGGTGGCAACGGACTACCATACCACCCCTTGTCATTGGGTTGATCGTTGCGGGGTATGTCGTTGTCGTTCGAGGCCACAGAACTGGTGTTGCAATATCTACTCTTGGAGCATTTTTGTACCTCGCTGTTGCTTCCTCAAGCATGGCCCAACAGCCCACCCCGACAACGGTAATCCTCCTCCCGCCAGACCGAGATGGACGAGAGATAGTTGTGGTTCCGAAATCGGTCCTTGATCGACTTGTCGCGATTAGGTCTGTAACACCACAAGTGATCCTCACATCTGCTGAATATATGGTGACGGCCGATGACACTACTGCCCGAGTGGTTGCGAAGTATATTGCACACGCGCTTCCAGGTTCCGACCCGGTTGCGATACTTTCATTGCCTGAAGCTCGACTCGAAAGGGTAACAGTTAATGGTGCTGATGCTTACCCCACTACCGTTCGTGCTGGGGTGTATGCCGTGCCTCTAACGGCCCAGAATCGCCACGAGATAGAGGTGCGGTTTACGACTGGGGTAACGGGGTCGAGTCCCGACAGAGAAATCCGGTTTGGTATGCCCGAAGTGCCTGCTACCAGGGTAATCGCAGACCTACCTGGTGGCGCGAAACAGGCGCAGGTCGTTGGCCGGTTTGGTCGTCAGTTACTAAATGTTGGGCCACGGATACGGCTGGAAGCAGACCTCGGTGGAGTGAAATTGCTTCACATCCGTTGGCGGGATGGTACTGCGGGAACTGCGACGGTGAAGGCGCGAGAAGGGTGCATCTGGGACATATCCGAGGACGGTGCTGAACTTACTGCCTGCTACATGGTTCGGGTTGAGCAAGGGGCAGTGTCTTCCGTTCGGTTTGAGGTACCCACCGAGCTTGAACCGCTTGCGATAGCCCTACGGCCGTTTGAATCGGGCGGAACAGCCGCGCTTCGGGACTGGTCGATTGGGAATGATCAAGGCGGATTCAGACTTCTCCGCTTAGACCTGAAAGAGCCCACAGGGGGTCGGTTTCTCGTTGTTCTGTCACTCCGCCCAGCAAAGCCAATCACGCGGCAACCGGTATTGAGATTTCCTAAGATCATCCTGCCGGGCGGCTCAGCATCAGAGCCAGATGCTGCGTATGGTTTGCGAGTGAAGGGTGTTGTGGTCGAGGAACTTGGGCGTGGGGGAGTGATTGATTTTTCCCCCGATGCGTTGACTCGTGAGTTCGCAGGTGTTGTTGAACTTCATCTTGACCCAAACGTCGCGGTGCGTGTCTTTCGCCCCACGGTACGTGGTGGGAGCGAGCTGCGGCCAACTCTTCGAACCAGCATTGAACCCGCTGCGTTCACTCTCGACACGGTCTGGCAAGTTGGGACGAACCGTGCCACGGCGTCAGGTACCGCACGCTGGAACGGGAAGGAACCGCAATCGCTGGTGGAGTTCACCCTCCCGGGTGTCCAACTCACGGAAGTGCGTGGTTCGGACGTAGTGAGCTGGGCACAACTGGATGGACGTGCTCAAGCTTGGTTGCGGAGGCCTCTCAAGGACGGTGAACTCAACTGGACAGGTACTGTTAATGCCCCGCAGATGCCGTTTGAAGCGAAAACTCCTCGTGTTGGCAGCGGGCGGACGTTATCGGATTCAGTACGAATCCGCCCAGTTGAGGGTTTCAAACTTGCCGTAGAGCGTGACAGAGGTTGGACTCATACTGGGATTGAGGGTGACTCCTACATTTATCGAACTACGAATCAGGCTTTCCCGCCGATCAGAGTGGCCGTAGTTCCATCCCAGCGGAATCTGCAGCCATCCGAGTTGGGTTGGCTCAACCCATTGCCTCGACCGAAACCGATGAGCGAGAACCCCCCCACAGTTCATATGAACCCGCCTGTCGCCTCGCCGAGCGGTCCAGTTCCAAGTGTACCTGAGCCGGTCGAAACGGGTACTCGGTGGGTTTGGCCGGTCTCGGGTGCCATTGGTTGGGGCGCGACTGTGCTACTCGTAATGCTCCTCATGGCACGCTTCCCTCATTCGTTTTGGCCTGAACAACTCGGACTCATCGGCGGGTTGCTAGGTGTTGCACTTGCCCAGGGTTGGTGGATCGGGATCCCCGTGTGGCTCGTAGCACGTGTGGTATGGGTTCTCGAGTTCGTTGGTCGTGGTCTGCGTTCACGTGTTTAGGTTGGGTCCTTTCTACCTCGAGAACAGTACCGCTCCTGGACCGAGGACCATCTCAAGTTCCTCGACCTTGAGCAACCCGGGGTTCACGCGAAACTCCTCGTTAAGTTTGAGTTGTACTTGCCGCCCGTTCGCATCGCGGACACTCAGGTACACCGGGCATGTACCGCGATAGCGTTTGAGTACCAGAGAGACCGCATCGAGCTTCCGGAGGCTTCCCTCGTCATCGCTGTACGCGAGCTTAATCAACATGCTCTTGGTGAACTCGCTGCGAGCTTCGTCGCTCGTGAGCACTTTCTTCACCTGGAAATCTGGCTCGGCTCGCTCCGCAGCCCAATTCAATGTGCCCTCAAACAGATGCACCGCGTCGGCTGTTACCATCGCCTGGAAGCGGGCGTATTCGTCGGACCACATGATGCACCTTACCGAACCCGTGAAGTCTTCGATGCGGAAGGTGGCGTACTTCCGGCCGACGTTTCTGCCCTTGTTCGCGGTGCGGATTTCCAGGTTGGCGATCATCCCACCGAGTCGGCCTTCGGTTCCGTTCTTGGCCTTGGCCATTTCTCGTGCTTCGTGTGTTCGGAAGCGGCGGAGTTGCTCGTCGAACTGAGCCAGCGGATGGCTCGACATGTAGAAGTCCAGGGCTTCCTTCTCGAACTTCAACTTCTCGGTTTCTGGCCACTCGGCGACATCCGGCAAGCCGTGCCCAGGTCCACGATTCGGGTCTGCGCCGCCGTCGTCGCTTTCGCTCTCGAACAGATCGAGGAAGCTCTTTTGCCCACGCCGGCGGTCGGCGGCTCGTTCGTCGGCGGCCTGGTACGCCTTGGCGACCGCGGCGAAGTGTGCAGCACGTTTGCCGAACGCATCAAACGCCCCGGCCATGACTATCTTTTCGACAGCAGACTTCTGCACGATTCGCCGGTCGACTCGCTCGCAGAAGTCGAAGAAGTCCTTGAACTTTCCGCCTTCGGTGCGGGCTCGAACGATTTCATCCGCAGCACTGCGACCGAGTCCCTTGATCGCGGTGAGTCCGAAGATGATTCGGTTGTTCAGCACATCGAAGTCTGCCATCCCGCGGTTCACATCCGGCGGCAGGACCTCGATGCCGAGCTTGCGAGCATCGGCGATGTGATCGACGAGCATGTCGCGTTTGTTGCCGTCGTCGATCTCGGAGGAGAGCAGGGCGGCCATGTACTCGGCCGTGTAGTGCGTCTTGAGATACGCCGTCTGGTAACCGATCTGGGCGTACGCGGCCGTGTGTGACTTGTTGAAGCCGTAGCCGCCGAACTTCACGATCAGCTCGAAGATCTCGGCTGCTTTCTCCTCCGACATGCTCCGCTCTTTCGCACCGGCGACGAAGTCCGCCTTGCGGGCGTTGATGATCTCGAAGTTCTTCTTGCTGATCGCCTTGATACACGCATAGGCTTTCGCCAGTTCGATGCCGCCCATGCGGTTTAACATCCGCATGATCTGTTCTTGATAGACCATCACCCCGTGGGTTTCGCTCAGTACCTCTTCCATGATCGGGTGGGCGTACTCTGGCTTCTTGCGGCCATGCTTGCACTCGATGTATTCGTCCACCATGCCGCCTTCGAGCGGGCCAGGGCGGTACAGTGCCAGCACTGCAATCAGGTCGCGGATGTTGTCCGGCTTCATCCGCTTCAGCAGTTCGCGGATCCCCTCCGATTCCAACTGGAATACACCCTTGGCGTCGCCGCGTTGAAGCAGCTTGTACGTCTCCAGGTCGTCCAGCGGGAACTTAAACGGGTCGATCACTTCGTTGCGGGTTTTCTTGATGAGCTTGACGCAGTTGTCGAGGACCGTGAGGTTTCGCAACCCCAGGAAGTCCATCTTGAGCATCCCGACCTTCTCGATGATCCCCATTTCCCACTGCGTCGTGACCGCAATTGTCCCCTTGCCGTTGTCGCCGTCGTCGCCGTCGGTCTTCCGCACGATCCGTTGCACCGGCACGTAATCCGTGATCGGGCCGTTCGCGATCACCACGCCGGCCGCGTGCGTCCCCACGTTGCGGTTCATCCCTTCCAGCTTCAGCGCGATGTCCACCATCTGCCGGACTTGCGGGTCCGACTCGTACTCGCGCTTGAAGTCCGGGCTCGCCATCGCCTCGGCAAGGTCGGCCGAGATGGCTCCCTTCATCGGAACGAGCTTGCACATGGCGTTCACACGTTCCAGCGGAACATCGAGCGCACGGCCCACGTCCTTCATGGCGTTCTTGGCCGCCAGCGTTCCGAACGTGCCGATCTGTGCCACAGATTCCACGCCGTACTTCCGCTTCACATAGTCGATCACCAACTCGCGGCGATCCTGGCAGAAGTCGATATCGATATCCGGCGCTTCCGAGCGGTTCGGGTCCAGGAATCGCTCGAACAGTAGGTCGTATTCCAGCGGGCAGACGTGGCTCAGGTACAGCACGTAGCTCACGATCGCCCCACAGCCCGAGCCACGAGCCGTGCAGGGAATACCACTCTCGCGAGCGAAACGAACGAAGTCCCACACAATCAGGAAGTAGCTCGCGAACCCCATCTTGTTGATGACGCCGAGTTCGTGCTCCAACCGCTTCAGCACGGCTTCGCTCGGCGTGTCGCCGTAACGCTCGGTCACTCCGATCGCGCACAGTTCGCGCAGGTATTGTTCCGGCGTCTTGCTTGGGGGCGGCGTGAAGACCGGGAAGTGCCGCTTCTTGAAGTCGAGTTGGATATCGACCTTGTCCGCAATCTCCTGACTGCGTGCGACCGCGTCCTCGTAATCCGGGAACAGCCGGTACATGTCCTCGGGGCTGCGAACGTAATACGGGTTCGGCATCCGTTCTTCGGGATACAGTCGCTTCCGTGGGTCGTGCTTGCGGCGAGTGTTGATGCAGAACAGAACGTCGTGCGCCATCGCATCGCTTGCGTTCAGATAGTGTGCGTCCGACGTTGCCACCAGCGGAACGCCGAGCTTGTTGGCGATGTCCGCCGCGACTGGCGTACACTGATCCTGCAACCCGATGCCGTTGTTTTGCAGCTCGACGTAGTAGTCTTCGCCGAACACTTTCCGGAACCACTTTGCGGTCTTCTCCGCTTCCGGAATCTGGTCCTTGAGGATGTACTGGTTCAACTCGCCCGCCAAACATCCGCTCAGACAGATCAGCCCTTCCTTGTGTGCTTCGAGGATCTCGCGGTCGATTCGCGGGTGGTAGTAGAACCCCTCCAGGAACGCTATGCTCGATAGTTTCACGAGGTTCTTGAAGCCCGTCGCGTTCTTCGCCAGCAGCGTGAGGTGGCTGTACGCCTTGTCCTGGTTCGCCGCCTTGCGGTCCGTGCGACTCCCCGGCGCGAGGTACGCCTCGTACCCGATGATCGGTTTGATCCCGCCCTTGTTGCACTCGTTGTAGAACTCGATCGCCCCGTACAGGTTGCCGTGGTCCGTGATCGCGCAGGCCGTCATCCCCAGTTTCTTCGTCTGGGCGACCAGTGGCGGAATCCGGTTGAAACCGTCCAGCAGGCTGTAGTGTGTGTGCAGGTGGAGGTGACAAAAACACTTCGCCATGGGGGCAGTCCGAGCGGTGAACAGACGGATAAGTGCGGCTCTCCTGGTTTATAGCCGATTGAGTGGGGGCGCGGAAGCCGAAGTCAACGCTGGACGACGGAGCAGGCGGCGTGTTGTGATTGCTGTTCGGGTTGCTGGGATCGTGCGGTGAACGAGGCACGGGATTGCCGCCCGCATCACCGTTACCCTGGTCCTTGTCGCGATTCTTTTGGTTCTCGCGCTCGATGATGGCATCGACTTCTTCCTGTGGGAAACGCTTGGCTCGCGCTTCCAGATCCGCGTCGGATTGTTCTGTCATCCACAACATGAACTCGACGTCCTCGTCGGTGATTTTGGCGAGTCGAGGGTCGATTTCTTGTGGCTTCTTCCCGTTCGGCTTCCCGCGTCGGCGATGTCGGATCATGGTCATGCTGATGCGAGCCAGGCTGTCTGCCGCGTGACGCACGATGCGATGGTCGCCCACCCGAAGCAGTCGGCGCATCTGGAACATGGACTCGGCGAGACCCTCGCGGATTACCTGTCGCTGGGCTTTCGAGTACATGCGGTCGTAGAGTTTGCCGGCCTCTTTGCAGAGTCGCTTGAGCTCGTCATCGGGATAGTCGAGTTCATCGGCGGTGGCGGCCCAGCCTGATCCCTCGGCGCGGAGTTCCGCGGCGCGAGAAAGCACGGCCTCCACTTCGGGGGTCATCGTGAACATGGCAACACCGTGTGAGAGGGAAGGGGAGCGAACGATTGGCAATTGGAAACAAGTCGATTCGGGCGAGCGGGGGTGCGTAAGCCTCCCGAGGTGTGAGACGAGCAAAGCCTAGGGGGGGCTTACGCATCCCCGCTCGCCAGGCTTTGAAGCAAAGAGGTGTCTATTTGTACATGCCGGACGAACGCGACCAAGTCAAATCAATTTTCCAGAACTTGCCGGGCACACTCGACATCACTTGTCCCACTTCGGTGGCGGTGCGGAATCGCTCATTTGCTTACGGAGAATGGTGCCGCGTTCCGATTGCCGCACGAGCGGTTCCACGCGATTGATCTCGCCCTCATCGAACCCCGCGCCCTTCATGAGATCGCGCGAGAACTTGGCGGCCCCTTCCGTCTCGGGGGGTCGCGATCCTCGTGGGTGGCGGCGTTCGTGGAGCGCGATCTCGGCTTCGCGACCAAGGTCCACAGGCGTTCCGCCGGCCACGGTCACCCCGCCCGGCAACGCTGAGTCGGGGATCGTGTCGCGATCGTTCCCCGTTCGGCGAACGCCTCGTTTCTCGGCCATCATCTGCCCGAGTTCGGTACACAACACGGCCGCGAGTTCCGCCTCGGTCTTGCACTTCTTTACCAGCCCCTCGCTGATGAACAGTTCCTGCGAGCCACGGTGGAACAGCACCGATTCCGGAACGCCGAGCGTGTAGATCACCGGTTCCAGACCCGTGAATGTGTTCTGCGAGATGATCCGCCGCCCGAGCATCTCGACCCGCTCGGTGGTCTCCAGGTGCGCGGGTGGGAGTTTCGGCGTACCGGGCGTCTTCACCTTCTCCCAGTTCTGGCCAACGGGGTCGCCGCCGATGCCGTTGCTCTTGATGATGCCTGCTTCCGCAAGGAGTGTGCGAGGACCAACCCACTCGCTATCAGTGGCGCAGCCCGTGCTGAGACATGCACCAACTATGGCCGCGATGCCGACTGCGTGACGAGGCATGAGCAGACTCCTTCCAGCGTGAAACGACCAGATAGCGAAGCGTGCGGAAGGTGTCGAGAGCGGTTTCACTGCTTGCAGCTGCTCGCTGTTCGCGAACCAGCTACGTACAACAAGCCCAAAACATCACTCAGGTGGCTTCCATGCTGTACGAAGGCGATTTCTCTTCACCTGCTGGGCGGTTCGTGCTCATCGCGGCCCGCTTCAACGCGTTCGTGGTCGACCAGCTCACCGCCGGGGCCATCGACGCACTCAAACGCCATGGCGTCACCGACGACCGCATCGACATCGTGCGAGTTCCGGGTTCCTACGAGATTCCGCTGATCGCTCAGAAACTCGGCAAGACCGGGAAGTACGCGGCGGTGATCTGCCTCGGGTGCGTGATCCGTGGCGACACCGACCATTACGACCATGTGGCCGGTGCTGCGACAAGCGGTATTGCGAACGCATCGCTGAACTGCGGGGTTCCCGTGATTTTCGGCGTGTTGACGTGCGAGACGCTGGAACAGGCGATTCACCGCGCGGGTGCGAAGGCGGGCAACAAGGGCTTCGAAGCCGCCGTGTGTGCCATCGAAATGGTGAACCTCATCAAGAAGCTGCCGGCGTAAACCGTCGCCCCGCTGGGGCGACCGCTTGACCTTCTACTTCGCGTCTTTCGCACAGCGGAAGCCGACGTGTGACTGGCCGGTGTCGATGTCGCCCTGGCCGCGGCCGTAGGGCTTGTAGCGAGCGCAGAAGCCATCGCTACAGAGGAACGAGCCGCCGCGCATCACCCGCTTTGGAGCGTAGGGGTTTTCCGTCTGCCGAACGCGGGGGTCGTAGCTCGAGCCCGGCCCCTGTGGGTTCTTCATCGGGCTGTTCTTGTAGTACTCCGGCATGTACCAGTCCGCACACCACTCCCACACGTTCCCGGCCACTTCGTACAGACCATAGCCGTTCGGCGGGTAACTCTTCACCGGGGCGGTTCGCACGTAGCCATCAGCGAGCGTGTTCTTGTCGGGGAAGTTCCCCTGCCAGATGTTGCAGCGCCATTTGCCACCCGCGTCGGGGACGTCATCCCCCCAGGCGAAGGTCGCAGCCGCCAACCCGCCACGAGCGGCCCGTTCCCACTCGGCCTCGGTTGGCAGGCGCTTCCCGGCCCATTTGCAATACGCCTCGGCGTCCTTCCAGCACACATGCACGACCGGGTGATCCATCCGATCCGTGATGCTGCTGCCCGGCCCTTCCGGGTGTTTCCAACACGCCCCTGGCACCCACTCCCACCAGCCCTCTTCACGATCCCACGAGACCGGATCATCGGGCTGGCGAAACACTAGCGACCCCGGGACCAGCGCCTCGGGTGGGGGCGGCGGCACGCCCGGTTGCAGGTTCGCCATGATCTGCTCTTTCGTCGGCGTCTGCTCCGCGACCGTGACGTACCCGGTGGCCTTCACGAACTCCGCGTACTGTGAGTTGGTCACTTCGGTTTCGTCGATCCAGAAGCCGTCGAGCTCGACCTCGTGTTCTGGATAGGCGTCGAAGAACCGCGGGTTCGTGTCCTTGGTTCCCATCGTGAACTTGCCGCCGGGGATCCAGACCATGCCCGCGGGCGCGGGGCCAATTGGGCCGCTGCCGTCGAGCAGAGTCGCGATCCCAAAGCCGGCACCAACGCCAATTACCAGCAGCGCCAGCCACTTCCAGGGGAAGCCACGCGGTGCGGGAATGGGAGGGACCACGGCGTTCGCTTCTGTGGCTTTCGCCTGCTGACGCGCGCGAGATTTTTTCGACATGAGAGCAGCCCGCTGAGATGACAGGGTAAGTTACAGCTTAGCTATTCCCCTACCAACTTGACCAGGATAATGATAAATCATCGCGGCTGAGTTCGGCACCCAAGCAGAGTGCTGATTCCCGACTCCCGACCCCGGACACCTTGAAGCCAGCACATGTCCATCACCGCACAGAACATATCCAAGCGATTCGGGGATTTCGTTGCCCTCGATAACGTGTCGGTTGAGTGCCCCGCCGGGCAACTCGTCGCATTGTTGGG
This sequence comes from Planctomycetaceae bacterium, assembly GCA_013823135.1. GTDB lineage: Bacteria > Planctomycetota > Planctomycetia > Gemmatales > Gemmataceae > Gemmata. The sequence continues at coordinate 37,611 of PNLP01000040.1, forward strand.
GCCGTCGGGCTCCGGGAAAACGACGCTGCTGCGCATCATCGCGGGCCTGGAATTCGCCGATGCCGGGACCGTGTTGTTCAAGGAAGACGACATCACGCGGCACTCGGCCAAGGACCGCAAGGTCGGGTTCGTGTTCCAGCATTATGCGCTCTTCCGGCACATGACTGTATATGAGAACGTGGCGTTCGGCCTGCGTGTCCGCAAAGCACCTGAGGACAAGGTTCAGCACCGGGTGATGGAACTGCTGAAGCTCGTGCGGCTCGAAGAGAAAGCAAGGCATTATCCCAGTGAACTCTCCGGCGGGCAACGCCAGCGCATCGCGCTTGTGCGAGCGTTGGCCCCGGACCCCGAGGTGCTGCTCCTCGACGAACCGTTCGGTGCACTCGATGCGAAGGTTCGCAGTGAGCTCCGCTCATGGTTGCGGCGATTCCACGACGAGTTCCACGTCACCAGTATCTTCGTGACGCACGACCAGGAAGAAGCCTTCGAGGTCGCGGATAGCGTCGTGGTGATGAACAAGGGGAAGATCGAGCAGTTCGGCACCCCGATCGAAGTGTTCGAGCACCCCGCAACGGCGTTCGTGATGGACTTCCTGGGGAACGTCAACAAGCTGCCAGTCCGCGTTGAGGGTGGGAAAGCACTGCTCGGCGAAACCGGCATGGTCGAACTTCCCGCGAAGCTGTTCGGCACCAAAGAGAACGGCAAGATCGATGCGTACATCCGCCCGCACGAGTTGGACATCTCCCGCACCGCTGAGGGCGGCAACTGCATGACCGCCAAGGTGCTGCACATCAACCCGGCCGGTTCGGTGGTCAAGGTACGCCTCATGGCTGAAGATTTCGGCCTGGTGATTACTGTGGATGTGTCGCCTGAACGTTTTCGAGACCTGGCACTCAAGACCGCAGAAGTGGTTTACGTGACCCCCAAGTCAGGCAAGATTTTCGACACGGATTACACGATCTGATCCACGAATTGCAGACACTTTGTCACAGCCAAGTCACCATAAGTGACTTGGCTGTTTTCATTTGTGACAATTGTAAAATAAACACGACTTTCTCTACTTGCAAAGTAATCAAAGTGCCGATATCTTCCTCTACACGACTTCAACGATCATGTTGATCGTGATTCGGAGGTGATGGCGATGAGCGGATTATTCGACCGGTACTTCCAACTCCTCGCCGGGCGTGTGCCCGGTGCCGAGTACGGGGTGATCGCAACGCCCGATGACGAGGTGGACCTCGCTTCGGAGATGATGGCGACTCCTCGGGGGTGTCTTTGTCTCCCCTGCTGAACCGGCGAGTGATTCGTTCACCACACCCGACAGAAGTGAGGCAGCGATGAAGCAATCTCGACGATGGTTCCTGGTAAGTGCCGCGTTCGCTGCCCTGACGGTTGCGTCCTGCGAAAGCGGCCCGAAGCGGAAGCAAACCTTCCCAACCTCGGGGAAGGTTCTCCTTCCCGACGGCAGGCCTGCTCAGCACGCCACCGTGATCCTGCACCCGATTGGCGATACCGACCCGAACGCCGTCAAACCGCACGGGAAGGTTGGGCCGGACGGCACCTTCAAGCTCACGACCTACGAGACCGACGATGGTGCCCCAGCCGGCGAATATAAGGTGACGATCGAGTTGTGGCTTGCGGGGTCGCGGGCCGATGAGGCTCCAAGCAACCGACTCTCGCCAAAGCTCGCGAACCCCGAGACCTCTGGCTTGAAGGCCACGGTGAACGCAGCGCCGACCGAACTCAACCCGTTTGAATTGAAGAAGTGAACCGCCACAACGCCCAATTTTTCACTGACTCGACATTCTTTCACACTGTGATTAAGGGAGATACTGTGATGCGCCGATTCCTTGCTCAACGAGCCGTCAATCGTCGGGGGTTCACCCTGATCGAACTCTTGGTGGTGATCGCGATCATCGCCATCCTCATCGGCCTGTTGTTGCCGGCCGTGCAGAAGGTCCGCGAAGCGGCCGCACGCATGAGCTGCCAGAACAACCTCAAGCAATTCGGTCTGGCTTTCCACAACTACCACGACCCGAATAGCGGTTTGCCGAGTAACATTCGCCCCGATGCCACGAGCACTGTGCGAGTTCGTTGGGCAACGTATCTTCTGCCCTACATCGAACAGAGCTCGCTCTACTCACAGATTAGCTTGACCACCAACTGGCATGCCCAACCGACCCAGTTCGGCACACGGCTCAAGGCGTTCGAGTGCCCATCGGCCCCGAACGGCACCGTGGTCGATGGTGCTCCTGACACGAGCCCCGCGTGGACAAATATCGTTGCCAATGGCGACTACTCGGGCTTCTACGGTGTCGATCCACAGTTGGAGACCCTCGGCCTGATTGCCGCGGGATCGGGCAAGGTTGATAACGGGGCCATCTCGAAGACGACGAGGTTGAACTTCACGGCCTTCACCGATGGCCTGTCGAACACTCTGCACCTGACCGAATCGGCTGGCCGCCCGAACGTCTATCGGCTGGGCAAGTTGGTGACTCCCGCGAGCGGTCTTTCCCGAGTGAACGGTGGTGGCTGGTGCCGCCCAGCCTCGGAGTTGTTCATCCTTCGCGGGTCGGATGCGACTGGCACGAGTTTCCCCGGTGCGAGTGCGATCAACATCACGAACGGCGAGACGCTCGGCACGTATCCACATGCTTACTACAACACTGACGGAACGGGCCACATTTACAGCTTCCACACGGGTGGTGTGAATGCCCTGTTCTGCGACGGCTCGGTGCGGTTCATTCGACAGAGCCTCGATATCCGCACCCTGGCCGCTTTGGTGACGCGGAACGCTGGGGAAGTTGGTGCGCAGGAGTGATTACGGTTCCTGAGAAGTAACCTCGCGGGTGGGCGAAGCGTTTCGTCCACCCGCTTCGCGTTGGTAGGGACTGTCTCTACTCCACTTTGCGATTGCCTCGGTGCCGTTTCATGCTCTAATAAATATACCCTGCCTTGCACCCCGCCATTCCTCGCTCAGAGGATTCTGTCTTGACTGCTCCACACCGCCACACGATCGGCATCACACGCCGCGAACTCATTCAGGTTGGCTACTCGGGGTTGCTCGGCCTGGGGCTCTCGAAGATCGCCGCCGCGAGTGACCAGCCTTCGCTTTCCCAGCGAAAGAAGCCGAAATCGCTCATCATCGTGTTCCTCACGGGCGCTGCCAGTCACCTGGAGACGTGGGATCCCAAGCCGGACGCACCACCTGAAATCCGTGGCGAGCTCGGTTCGATCCAGACGAAAACGCCGGGGCTGCTCGCCTGTGAATACCTCCCGAAACTCGCGGCCCGTTCGGACAAGTTCGCGGTGATTCGGTCGCTTGCCCATCGCGAGAATAATCACCTCGTGGCCACGCACCACGTTCTCACGGGACATCAGCAACCCGGCGCGTTCTTCGACAAGATCGCCAGCCGCGACGACTTCCCGAACTACGCCGCGGGCCGGAGCTATCACCACCGACCGCCCGAGGGGACTCCGTGCGGCGTGAACCTGCCGACGTACTTGATGCAAGGTCCGCTGTTGTGGCCCGGTCAGTATGCGGGCTTCCTCGGGCCGAAGCACGACATCATGCAGGTGAACGACGACCCGAACAAACCCGATTTCCGGATCGATAACCTTCGCCCGGCACAGGGCATGGATGTGGATCAACTCAAGGATCGGATGGCACTCCTCGAAGCGGTGAACTCCCAACAGCGGTGGCTGTCGGAGTCGGCTGAAACAAAGAAGATGTCCGACCAGCAACAGCAAGCGGTCTCGGTGCTCACGTCGGGGAAGGTCGCGCGTGCATTCGATATCGACCGTGAACCCGCCACTGTTCGAGACAAGTACGGGCGCCACGCTTTCGGGCAGTCGATTCTGTTGGCTCGCCGCCTTGTCGAAGCTGGCGTGCCTGTCGTGCAGGCGAACATGGGGCGGGTTCAAAACTGGGATACACACGGCGACAACTTCAAGCGGATGAAGAACGAGCTGCTGCCCCCGGTCGATCGCGGAGTGTCGGCACTGCTGGACGACCTGAGTGACCGTGGCATGCTCGAAGACACGATGGTGATGGTGCTTGGCGAGTTCGGTCGCACGCCGAAGGTGGATAACAAGAACGCGGGCCGAGATCACTGGGCGGCGTGCTTCTGTGGACTGTTTGCGGGAGCAGGAATTCAACCCGGCCAGGTGATTGGCAAGAGCGACAAGAGCGGTGGATATCCGAGCACGACACCCTATTCACCGGACGACATCGGCGCAACGGTGTACTCGGTGTTGGGTGTTGACCCGCACGCCGAGGTTCGCGACCGCCTGAACCGCCCAGTGCAGTTGAACCGTGGCCGAGTCATCACGTCATTGTTCGACGGCAAGGGGGAGTGACGCTGAGTTTCGTGAGTGAGTGAAGGACTGACCTCTACCGCTCGCTCCTCCTTCTTCTTCATCTCACCGGGCCTCTTCGTCGTTTTGAAACGCTACGATTCCCAGCCGAGGTGAGACTTTTACTCGATTATTCTGCCCATCGTTGTCCGTCGTAGATAAGATGAAAGTAGGTGCCTCTTGCTCCGTGATCCTTACCCACTACGAACATCCCATGAAGCGATCCGTTGAAGATCTGAGGGCGGAAGCCGACTGGCTGGCCGCGATTGGCGAGCCAACCCGGCTGACCATTATCCGCACGCTGGCGATCGGTGAGAAGACGGTGACGGAACTGGCGAAAGCCTGCAAATCCGAGGTGGTGAACGTTTCTCACCACCTGGGCGTGATGCGGGCGGCTGGTCTGGTGAAGTGCGACCGCGATGGCCGCTTCATGCGGTACAGCCTCCTTGGCGCATCCGCCACCGCGACGGAACTGGAACTGACGCATCCGTCCGGAACGCGCACGATCGTTCCGCTCACCTGAGTCACGCTCACGAATTGTGATGACAAAACGAGAACCCCGGCAATCGCCGGGGTTCTCTTTGCTTTTATGGACGATCCCAGCAATCTATCACGCGATTTGCACTTCGGCGGGTTGCAGGACGAACTCGTCGGTCCCTTCGGGTGGCGGGGCCAACTTCAGTTCCTTGACACGCCAGCCCTGGTGGTTGATCGTGCCGGTGAAGGGCGGGTGCCCGGTAACATTCCCAATCACGCGAATCGCCGACGGGTCAAAGCCCTTGGGCACGGTCGTCTTGTCGTCCAGGTTACCTGGCAGCACGGCTTCGATTACCGTGTGCCGTTTGAGTGCGTCCTGAGCTTTCTTGTGAACCTCACGCACAGCTTGCCCGATCTGGGCGTCGCTGGCACCAGCGATGTCTTCCATCAGGAAATCGACGAGCCGGGCCTCGGCCTGAAGCAATGCCAGCATTCGCAGGGGAGCGCCGCTTGGCTTGGGGGGTGCAACTGGCTTGGGGGGCTCGACGGGCTTCAGGTCCGCACCGCCCAGAAGGGCTGTGAGCTTTGTTCGGAACGCGGGATCGCTCGCCGCACGTCCGGCGATGGCTAACCCTTCGAAGACGCCGCCGAGGCTACGTGCTCGTGCGACCATCGCGAACCCGACCAGGAACAGCGTGACTGCTGCGCCGAGGAATGCCCCAAGGATCTGCTCGGAACTCATATCGACTCCCGCATGTGGAACGCAGGCGTCTCGCCCGCATGTCTGGGTGTTATAGGAACCTTCGCAAAGCCGGCGAAACTGTGCCGATTGTCAGGCCACACCTGAAATTACGACCAATTGGGTCTGGGCTGCTTCTGGTAACCCCGACGCCCAGGCATAAAATTCCCTGGTGGGTGGTTCTGCCGACGGCCCGGGACCGAAGAAAGGCTATGGCGATGCGTCGGGATTTGCGGGGGCGAGTCGTGCTGGTTACAGGGGCTTCGCGGGGCATCGGCCGACGCACGGCCGAGCGACTCGCGCGGCTCGGCGCAAGGCTCGCACTCTCGGCTCGCTCGCAGGATGAACTCGCGAAGATTGTCGGCGAGTGTCGGGCACTCGGAGCGGAAGCCGAAGCGTTCCCGGCCGACCTCACGAAGCCCGAAGACCGTGCGCGGATCGTCGGTGATGCTGTCGCACGCTTCGGCGGGTTGGACGTGCTCGTGAATTGTGCGGGTGTCGGCAGCTTTGGCGAGTTCTCGACCTCGACGCCCGACATTGTGCGTCGGTCGATGGAAGTGAACTTCTTCGCGCAGGCGGAGATGATTCGCGTCTGCCACCCACACCTGCTGAAGAGTGCCGCGAACTGGCAGCCGGCCGTTGTGAATGTGGCGAGCATCTGCGGGCGGTGGGGCATTCCGTCGATGTCCGAACACTGTGCGAGCAAGCACGCGTTCGTGGGCCTGACGGAAGCCCTGCGAGGCGAGTTCGCCCGCTACGACATCGACGTGCTGCTGGTGCTTCCGGGGGTGGTACGCAGCGACGACCTGAACCGCCACATGCTGCGGAACGACGGGAAGATCTACCTCGACTTCGATGGTGCCCAGCCGCCCGAGGAAGTGGCCGACGCAGTGGTCCGCAGCCTACTGACGAACCGCACCGAGAAGGCGTGCGGCACCGCGTCGTGGTGGGTGTGGTTCGGCAAGCGAATGTTCCCCCGCGGCGTGCGGTTCTTCATGCAACGCAAGGTGTGGAACTGGCACAAGGCGGAAGGCGAAAGGCGGAAGGCGGATAAGCCAACCGCGTAGCCGCGACCCGAAAGGGAGCGCGAGATGCGCCGAATCGAAGGATTCCCGCTGTGGATCGGAACCGCTCGTGACGCACGAGACATCAAAGGTGTGTTGGAAGCGGGTATCGAGGCGATTGTCGATCTTGCAGTGATGTGTGAGCCGGTGAAGCCGACGCGGGAATTGGTGTATTTGCGGTTCCCGCTCGTGGATGGTGGCGGCAACCTGCCGTGGTTGATCTGTGCGGCGGTTCACGCGGTTGAAGGTTTGGTTCGGCTTAGCGTGCCGACTCTGATCGCGTGTGATGGGGGAATGAGCCGTTCGCCTGTGATCGCGGCAGCGGCCATGTGGCTCCGAACACCAACCGTGTCGCCCGATGAGGTGCTACGAACGGTGACGGAAAACGGACCGGCCGACGTTCATCCCGCGCTGTGGGCCGATGTGAAACGATACGTCTTCACCGTGACGGAAGTGTTCTACCAGGCGAGGAATTGATTGCATGTGCGGAATTGCGGGGATGTTCGACCTGAGTGGCCAGCGGGAAGCGCCCGTTGGTGTGGTGCCCGCCATGGCGCAGGCCATCTTCCACCGCGGTCCCGACGAAGACGGCTTCCTCGAACGCCCCGGCCTGCACATCGCCAACCGCCGGCTGTCCATTGTTGGATTGGCGGATGGCAAGCAGCCCATCTCGAACGAAGATCGCTCAGTCTGGACTGTCTTCAATGGCGAGCTCTACGACTACCCCGAAAAGAAGCCGCAGCTCGAAGCCAAGGGCCACACCTTCCGCACGCACACCGACACGGAACTGCTGCCACACCTGTGGGAAGAATACCGCGACAAGATGTTCGAGCACGTCCGCGGGCAGTTCGCGTTCTGCATCTGGGACAGCCGCACCAACGAGGTCGTTCTCGCCCGCGATCGCGCCGGTATCTGCCCGCTCTTTTACACCGTGGTGAAGCGCGACGGCACCAACTGGCTGCTGTTCGCCTCGGAAATGAAGGCGCTGTTTGCGTCCGGCATGGTCGAGCGCAAGGCCGACCTGCAAGGGCTGAACCACGTCTTCACGTACTTCGCGATGCCCGGCCCAACGACCGTGTTCGACGGCATCAAGTGCCTCACACCAGGGCGTTACCTGCATTTCAAACTGGGAAGCGAAACGACCCCCGAGCAGGCCACGCAGCAGAAAACGTACTGGCAGGTCACGTACCCCGATCGCGGGCACGAGGACTACGGCCACGACGAGAAGAAGGTCGTCGATGGATTCGAAGCGGTGCTGTATCAGGCCGTGCAGCGACGCTTGCGGGCCGATGTGCCAGTGGTGTCGTACCTCAGTGGCGGCGTCGATTCGAGCCTCATCGTCGCGATGGCGAACAAGGCGCTCGGCCGGCCGATCCCCACGTTCACGGTTGCGGTGCAATCGAAGGGGATGAACGAGGCATCGGAAGCGCTCCAGACCGCGAAGCATCTCGGTTGCTCGCCGGTCGTGGTCGATTGCAGCCACGACACGCTTCGCACCGGCTATCCCGAACTGATCGGTGCGGCTGAGTTCCCGGTGGTCGATACGTCATGCCTCGGGTTGCTGCACCTCGCGCGCGCGGTTCACGAGCACGGCTACAAGGTCGTGCTGACCGGGGAAGGTGCCGACGAGTGGCTCGGCGGCTACTCGTGGTTCAAGATTCACAAGCTCGCGGGCTGGGCCGATAAGATCCCCGGCGTGCCCCTGGGGTTCGCGCTGCGAAAGTTGTTCCTCACCGCAACCCGGCAACCATCTTTCTCTTACGCCACGTACAGCCGCACGCAGCGCGACATGGGCGGCCACAACGGCTGGTTCGATCTGTACGGTGTGATGAGCGTCAACAAATTGCGATTCTTCACCGGGGCCGCTCGTGATACCATCTTGTCCCGGTCGGCTCTCAGCGACCTGGAGCTGTCGCCCGATTTGCCACGCTGGCACCCGTTCAATCGCCAGATGTATTTCGGCGCGAGAATCATGCTGCCGGGTCACTTGCTTGCGAGCAAGGGCGATCGCATCGGGATGCACTCATCGGTCGAAGGACGCTACGCATTCCTCGACGAAGACGTGATCTCGTACATGGCCGGCTTGCATCCGCGGTGGAAACTGCGGGGCGTTCTGAAAGACAAGTTCGTGGAGCGGATGGTCGCGGAACGCTGGTTGCCGAAGGAAGTGGCCTGGCGCAAGAAGCGCATGTTCCGCGCTCCGATGGATAGCTGGGCAGCGGTGAATCGCGACCTGAAGGGGAAAACCGAGGAAACCTGGATCGATCAGGTGCTCTCGCCGGAGTCGATTCGCAAGGCGGGTTACTTCGACCCTGAGGTAGTGACCGCAGCGCGTGCGAAGTTGACCAAGCCAGGCCGTGGCGTGAGTCGCACGAGTCTGGAGATGGGTCTGACAGCGGTGACCGCCACACAGTTGTGGCATCACCAATACCTGGACGGGCAACTCTGCGGGTTGCCGTCGAAAGTCAACAAGTCGTAACCCTGAGAATATGTCTTACGCCTTACAAACCCTCTGGCACGAACGAACGCGGTACGCATCCGGCGTGCTCGCGGTCACGTTCTCGGCCGTGCTGATCGCGCTTCAGTGCGGGTTGCTCCTGGGTTTGTTCAAGATCACGTCCATACCGATCGACAACACGACCGCGGATGTGTGGATCGGTTCCACGGCCGTGTCGAGCGTTGACCTCGGCAAGCCGATCCCAAACTCGTACATCACTCGGCTCGCGGGCCTGTCCGGCGTGAAGATGCCCGAGCAGTACATCGCCAACTTCGCCAACTTCTTCAAACCGACCGGCGGCACCGAGCTCTGTTTCCTCCTTGGCAGCCTGATGGACGACAACACCTCGGGTGCGGCCACGCTCCTCAGCAAAGAGCAACGCGAAGCACTGACCATGCCATTTGCCATCGTTGTGGATGAGTCGGATGTGAAGCGGCTCGCTCTCGACAAGACTGGGGACGGCGAGCCGAAGATCAACGGCAAGAAGGTTCACCTTGTCGGCACGGTGAAGGGATTGAAGAGCCTGGCGGCACCGTGGGTGTTCTGCTCACTGCACACAGCGCGGCAACTCATGGGGCCAATGCTCCCGCCAGATCACGTGACGTACATGCTCGCAAGATGCGACAGCCCCCAGCGAGCCAAGCAGGTCGCGGAAGAACTTCGTGCCCAGTACCCCGACGACATGGTTGCCTACACGGCCGAGGATTTCTCGTACCGTTCGCGGATGTACTGGCTCACACGCACTAAGGCCGGGCTTGCCATCGGTTACGCCGCGTTGCTCGGGTTGATCGTGGGTGCGGTCATCACTGCGCAAACGCTCTACTCCGCGACCGCTGCCAACGCGAAGGAGTTCGCCATTTTGCTCGCGCTGGGGATTCCGCGCTGGCGGATCTCGCTCATGGTCATCACCCAATCGTTCTGGGTGGGGATCATCGGCATCACGCTCGCGTATCCCGTGTGTCTGGGACTGCGTTCCATTGCGATGCAGTTCAACACGGACGTGGACATGCGCTGGGAAATCCTGGCTGGAACCGCCGCAATCACGGTCGGAATGGCGCTGATCGCCGGCACGCTCGCCCTGCGTTCCGTGAAGCAGATCGAACCGATGAACTTGCTGCGATGACCGTTTAGCCGCGACCGAAGGGAGCGACCTGAACGGAAGGGAATGGGAATGCCAGCGACAAAGACGATCACGACTCCATCGCTTCGCGGCGTCAACCTCGTCAAGACCTACGGGGACGGGGACGCACGCCGCACGACATTGCACGAAGTGACGATCGACCTGTTCCCCGGCCAACTCGTGCTACTGATGGGGCCAAGCGGTTCGGGGAAATCGACCTTGCTCGCGGTGCTCTCCGGATTGCTGGAACCCGACAGTGGGCAAGTGCTGGCCGAGGACGATGGCCGCCTTCTGGACGTCTGGCACCTGACACCCAAGCAACGCGAAGAGTACCGTCGGCGGAACACGGGCTTCATCTTTCAGGGGTATAATCTGTTTCCGGCGCTGACTGCTCGCCAGCAACTCGAAATCGTGCTCAAATGGGGGAGCGGGGCCAGTAGCGGCGACGCTCGCAATCGCTCAGAAGAGATGCTCAGTAAACTCGGACTGTTGAAGAACAAGAACAAGAAACCCGCACTGATGTCGGGCGGCGAGAAGCAGCGAGTTGCAATCGGTCGGGCTCTGGTGAAGAACCCGAACTTCGTGTTTGCAGACGAACCAACCAGTGCTCTCGACTGGGAGAACGGTGAGAAGGTGATCGAGTTGTTGAGAGACGCGGCACACGAGCGGAAGGCGTCGATCCTGGTCGTGTCCCACGACCACCGAATCCTGCCGTTCGTGGACGTGTACTACCACCTGGAAGACGGTCACCTGGAACGGCGACCACTGCCGCAGCATTGATGGGCGGGAATCGGGATTCAGAGTGGAGCCACCCTCGGTTTTCTGAATCTCAGCTCCTGAACCCTGCTCAGAGGAGGATTCACATGAACTGGCTTCGACGAATTCGCCCGGTCTTGTTCATCCTCGGGGTTCTCCTCCTCGTGGGCACTCTTGTCGGCGCGGGTGCGCTCCGGGCCGGGAACGGTCAGCCTTCGACCGAGGTCGCGAAGTCGGCCAACCCCACACCGTCACCAACTGCGAAGGCGGGCGGCCCCATCACCATGGGCACGGTCGATAGCGACCCCCCGCCCGTGTCTTATGGGCTGCCTACAGTGCTACAGTCCGGCTCCATTGCCGAAGTATTCGTCAAGGATGGCCAGGAAGTAAAAGCGAACGACAAGCTCTACGCATTCGACACCAGCATCCAAACCCGCGACCTTGAACGGGCACAAGCCGCGGTCGCCGTGCAGCAGACAAAGGTTGACGAAGCCAAAGAAGGGGCCAAACAACACGGCGAGAAGATCAAGGTTCTCAAGCAGGGTGTTGCTGCTGTTGCGAGCAAGGAGAAGTGGCAGGGCGTCCTCTACAATCTCATCAAGAGCAACCTCGAGAAGAACTACAAGTCCGAGAAGATTCCCGAGACGGAATGGCCCGCACGTTTCGAAACCAACCCGGATTTGTACAAGGCGAACGTCGAGTGGGCAGTCGCACTCAGCGAACTGGCACTGAAGAAGGCAGAACTTGCCGCGATGGAAGCGGCCGATCCTCAGGTGATGGTGCGACAGGCTGAGGCCGGCGTGAAGCAGGCTCAGGCCGAGGTTCAGAAGGCGCAGACCGCCATCGAACTGTGTACCGTGAAAGCGAGAACTCCGGGCACGATCGAGCAAGTGAAGATCAGCCCGGGAGCCACGCTCGGCATCAGCACCCGCGACCCCGCGCTGTGGCTTATCCCCGCGGGTGCACGAGTTGTTCGTGCGGAAATCGAGGCAGACTTCGCTCACCGCATCTCGGCCGAGTTGATTGGCCGCGAGGTCACGATTTACGACCACACCGACCCCAAGATCACCTACAAGGGTGTCGTGCGACGAGTGGGTGGCACATTCCTCCCGAAGCGTTCGGAATCGCTGATCCAGTCTGATACGCGGGTTCTGGAAGCTGTGGTCGAGGTGTCCGACCCTGCACCAGCGGGGAAGCCGCCGCTTCGCGTGGGTCAGCGAGTGCGCGTGAACCTGGGGCAGTGATTGTGCCATTCCCCATACCTGAGTCTTTCAGGGTGTGTCGAACGATCACCACCCAGGCGAACAGCTCTTTTCCCCTCGCGTTCCGCCTCCTGCCCTCAAAGAAGCGGCGCGCGATGGACGCACTCTACGCATTCATGCGGGTGACCGACGACATTGCCGACGAGCCCGGTGAAGTCGCGCTGAAACGCGAACGCCTTGCGGTGTGGCAGGCCGGGTTACTCGCCTCTCTCGATGGCCAGTTCACTCACCCGGTCTATCCCGCACTCGCGGACACGATTCGGCGATTCGAGATTCCGGTGCAGTACCTCCTCGATGTGATCGACGGGGTGAGTTCCGACCTGGAACCGACTCGCTTTGCCACCTTCAGCGAACTCTACCCGTACTGCTATCGCGTGGCGTCGGCCGTGGGGCTCGCGTGCATCCACATCTGGGGCTTGCGGCCAGGGGTCACCTTCGAGCAGATCCGCAAGCCCGCCGAGGCTGCCGGAATCGCGTTCCAGCTCACCAACATCCTCCGCGACCTGGGCGAAGACCTCCGCGGCGGTCGCGTCTATCTCCCGCTCGATGAACTCGAACGCTTCCGATGCCCGCCGGACTCCTGGTCCGATCCTGCGGCACAACCAGCGTTCCAGACGATGATGCGGGTCCAGACTCAGCGAGCGCGGGAATACTATCGTCGCGCCGGGCCACTGGAACGGTTGCTGTCTGCCGAGGGGCTCGGGATCTTCCGGGTGATGTGCGGAACGTATCGTCGATTGCTCGATGAAATCGAACGGAGTGGCTTCGACGTGCTGACACGACGTGTGCGTGTGCCGAAATGGCGGAAGGGGTTGGTTCTGCTCGATGGCTGGGCCGCGAAACGCGGCTGGGCCTGATGGAGCGAAACCTACTGGTTGCCATGGGGTTAAAGTTCCGGGTGAAACTAGGCGAGAACCAAGTGAACCGGGATCTCGGCACGAAGTAGACTGGCTCTCTCGGGCCTCACGGGCATGGCCCGCTTCCGTCTCGCCAGAATTGCAGCACAGGCGGGCGACGCTGGGCGTTCCACTCTCAATCTGATGATCCCCAAAGGCACAGAAATGCGATACGCTCTCCTCGCTGTGTTGGTACTTGGTACTCCATGTTCGGCCGCCGATCCGATGGAGAAGCCGAACATCGTGTTCATCCTCGCCGACGATCTCGGCCGCGAGGATTGCGGCTTTATGGGTGGTCAGGACATCAAGACCCCGCAGATCGACAAACTGGCAGCGGCCGGTGCGAGGCTCGATGCCTTCTACGTTCAACCGGTTTGCAGTCCGACGAGGGCCGCGCTCATGACCGGCCGCTATCCGATGCGACACGGGCTTCAGGTCGGAGTTGTGCGGCCCTACGCACAGTACGGTTTACCGCTTGAAGAACGCACACTGCCGCAAGCGTTGAAAGAAGCGGGGTACACGACCGCAATCGTCGGGAAGTGGCATCTCGGGCACTTCGCACCCGAGTATCTTCCCACTCGCCGCGGGTTCGACCACCAGTACGGCCACTACAACGGACAGATCGACTACTTTACGCACATTCGCGATGGTGGCTTCGACTGGCACAAGGACGACCAAGCGTGCCGCGACGAGGGTTACAGCACTCACCTCATCGCCAAGGATGCGGTGAAGTTCGTGAACGACAACGCCGGGAAGAAGCCGTTCTTTCTGTATGTGCCGTTCAACGCGGTTCACGCTCCGCACCAGGCACCCGAGAACTACGCCAAGCAGTATCCACAACTGAAAGGCGAACGGCTCAAGTACGCGGGGATGCTTGCCGCAATGGATGAGGCCGTTGGCCAGATTGTGGATGCCGTCGAGAAGGCTGGCGTGCGCAAGAACACACTTTTCGTCTTCAGCAGCGACAACGGCGGACCCCAGCCGGGTGTGGTGACCGACAATGGCAAGTATCGTGAGGGGAAAGGTACACTCTACGAGGGGGGCATCCGTGTCGCCTCGTGTGCTACGTGGGAGGGGCAGATCAAGCCAGGCAGCACCATCACCGAGCCAATGCACATGGTCGATTGGTATCCAACCTTGTTGAAATTGAGTGGCTCGAAGGTTGAGCAGAAACTCCCCGTTGATGGACTCGATATCTGGCCAACGCTGACCGCGGGCAAACCATCGCCCCACGACTCGATCTTGCTCAACACCACGCCGAACACGGGAGCCGTTCGTGCGAGCGACTGGAAGTTAGTCATCAAGACCGGTGTCGATGATCCCGACGGCGGTGCGACGAAGAAGAACAACACGGAGTCGATCGAGCTATTCAACCTGAAGGACGATCCCTTCGAGAAGACCAATCTCGCCGAGAAAAATCCGGAGAAAGTCAAAGAACTACGCGCCGCACTCGCCGGATTCGCGAAGCAGGCTGTGCCCCCGAAGAGCAAGCCTAAGTCCAAGGGTTTCGTCACTCCGAAAGTCTGGGGCGAAAAGGACTGAACAAAACCACCCAAGAGGAAGTTCGCCATGCGCTGGATCTTCGCGCTGACGTTCGCGATGGTCGCGGCTTCGCCCGCACTTGCCTCCGACAAACCGAGCAAGCCGAATGTGCTATTCATCGCTGTCGATGACCTGAATCATTGGGTCGGTCATCTTGCCCGCAATCCGCAGACCAAGACGCCGAACATCGACCGTCTGGCGAAGATGGGCGTCACGTTCACCCACGCGTACTGCGCCGCACCCGTCTGTAACCCGAGCCGGGCGGCGCTCATGTCCGGATCACGCCCCGGTTCCACCGGCGTGTACGACAACGGTCAGGACTGGAAGCCTGTGGTTCCCAAGGAACAGACACTCACCACGCAGTTTCTCAACGCCGGTTACAACGTGTACGGCAGCGGGAAGATTTACCACGCGAATGCACACCGACCCGGTGAGTGGACCGACTATGTGGTCGGTGGCAAGGAAAAGGCCAGGCCCCACCCAGATGCCAAGAACGACGGCGTCGGCGGCATCAAGTTCCAACCACTCACCAACGACTCGAAACTGTCGGACGAGGGTATCGTCGATTATGGCATCGAGAAACTTCTGGCCAAGCACGACAAGCCGTTCTTCGTCGCGGTCGGGCTACACAAGCCACACATGCCGTGGAACGTGCCGAAGAAGTATTACGACCTGTTCCCGCTCGACAAGATCGAACTTCCACCGACCACGAAAGACGACCTGAAGGATGTGCCGCCTGCCGGGATCAAGATGGCGAAGCCAGACGGTGACCATGCCGAGATCCTGAAATCCGGACGGTGGAAGGAAGCAGTCCAGGCGTACCTTGCCACCATCGCATACTGCGATGCCCAGATCGGTCGCCTGCTCGACGCTTACGACAAGTCACCCCACAAAGAGAACACGATCATTGTGTTCTGGGGTGACCACGGCTGGCACCTCGGCGAAAAAGAACACTGGCGGAAGTTCGCACTCTGGGAAGAAGCGACACGCATGCCGTTCATCTGGGTCGTGCCGGGCGTCACCAAACCCGGCGGCGTGTGCGAGCGAACCGTGGATCTCATGTGCGTGTACCCAACCCTTTGTGCGCTTTGCGGACTCGAACGCCCCAAGCACGTCGAGGGTGAAGACATCAAGCCACTGCTGCTCGACTCAAAGGCGAAGTGGGACAAGCCGGCGATCACGACGTACCACCTCAACAATCACGCGGTCCGCACCGAGAAGTGGCGATACATCCTCTACGCGAACGGCGACGAGGAACTGTACGACCACGACAAGGACGAATACGAGTGGAACAACCTTGCGAAGGACGCTCAATTCAGTGATGTGAAGAAGGATCTTGCAAGACTGGTGCCCACGACGAACAAGCCCGAACTTCCGCGGACCAAGGACAAGGATTAGCGATGCCTCCCACCCCTCGTTCGTTCAAGGCCTGACTTGCGTCGGGGGTGGTGTCGCGATCGCTACCTGGGCGAGGGGTGGATCTCCCTCATCGTTGATATTCGAGTCTCGATCAGTCGGTATCATCGGATCCACTGGACCCTGAACCAATGATGACTTACTGAGGTCGTTCTTCGGAGCGATCTCGCCAACGCTGCTGGTAACCTGGTACTTTCCTTCGGTCTGTAACCGTTCCACACCCATCCAATCGCGTGTGGGAGAAACTGCGTCTGAGCGTTTCCTTGGTGTCGTTGGGAAGGTCCTGGTACCCAGACGAACGCTGCGAACCTATCCACGCTCTTCCGCATCGGTCAGGTTGGATTTGATAAGTCTGACTCTGACATCGACTATCGCACTACTGTACCAGTTTGCACTATTTCGCCGAGAATAACGCCTCTGTTGCGAAAGCGATCTGGCACCGTTGGATGCAACACAATCGGCCGGAGATCGTGGCTTGGCTGCCGATGACTACTCTCTCTGTGGATGGGCCGGGATATCATGGTACGCTGGCGATCTCGCGGGACAGCCATTTCGAGAATGAGCCGGGGGGGGGTGTCCTTTCGGTCGCCGAAATGCACAGCTGGATCTCTGGAAAGATCAAGCAACGCAGCGAGTTATACTTCAAGCGGTGGGGAATGATGCGTTTTGGCGAGCCGCCCGTGTTAACGGGCGGGTGGCTGGCTGAACCCGCCCATTAACACGGGCGGCTCGCCAAGAGTGGATCGGAGTCAGGCATCGTTCTTGGCCGAGTGCGGTATAGAACGTGTGGTCTCAACAAGAAGTGTCGTGATACTCCAGACCCTTTCCCAAATCTTGAGCCGTAACGCTATAGGCAAACCCACAAATTGCCTGGCACACCTGATTGGCGGCAGTTGGTTTTCCCTTCAACGACAGTTTGATTTCCCTCTCACCAAGTTGTAATTGTCGCTGAGCGTTGGATTGCCCTCGCAACTGCTTCAGAACCGACCCGATATTCGCCAAGCCGAGCATGAGTTGGCAGCTGCGGGGCACGACATCAATGTCGCTCGCGCTCGACTCTTCCCCACACCGACTATTACCAGCGGCGTCGGCTACCAGGCGTTCAATCTGAGGTATCTGTTCACGACTCCGGACGCATTGATCGTCAATGTCGCACCGCTGATCAACAAGGCTGCGATCAGGGCCGAGTACATGAGCGCAAATGGCAAGCAAATTGAGAGCGTCTACAACTACCAGCGAGTCGTTCTGAATGCCTTTACTGAAGTTTTCAACCGCATGTCCATGGCAGAGAACTACCGCAAGAGCATCGATATCAAGAAGCAGCAGTTGATAGCGCTCGAGGCTTCAATCGATGTTGCCAGCAAACTACTCCAGAATGCTCGCGCCGAATATGTGGAAGTGGTACTGACTCAGCGTGATCTCCTCGAAGCGCGAACGGTCTTGATCGAAACCAAAAAGCAGCCACTCTCTGCAATTGTGAACACCTACCAAGCTCTCCGTGGCGGTGTCGGGTTTCTCACGCCACCAACGTCGAAAGTGATTGAAGTCGCTCCGCTGCCTCACGAGGCTCCGCCCCGCTGATCCGTGAACACGGACAGTGTGAACACGATGTGAACCGCTCACGTCATCGTGGTCGGTGCACGACACAAGACTGATGTGAACGCAATCATTACGGTTTACCGGGAGCCGAGACCGGTGGGTTCAGAATCGGCGGCTCAACCGGACGTGGCTTCTCCGTACTCATCTCCACGAGTACCGCCCGCAAGCCATCGGCCAGTTTCTGCTCCGCTTCTCGCCCGGGTTGGCGGAACTGCGCATTGCTGTTAGCGTCCGCATGAACCACGGCCCCATCAAGCGAAACTCCAGCGAACAACCCTCGACTTCGTGAATAGGAAACGATCTCGGCTTCGAGTTTCGCATCGGTTGCGGCGGCGGCCGTTCTCCCAACTGGTCCCGCCGCCACAGCTGCATCGGCTCCCAGCGTCAACTTGCCCTTTCCTTCGAGCAAGCGGTCCAAGCTCTTGCGGTCACGGAACACGAGCACCACATCGGTGGACTCAACCCCTGCCTGGAACCCCACGCTGGCCCCTCCCAGATTGATGAACACGGGCGAGCCCCAGTTCCCATTCTTGTCCTTCGCGAACACAACACCGTGTCCACCGCGACCGCCAAAAATGAACCCAGCCTTGATGACGCGGGGAATGATCGCCACCCCCTGAGCATCCGCGAGGAGTTTGGCCGGGATGCTCTTCAAGGGAATCTTGGACAACTCTTCGAGCACTTCTGCCGAACGCTCCAGAGTTTGGGCGTTTGTGGGCGGCAGAGCCGAGACTGGACCAGCTGCGATTGCGAGTGCGAAACCAACCATGACATATCGATGCATTTGAATCTCCATTGTTCCAGGAATTCAGATCGCCTCAACCTGAAGCATGCACTTCCGAGGCCGTGGCGATCAATGTGCCACAGCCGAGTGTCGAGTGGTTGTAAAGCCAATGAGGCTGCGAGGACAAGTCAAGTTGCCTTTTGTGTGGCGAGACACGATGGCGATGCCCGGCGGAGTGGCTGACGGGTTGCAAAGGCATCTGACAAAGTGAGTGGTTGCTTACCGAGAAGATGGCAAATCGGTCTTGCGAATCCTGGGGAAGCTGAAATACTACCAAAGTTATCAACTAAGTTCATTTTTGAGTGTGCGTGAGCAGGAGGGGATTGTGCAAAACGACCACAAGGTCGGGCTGATGACCTCACTTACTGACGAAATTTCGGACTACGTGGCGAGGTATTCTGACCTCTTCGCCCGCGCGGACCAACGAGAGTGGTTCCGGCTCTACGTGAACGGATTGCTGACTGCACCGGACAGGAAGAACGTCGAAGCCATTGCGGCACTGGCAACCCCAGCGAGGTCGGGTGCAAACCTGAGTCAGGCGCTTCAGCACTTCGTTACGGACAGTCCGTGGGATCCATCCGGGGTGCAGACACGTTACCGTGATCTACTTCCCACAAGTTACGGCGATGAGGGAACGGCGTGGGTCGTCCACGACGGTGTGCTGCTCAAAAAAGGCAAAAACTCAGTGGGAACTCAGAGGCAGTTCGCGCGGTCGATTGGGCGGAAAGTTAACTGCCAGATCGCCGTTGTTGTGGGGATCGTCGGCCAGGCGGGCTACGTGCCACTTGCCGCGCGTCTCTACTTGCCCGGTTACTGGCTCCGTGAACAGCCGGAATTGACAGTGAAAACCGTTCCCAGCGAGCACAGAACGCATGTGAGCAAGTCTGCAATTGCACTCTCGCTTCTGGACGAACTTCGGGCGGAAGGTTGGGCCGCGAGCAAAGTCGCTATGGACGATGGCTATCGAAACGCGGAGGGATTTGGTGAAGCACTCGAGACGAGAGACATCCAGTTCGCTGACGAGGCTCGCGAGCATCTCACGGTCGCTGCCCAGCGATTCGAATGGCTGAAAACGCGACTGGGGTTGGATCACTTCGAGGGGAGAACCTGGATCGGATGGCACCACCACATGGCCATGGTGCTGGCAGCGACGGGATTTCTGCTTTCCGAACAAAGTGATGGGAACGCCGAATAGGCCAAGTTCCGCTCCTCTTCCTTCCGAATCCTCTCGCTTACTCCACCATGTCCTCCATCCAAGTCGTACTCATCGCGAATGGAGTAAGCCGGTCACACGCTTTTTCTCCATAATGGAAAGTGGCCGACCTCTCCGCACTTGCCGCACATTCCCCAGAAGGACAATTCGTGATGCACCGATTGTTACCGGTCGTCTGCGTGTCGTTGCTCGCGAACGCGCTCCAGGTCAGCGCTGCCGACCCGGCCATTGTGATTTCCGCAGAGCGGATTAAGGCCGATGTCGCGTACCTCGCGAGCGATCGACTCGAAGGTCGCGGCCCTGGCACTCGCGGCGAGGAACTCACCACCGATTACCTTGCGAGCGCGTTCAAGAAGGCTGGTCTCACGCCAATCGGTGCAGGGGGCACATACCTCCAACCCGTTCCACTGCTCCGCGTCTTCACGAATCCCAAGTCCACCCTTCAGGCCCAGAAAGGCGACGAGAAACTCGACATCTTGTGTGACGAAGAGTTCTCGGGTATGAGCCACACCCAGTCGGAACTCGAGGAGTTCGATGCCGAGGCGATCTTCGTGGGCCACGGGATCACGGCCCCCGAATTCGACTGGGACGACTACAGGGGAATGGATGTAAAAGGGAAGGTCGTCGTGCTCTTCACGAACGAGCCACCCTCGACTGATCCGAAGTTCTTCGGCGGAACATCGCTCACGTACTACGGCCGCTGGACATACAAGTTTGAGGAAGCCACCCGTCGTGGTGCGAAGGCCTGCTTCATCATCCACACATCCGAAACAGCCGGATACCCTTACTCAGTTGTCCGGCCGCTCGATGGTGCCCAGCTCAAACGAGAAGCCGATCGGCCAGCACTCGCATTTGCTGGATGGCTTTCCCAAAAAGCGGGGGAAAGACTACTGGGTTTGTCCGGCCGAACGGTGGCCGCGGCGCTCAAGCAAGCCGACACGAAGGGGTTCAAGGCGTACTCCTTGGGCGTCAACCTGAAGGGGAACATCGCGACTCGCATTGAGAAGATCGCGAGCAACAACGTCGTGGGAATGGTCGAGGGAAGCGATCCCAAGCTGAATTCCGAAATCGTTGTCTTCACCGCACACTGGGACCACCTCGGCGTTGGTCGTGGCGTCCTCGGGGATACGATCTACAACGGTGCAGCAGACAACGCCACGGGTTGTGCCCTCTTGCTGGAACTCGCCCGTGCCTGGTCGGCCCAATCTCCAAAGCCCAAGCGTTCCGCTGTGTTCCTTGCTGTCACCGCGGAGGAGAAAGGGTTACTCGGCTCGAAATACTACTCGCAGAACCCGCTCGTTCCGCTTGGCAAGACGGCGATCAACCTCAACTTCGACATGATCTTGCCGATCGGCGTGCCGGAATCCATTGTGGTCACTGGTGCGGACCGAACAACCGCGTGGCCGACCGTGAAGGGTCAGGCGGAGAAGCACAAGCTCGAGATCGAGGCCGACAAGCGAGCACACCTCGGCGTGTTCTATCGCTCGGACCACTTCTCGATGGCTCGCGCGGGTGTCCCTGCGTTCTCGGTTGGGGCCGGCGACAAGATCAAGGGCAAGCCTGCGGACTTCGCACGCAAGGCATATCAAGAATTCAACGACAATGCGTATCACACGCCGCAAGACGAGGTGAAGCCGGATTGGGACTACTCGGGATTTGTCGTGCTTGCACGCTTCGCTTTTGATATTGCTCGCGAGGTGGCCGACGTGGATCAACTTCCGACCTGGAACGCTGGAGATGAGTTCAAGCCGGCTCGCGAGAAGAGCGGTGTGAAGTAGGCGAACAGTTCAGCTACCAATCGCGATGCTGCCAACGAGAGTACTCTGAGGCAGTGCAGCGGTTGGTAGCGCAGTCACTGGAACAAAGACGATTTCACCGATTAGTTCGTGGCTTTGGCAATCTCGCCAGCGAGGTATTTTGCCGCGTCATCCCAGGATTCTTCCGCATTCTCAACGGTCCAGCTTCGAGAGCCTGGAAACAACCACACCGTTTCGGGTTCGCCCTCGTCGCCGGTTCCAACTGTGCCGGCTTCGATCTTTGCCAGCGCAGCCACCGTGATCGGCTCGTCCGTGTCGTCCTCGTCTTCAAGCGTCAAAGCCACCGCAATCAGCTTACCCGAGTGAAAGGCCTTCACGACCCAATCATCGGGTGCAACGCGAGGCGGGAGATGTTCCGTGATCCGAGCCCGCCATTCATCTTCCAGTTCTTCATCATCTGCTTGAGTATCTGGGACATCAGTGGCCATCGGAGATGTTCCTTTCGCATGATTCGGAGATGGCTACAAGCGAGGCAAATGCCCACTAGCGAAGAATAACAGTATCCACTGCAAACCTTAAAGCGGGTGGCGTTTCGATCTCGATCCTGCCGTCGCGGAGTGCCCACTTGAGCGGTCCATGCATGGCACTCGTCACTTCCTTGACTTCCCGCTTTGCATCGACCGAGAGCCGCCCCGGGACTGTGGGAAGTTCACCCGGCTTCCACGAGTAGAGGCCGATCATCACTGCCACTCCCTTCGGATGGTCGAACAAAGTGACCTCCGATTCGGGGCAATTGAACTCGACTCGTTGCCTGCCGAGCCGCTTCATGACAGGAGCCGCGAGCCAGGCTCGCCCCGGTCCCTTCGCCCCTCCAGCGACGCGGAACATTTCCCCAGTCGTCATTCCCAAGAGGATTGCGCGACCCTTGCCCAGAGAGTTCACAACTGCTGCGACTTCGCCGCCGTCGTACTTCGCTGCCACCTTCCCGGTAGTCGGCGTCAGGATGTACTTCTGGTTCCCGGCAGCAGCGGCCAACAGTTCGACTTCCGGGAACTCGTCTGTCCCCTGGAAGCGAACCCGTTCGCGGGAACTCTTGTCCTCGGCGGTCGCCAATCGCTGGGTCGTGCCGAACAGTTCCACAGTCTCGGGCATCCTGTCACCATAAACGTCCGAGAGCGCGGTACCCGCTGAACCGATGAGCACTCCGCCGCGTTCGACCCACGCTCGCACCGATTTGAGATGCCGACGTTCCAGGTTCAGTCCGCCAATGAAGAGCACGTCGTATCGGTTCAGTTCCGGCTCTGTCAAATCTTCCTCGATGACCACGTCAACAGGAATGCCCGAATTGCGAAGGCCGAGGAACGTCCACATCCAGTCGCGATTCAGTGTGACCTGAGAACCACTGACGATCTCGTGGCTACGGTTGTACAGCACGGCAGCGCGGCGAACTTCGCGCTTCCCCGTGCCGATGATTTCGTCCGCCGGCCCGAGTGCGTGTGTCCCTTGCGCCACGGAAAGGTACTGGTCCTTCGACTCGCTCCAGGAGTTGCTTCCCTCGGCCCACGAGTCGATCGGGCCCCAGTCGTAGAGGTGCAGGATCGTGATTCCCTGACTGACGCACGAGAACATCTTCTGAGCGGAGTACCCGCAGTTGCTGCCGACGTAGAACCCCGCAGTATAACCGCGAGTTCGAACGGAGCAATCGACCAGTGCTGCGTAGAACGTGGTACATTCGGTCATCGGTGTGCCCAGCCCCCAACTCCCTCCCGTGGCCCAGTCCTCGGCCCAGCCGAGGGTCTGCGCTCCGGCGCGCGGAAGCAGGAACCAGTCCGAATCGTTCATGTCGCGACCCGTCAGGAACAGCGGGTGCGGGGAATAGTTGTTGTAGACCAGCGCCTTCGGCTTCCCCTTCTCGATGCTTCTGAGTCCTCGCATGTAGTTTGGGATCGTGGCGAGGTGGGCGTAGCGCTGCGAGCAGTAGAACAGTCGCCGCTCGAAGCGACCGGCGTTCTCGGGCAAATGATCGATGCTCCTGGCGACTCGCACATCATCGAGCCCCAGGAACGCTTGAAGATCGAGGCCGTTCAGTTTCGCTTGCTCGCGCAGGTACTCGTGGAAACCGGCCAGTAGCACAACGTCGCCGTTGATGACACTTGCTGGGGTGTGCGTGCCGATTTCGTCGCCCATCTTGATCTTCGGATTGGCGGAATCGTCGTAGAGGTCGTACTTCCGTGCCACGTCGGTGGGGGCACTCGGGATCCAGTTGACCCCGAGTTTCGCCATCATCTCGGCCGCGCGTGCCTGATGTGCGGCTCCGGTCTGGCAACCGGTCAGCACCTTCAGATGTTTGGGCTTCGGGTGATCGGCCTTCAGGCCAAGCGTGCGAGTGGCTTCTTCTGCCCACGCGAAGTAGCGTTCCACCAGGGCGTCTTCCGCGACAAAACCTTCGAGGGCAGTGGGGTCCCAAACTCCCCAGGCAGCACTCGCAACCGGTCCGCGGAATGTGTAGCGCCCGTGCGGAACGCGGAACATCGCCCGCCCACCGCTGACGGCCATGGGAAGCGTGTGCGCCACGGCGGCCTCGTGGGGCGCCCATGCGAACTGCACTTCGATCGCACCATTACCCACGCCGCCAAGCGCCGGTCGCCATGTGGACCACGGCCCACCGCCGGGAATTACCTGCTCGCGGACATCCACGAACGGCGACCACTCCTTCGCTGGCACCTTGGCGATCGCGGGAGCGCCGTCGTACCACAGCGGCTCGGTCGAGTTCCCGGCACGGCGACCGGGCCAGTGGTACGTGATCCCCGTTGAAGCCGTGAACTCTGGGGCGGTTGCCCCTTTCACCACACGGTAGCGGAGGTAGACCCCTTCAAGCGTGTTGTCCTTCTTCACTGCCGAGAAACTTGGGCGGAACGTCTTACTGCGTGTTAGAAACACAGCCGACACGCGAGCATCGCGCCGATCGCTTTGGAGTGTTATGCGGTGGGGGCCTTTGGTCAATTTCACGTCACGGTATTCCCAGACGAACATGGCCTCGTCGGCGAACGAGTTCAGTTGCACATCCGACTCGAACCGCACCGGCAGTTTCTTTTCCTGCTCTTTGCCGAGCGTGTTCGCAATCAGTTTGATGTCACCGAACCGATGGGCGACGGCCGGACCGGCGCTGACGTACTCCGGTTTGGCAGCATCAGCAACTTTCAGCGGTTCGAACGACACTGTGACCGGAGTTGTCTGCTGCTGTCCAAGCCGATGCCGCAGGTAGAGCCGGTATTCGCCATCTTTCGGAACTTCAACAAGCGTCGAGATCGGTTGAGCGGAAGTCGGCGTGGCGTAACCACCGGCCGCCTTCCAGCGATTCTCCTGTGCGGGCTCCTTGGAAGGTGTGCCCGGCCGCTCGACTTGCTTCCACGTCTCCACGAGCGTGAGATGGCTCTGCCGCAACCCTTCTAGGTCGGTCGCGGTCTTGGTCCCCTCCAGGTCGTTGAGGATATCGTCGGCAGGGGGAGGCTTGCCTCCGGGCGCGGGGAGTTGTGCGAACACCGTTGCGGAAACGCCGAAGAGCGCAGCAAACAGCCAGCCATACCGGCGACAAATTCGAGAGTCGGACATGGCTACTTGATTCCCTCGGTCGAGAGCTTGTACAGGAAGCCGGCACCGTCAGTTGTCAGCAGAAACGGCTTGGTTCCGGCGGCATCGGTGGCGATGGAGTCGAGGAGATCGTCTGGCCCACCCTTCGCAGGTTTGGACCTGGTCTTCCAAACAGGCGGGGTCACTGCGATCACGGGACGACCCGTGACCCGCGCGCCGAGCGACGATTCCCACGTTCGCTTCAGGTCGGTGTCGATCAGGGTCAGACGCCCCGCCACGTCGCCGACCGCGAGCCGAGACTTACCGCCCACAGTTAGCAGTTCGGCAGCAATAACCCACGTCGGCCAACGCACCTCGTTCAAGACCTTACCGGTCGATGGATCGAGGCGAACGATTCGGTTGGCCTTCGTGACAACTACCACCGACCCGTCGTACTCGAACGGCGAACGAACCAAAGCGTCACCCGCGGCGAACCGCCACTTCACAGCACCGTCTTTCGGATCGACGGCGAAGAGGGTTTCAACTTCGGCCGAGAAGACGAGTCGGAGCGTTCCCACGGGCGTGATCGGCCCCCATAACCGCTTACCGAGGGAAACACGCCACAGTTCGCGTTTATCTGCGCTGCTCAGCGCAACGAGCTCCCCGCTACCGGTGCCGATCAGAACGCGGTCGGATTCCAGCCGTGGCCCCGCAACGATCGGTTCCGGTTCGGTCGTGGTCCAGACTTCTTTCCCGCGAGCGACGAGTGAGAGTTTCGCACCTTGCACCACGGCAGTCGCGCCATTGTTCCCGACATCGAACGCCGTAGCAGGGGTGGGAGCCAATGGGGAGATCGCACCGTCGGCGACCGCGATTTCCGCGAGTGACGTTGATGTTCGGAACAACCGCAGTTTCCCGGCAGCGTGAAGTGTCGCGTATCTTTCCACCCGCTTCGGCCCGGTCTTGCCCTGCGGTATGCGCAGCCGCCATGCTTCCGCTCCGGTTGCCGTGTCGAGCGCGGTCAGTTCGTCGTCCACGAGGCAGATGATTCGGTTCGATTCGATTGCCAGCAATTCGACCTTCTCGGGCGACGGGCGGACGAAATCCACCACGCTTGGACGGGTGATTGGCAGGCTCAACAGCATCGCGAGTTGATCGTGATATTCTTCCCACGGCACGCGGTCGCGTGTGAATACCGTCTCTTTGCCGTCGCGAACGAACGTGACCCGGAACCCGCAGGCTTGATCGAGAACACGCACCTCGACACGGGCACGGATGTCTGCCTTCTGCGTCGTTGGTGCCCACCCACCCGCGCAGGCCGCAGCAGTCGCGATCACTTGCACGGGGGGGAACACCTTCTCCGGCGGGACCGTGAGTGCTTCGTCGGCCCCTCCGGTGCCCGCACCTTTCGGGTTGGAGAGCACGACCTCAAGTTGCAACGTCGGGAGGGGGTTGGCCTTCTTCGCTGTGGCGTGGCCGATCCGAAATGCGTCGAGCAGGTTCGTGAACGGCGAGAACCACCGCTCGCCCCCGTTGACAAAGTGCTTCCGGTGGGGAACGTGAGCGAGCAGTCTCGCCGTGCGATTCGGACCGCTGAACTGAAAGGCATACGCCTCGGCCCGACTGCCGAACCCGACGGTCACGATGCTGACCCACTGGTCAGGTTCGGCCCCGGCGGGAACATCGGACCAACCAGTCGCCGTCTTTGGTTTCGGTTGTGCGGTACACCACCCCTGTGCGGTCAACTCGGTGGCAAGGTTCTGCTCGTTCGCGCGGACCTGTTCGACAACGCCGAGGTCGAATGCCGTGACGACAAACTTCGGGTGAGCAGGCTGAGCCGCTCCACTGCCAGACCAACTGGTGATGAGCGCCAACCCAACCGCGAGTAGACCGACTCGGATGAGCAGACTGGTTTCATGAGCCGGACCATTCGAGCGGCTGTGAGCCTTCATGGAGCAAGTCTTTCGGGCCACGGAGAGGCGGGACTGCAAGGGAGCGAGCCTAGCACGCCCCCTAGACCAGTGCAAAGCATATTACCGCAGGGTTTCACGGTCGCATGCCCAGTGCCTACTTTGCAGGTTTGACACTCAGCGTGGTGGGCTCCGCGGTGATCTTCAGCTTGGGGATGGTCACGCATCCCGTCGCATCGGCTTTCGCCTCGCCCTTTGCAGTGCCGAACGTCCACTGCACGCTCGCCCCCGGCGCGACTCGCAGCTTTTGCAGGCGGCGCAAGCTGACATCCGCGGTCGATTCTGTGGGGATGGAGAACGACGTCTTGAGGTCCGTTGGCTTGACGAGAAACAGTTGCGTCTCGCTTCCCTCCGCCGTGTCGCTGACGTTCTTCCAGCGGAAGAATGCGTTGACCTGTCCCGATTTCTTGTCCGCGAGTTGATCCGGCCAGGGGAGTGGATCGTTGGTCGAGGCGTTCGTGAACACCGGGTAGGACTCATTCTTCTTCACGCTCAGCCAGTCGAAGGAGTTGATCAGGTCGTTGACCTTCAGGATGTTGGCGTGGTTGTTCGCGTGGCCGAACGGCCCCCAGTACAGGAACATCGCGTACTTCCGCTCGTTCATCGCTTTCGCGAAGCTGTCGTGGCCCTTGGACCAACTGTCGTTGGGAGCGGAGTAGTCCACCACAATTGGCGGGTCCGGCAGGGTGAGGTCAGCCGGCACGCTGAGTGGTGCGAAGTACATCCGACTGGAAACGTGATCGACCCTGGCAGGCACATTCGCCTTGATGGAGGCGAAGACATCCCCGTGCCGCATACCGATTCCCAGGGTGCCGCTGCCACCCATGGAATTGCCGCACAGGTAGACGCGGTTCTCGTCAATCCCGTATTCCTTGATGACCCATTTCACGGTGTCGATCACCCTCTTTTCCGTGGGGCAAACCTCGGAGCCCTTGTACTTTTCGCTACCCCACCACCAGTCGCCCTTGTTGGCGCGGCAATCGAGATACAGAGCGAAGAACTCAGGCGGTGCGTGGTAGATGTCGTGGTTGCCAACCTTGGTTGTGCAGGCCAGGCAGGAGTGAACGTCGTGCCCAGCGGAGTGGAGGACGACGTACAGCGGCGTGTTCGCTTTGACTTCCTTCGGATGAAGGACCAGGAACGTATCGCGCTGGGCCGTTGCGTAGCCCCACTCCTTTTTGACCCCATGTTGGAAGGTGTGCAGTTTCCTTTCCGTGTGTTCCGACTCTTTCGACTTCTGCGGAGGCCAACTTGCCTCCTGGCCTCGAGCCGCGGTCGAAGCACCCAGAGTCAGCCATAAGCTGAAGAACAACGTAGCGTACCGGGAAAGCAGGTTCATGCGGTCACTCCTTGCGAAACGTCATGGCGGGCAGGAAGGCTGATTGTGCAATGTTTCAGGGCACGATGACAGTACGAAACCTTGCGGTTGGGTAAAGGTGGTTTGCTCGTCCGCTTGGTCCCTGAGGTAAAGAACAACTTGACCGAGGTTGAGAGCGAGCGGAAACTGGCCATGTGCCTCCAGATGCCGAGGGACTGTGCGATGCGTTGTTTTGCGTTGATTGTCGTGTGCTTTACCCCACTACTAACTCAGGCGGTTGATCCGAAGCCAGCGGAGCCCGTGAATCTGTCGATCACAAATGTGCGTCACGATCCCATACAGCCCAAGCCAGATGTCGCGGTGCTCGTGACCGCCCGGTTGCTCGATGGCGTGACGAAACCGGTGTTGAAGGTGCAAGCCGTTGCCCCCGGTAAGTACATTCGCAAGTCCGACGCCGAGTACGAGAAGGACTGGACCGACCTGCCGATGCGCGACGACGGCAAGGAGGGCGACGATAAGGCCAGCGATGGTCTCTTCAGCGTTCGCGTCCCTGCGACATTTCAGAAACACCGATGCCTGCTGCGCTACCGAGTTGTCGCGACGGATGCCACTGGCAAGGCGACGCGGGCACCGGCCGTCGATGATACTTGCCCCAATTACGCCTGGTGGTGCGATGCCGGCCCATCCGCGTGGACTGGGTCGCGCGAACCCGGCAAGGCTCCGCCGGTTGTGTACCCGGCTGCGTTCCTCGGCACGCTCCAGTCGATGCAGTTACTCGCACGTGCTGAAGATGTCGCCAAGAGTCAGTGGGATCCGGGCGCTCACAAGCAGAAGCAACAGGGCACGCTCGTGTACCGCGGCGTCGTGTACGACCACATCCTTTACAGCAACCGAGGGCAGGGGAGTGCCCACATCGCCGGCAAGAACAAGTGGGGGCTGAAGTTCAACCGCGAGCACGGCGTGCCGCTCGTCGATCACGATGGCGTACCGTTTCCGGCCGGCTGCGATAGCCTCAACCTGAACCCCGGTGGATCGACGCCATACCTGCCCGTTCATCGTGGCATCTCGGGGCTCGATGAGGTGCTGTCGATGCGTGCCTACCGACTCGCGGGTGTTCCCAGCCCACCCGTGACGTGGGTTCAGTGGCGTGTGGTTACTGGTGCCGAGGAGGTCTCGCCGAAAGACCAGTACGCGGGTGATCTGTGGGGCTTGTACGTCGTGCTCGGCGACATGGAGCCCAAGTTGCTTACCGACCGCAAGCTGGCAGACGGGTTGACCGTGAGCGCTCAAAGTGGGGTCAAGCACACGCCGAAGGGGATGACGGAAGCGCCGAAGGAGTGGGAGAAGTTCCTGGGCGGGATGCGGTCGAATCCGAAGGAAGCGTGGTGGCGGCAGAACCTCGACCTGCCTGCTTACTACAGCTTCCACGCGATGAATCGGCTTCTCGGCAACGTCGATCTGCGACCGGACGGCAACCACGGCTACTACCGCCACCCTGATGGCCGCTGGGCACCGATCCCCTGGGACAACGACATGATGTTCGTCCCGCGACATCATCAACCGGGGTACATCGAAGCAATCGGTTGCCTCCAACAGCCAGCAATCGCTCTGGAGTATCGCAACCGTGCGAGGGAGATTCTGGACCTGTTCGCGGCAGACAACACCGAACGCGGCGGCCAGGTCGGCCAACTGGTGGCCGACCTGGCTGCCGCGTTGACACCAAAGGGCCATGACGTTGACTGGCCACGGTTGGACGAAGCACGCTGGAACTTCCACCCGCGAATCAACCCAAAGGGCGGGTACTTCGTCAACCCAAACCAGGGCGGTTACTTCGGGGGCCAGTTCAAGCGGACCCTGGTGAGTGCGGACTTCGCGGGCTTCAGGAAGTACCTCGTCGATTTCTGCACCGACTCGCGGCCGGTCAAGAACTACGCTCCGAACGACGGCGATCAACGCGGCTACGGTTGGGGCTACCTCGCCCACGAAGCCAAGGACGACAAGATCCCCGCGCGGCCCACCGTAGAACGACCCGGAGGCAAGAACAAGTTCGAGGCCGCGGCGTTCGCCTCACCCGCGGGCCACAAGCCTGCATCAATGGAATGGCGAGTGGGTCGCGTTGGTCAGCGAGGTTGGTATGAACTCAGCGAGCACTGGCGGAAGGATGTGGAATCCGGCCGGGCAATCGAGATACCGCCGGAGGTATTCAAGGAACCAGGCGAGTACCGCGTTCGCGCCCGCTGGCGCGACGACACCGGCCGCTGCGGTCACTGGAGCTTGCCGGTGACTGTCATCGTGCGGTAAGGGAGAATCTGATACATACCCGAGTGTCGAGGAACGTTCGAAAGTGCCAGTACGTCCGGAGCAGTTCCCGGTTTCCTCCCACGGGCGCTCGCGGCTCGAATGGGATATTCGGCTGCTTCTCCT